>CABXGL010000008.1 GCA_902511755.1 uncultured Bacteroidota bacterium | reverse complement strand
GCTATTATTAAAAATGATTTTCAATGGCAAAAAGACCATTGGAAATCAATTCAATCAGCATATAAGTCTTCACCTTTTTTTGAATTTTATGAAGATGGATTAAAAAATTTATATTTCAATCATTATAATAAACTTTCAGTTTTCAATATTGAGTGTATTAAACTTGTATATGAATGGTTAGATATTAATAATAAATTAAGTTTTACAAAAAAATTCAAAGAAAAATATAATAATGAAATTGATCTTAGAGACATGGCTGAAAAAAAATTTGATGATAAATTCATTGTTAAGGAATATATACAGGTTTTTTCTCCAAAACATGGCTTTAAAAATAACTTAAGCATTTTAGACCTTGTATTTAACCAAGGACCAAATAGCATTAGCTATTTAAAATAAAAAGCAGGCCATAAGCCGGATTCTGTCGTGCCTTATCATTTATCTAGACAAAATATTACTATTTTGTTCAAACCGCCCACCCTCCAACATCGAACGAGCAATTCTTAAAAGTTGGTCTACGTGACGTTTCACCTTATAGAGTTTACCTGATTTCACTACAGCCTAACTGTATATTCTTTCTGTTGCACTAGTCCTCTATTTTCATAGTGACGGGCGTTACCCGCTATAATGCTCTATGGTGTCCGGACTTTCCTCTTTTGAAAAACAAAAGCGATAAGGTGGCCTGCATAGCAAAAGTATGGTAAAAATTGGTGTTGATAAAAAGTTTTATTTAATTAATTATATCAATATATTGATATTGTCAATTTATATATTTGTTAAATGAATGATTTTGTTGTTTCAGCGTTAAAATATAGACCAAATACATTTGAGAATGTTATTGGTCAAAATTCAATAACAAAAACCCTCGAAAATGCCATAAAACAAAATCAATTACCTCAAGCTTTATTGTTTTGTGGTCCAAGAGGGGTTGGAAAAACTACATGTGCAAGAATATTAGCAAAAAAAATAAATACAAATGGAACTGAAAATAAATCAGATGATTTTTCTTATAATATTTTTGAATTAGATGCTGCCTCGAATAATGGTGTAGATGATATTAGAAATCTTATTGATCAAGTAAGAATTCCTCCTCAAACAGGAAAATATAAAGTATATATAATTGATGAAGTTCACATGTTGTCAGGTCAAGCATTTAATGCTTTTTTAAAAACATTGGAAGAGCCACCAACATACGCAATCTTTATTCTAGCAACAACAGAAAAACATAAAGTAATTCCAACTATTCTATCACGATGTCAAATTTATGATTTTAAAAAAATTAGCACTAATGAAATTCAAACTTACCTTGAAAAGATTGCAAAATCTGAAAAAATAAAATATGATGATGAGGCAATTTTTTTGATTGCAAAAAAAAGTGATGGAGCATTAAGAGATGCATTATCAATTTTTGACAGACTAGTTAATTATACTGAAAGGAATATTACAAAGGAATTAGCGTATGAAAATTTAAATGTTCTAGATTTTGAAATATATTTTAAGGCTTATGAACACATAATTAATAATGATATCACCAAAATTCTCTTATTATTAAATTTAGTAATTGAAAAAGGTTTTGATGCTCAACATTTTATTGATGGATTTTCATCACATCTAAGAGATTTAATGGTCTCTAAAAATTCCCAAACTCATGTATTACTTGAACAAAATAGCTCAATTTCAAAAAAATATATTGAACAATCTAAAATAAAAGATTTAGATTTTATATTAAAAGCAATTGATTTATCTGAAGATTGTAGTTTTCGTTATAAAACAAGTAAAAATCAACGATTATTAGTTGAAATATGTTTGATGAAACTTTGTTCAATTTCTCAAATTGAATTAAAAAAAAAAATAAAAATAATTCCTAGTAATTCTACAAAAAACAATAAAGATTTAATTAAAGAAGAAAATAACATTGTTAAAAAAGAAACACTTCCTAATAAAAAAAATAATATAGAAGAAGAAGAAGAAGAAGAAGAAGAAGAAGAAGAAGAAGAAATAGACATTCCTAAAACTAAAAATGATAAACTAATTTCTGGATTATCCATTTCTAGTCTGAAAATCAAGAAAAACATTGAGAAAAATAAAGAAAAGGAAAAAGAATTAATAAATATAAAAGATCAGAATAAGGAATTCTCAGAAGAAGACTTAATTAAATTATGGATTAAATATTATTCTAATTTATTAGATAAGGGAGAGAAAAATCTTGCTAGTATATTACAAATTGATCAACCCATGTTAAAAAATAAACATGAAATACATTTTACTTTATCCAATAACACTAATAAACTAGAACTCGAAAAAAATAAAAACAAACTTCTTGTTTATCTAAAAGAGAAATTAAATAATAATCTTATTGAGCTAATAATACACGTGAATAAAGAAAAAGAAAAAGAATTTGTTTATTCAACTACAGAAAAATTTGAAAAACTTAAGTCGATAAATCCTAGTATAGAAAAAATACGTAAAGAATTTAAATTAGGGCTTTAAATTTTTTAATCTCTTTAAACCCCATCAAACTACTTCAAATAATATTTATAAATTTCTTCTTGAGATCTAAATGTTTTTTTACTATTTCTCTTATACTTATTTATCTTTGGATGATTTACATGGCGAGACTTAACATTATCCTTCCAATAAATATTAAACACATCAATTATTTCTTTTTTAATTCTATCATCAAAAATAGGGCAGGTAACCTCTACTCTATTATCTAAATTCCTAGTCATCCAGTCAGCCGATGAAATAAACACCTTATTATCATCGTTATTACAAAAAACAACAAATCTTGTATGTTCTAAAAATTTATCTACAATACTAATTACCTTAATATTTTCACTCATATTTAATTGGTCAGGAATTAAACAGCATACCCCTCTAACAATCATCTGAATCTTAACTCCTGCTCTACTAGCATTATATAAATATTTTATCATATTACGACTAGTAATATTATTAATTTTAATTTTTATCCATGATGATTTTCCAAGTCTAGCATTCTTAATTTCATTGTTAATTAATTTCTTTAATTTATTCTCTGTGTTTATAGGTGAAATAATAAGATTTTTAAAACTATATTTCTTATAATTCGCATCAAAAAAATTAAAAACTGATTTTGCTTCCCTTAAAATATTACTATTTGAAGTGAATAAGGTCATGTCAGTATATACTTTTGCTGTTGACTCATTAAGATTACCCGTACTAATAAAACCATAATTCTTTAAAATTTTTTCTTCTTTTCTTTCAATTATACAAATCTTGCCATGGACTTTTAAGTGTTGAGAACCAAACATTAATTTGATACCTTGAGATTGCATTTCCTTTGCATACTTAATATTTGCAGACTCATCAAATCTTGCCTGAAGTTCAATTTGAACAACAACTTTTTTTCCATTTTTTGCAGCATTAATTAAAGCACTTGCAACCTTTGACAATTTTGACAATCTATATATAGTTATATAAATAGTTTTAACATTGGGATCTATAGAAGCTTCAAGTAAAAAATTAATTATATATAAAAAATTGTGATATGGTGCATGAAGAAGGTAATCTCTTTGAGAAATCTTTTTAAACATACTCTCACCAAGTTTAATTCCTTTGATTTTTAAAGGCTTAAGAGGTTTATATAATAAATTATTATTTAAACTTGGAAAATTCATATAATCTCTTCTATTGTGATATTTTCCGCCAGGAATCATGCTATCTGTATCACTATCAATCTTCATTTTATCAACTAAAAAAGATAATGTATCTAAAGGTATTTTACTATCATAAACAAATCTTACTGGAACTCCAGAAGATCTTTCTTTTACACTTTGAGATATTTGTTCTAAGTAACTCTTTGAAATATCATCATCAAAATCAAGCTCAGCATCTCTACTTATCTTTATCATATTAGCCTGAATATTGATTGGTTCAAATATTTTAAAAATTTCATTTAAATGAAATCTAATTATATCATCTATCATCATTACATAACTATTAGAATCAGTAGATGGTAATACAACAAACCTTTTCAAATCCTTTGGAATATGAATTATTGCATGCTGAATAGGATCATTTTTAAGTTTCATTCTCACCAAAAGAAAAGATAAATTATCTTTAAACTTTGGCACTTTTTTAGATTTATTTAAAACTATAACTCCTAAAGCAGGACTTATTTTTTGATTAAAAAATTCTGTTATATATTTTTTTTGTTTTTTGTTAAGATTAGTTTCATTTACAAAAAATATCTTCTCTAATTCTAATAAACTGATTATTTGGTCTAATATTTTGAAGCTTTTTTCTTGAAGATCAATTGCAATTCGGGTAATTTCATTTAATAATTTTTTTGCAGTTATATCTTTATATATTTTTTTACCAGATTCATTACTAATGGCAATTCTTTTTACTGTAGCGTAGCGAACTCTATAAAACTCATCTAGATTATTAGAGAAAATACCTAAAAATCTAATTCTCTCAATTAATGGTACATTAGAATCATTAGCCTCCTGTAAAACTCTTTGGTTAAACTGAAGCCAACTTATTTCTCTATTAACAAATTTATTTTGTGAAGTACTCATCTAAAATCTTTAGGAAAATAGTAATTACAACTACCTAATTCAATATCAGACCACAAAGATACATCAAAATCAAAAATTAAAATTCCACAAGTTGGAACATGTTTATTAATCTTTGCATATTTGGAAATTAAATTAGAACAGGAATTGTTATGAGAAAAAACCATAATTGTATCTAATTTATTATCTATTTTTTTAATGAATAAATCTACTTTTTGACCTGAAAAATCATATAAATCTGAAGATTCAATAATAGATTTGTTTTTATGATTTAAATTATTTATAAAAATTTTTGCAGTTTCTTTTGTTCTTGTTGAAATACTAGAAAAAACACAATCAATATTAATACATAAATCATTTAATAATTTAGACATTAGATTTGCATCATTCATTCCTCTTTTAGATAAGGGTCTTTCTAAATCAGAAACATTATATTTCCATGATGATTTTGCATGACGAATAAGAATTAATTTTTTCAAGGTGATAATCTTACATAATTCCAAATATTATTCTCTTTTTTATATAATATTCTATCATGTAATCTATTTTCTCTTCCTTGCCAAAATTCGATTGAAGTTGGATCTACAATATAACCACCCCAGTTCCTAGGTCTTTTAACCGAGTTATTTTCGAGATTGTTTTTCTTAAATTTATTTTCTAAGTATTCTCTTGATGGAATAACTTCACTTTGATTAGATATTATTGCTCCTAATCTACTTTCAATAGGTCTGCTATTAAAATAATTGTCAGAATCCACTTCACTAACCTTGGATGCTTTACCATTTATAATAACTTGTTGTTCGAGGCTTGACCAAAAAAATGAAATACATACATTAGGATTTTTAGTTATTGATTTCCCTTTTCTGCTACTATAATTTGTACAAAACACAAATCCATCATTTGAAAATTTCTTCAAAAGAACTACTCTAGTGATCGGAACTCCGTTTAAATCTATAGCTGAAAGCGACATAGCATTTGGTTCAATTTCATTGCTTTTAGAATCTGCATTATTGAACCAATCTGAAAATAATTTGATTGGATTTTCAGGAAGATCCTCTTCAACTAAAATTCCTTTTAAATACTCTTTTCTATAACTACTTAAATCCTTGGACATAAAATATAATATATAGATTAAAGATAATTAATTTAAAAATAAAAAACCTTACCGTCAGATGCTAATTCTACATTGTTAAATACTTCTTGAGCTTGAGACTGAAAATCATTTAAATTATTATATCTAGATGAAAAATGTCCCAGAATCAATTTTTTTACATTGGCTAATCTAGCAATCTCAGCAGCTTGTTTAGCTGTAGAATGCTTAGTCCGATTTGCTAATTCAATATGTTTATCTAAGAATGTTGATTCATGATATAGAATATCACATTCATTTATCAAATCAATTATTTTAGGGTAATAACAAGTGTCACTACAATATGCATAAATAATGTCATTTGGTTTGGGTTCTGTAAGCTTACTATTTTTAATTATATCGCCATTTGATAAAACTCCATCTTTACCCATCTTAATACCATTAAATTGGGTCTTATCAATTTTTAATTTTAATGCAATATCGACAAGTAACTTTTTTTCATTTTTTTTCTCCTTAAACAAAAATCCATTAGTGTATATTCTGTGGTTTAGTGGAATTGTATAAACTGAAAACTTGTTATTTTCTAATAATTTAATTGATTTTAAATCTTCTAATTCATTAAATCTTAATTCATAATTAGTCCATGAATCACCTAACTTTAGCATAAGTGTAATGGCTTGTTTAATTCCTTTAGGGCCATATATATTGAGAGGTTTTGATCTTCCTAGCAATCGAAAAGTAGAAATCAAACCAGGTAAACCAAAAAAATGATCTCCATGTAAATGGGAAATAAAAATATGTTCAATAGAATTTAATTTAATTCCACATCTTCTTAGTTGAATTTGTGTTCCTTCTCCACAATCAATTAAAAAATTATTTCCACCAATTTCAAGTATTTGAGCAGAGGGAAAAGAATTCTTACTTGGAGAAGCAGAAAAACAACCTAAAATAGTTAACTTCATAATAAATTTAAATCACGTTCCATTTCTTCTAAATCAATAAAATCTATCGCTTCTTGAATGGTAGGAACTAGGTTCATATTATCTATATCATAATCAATTTTTTCAGTAACAATAACAAAAGATTTATCATTTTGATTTGTGAAAGTTTTTAAAATGATTATAAATTGATCTGGAATAATATTACTTAAATCAACTATCTTATTATAATTATTATAATTTTCTTTATTGATTTCAAGCTTAATTGAAATAGGGTTATCTTTTTTTTCTATTATGAATAAAATAGAATTTTTTATAAAATTAATTTTCATTTTTAATAGAGCTTTGAAGCTAATAAATACATTACTGCCATTCTTATAGCTACTCCATTTTCTACTTGATCAAGAATAATAGCTTGATCAGAATCTGCAACTTCACTAGTAATTTCAACCCCTCTATTTATGGGTCCTGGGTGCATAATTATAATTTCCTTATTTAAGGAATCTAGAATCTGTTTATTTAAACCAAACTGTTGTACATATTCTCTAATGGAAGGAAAGTAGCTCTCAGACATTCTTTCATTTTGAATCCTTAACATATTTACAGCATCACACCAATTTAATGCCTTTAATAAATCTGTTTCTACTTTAACATTTAAAGATTCAATATACTTTGGGATTAATGATTTTGGACCACATACTGTAACATGAGCACCTAATTTTTGATATGTATAAATATTTGAAAGAGCAACTCTAGAATGTAAAATATCTCCTACTATTAGTATTTTTTTATTTTTTAACTCTCCTATTCTTTCTTTAACTGAGTAAGCATCAAGTAAGGCTTGAGTTGGATGTTCATGTGTTCCATCACCAGCATTTATAATGCATGAATCTACATTATTTGCTAAAAAAACACTGGCTCCAGGACTTGGGTGTCTAATAATTACCATATCTACCTTCATAGATAAAATATTATTTACTGTATCAATTAATGTTTCACCCTTAGAAACAGAAGAGGCTGAAGAAGAAAAATTAATTACATCGGCTGAAAGTCTTTTTTGAGCTAATTCAAATGAAATTTTTGTTCTTGTACTATTTTCAAAAAATAAATTTGCAATTGTTACATCTCTAAGAGAGGGTACTTTTTTTATTTTTCTATTAATTACTTCTTTAAAATGATCAGTTGTCTCAAAAATTAATTTTAAATCCTTAGAATTTAAATACTTTATACCTAATAAATGATTAACACTTAAATTACTCATTCTTTATTTTTAAATAAACAAACTGAATCTTCTCCATCATTTTCCTTCCAATTAACCTTTACTTTTTGATTTAATCTTGAATCTACTTGAATACCACAATAATCAGGTTGAATTGGTAATTCTCTTGAAAATCTTCTATCAACTAAATTTAATAATTGTATAGATTTTGGTCTTCCATAGGATTGAAGTGCGTCTAAAGCTGATCTAATACTTCTTCCTGTATAAAGAACATCGTCAATTAATACTACAGTTTTGTTTTCGATCGAAAAATCCAATTTTGTTTTGTTTGCTTTTAGAACCTTCTCATTTCTTCTAAAATCATCTCTGTAAAAAGTAATATCCAATAAACCAAATTGAACTTCGTATGATTCTTTAATTAACAAATCAATTATTCTTTGAGCCAAAAGAACTCCCCTTGGTTGAATAGCAATTATTACTGTATCTGAAAAGTCATTATGATCTTCAATTAATTGAAAAGAAAGACGATGAAGTATTGTAGATATTTCATTAGCGTTCAGTATTGTTTTTGGAGTCATCCCGCTGATTTGTTTCCAAAATTAATGTTTTTTTCCCTATTAATTTTAAGAATTAATAATAAGATTAAAAAAGACTATAATATTTATTTAATGCTTTTTGCAATTTTATAATAAGTTCCATCATATAGTTTAGATCTTATTTTAGAGAAAGCTGAAAGAGTTTCTTCGATGTCTTTCATCTCGTGAGAAGCTGTAGGTATTAATCTTAATAAGATTAGACCCTTAGGTATTACAGGATAAACAACAATAGAACAAAAAATAAAATATTTTTCTCTTAATTCTTTAACCATTACAAAAGCTTCATGAATATCACCTTTTAGAAAAACGGGGGTAACACAACTTTGTGTTGTTCCTAAATCGAAATCTTGATCTCTTAATCCGTTTTGTAATGCTTTTACATTAGACCATAATTTTGATCTAATTTCAGGTCTATTTCTCAATAATTCTAATCTTTTTAAAATACCAATTACCAATTGCATTTGTAAAGATTTAGCAAATACTTGAGATCTCATATTATATTTAAGAAAATCTATTATCATTGCATCACCAGCAATAAATGCACCGGTACTTGCCATTGATTTTGCAAATGTTGCAAAATAAACATCAATTTTATCTTGAACTCCCTGTTCTTCACCTACTCCTGATCCATTAGCTCCTAAAGTTCCAAATCCATGAGCATCATCTACAAGTAATCTAAATTTATATTTGTTTTTAAGAGCTACAATTTCTTTTATTTTACCCTGCTCTCCTCTCATTCCAAAAACTCCCTCAGAAATAACTAAAATTCCTCCACCTGTTTTTTCAACAATTTTAGTGGCTCTATCAAGATTCAGACATAAACTATCAATATCATTATGTTGATATGTAAATCTCTTGCCAATATGTAACCTAACTCCATCTACAATACATGCATGTGAATCAATGTCATATACAATAACATCATTTTTTGAAACAAGTGAGTCAATGGTTGATAAAATTCCTTGATATCCAAAGTTTAAAACATATGCTTTTTCTTTATTAACAAATTCTGCAAGTTCATTTTCTAATTTTTCATGAAGTTCAGTATGACCAGACATTAATCTTGCACCCATAGGATATGCGGAACCATATTTTTTTGCTGCTTCTGAATCTGTTTCTCTAACTTCAGAATGGTTAGCAAGACCCAGATAATCATTAACACTCCAAGTTATTACCTCTTTACCATTAAAAATCATTCTATTTCCTATAGGTCCTTCTAATTTTGGAAAAGCAAAGTAGCCTTCAGCTATTTTAGCATATTTACCTAAAGGACCTTTATTTGTAATGATCTTATCAAATAAATCTTTCATTAAAAAATGTAAAAATTTAAGAAGTAAAAATAAGCTTATTTTATATATTCAATGGGTTTTTCCAATTCAGTTTTTTCAGAATCATAAAAACCTTGGTCATACATCCACTTATCACTATATATCTTACTCATATATCTAGAACCGTGATCACAAAAAATCATAACAACATTACTGTTCTTATTAAAATGTTTTCCTTTTGCTAATTGTTTAACAGCTTGCATAGTCGCTCCAGATGTATATCCAACAAAAAGACCTTCTTTTAAGGCAATTTCTCTTGAACAATGTGCACTTTCCTCATCAGTAACTTTTTCAAATAAATCGATAACATCAAAGTTAGTAGCTGTTGGAATCAAATTCTTTCCTAAACCTTCTATTCTATAAGGGTAAATTTCATCTTCATCAAATTCTTTAGTTTCATGATATTTTTTTAGCACAGAACCGTATGCGTCCACTCCTATAATTTTAATATTAGGATTCTTTTCTTTTAAAAATTTACCTATTCCTGAAATAGTTCCACCAGTTCCGCTACTTGCAATTAAATGGGTAATTGTTCCATTTGTTTGATCCCAAATTTCAGGACCAGTAGTCTTATAATGAGCTTCAATATTTAACTTATTGAAATATTGATTAATATAGAAAGACCCTTTTATTTCTTCATGAAGTCTTTTAGCAACCTGATAATATGATCTACTATCATCAGCACTAACATGAGCGGGACAAACATAAACTTTAGCTCCCATAGCTTTTAACATATCTATTTTATCAGGTGATGATTTTGAAGAAACTGCTAGAATACAATTATAGCCTTTAATAACACTAACCATAGCCAAACTAAATCCAGTATTTCCAGAAGTAGTCTCAATTATCGTACTACCAGGCTTTATAAGACCTTTTTCCTCTGCAGATTCTATAATATGAAGAGCAATTCTATCTTTATTTGAATGACCAGGGTTTAAAGCTTCTACTTTAGCATAAAAATTTCCTGATATATTGTTGACTATGTTATTAAGCTTAACTAGAGGAGTTTTCCCTATTAAATCAAGGGCATTTTTATAAGCTTTTACTTTTTTATTCATCTAAAGTATAATCTTTAAAGTAGGCAAATTACTTAAAAAAAGCTGTGAACACCAAATTTTATATCTATTTATGAATTTTTTCAAGATCAAATAGAAAAACATATTCTTTTGCAAGTTCTTTAATAGCTTCAAACCTTCCAGAGGCTCCTCCGTGTCCACTTTCCATATTAGTATTTAAAAATATTAGATTATTCCCTTCTTTAAATTCTCTCAACTTAGCTACCCATTTAGCAGGTTCCCAATATTGAACTTGAGAATCATGAAGACCTGTTGTTACTAATAGATTGGGGTATTTTATTTTTTTTATATTATCATATGGGGAATATGCGAGCATATAATCAAAATATTTTTTTTGATTAGGGTTTCCCCATTCATCATATTCTCCAGTTGTTAAAGGTATTATTTCATCTAACATTGTAGTAACCAAATCAACAAATGGAACAGCAGAGACAACTCCATTATATAGTTCAGGGGCTAAATTAATAACTGTACCTACTAATAATCCACCAGCTGATCCTCCATAGGCATAACTGTGATTAGAACTAGTATATCCCTGATTAATTAAATACTTTGTACAGGAAACAAAATCTAAAAATGTATTCATTTTATTCAAAAGTTTACCATTTTCATACCATTTTCTACCCATATATTCACTTCCTCTTACATGAGCTATTGCAAAAATGAAACCCCTATCTAATAAACTTAAACGACTAATAGAAAAATATGGATCTATAGTATTTCCATATGAGCCATATCCATATAATAAAAGAGGGTTTTTTCCATCTTTTTTAATTCCTTTTTTATAAACAAGTGAAATCGGAATCTGAGTACCATCTTCACCCGAAGCCCAAATCCTTTCAGAAATATAATTTTCTTTATTAAAATTTTTATCTAAGACCTGTTGTTCCTTTCTAATTATTCTTTCTCTAGTTTTCATATTAAAATCAATAACCATAGATGGTTGATTTAGAGAACTGAACCCGTATCTTAGAATATGTGTATTAAAATCAAAATTACTAGTAGTGTATGATGAAAAAGTTTCCGTATCAAAATTTATAAAATAATTTTCTGAATCATCCCATTTCTTAATATTTATTTGATTTAAGCCATTTGACCTTTCACTAACTACTAAATAATTTTTGAAAATATCTATTCCTTCAATTAAAACATCTTCCCTATGTTCAATAACAGTTTTCCAATTTTTGTAATCCGTATTATTAATAGATGTTTTCATCAATTTATAATTTATACAATTATCTCTATTGGTTATTATAAAAAAGTCTTTTTTAAAATGACTTATACTATACTCTAATCCTCTTTTTCTTTTACTAAATAATTTAAAATTATTGTCAGGAAGATCAGCATCTAAAAATTGAAATTCAGAAGTTAAAGTGCTATAGGATGATATTATTATATATTTATTAGATTTTGATCTTGAGACGTTAGTATAAAAAGTTTTGTCTTTTTCATGATAAACCAATTTATCTTTTTTTGAGTTTGAACCTAAAGAATGTTTATAAATCTTATTGCTTCTTAAAGTTTTAGAATCTCTAATTGTATAGAATAAAGTAGAATTGTTATTAGCCCAGGCAAAATTTCCAGAAGAATTTTTAATAGATTGACTTAAAATTTCTCCTGTTTCTAAATTTTTTATTCTAATAGTATATAATCTTCTAGAAATTGTATCAATACTAAATGCAGCATATTTATTATTTGGGCTTATTCTAATATTTGATAAATTAAAATACTCATGACCTTTAGCAAGTTTATTACAATCAAATAATATCTCATCATTAGCATTTAAAGAGCTTTTTCTTCTTAAATATATAGGGTAATTTTTTTCCTCTTCAAATTTCGTTATATACCAGTACCCATTTAAAAAATAAGGAACTGATTCATCATCTTCTTTAATTTTTTCTTTTATTTCTTTAAAAATTTTTTTTTGAAAACCCTTAGTATTAACAGTCATTTTTTCATAATAGTTGTTTTCCTTATTTAGATAATCTAAAACTTCAGGATTTTCTCTATCATTTAACCAATAATAATTGTCTAATCTTACTGAATCAAATTTTTTTAGGTAAGTGGGGGTTTTTTTAGCTGTTGGAGGAAAAATTGTGTTTTCTGATAATGTTTTCATAGTTATATCACAGTAAGCTCAAATTATGAGATTTAATGTTAAAAATTTAATGATTTTTGGTATTAGTTAAAATTTTAATTCATTTAAAATTTCTAAAAAAGCTTGATGCATTTTTTCAGTATAATCAAGATGAGTAACTATCCTTAATTTATTATCTCCCATTGAAATAATTTTTATACCCTTTTTATTTAATTTATTTAAAAATATGTCAGAATTTATTTTTGATTCAATTTCAAAAATTACAATATTAGTTTCCACAGGTTCTACCTTTTTAATAAATGAAAGATTATTAAGAATTTTTTCTATTTCTAATGCTCTATCATGATCTTTTGAAAGTCTTAAAAAATTATTTTCCAAAGCATAAATTCCACATGCAGCTAAATAGCCTACCTGTCTCATCCCTCCACCTAAAACTTTTCTAATTCTTAAAGCCCTTTCTATTAAATCATTAGAACCAATTAAAACAGATCCAGAAGGACATCCTAAACCTTTACTTAAACATACTGAAATAGAATCAAACAATGAGCCATAATCTTTTGGACTTTGCTTCATTTTAATCATAGCATTCCAAATTCTTGCACCATCTAAATGATAGGATAAGTTATTTTCTAAACATGTGTTTTTGATTAATTTTAGTTCATCAATATTCCAACATGCACCTCCCCCTTTATTTGTTGTATTTTCAATGCAAACTAATGAAGTTTTAGGGCTATGATAAAAATCTGGGGGATTAATAGCATTAATTAGTTGTTCATTATTAAACATTCCTCTATTTCCATCTATTAACTTACAAGAAACTCCACTATTAAAGCTTACCCCACCTCCTTCATAATTATAAACATGAGCATATTTATCACATATCAATTGATCTCCAGGGTTTGTATGTAACTTTATAGCTGTTTGATTGGTCATTGTACCAGAGGGAAAAAACAATGCAGAATCCATTCCAAACATCTTTGCAATTTTGTATTCAAGTTCATTTACAGTTGGATCCTCTTTAAAAACATCATCACCTACTTCTGCATTAACCATAGAATCAAGCATTTCTTTGCTAGGTTTTGTTACTGTATCACTTATTAGGTTTATTTCCATAATTATTTACAAATTATAATTGCACGATTCACTTCCAATTGGAGAGCCATCAGGTATTTTAGATGATCTTTGTTTTTTATATAACTCTGGTCTATTCTTAAAATCCTCAATTATATAAGAATATTGATCATAATAAGCATGTATTTTTTTTGATTTTGTAATTAATCCTTGTAAATATTTAACTGCCATTTTAGCTTCGTGTTTAACTTGCATAAATGCTTCTTCATCTTCAGTTATATTTAATAAATAAATTAAAATATTTGTATTAATTAAATGTTGAACTTCACTTATATAAGAATCTTCATATGTTTTCTTAAAGGAATTTGATATTAATCCATTTAGAAGATATCTTAAACTCATCTTAGAATTATCTATAGAGTTTTGAATCATAATTCTATTTAATCTCTTTGGATTTAACAATAATGAAATAGTCATTTCACTTGCTGTTGAGGCGGCGCTAAATGGGTCAAAAGAAATTCCAGTTTTCCCCTTAAATGATTCTCTTGTTCTTGGAAATCCATACGCTCTAGGTGGAAATAGCTTTAAAATACGTCTTGGTATTGCTAGATTTTGAGCGTCCATAGATTGAAAGACAGAAACTAAAGCTCTATTTTGAATTTCAAGATCAAGATCTTCCACAATTATCTGACCGTCCCCTCTAGTTGCATAATTGTAATCCATTCCACCAATCAACTTTACTACAGCTTCAGTTTGATATCGATGCATGAAATATAATGGAACAAAAACATCCTCTAAATAAGAATAAGGTTGTCCACTTTTAATATTTAATTCAGAAAAATTTGATATGGCATTTTCTCTTATTTTAAAAATTTGATCTAAACCTTCAACTATATCCTGCCCATTATCCCACAAATGAGCATATATATGGGACCCATCCTGGGCTCTGGCATCTTTGTCAGTAATAAATCTTAATCCTTTTTGACTTGCACTTTTTAAAATATCCTGTAATTCTTCATTTTCATCATCTTGGTTAAATTGAGAATAGCTGTAAGCGACACTCACTTTATCCCACTCCCCTATTCCAACTGAATAAGCATTCGACAAATCAATCTTATCTTCATTTAATTTTATTAATGGATGAGGATAATCCATTACAGAAGCTCTTTTATTAGCACTAGATGCAAAATTATGTGTAAAGCCTAAGGTATGTCCAACTTCATGAGCACTTAGTTGTTTTATTCTTGATAAAGCCATTTCTAACATAGGTTTATAATTATCATCATTTTCATAAGGTTTATTAATTAAAGCTTGTGCTATTAAAAAATCTTGTCTTATTCTTAAACTTCCTAAACTAACATGTCCCTTAATAATTTCACCTGTTCTTGGATCAGACACATTAGCTCCATAACTCCAACCCCTAGAAGACCTATGAACCCATTGAATAACATTGTATCTACAGTCCATTGGGTCAGCATCTTTAGGTAAGAGCTTAACTTGAAAAGCATTTTTAAATCCTATTTCTTCAAAAGCTTCATTCCACCAACTAGCTCCTTCTATTAAAGCAGACCTAATTGGTTCTGGAGTTCCTGGATCTAAATAATATATTATTGGTTTAATTGCATCACTATATTCTAAATTTGGATTTGTCTTTTCTAGACGATGTCTAGTAATCATCTTTTGACTTATTTGATCTTGAACTGGAGTGGCATAATCCATAAAAGAAGTCATAATAGCTCCACTTCTAGAGTCAAACTTTCTTGGTTTATAATTTCTATCAGGAAGTTTTATAAATGAATGATGCTGTATAACACTAATAATCGATGGATCTGGAGATACACTTGAAATTAATCTTGCATTAGATTCACCTATAAAAGTTAACAATGCTTCAAACTCAACATTTTCAGGAAAGGCTTTGGTTCTTGTCAATTCTAAGGCACTTTTAGTTAAATCTAATTTATATGCACCTTGATTAAGGTTTTTTAATCTATTAATTACTCCATGTTTATCTTGCAATAAAAAAGGAGTAAAATCAATTTTATAAATTCCTGATTTTGATTCTATAATTTCAAATCCATAAATCACAGAAAATGCAAAAGCTTGTTTAACACTATTTTTTTCAGCATTATTTTTTGAGATGGCTTTATAAGATTGATTAGGTTGAATTAAAAGTAACTTATTTCCATACTTTTTGAACCTAACAATTCTCTCACTACCTAACTGACCTCGATCTAAGCCTATATCATTTGAACCTATTCCTGTAGCTAATGAATTAATATATAAAAAATCATAATTTAACTTATCTACATATAAAAAAATCTTATCAGACTTTTCTTCATAAGTAAAATTAAAAAAGCCCTGATAATTTATTTTGTTTTGATTTGTGTCTTGAGCAATAATCCCTAGAAAGAAAAAACAAGTCAAAAAAGTGAAAAATCTATTAAGCATAATAATAGTTTTAATTCTTATTTAAATATAAAAATTAATTAAGTTAAAATGGATTCATTTTTAAATGTATTTTTGTTGATTATTTAATAAAATGATAACTATAGACCAAATTAAGAATCTCCTTAAGCGTACTAAAGCGCTAAGGAGTTATCTTTGACATAGACTCAAAAAAAATAGAAATTTCTAATAAAGAGGAGATTACTTTAGATCCTGAATTCTGGAATGATTCTAAAAAAGCTCAAAAATTAATGAAAGAACTTCAATCATTAAAGCAATGGGTTAAAGATTATGATAAGGCTAGTTTATTATGTGAAGATTTAGAAGTATTGTTTGAATATTTTAAATCAAATGAAATTTCAGAAATTGAATTGACTTCCCACTTTAAAAAATGTAACGACCATATAGAATCAGTAGAATTTAAAAATATGTTGTCAAATGAAGGTGATGAAATGAGTGCAGTAATCCAAATAACTGCTGGTGCTGGTGGAACAGAAAGTTGTGATTGGGCAAATATGCTTATGAGAATGTATATTATGTGGGCTGAAAAAAATAATTATAAAGTCAAAGAATTAGATTTACAACAAGGAGATGTAGCTGGAATTAAATCTGTCACATTAGAAATTGATGGCACTCATGGTTTTGGATGGTTAAAAGGGGAAAATGGAGTGCATAGACTTGTGAGAATATCTCCTTTTGATAGTAATGCAAAAAGACATACATCATTTGCATCAGTTTATGTTTATCCACTAGTTGATGATTCAATTGAAATTAATATAAATCCATCTGATATTTCATGGGAAACTATGAGATCAAGTGGTGCTGGAGGTCAAAGTGTAAATAAAATTGAAACTGCTGTAAGACTTAGACATGCACCATCAGGAATAATTATTGAAAATTCCGAAACAAGATCTCAACTTGAAAATAAGGAAAAGGCACTTCAACTTTTAAAATCTCAACTTTATGAAATAGAATTAAAAGAAAAAATGAAAGAAAGAGAAAAAATTGAAGCTAGTAAAATGAAAATTGAATGGGGTTCTCAAATAAGAAACTATGTTCTGCATCCATATAAACTAATAAAGGATGTTAGAACTGGGTATGAGACTAATGATATTGATAATGTTTTGAATGGAGGGTTAAATCCATTTCTAAAAGCATTTTTGATGGCTAATTAACTTATAAATGAAATATAAATTATTACACAATCCGAGATGTAGAAAATCTAGAGAGGGAATGGAATTTTTGAAAACTAAAAAAATTGAGTTTGAAACTATTTTATATTTATCAGATCTATTAGATAAAAACCAAATTGAGGAAATTATTGATAAATCAGATCTAAATCCAATTGATTTTATAAGAAAACAAGAAATAGTATGGAAAGAATCTTTTAAAAATAAATCTTTATCAAAAAGTCAAATTATTCAAGCTATATTTGAAAATCCTAAACTAATGCAAAGACCCATTTTTGTTTCTAAAAACAAAGCGATAATCGCTAATCCACCTGAAGAATCCTTAAAAATATTATAATTGAATATATTTATGAAAAAAATATTTTTTATAATTATTGCAATTGTTTCTTTTAATTTAAATGCTCAACAAAACATCATTTATCTTTCTGGAACTATCTTAGATAATGAGTCTAATACTCCGTTGGAGTATGCTACAATTTCAGTTTTTCAAAGTAACGATACCATTCTTAAATATGGTGGAATAACTGATTCAAATGGCAAATTTAATTTAGAAATTTCTAGAGGAAACTATGATTTAAAATTGGAATACATTTCATTTAAAGAAAAAGTTTTAAAAAACATTGCTATCTATAAATCAAAAGATTTAGGTACTATATTAATGTCAATTAATGAAAATATTTTAAATGAAGTTGAAGTAATAGCTGAAAAAACAGAAATTCAAATTAAACTAGATAAAACTGTTTATAATATTGGTAAAGATTTAACTCTTAGAGGAAGTAGTGTTAGTGATGTTTTAGACAACCTACCATCAATTGAAGTGGATATTGAAGGAAATATATCTTTACGTGGAAATCAAAGCGTAAGGATCCTTATAAATGGGAAACCTTCCGGACTTGTTGGAATAAGCAGTAACGAAGCATTAAAACAATTTCCATCAGAAAGTGTTGAAAAAGTAGAAGTGATTACCTCCCCATCAGCTAGATACAATGCTGAAGGAACTGCAGGTATTATTAATATTGTATTGAGAAGAAGTAAATTGGCAGGTTTGAATGGATCTTTATCCCTAAACAGTGGAGATCCAAAAAGGTATGGTGCTTCAGCTAATATAAATTATAGAACAAAAAAAATAAATTTTTTTAATAATATTGGTTATAACACAAGAGCAACTGAAGGTACCTTTTTAAATGAAACAGAATACTATACAGATCAAGCCATTAATAATTTTTTAAATGAAAATGGTATTAGAGAATCAGAAAGAAATTCAAATTATTTATATACTGGAATTGAATATTTTATTTCAGATAAAACTAGTGTTGTTGGTTCATATGTTTCCAGAAAAAGTGATGGAGGAACAAACAATACTAATAATGTTGATCAAAATTTCAATGGAACAACAAAATTTTCTGAAAGATTAGAAAATGAAACAGAAACAGATGATACGGACGAATTCTCCTTTAACCTAACTCATGAGTTTAATTCTGAAGGACATGTATTAACCATGGACTATCAAAAAGAAAAATCTTCAGAAAATGAAAGCGGATTTATTACAAATTCTCAATTAAAACCAATTTACACGAGATATTTAAGTGAAAGAGTATTTACTGATGAGTTTCAAGACAGTGAACTGTTTAAAATAGATTATGTTTTGCCAATTGGAGAAGACGGTCAATTTGAATTTGGTTTTAGAAGAAGCAATCAACATCAGGATATTGATTATTTAGTAGAAAATGAAGACTCAAAGGGAGATTTTATCAATGATACAAACCTTAGCAATAATCTACTTTATAATGAAAAGGTTAATGCTTTTTATACTCAATATGGTAATAAAAAAAATAAATTCTCATATCTATTTGGATTAAGGTATGAACAGTCTAAAACTACAGTTAAACAATTAGTAAATAATACAAATAATATAAAAAAATATAATGACTTATTTCCTACTCTTAATTTAGCTTATGAAATAAAAGAAAATGAAACTATAACTTTTGGTTATAATCGTAGAATTAGAAGAGCGAGATCTTATTTTATTAACCCTTTTCCTTCTAAATCAAGTGCAACAAATATTTTTCAAGGTAATCCAAATATAGACCCAACTTATTCAAATGGGATTGATATAGGTTATTTAAAGAGATATGAAAAACTAACTTTAAATGGATCTGTCTACTATAGAAAATCAACCGGAGAATTTACTTTTATTAGTGAAAATACAGGAGATTCTGTTCTTGTAAATGATATATTAGTTCCAGTATTACGAAGAACACCAATAAACTTAGCAAGTAACAAACAAATAGGTGTAGAATTTAGTGCAAACTTTAGTCAATCTAAAAAATGGCGATTAAGAGGAAGTTTTAATTTCTATGAATCGGAAACTATAGGTGAATACAAGGGAATAGTATATGATTCGAAAAACTTATCATGGTCGAGTAGATTAAATAATTATCTAAATTTATTTTCAAGTATCGATTGGCAAACAAGTTTTAGATATAGAGCTCCTCAAAAAACTGCTGTTTCTGAAAGAAAAGCATCTATTTATACAAATACTGCATTTAGTAAAGATCTATTAAAAGATAAAATAACATTAACCTTTAAGGTCAATGATATTTTTGAAACTGGCAAATGGAGAATTGAATCTTTTAACGAATCCTATAAAAGTTATAGTGAAAGTAATTGGAGAGGTGGAAGAAGTTTTGAATTAAATCTAATCTACAGGTTTAATCAAAAGAAAAGTGAAAAAAAGCAAGAGCCTAATTATGAAGACTATGAAGGTGAAGGTTTTGGAGGATAAACTATTTTTTTATTTTTTTTCTTAGCTCCTTAATTCTTTCGATAAATGCTCCACCTACCCAATAAGGTATAATAAAAGTTAACAATAAAAAAAACAACCAGAATCCCATTGTTAGAACAGATAAAAACAAAATAAATCCTAAATATTGATCAAATTCCATAACTATTATTTAATAGAGCAAATATAATTAAAAGATATCTTTCATTTTAACATTTTTTTTAACAATTGATAAAAAACAAATATATAAACCATTTGTAGTAAATTTGTACTATAATTATTTGACATGTCATATAGAATAGAAGAAGATACTATTGGAAAAGTTAAAGTGCCAATTAATTGTTTATGGGGCGCCCAAACCCAAAGATCAATAAATAATTTTAAAATTGGTAAACCTAGCTCTATGCCTATTGAAATCATTTATGGTTTTGCATATCTAAAAAAAGCTGCTGCATTTACCAATCACAAATTAGGTGTATTAAATAAAGAAAAAAGAGATCTTATTGGTAATGTTTGTGATGAGATTTTAGATGGTAAGCATAATGATCAGTTTCCACTTGTAATATGGCAAACAGGATCAGGCACACAAACTAATATGAATGTTAATGAGGTTATTTCTAATAGAGTCCATATACTAGAAGGAAAAAAATTAGGAGAATCTAAGAAGACATTAGCACCAAATGATGATGTTAATATGTCTCAATCTTCAAATGATACATTTCCAACAGCAATGCATATTGCTATATATAAAAATTTAATAGAAAACACCATTCCATGTCTGGAGGAATTTGAAAAAACTCTTTTAAAAAAATCAAAAGAATTTAATGAAATTATCAAAATAGGAAGAACCCACTTGATGGATGCAACACCGGTTACCTTAGGACAAGAGTTTTCAGGTTACCAATCTCAAATAAAACATGGTTTAATTTCTTTAAAAAATTCATTAAATCACTTATCTGAGCTTGCACTAGGAGCTACAGCGGTAGGGACTGGTATAAATTCTCCAGAAGGTTATTCTGATATGTCTGCAGAATTTATATCAAAATTTACTGGATTAAATTTTGTTTCAGCGGAAAATAAATTTGAATCAATTGCAGCACATGATGCTCTTGTAGAAACACATGGTGCTTTAAAATTAATTGCCAATTCATTAAATAAAATTGCAAATGATATTAGAATGATGGCTTCTGGACCTAGATCTGGTATAGGAGAAATTTCAATACCTGCAAATGAGCCTGGAAGTTCTATAATGCCTGGAAAAGTTAATCCCACTCAATGCGAAGCCTTATCAATGGTATGTGCTAAAGTAATTGGTAATGACGTTTCAGTAACTATTGGAGGAATGCAAGGTCATTACGAATTAAACGTTTATAAACCATTAATGGCTGCTAACCTATTAGAATCCTCTACACTCATTTCTGATGCAGTTGATAGTTTTAACAACAACTGTGTAAAAGGAATAAAACCAAACAAAAAAAGAATTGAAGAACTTCTTAATAATTCTTTAATGTTAGTAACTGCATTAAACAATAAAATAGGGTATTATAAAGCAGCAGAAATAGCAAATTTAGCTCATAAAAATGGTACAACCTTGAAAGAAGAAGCTATAAATTTAGGTTATGCATCTTCAGAAGAGTTTGATAAGTGGGTAGATGTGAAAAAAATGACTGGAAACAATAATTAAATTCTTCCTTTTAAAGCATTAAATGCCCATCCTATAGAAATAAAACCAACTCCTACGATGGAAAATCCAATTGCATAATCTTGATATTTTAGAACTCCTAATAATACAAGCGCTATACCAAGTACAGTTAAAATAAATGAAGCCCATGAAAAAATTCCATTTTTATTTAATGCCATTTTAATAAAGTTGTTGCTTGTGCAATATGTAAATAATTATAGATTAATTATGTTAAAATAATTATAAAGTTAGCTAATTCTTCCACTTAAATTTTCTTTCCAATCAGTCCAATTATATTTTTTAGAGAAATATAATATTATTAGGGGATAAATGATAAAAAATGGAACCATCATAGTTGTCAAATCTGGTTCACCTACATTTTTTAAAACAGAATTAGTTTGAAAAACAGTCCAATCAGACGTTACTAATAGAGATATTAATAAGTTATTTCCAGCATGAAAACCTATAGCAAGTTCCATTCCTTTATCCATAAGTGTAATAACTCCCAAAAAAAATCCTGTTAAAACATAATAAATTAGAGATAAATTACCCAATTTCATTACTTCTGGGTTCCAATAATGTAATAATCCAAATAAGATAGATGTTAAAAGTAATGGTACGAATTTATTTCTTGTAATTGCTCCAATACCTTGCATTAAATACCCTCTAAACAGATATTCTTCCATACTAGTTTGCACTGGAATTAACAAAATTGAAATCATAGCTAAAACCAAAAAGGGCTTTAATTTAAAATTAAATAAGTAATCTTCAGGGGATATTAAATAATCTATGCTAGTAAATAGTAAAACAATTGAAAAGGCAAGTAAAAAAGAGGTTCCTATTTTTGAAAAATCTATTTTTTTTCTTGATGTCGTTAACGATAAAAAGGATTGATTATGTAAAATTTTTATCGTTAAAAAAAGTCCAAAAAATCCAAATAGAAAAGGAATTAAAAAATAAAATAAAGTTAAGTTACTATCACCCAGTACAGTCATCATAGTAGACTGGTCAATTTGAGAGGATCCCTCTAAACCAACTTTGGAAAAAATGGCAATTATAAAAGGAATTGAGCCAATTTGAGTAGCAATAAAAATTACAATGCAGCCTATTATATATCTCCACCAATCATTTTTTACTTTTAATACATTTTCTATATACATGAATTCCTAAATCTTAATTATCTTTTATTTAAAATAATAGTTGAAAGCTTACAATGAGAAATTAAATTATCATTATCATCATTAACTTTAATTTCCCAAAGTTGAGTAGTTCTACCTTTATGTATAGGTGTTGCTTTACCATAAACATACCCCTCGGTCACCCCTTTCAAATGATTACAAGAAATAACCATTCCCCTTACTATTTGTTTATCTTTATCAATAGAGAAATATGAAGCGGCACTTCCTACTGATTCAGCAAGGGCTGCGGTAGCTCCTCCATGTAAAACTCCATCGGGTTGGAGCACCTTTGAAGTAACTGGCATTTTTGCAATTATAAAGTCTTCACCTATATCTATAAATTCAATTTCCAAAGTCTCTTCCAAAGAGTTTTTATTTACAGAGTTAATCTTTTTTAATAAGTTTTTTTTATTCATTTGCCAAAAGTATAAAACAAAAAAAACGCATCAAAAATTTTGATACGTTTTTTATAAGTGGATAAAACTATCTTTAACATTAGATTGACCAGTGTCTTCTAAATTTATTCCAAAAAATTCTTTTTGTATTGCCTAGCATTACTTTTTTGTCTAATCTTTGATTAAATTCCTCTCTGATTGAATTTAATTGTTGGTTTCCGTTTTCTGTTTTATTCATTAATTATTTTTTAAAAATATTTGTTATTTAACTTCCTCGAAATCAACATCTTGAACATCATCAGAAGAATCTTTTCCATTATCAGACTTAGCATTTCCTTTTGGTGCTGCACCAGGTGCACTTTGAGCAGATTCAGCTTGAGCTTTATATAATTCCTCTGATGCATTTTTCCAAGCTTCATTAATTCCTTCAAGAGCAGTTTTTATACTATCTATATCTTTCGATTCGTGCGCTTTTTTCAAGGTTTCTAAGGATTCTTCTATTGCTTTTTTTCTTATCCTTTAAAAGCTTATCTCCATATTCCTTTAATTGACTTTCTGTTTGAAAAATCATTGCATCTGCACTATTTAAAGTATCTACTTCTTCTTTTACTTTTTTATCAGATTCAGCATTTGCTTCTGCTTCTTTTTTCATTTTTTCAATTTCTGCCTCAGTTAACCCAGATGAAGCTTCAATTCTAATATCTTGGGTTTTACCAGTAGCTTTATCAGCCGCCGTAACATGTATCATTCCGTTTGCATCAATATCAAAAGTAACTTCAATTTGAGGAACACCTCTAGGAGATGGTGGTATGCCATCTAGATGAAACCTTCCAATGGTCTTATTATCTTTAGCCATTGGTCTTTCTCCTTGAAGAACATGAATTTCAACAGATGGTTGATTATCAGCAGCAGTTGAAAAAACTTGTGATTTTTTTGTAGGAATTGTAGTATTGGATTCAATTAGCTTAGTCATAACACTTCCCATAGTTTCTATACCTAAAGAAAGTGGTGTAACATCTAATAATAAAACATCCTTAACATCTCCTGTAAGTACTCCACCTTGAATAGCTGCTCCAATTGCAACAACTTCATCAGGGTTAACACCTTTAGATGGTTTTTTACCAAAAAACTTCTCTACTTTTTCTTGAATTATAGGAATTCTTGTTGATCCTCCAACTAGAATGACTTCATTTATATCTTTAACACTTAATCCTGCATCACTTAGTGCCTTTTTTACTGGCTCCATTGATCTTTTAACTAGTTCTGTAGTTAATTGTTCAAACTTAGATTTAGTTAAGGTTTTAACAAGGTGTTTTGGACCAGATGAAGTTGCAGAAATATATGGTAAATTAATTTCTGTTTGAGCGGATGAAGAAAGTTCAATTTTAGCTTTTTCTGCAGCCTCCTTTAATCTCTGCAATGCCATGGGATCTTTTCTAAGGTCTATATCTTCTTGCTTTTTAAACTCATCAGCTAAAAATTGAATAATAGCATCGTCAAAATCATCTCCACCTAATCTTGTATCCCCGTTTGTTGAAAGAACTTCAAAAACTCCATCTCCAAGTTCAAGGATAGAAATATCAAATGTACCTCCACCTAAATCAAAAACTGCAATTTTTTGATCTTTTCCTGATTTATCTAAACCATAAGCTAATGCTGCTGCAGTTGGTTCATTTATAATTCTCTGAACTTTTAATCCAGCTATTTCTCCAGCTTCCTTTGTTGCTTGCCTTTGAGAATCATTAAAATATGCTGGTACAGTAATTACTGCTTCAGTAACTGCATTACCTAAATAATCTTCTGCTGTTTTCTTCATTTTTTGAAGAGTCATAGCGGATAATTCTTGAGGAGTGTATAATCTTCCATCTATATCAACTCTTGCAGTATCATTATCTCCTTTAACCACTTTATATGCAGATCTATCAGCATCTTTCTTTGATTCGCTATACTTACTACCCATAAATCTCTTTATAGAGGCAACTGTTTTTGTAGGATTAGTAACAGCTTGTCTTTTAGCGGGATCTCCTACCTTGATTTCTCCACCTTCAACAAAAGCTACTACAGAAGGTGTTGTTCTTTTTCCCTCAGCATTTGGTATAACTACTGGTTCATTTCCTTCCATCACAGAAACACAAGAATTTGTGGTTCCTAAATCAATTCCAATTATTTTGTTCATTGTTATAATTTTATCATTAACAATTAACACATTTCAATGATTATGCCATTATATGATTACTGACATAGTGGCAGTAAATAATTTTAATCAATTATAGAATTAATATTTTAAATTACATTTACAAAAATTTTATTATGTCTAATAAGGAATATAAAAGAGTAACAACACACACATTGTTAGAAATGAAACAAAGTGGTGATAAAATATCTATGTTAACATGTTACGATTATTCAATGGCAAAAATTATTGATTACTCTGGTATTGACATCATTCTAGTAGGAGATTCAGCATCAAATGTGATGGCAGGGCATGAAACTACTTTACCCATAACTTTAGATCAAATGATCTATCATGCATCTTCAGTTGTAAGAGGAGTCAAGAGAGCTTTAGTAGTTGTTGACTTGCCATTTGGAAGTTATCAATCTGATCCAAATGAAGCATTAAGGTCTGCTATTAGAATTATGAAAGAATCTGGGGCTCATGCTGTAAAAATGGAAGGTGGATCTGAAATTAAAGATTCAATAATAAAAATATTAAATGCTGGTATTCCTGTAATGGGACATTTAGGATTAACTCCTCAGTCAATTTATAAATTTGGAACTTATACAGTTAGAGCAAAAGAAAATGAGGAAGCAAAAAGATTAATAGAAGATGCTAAACTTTTAGATAATCTGGGATGCTTTGGAATAGTTTTAGAAAAAATTCCAGCTGCAGTTTCAAAAAAAGTTACAAATGCAATAAGTAGTCCTGTAATAGGAATTGGAGCAGGAAGTAATGTAGATGGTCAAGTATTAGTTACTCATGATTTAGTTGGGCTTAGCACAGAATTCAATCCAAGATTCTTAAGAAGATATGTTGATTTAAATGATATAATGTCTAAAGCAATAAAAAGCTATATTAAGGATGTAAAAAGCTTAAATTTCCCAAATAAAAAAGAACAATATTAATAATTTGTGTTAGATATTTTATTTGAAGACAATCACTTAATCATAGTTAATAAAATCCCTGGTGATTTAAGTCAAGGTGATATTACTGAAGACCAAACTTTGGGGGACAAAGTAAAGTTCTACCAAAAGAAAAAGTATAATAAAAAAGGAAATGTCTATTTAGGTATAGCGCACAGATTAGATAGACCAACTAGTGGAGTAATCATTTTTACTAAAACATCAAAAGCTCTTTCAAGAATAAATGAATTATTTAAGAAAAATGAAATAAAAAAAACATATTGGGCTATTATTAACTCAATGGGAGAAAAAAGCTCAGACAAGCTAGTTAATTATCTCATAAAAAATAAAAAACAAAATAAATCTTATGTAACTAATAGCTCAAATAAAGAATCAAAAAAAGCTATTTTAAATTATAAAAAAATTTTAGAATTAGAAAAATACTGTCTTTTAAGCATAAATTTAGAAACTGGAAGACATCATCAGATCAGAACACAATTAGCTAATATTGGTTATCCAATTAAAGGAGATTTAAAGTATGGTTACCCTAGATCTAATAAAGATGGTAGTATCCATTTGCATTCAAGAAAAATAAGTTTTATTCATCCTGTAAATAAAAAAAACATAGAAATTATAGCAAATCCTCCAAAAAATAATATTTGGGATTTATGCCTTAACTATATCCAAAAATAGATTTATTTACCTGATTTTATTACTTTTACCTTACGAATATTCTTTTATAAAACATATTATATAAATGAGTAAAGAAATTGTTCAAATATTTGATACTACATTAAGAGACGGAGAACAAGTTCCAGGATGCAAGCTAAATACCGAACAGAAAATTATTATTGCCGAGAGACTTGATAATTTAGGAGTAAATGTGATTGAAGCGGGTTTTCCTATTTCTAGTCCTGGAGACTTTAATTCTGTTGTAGAAATTTCTAAAATTGTTAAAAATGCCTCAGTTTGTGGTTTAACTAGAGCAGTTAAAAAAGATATTGAAGTAGCGGCAGAATCTTTGAAAAAAGCAGTCTTTCCAAGAATTCATACAGGAATTGGTACATCTGATTCTCATATCAAATATAAATTCAATTCTAGTAGAGAAAAAATTATTGAAAGGGGTTATGAAGCAGTGAAATATGCTAAAAAATTTGTAAATGATGTAGAATTTTATGCTGAAGATGCTGGAAGAACTGATAATGAATTTCTAGCTAAAGTTTGTGAAAAAATGATTGAAGCTGGAGCTACTGTTCTTAATATTCCTGATACTACAGGCTATTGTCTTCCATTTGAATATGGAGAAAAAATTAAATTTCTTAAAGAAAATGTAAGAAATATTGATAAAGCCATTCTTTCATGTCATTGTCATAATGATTTGGGTCTTGCCACAGCTAATTCTATTTATGGAGTATTAAATGGAGCAAGACAAATTGAATGTACTATTAATGGCGTTGGAGAAAGAGCTGGCAATACATCTTTAGAAGAAGTAGTTATGATAATGAGACAGCATGATCAATTAAATTTAGATACAAATATTAATTCTAAGCTTTTATTTGATACAAGTAAAATGGTCTCAGAAAGCATGGCAATGCCAGTTCAGCCTAATAAAGCAATTGTAGGAGCTAATGCCTTTGCTCATAGTTCTGGAATTCATCAAGATGGAGTAATTAAAAAAAGAGAAACTTATGAAATTATTGACCCTCTAGATGTAGGTGTAAATGAATCTGCAATTGTTCTTACTGCAAGAAGCGGTAGAGCTGCACTAGCTTATAGAGCTAAAAATATAGGTTTTGAATTGACTAAAGATGAATTGGATATTGTTTATTCTGAATTTTTAAAATTTGCTGATCAAAAAAAAGAAGTAAAAGACTCAGACATTCCTTTCATCATAAAAAATTCTAATTTAAAATCTATCACTACTTTATAAATCATGGGTAATACATTATTTGATAAGGTTTGGGATTGCCATGTAGTTCATAGAATTAACAATGGTCCAGATGTTTTATTTATAGATCGACATTTAGTTCACGAAGTTACCAGTCCAGTAGCATTTTTGGGATTAAAAAACAGAAGAGCTAAAGTATTATTTCCAGATAAAACATTTGCAACAGCTGATCATAACACTCCAACAAAAAACCAACATCTTCCTGTTAAGGATCCTTTATCTGCTAATCAATTAAAAGCATTAGAAGAAAATTCTAAATTACATGGAATTTCATACTGGGGTTTAGGTCATAAAAAAAATGGAATTGTTCATGTTATTGGTCCTGAATATGGAATAACGCAACCTGGTGCAACCATAGTTTGTGGTGATTCTCATACCTCAACCCATGGTGCATTTGGTGCAATAGCTTTTGGAATTGGAACTTCTGAAGTTGAAATGGTTCTTTCTACCCAATGTATAATGCAACCTAAGCCTAAGAAAATGAGAATAAATATCAATGGTAAATTAAACAAAGGGGTAACACCAAAAGACGTAGCACTTTTTATCATCTCTAAATTAACAACATCTGGTGCAACAGGTTATTTTGTTGAATATTCTGGAAATGTTTTTAAAGAAATGAGTATGGAAGGAAGAATGACAGTTTGTAATTTAAGTATTGAAATGGGTGCAAGAGGAGGAATGATAGAACCTGATAAAAAAACATTTGATTATTTAAAAAATAGAGAATACAGTCCTAAAGGTGAAAATTGGAAAAAAGCAATGCGATATTGGTTAAAATTAAAAAGTGATAAAAATGCAATTTTTGATAAAGAATTAGATTTTGATGGGAATACGATTGAACCAATGATAACTTATGGTACTAACCCTGGAATGGGAATGAGTATATCAAATGGAATTCCTAAAACAATAAATCAAAATAGTGAAGCTAAAACATATAATAAATCTCTAGAATACATGAATTTTAATGAAGGTGAAAGTATGTTAGGTAAAAAAATTGATTTTGTATTTTTAGGAAGCTGTACTAATGGAAGAATAGAAGATTTTAGAGCATTTACTGAAATAGTTAAAGGTAAAAAAAAATCACCCAATGTAACTGCTTGGTTAGTCCCTGGTTCTCATAAAGTAGAAGAAGCTATAAAAGAAGAAGGATTATTATCTATTTTGGAAGAAGCTGGATTTGAATTAAGAGAGCCTGGATGCTCAGCATGCTTAGCAATGAATGATGATAAAATACCAGCTGGGAAATATGCTGTAAGCACATCAAATAGAAATTTTGAAGGTAGACAAGGTCCAGGATCTAGAACGTTATTAGCAAGTCCTTTAGTTGCTGCTGCTGCTGCTATAACTGGGCATGTAACAGATCCTAGAACTTTATATTAAAACAATTATGGCATACGATAAATTTAATGTTTTAGAAAGCTCTGCTGTTCCGCTACCAATTGAAAATATTGATACTGATCAAATTATTCCTGCTAGATTTTTAAAAGCAACTGAAAGAATTGGTTTTGGAGATAATTTATTTCGAGACTGGAGGTATAATTCAAAAAATCTACCTAAAAAAGATTTTGTTTTAAATAATAACACATATAGTGGAAAAATATTAGTGGGAGGAAAAAATTTCGGATCGGGATCCTCTAGAGAACATGCTGCATGGGCTATTTATGACTATGGATTTAGATGTGTTGTTTCAAGTTTTTTTGCTGATATTTTTAGAAATAACTGCTTAAATATTGGAGTTCTGCCTGTTCAAGTTTCTGCTAAGTTTTTAGAAAATATTTTTAATGAAATTTATAAAAATCCTGATACAATAATAAAAGTAGATCTTGAAAAACAAATTATTAAAATTATTGGAAATCAGATGTTTGAGTCATTTGAAATAAATGAATATAAAAAAGGGAATATGCTAAATGGTTATGATGATATTGATTATTTAATGAATATAAAAAATTCAATAGAAGAATTTGCTAAGAAAACTCCTCTATAAAGCATGAAAAAAAGAACAGTTGAAATAATGGATACAACCCTTAGAGATGGGGAACAAACATCTGGAATGTCCTTTTCAGCATCTGAAAAATTAACAATTTCTAAATTATTAATTGAAGAATTAAAAATTGATCGAGTTGAAATTGCTTCGGCAAGAGTGTCAAAAGGGGAATTTAAAGCAGTAGAAAATATTACTAATTGGGCTAAATTAAACGGATACTTAAATAAAATTGAAATTTTAACATTTTTAGATAATGGAATTTCTCTCGATTGGTTATTAAAATCGGGAGCAAAAGTCCAAAACCTACTTACTAAAGGATCTTTAAACCATCTAAAATATCAAATTAAGAAAACTCCAGAAAAACATTTTAAAGAAATTCATGATTCAATTATATCTGCTAAAAAGGAAGGTATAAACACTAATGTATACTTAGAAGATTGGAGTAATGGGATGAGAGACTCAAAGGAATATGTTTTCGAATTTCTTGATTTTTTAACAAAACAAGATGTTGATAGAATTCTATTACCTGATACTTTAGGGGTTTTAACTCCTTCTGAAACATTTTTATTTATATCAGAAATTATTAATAAATATCCCCAAACTCATTTTGATTTCCATGCTCATAACGATTATGACCTTAGTGTCTCTAATGTAATTGAAAGTTTAAGGGGTGGATGTCATGGTTTGCATTTAACAGTAAATGGTATGGGTGAAAGAGCCGGAAACGCTCCTATGGCAAGTGTTGCAGCAGTAATAAAAGATTTTGTTCCTGATATTAAGATTAACTTAAAAGAAGAATCCTTATATAAAGTAAGTAAGTTGGTGTCTGCTTTTACTGGTTTTAGAATTCCTGCTAATAAACCAATTGTTGGAGAAAATGTATTTACTCAAACTGCTGGAATTCATGCAGATGGAGATAGTAAGAAAAATTTATATTATAATAATTTACTTCCTGAAAGGTTTGGCAGAAAAAGAAAATATGCTTTGGGAAAGACATCTGGTAAAGCTAATATTAAAAAAAATTTACAAGATTTAGGATTAACATTAAATAATAATAATTTAAAAAAAGTAACAGAAAGAATTATTCAACTAGGTGATAAAAAAGAAAGGGTAACTGCTGAAGATCTTCCCTATATCATTTCTGACGTTTTAAATAGTTCAGAATTTAAAAATAAAATAATTATTAAATCTTATGTTTTAAAACATACAAAGGGATTAAATCCTTCAGCTGATTTGGAAATTGAAATTGAAGGAAAATTATTTAAAGGATCTTGTACTGGAGATGGTCAATTTGATGCATTTATGAATGCTATTAAAAAGATATACCAGAATAATAAAATAAATTTACCTTTATTAATTGACTATGCTGTTACAATACCACCAGGAAGCAATTCTGATGCTCTTTGTGAAACATTTATAACTTGGAAAAATGAAAAAAAAGAATTTATAACCAGAGGGCTAGATTCTGATCAAACAGTTTCAGCAATAAAGGCTACAGAAAAAATGCTAAATATTATATAAATATGGAATTAAATATAGCTCTTCTTCATGGAGATGGAATTGGTCCTGAAGTTATTGATCAAGCTGTAAAGGTATCTAATGCTATTGCACAAAAATTTAATCATAAGATTAATTGGAATCCAGCATTAACTGGAGCTGATGCTATTGATAAAGCCGGAGATCCATATCCGGATAAGACTCATGAAATTTGTTTAAAATCTGATGCCATATTATTCGGAGCAATAGGTCATCCAAAATATGATAATGATCCTGGTGCTAAAATTAGACCTGAACAAGGTTTATTGAAAATGAGAAAAAAATTGGGTCTATTTGCAAATATAAGACCCACTTTCACATTTCCATCTCTTATAAATAAGTCACCATTAAAAAAAGAAAGAATTGAAGGTACAGATTTAATTTTTGTAAGAGAATTAACTAGTGGCATATATTTTGGTGAAAGTGGAAGAAAAGATAGAGGAAATATCGCATTTGATACATGTACTTATTCTCGTAAAGAAATAATAAGATTGGCTAAAAAAGGGTTTGAATTAGCTATGAAGAGATCAAAAAAATTATGCTGCGTAGATAAAGCAAATGTATTAGAATCTTCAAGACTTTGGAGAGAAACTGTACAATCTATGGAAAAAGATTATCCAAAAGTAAATGTATCTTATGAATTTGTAGATGCTGTAGCAATGAGATTGATACAATGGCCAAACTCTTATGATGTTTTAATTACTAATAACCTATTTGGAGATATTTTAACTGATGAAGCATCTGTTATTTCTGGTTCTATGGGGCTTATGCCTTCTGCTTCAATTGGCAACAAAACTTCATTATTTGAACCCATTCATGGTTCTTATCCAGAAGCTGCAGGGAAAAATATAGCTAACCCTTTAGCAACAATATTATCAGCTGCAATGATGTTTGAAGACGCATTTGCACTAAAAAAAGAGGCTCAACTAATTAGAAATATTGTAAACAAATCACTAAAAGCAATGATTGTAACAGAAGATTTATCTAATGGAGAAAAATCATATTCTACTAGTGAGGTCGGCGACTGGCTAGTTAATCAGATTTAAAAATATTATTTTTTGCCATCCATTTTCTTTTTAAGATCTGCTAAAACATCTAAATCACCTAAAGTAGACTTGTCAGAATCTTTCTTATTAATCTTTTTTAATGATTTTTTTACTGTTTTAGCTTCATCTTCTTTAAAAAGAACTGTATGAGACATTACTACTCTTTTAAAATCTTTATTGTATTCAATAACTTTAAAATCTGCAGTATCACCTTTTTTTAATTTATTTCCATCTTCTTTTAACAAATGTCTGCTTGGAACAAAAGCTATTACATCATCATTGAATGCAATAGTTGAACCTTTATCATTTGAATTAGATATAGTTCCGTTATGAATTGTGTCTTCTGCAAAAGTTTTATCATAGGAATCCCAGGGATTATCCATAGTTTGTTTATGACCCAAACTTAATTTTCTATCATCTGAATCGAGTTCTAAAACAATAACGTCAATTGAATCCCCAGTTGAAAAAAGTTCAGAAGGATGTTTAACTTTAACTGTCCAGGATAGATCTGAAATATAAACTAAACCATCGATACCTTCTTCTAGTTCAACAAATATTCCAAAATTTGTAAAATTCCTTATAATTCCGGTATGTTTAGAATCTTTTGGATATTTTGCTGTAATATCAGTCCATGGATCTTTAGTTAATTGTTTAATTCCCAAAGACATTTTTCTTTCATCTCTATCTAGAGATAAAACTACTGCTTCAACTTGATCTCCAACTTTTACAAAATCTTGAGCAGATCTAAGGTGAGTTGACCATGACATTTCAGAAACATGAACTAATCCCTCTACTCCATCAACAATTTCAATAAAAGCTCCATAATCAGCTAATACCGAAACTTTTCCTTTCACCTTATCACCTTCCTTTAATTTATCATTTAAAGCTTCCCAAGGATGAGGACTTAATTGTTTAACACCCAATTGAATTCTAGACTTATCATCATCAAAGTCAAGTATAACTACATTTAACTTTTGATCTAATTCTATGATTTCACTAGGATGATTTATTCTATTCCAAGAAAGATCAGTAATATGAATTAATCCATCCACACCTCCTAAATCAATAAACACACCATATGCTGTAATATTTTTTACAATTCCTTCTAATACTTGGCCTTTTTCAAGTTGACTAATAATTTCTTTTTTCTGTTCTTCAATGTCAGCTTCTATAAGAGCTTTATGAGAAACCACTACATTCTTAAACTCATGATTAATCTTAACAACCTTAAATTCCATATTCTTATTAACATACTGGTCATAATCTCTTATTGGTTTAACATCAATTTGGGATCCAGGAAGAAAAGCTTCAAGACCAAAAACATCAACAATCATTCCTCCTTTTGTCCTACACTTAACAAAACCTGTTACAACAGTAGATTTATCATGTGCTTCATTTACTCTATCCCAAGCTTTTATTGTTCTAGCTTTTCTATGTGATAATATTAATTGACCTGTTTTATCTTCTTGAATATCAACTAAAACCTCAACTTTGTCTCCAACCTTCAAATTAGGATTATATCTAAATTCATTCAGTGATATAACACCTTCAGATTTAGCATTTATATCAATAATAGCTTCTCTATCAGTTATATTAATAATGATTCCCTCAATAACACTATCATTATAAGTGTCAATAAAGTTCTTTTCAATTAGTTTTTCAAGCTCAACCAATTTTTTTTCGTCTACAGTTTCTATACCTTCTTCAAAATTTTCCCAATTAAAATCTTTTAAAAATTTATCCGATGATACAGACTTCTCTAATTCTGGAACTTCTTTTGATTGGTTTTTATCAACTTCAATCTTTTTTTCTTTTATTTTTATAGCAGTTTTCTTTTCTTTTACTGTCTCTTTAATTTCTTTCTTTGATTTAGAAGGTTTTTTAACAGCTTTTTTTTCTTTTACTGTCCCTTTAATTTCTGTCTTTGGTTTAGAAGATTTTTTAATAGCTTTCTTAGATTTACTATCTTTTTTAGTTGAAGGCATAGGTTATTTTTTGTATCCTAATTTATTAATAGAAATAAAGGAATAAATTAGAAGATGTTAATAAATATTAAACTTTCGGTATTCTATTTTAACCAACCAAAAGGATCGCGAAAATAAGCTCATTTTATTCTTTAAACAAATTTTTTATTAAGAATTTGAATTTGAGAAATTTATATAATCCATAATTTTACTTTCAACCTGATCTAAATTTAGGTTTTCAGTATCAATCAAAATAGCATCTGAGGCTTTTCTTAGAGGAGAATTAGATCTATTAGTGTCTAGTTTATCCCTAGAAATAATATTTTCAAATACTTCATTAAATGAAATCTCTTTATTTTTTATAACTAACTCATCATATCGTCTCTTAGCTCTTAATTTACTTGAAGCCTCTAAAAAAAACTTATATTCTGCATTAGGAAAAACAACAGTACCAATATCTCTACCATCCATTACTACTCCTTTTTTATTTCCTAATGAATGTTGAATCTCTACCATATATTTTCTAACATCATCAAATTTTGCCAATTCACTTACAAGATCTGAAACTTCTAGAGTCCTTATCTTACTTTCAATAAATTCTCCATTCAAATTAACTTCCAAATTATTACTATTAGGATTTTTTATAAAATCAATTTTTATTGATGGCAAATGATTTATAAGAACATTTTTATTAAAAAAAGATTTAGAAATTATTTTTTTTTTAATACAATAATAAGTTAATGCCCTGTACATTGCTCCGGAATCAATATAAATATATCCTAATTTTTTTGCTATTCTTTTTGCAATAGTACTTTTGCCAGTTGATGAAGTTCCATCAATTGTTATTATAAATTGGTCTACCATTTATAATTTTTTACTTTTTGTTTTGTAATTGCAATATCAATAACTTCATTCATGTTTGATACATAATGAAATTTAAGACCTTTTAAATAAGATTTATCAATATCTAAAATATTTTTCTTATTATCAATACTTAAAATTATTTCTTTGATTTTAGCTCTTTTAGCTGCTAAAATTTTTTCTTTAATTCCACCTACTGGCAAAACTTTTCCTCTCAAAGTAATCTCTCCAGTCATAGCTAATTTGTTTTTAACTTTTTTCTGGGTTAATAAAGAGACTAGGGAAGTTAACATAGAAATTCCTGCACTTGGACCATCTTTAGGTGTTGCTCCTTCAGGAACATGGATGTGCAAATTATATTTTGATAATTTATCAATATTAATATTTAATTCACTTGAATTTGATTTAATATATTCTAAAGCAATTGTAGCAGACTCTTTCATAACTTTTCCAAGATTACCTGTAATGGATAAATTCCCTTTTCCTTTAGACATCGTAGACTCAATAAACAAAATATCTCCTCCAAGCTGAGTCCAAGCCAAACCAGTCACAACTCCGGCAACATCATTATTTTCATATTTATCTTTAGAGATTGAAAGACCTAAAATCTGTTCCAATTCATCTACCGAAATATTTTTTGAAAATTTCTCATCCATAGCAATACACTTTGCAACATATCTAATAACTTTTGCAATTTGTTTTTCAAGACCTCTAACTCCAGACTCCCTAGTATATCCCTCAATAATTTTTTCTAATGATAGCTTATTTAACTTAATAATATTTTTTTCTAATCCATGTTCAGAAATTTGTTTTGGTAATAAATGTTTCTTTGCTATATGAAATTTCTCTTCAATTGTATATCCAGAAACATTAACAATTTCCATTCTATCTATTAATGCAGGCTGAACATTAGATATATTATTTGAAGTAGCTATAAACATGACTTTAGATAAATCAAAACCTGTCTCAACAAAATTGTCATAAAACGAAGTGTTTTGTTCTGGATCTAAAACTTCTAACATGGCAGAAGAAGGGTCCCCTTGATTACCAACAGAAAGTTTATCAATTTCATCTAAAACAAAAACTGGATTAGAAGTTTTAGCTTTTTTTAAGCTTTGAATAATTCTACCAGGCATAGCTCCAATATATGTTTTTCTATGCCCCCTAATTTCTGATTCATCTCTTAAACCTCCTAGTGAAATTCTAACATATTCTCTTCCTAATGCTTCAGCAATAGATTTTCCTAAAGAAGTTTTTCCAACGCCTGGAGGGCCATTAAAACATAAAATAGGCGATTTCATGTCATTCCTAAGTTTTAAAACAGCAATGTGTTCAATTATTCTTTTTTTAATATCCTCTAATCCATAATGATCTCTATCTAATATCCTCTGAGCACGTTTTAAATCAAATTTATCTACTGAAAACTCATTCCAAGGAAGATCTAGGTATAAATCCAAATAATTTCTTTGAATTGAATATTCAGCAACTTGAGGATTCATCCTTTGAAGTTTAGCTAATTCTTTTAAGAAATGATCCTTAATATCTTTCCCCCATTTCTTTTTCTTTGACCTAATTCTCATTTCATTAATTTCTTCATCATATGAAACACCCCCTAATTCTTCTTGAATAGCTTTTAATTGTTGATGCAAAAAATATTCTCTTTGTTGTTGATCTAAATCAGACCTAACTTTTGATTGAATGTCATTTTTTAATGAAAGTCTCTGAAGCTCAATATTCATTTGTTTTAAACACATAAGAGCTCTATCATGAAGATCACTTGTTTTTAAAATATCATATTTCTCTTGAATACTAAGATTCATATTTGAGCATACAAAGTTTACTAAAAATGAATCACTCTGAATATTCTTAATTGCAAATGATGCTTCACTTGGAATATTAGGATTTTCTTCAATAATTTTAAGAGCAATATCTTTAATTGATTCTATGGTTGCAGTAAATTCTTTATTATCATTAGCAGGTTTAATCTCTTTTATTTCTTTTATTTCAGCTGTTATATATGGATCTTCAGATATAACTTTTTCTATTGAGAAACGTTTTTTACCTTGAATAATTACTGTTACATTTCCATCAGGCATTTGTAAGACTCTTAAAATTTTAGCAACTGTCCCTGTTGATTGAATATCATTTAAATTTGGATTTTCAATTTTAGAATCCTTTTGGGAAACAACCCCTATTAATTTTGTATTTATATTAGAATCTTTAATTAATCTAATAGATTTATCTCTAGAAGCAGTTATAGGAATTACTACTCCAGGAAACATAACGGTGTTTTTAAGAGGTAAAATTGGAAGGGTTTCAGGTAATGATTCTTTTGAAATTGCTTCTTCATCGTCTGAAGTCATTAAAGGAATTAAATCTGAATTCTCATCCATATTTTGCAGTGACATCATGTCAAGATTTAATATTTTAGATTTAGACATTTTAAATTTTTAAGTCAAAGTGTCATAAAATTCATTGTAACACTGTACTAAATGATCTTTTAATTATATATCCATTAGATAAGTCAAGATTCATGCCATAAAATCAAACATTCTTAATTTTAATTCTTTTCAAAAGAAAAGCACCTATAAGAAATATAAATAAGAAAACTAAAATAGAATTTCTCATACTTCCAGTAATTTGATCAACAAAAGCAAACAAAGTCATACCAATTACAATGCTTACTTTCTGTGTAACATCGTAAAAACTAAAATAAGAAGTAGTATTATCTGTTTCTGGAATCATTTTAGAAAAAGTAGAACGAGATAATGCTTGTATACCACCCATTACTAAACCAACTAATCCAGCTGCTATATAAAACTCCAATGGTTTCGTAATAAAATAAGCACCAATACATAAAATTGCCCAAAATAAATTTAAAATTACCAATGTATAAATGTTTCCTAACTTTTCGGAAAGCTTTGCTGTAAACATTGCTCCAAACATAGCAATCAATTGAATCAAAAGTATACTAACAATTAAGCCTATAGTTTTTTCGCCTTCAGGCCAAATAATTTCTTGCTCACCAAAATATGTTGCAATAAGTAAAACAGTTTGTAATGCAGCGCTATATATAAAAAACGCAAATAAAAATTTCTTTATAACAACAATCTCTTTAAGTTCATCCCAAACCTCTTTAAGCTCTTTAAAACCATTAAAAAATACATCCTTAATAATTTTTTTTTTTTCAATTAAATTTGGAAGATGATAAAAAGTATATTGGCTACAAACAATCCACCAAATCCCAACTGAAATAAAAGAATATTTCATTGCAATAAGCTCAGAACCATCTCCATAGATTCCAAATGAACTTGGATATAAAACCATACCCAAATTAAATATTAATAGAATTACACTTCCAATATAACCCATCGCATATCCTTTAGCACTAATGTAATCCTGTTGTTCTTTATAGGCAATATCAGGTAAATATGAATTATAAAAAACTAAACTAGCCCAAAAAGAAATAAGAGCTAAAAAATAAAAAAGCAAACCTATATAAATATTCTCTAAATCAAACCAATATAATCCTATACAAGATACTGAGCCTAGGTAACAGAAAAACTTAAGGAAAGTTTTTTTATTTCCCATATAATCTGCAATTCCTGAAAGCAAAGGAGTTATAAAAGAAAGTATTATAAATGCAAATGCAGTTAAAAAACTAATTAATGCAGTATTCTTAAAATTAAATCCAAAAACCTCAATATATAAGTCATCTATAAATAAAGCTCCATAATAAATTGGAAAAACAGAAGATGAAATAACTAGGGGGTAAACTGAATTAGCCCAATCATAAAAAGCCCATGCATTTAAAACTTTAGGATCTCCCTTTTTTGAAAAAATTTTTGACATAATATCTTTCCATTAAATATATGCAATATACTTAATACAAATTATCCTAATACTTTTGAAATTATTAAGTAATTTTGTTCATCTTTTGTAAAATAAAAGAATGAAAAAAATTTGTTTGATTATTTTATTGGTTTGTTTTTTAAAAAGTTGCGCTGATTTTAAACAAAAAAAACCTATAGATAAGCTTGTAAATAATTCAGAATTAAAAGATTTATCAACAGACAATGTTGAATATAACAAGGGAATTTATCATTGTAAAAAATGCAACTCTCCTCTATATAAATCTGAAAACAAGTATAAATCAAATTTTGATGATGAAAGTTTTGATAAGTCTATTGATAACAGAGTAAAATATGACAAGCAATTTATAAATAAAACAAAACTAGAATGTAAAAAATGTGGAACACACATAGGTAATGTATGGAAGGATGGTCCTGAAACTACAGGAAATCGACACTGTGTTACTAAAAATGCTTTAATTTTTAAAACTCTTAAAATAGACTAATGAATAAATTTTATATCATTTTTGCAATAAGTATAGTTATGACAAATTATAATTTCTCTCAAGAAAAAAAACAAATTCAAAAATCTGATTCAGAATGGAAAAATGATCTGGACAATCTGAGTTATCAGGTTTTAAGAAAATCGTATACTGAAAGACCATTTACAGGTGAATATAATTTACATTTTGAAAAAGGTAACTATAAATGTAAGGGTTGCAATCAAACTCTATTTTCAAGTGTAAATAAATATGAAAGCAATTGTGGTTGGCCAAGCTTTGATAAAGCAATACCTTCTTCAATTGTTTATATAGAAGATCTTTCCCATAATATGAAAAGAATTGAAGTCAAATGTTCTAAATGTAATGGTCATCTTGGGCATGTATTTAATGATGGACCGAAAGAAACAACAGGAAAAAGATATTGTATTAACTCAGCTGCATTATCATTTAACAAAAAATAATAACTATGGAAAAATTTGATTTGATTATTTTAGGAAGTGGACCAGGTGGTTATGTTACTGCTATTCGAGCTTCTCAACTTGGTTTAAAAACTGCTATAATTGAAAAGGAAAACTTGGGTGGTGTTTGTTTAAATTGGGGTTGTATTCCAACAAAGGCTTTATTAAAATCTGCACAAGTTTTTGAATATTTAAAAAATGCTAAAGATTATGGAATAAACGTTAATGATGTTAATAAAGATTTTAATTCAGTAATTAAAAGAAGTAGAAAAGTTGCTGATAAAATGAGTAAGGGTGTTAGCTTTTTATTAAAAAAAAATAAAATTAAAGTTTTTAATGGATTTGGAAAATTAACTACCGATCATACTGTTACTATTGCTGATGAATTAAATAAGGAAACAGTTATATTTTCTGAAAAAATAATAATTTCTACGGGTGCAAGGTCCAAAGAAATAGAAAATTTAAAACAAGATGGTAAAAATATTGTTGGATATAGGGAAGCCATGACATTAAACACACAACCAAAGGATATTATAATTGTTGGATCTGGTGCTATTGGAATTGAATTTGCATTTTTTTATAATTCAATGGGATCTAATGTTACTATAATTGAATATTTAGATAGAATAGTCCCTATAGAAGACAAAGAAATTTCTAAAGAATTAGAAAAAAATTTAAAGAAAAAAGGAATCAATATTTTTACTTCATCAGAAGTAAAAGAAGCAAAAATAACTAATAATGGTGTAGATGTTTATTTTAAATCTTCTAAAGGAGAAAAAACAAAAATTAATTCAGGAATTGTATTAAGCGCAGTTGGAATTAAATCAAATACTGAAAATATTGGTTTAGAAGATATTGGTATTGAATTAGAAAATGATAAAATTTTAGTTGATGAATATTACCAAACTAATGTTAAAGGATATTATGCAATTGGTGATGTTGTTAAAGGACAAGCCCTCGCACATGTAGCTTCAGCAGAAGGAATTCTTTGTGTTGAAAAAATTGCTAATATGGATGTTTCTCCCATAGATTATAATAATGTTCCTGGATGCACTTATTGTTCGCCAGAAATTGCATCAGTTGGTCTTACGGAAGAAAAAGCTATCGAGAAAGGGTATGATATTAAAGTAGGGAAATTTCCATTTAGTGCATCCGGTAAAGCACAAGCATCAGGTAAAAGTGAAGGATTTGTAAAAGTTATTTTTGATTCCAAATATGGAGAATGGCTGGGATGTCATATGATTGGTGATGGAGTTACAGATATGATAGCAGAAGTAGTTTTAGGAAGAAAGTTAGAAACTACTGGCCATGAAGTGCTTAAGGCTATTCATCCACATCCTACAATGAGTGAAGCTGTAATGGAAGCTGTTGCAGATGCATATGGTGAAGTTATTCACTTATAATTTTTAATGAAGCTTGAGATAGCTAAATCATAACTCCTTAATCCAAGACCCATAACTATTCCCTTAACATGAGCACTTAAAAAAGATTTATGACGAAATTCCTCTCTAGAATATGTGTTTGAAATATGAACTTCTATAACTGGAATTGATATGGACCTAATTGCATCACCTATTCCTACTGATGTATGCGTATAAGCAGCAGCATTTATAATTATTCCATCAAAATTAAATCCAACATCGTGAATTTTATCAATTAATTCTCCTTCAATATTTGATTGAAAATAATGTAGTTCAATACTTTTAAACTTTGATTTTAATTTTTTAAAGTAATCTTCAAAATTCTGGTCACCATAGATGTCTTTTTCTCTTGTTCCTAATAAATTCAAATTGGGACCATTAATAATTTGTAATTTCATTAAAATATTTTATTTAAATATGAATATAGCATTTAATTAATCAATTTTATATATGAATTGGGATGTAGCAATTAATAATTTTAAAAATTATCTTAAAATTGAAAGAAATCTATCGATAAATACAATAGAAAGTTACTTATTTGATGTAAAAAAACTGATTATTTTTTTAAAAAAAAATAAAATTAAAAAAAACCCAGATGAGGTAAAATCAAAAATTACAAAAGAATTTATATATAATATTTCAAAAAAGGTTAAGCCTCCTACTCAAGCTAGAATTATTTCAGGAATTCGACGTTTCTTCGATTATTTAATATTAGAAAATTTAATTGAGACGAATCCAATGGATAATATAGAATCTCCAAAATTAGGATCTCACCTTCCAAATACATTAACAATAAAAGAAATAGATAAAATTATATCGTCTATTAAATTAAGTTCTAAAACTGGATTAAGGAATACTGCCATTATAGAATTATTATATAGTTGTGGTCTTAGAGTTTCCGAATTAATTCATTTAAAAATTTCTGATTTATTTTTTAAAGAATCATTGATAAAAGTTACTGGAAAGGGAAATAAAGAAAGATTTGTACCAATTAGCAAACAATCTCAATTATATATTAATAATTACATACAGGATATAAGGTCATGCCAAAAAATTAAAAAAGGTTTTGAAGACACTCTTTTTTTAAATGAAAGAGGAACTATTCTTTCAAGAGTTATGATATTTCTAATTCTAAAAAAATTAAAAGAAGTATCAAATATTAAGAAAAAAATAGGTCCACATACATTAAGGCATTCTTTTGCAACTCACTTAATAGAAAACGGAGCGGATCTAATAACAATTCAAAAAATGATGGGACATGAAAGTATAACAACAACTGAAAGATATTTGCACGTAAATAAAAAACATCTAATCGATTCCGTACTGAAATTTCATCCAAGAACAAAAAAACAATAGTTATTTATTTATAATTAATCTAAATCCTTCTCCGTGAATATTTTCAATTTCAACACTAGGATCTTTACTTAGATATTTTCTAATTTTAGCAATATAAACATCCATACTTCTTGAAGTAAAATAATTATCATCATTCCATATTTTTACTAAAGCTAATTCTCTAGGCATTAAATCGTTTAGATAGTTTAATAGCATCCTTAATAATTGATTCTCTTTAGGTGACAATTTTATAATAGCTTCTGTTTCAAATTGTAATGTTCTTAACTTTGAATTAAATTTAAATTTGGCAAACTCAAATTCATGTTTAACAATCTCTTTACTATTTATTAGCTGTTTTCTTTTAAAAATAGATTTAATTTTAAGTAGTAAGATATCTGAATCAAAAGGCTTGGTTAAATAATCATCTGCACCAATTTTGTAACCTTTTAAAACATCATCTTTTAAAGTCTTTGCAGTTAAGAAAAATAATGGAACATCTTTATCAAGTTCTCTAATTTCTTTTGCTAAAGTAAAACCATCTTTAAAAGGCAACATAACATCTAAAACACATAATCCAAATTGAGATTTTTTAAATTTTTCTAATCCTTCAATTCCATTTTTTGCTAAAACAACATTATAAGAATGAAGAGTTAAAAAATCATTTAATAATGCACCAAAATTAATATCATCCTCAACCAATAAAATATTTTTATCATTATTTTTCATTCTCTTTTATTAAATTATTTATTGGAAGTTTTATAGAAAAAGTACTTCCAACTCCTACTTTACTTTCTACATAAATTGTGCCATTATGTAAATCCAATATCTTTTTCACATAAGATAGACCTAAACCATGTCCTTTAACATTATGAACATTTCCTTTTGTTTCACGATAAAATTTTTGAAAAATCTTGTCTTTAACATCAGTATTCATTCCCATACCATTATCTTTAATATTAACTGATAATGAATTTTCTAAATTAGAAGTTTCAATATTAATTTTGGGGTCTTCTTTAGAATATTTAATAGCATTTTCTAATATATTAACAAAAACATTAATAAAACTTTCATTGGAAACAAAAATTTTGGAATTTATAGCAGAAAAATTTAATGAAACATCAACATTTCTATCTTTTAATAATAAATCTAAATGAGAAATAGATTTTTCTAAAATTTCATGAATATCACAAATAGATTTTTTTAATATATTTTCTTTTCTTTCAAGTTGAGATATTCTCAATACATTTTCAACCTGAAAATTCATTCTTTCATTCTCATCCTTTATCATTTTTAAATATTTTTTTCTTTTATTTAGGTCATTTTGTATTTTATCATTATTTATTGCATCTAATGCCAATTTAATTGTAGCTATTGGAGTTTTAAACTCATGAGTCATATTATTAATAAAATCTGATTTAATCTCAGACACTTTTTTTTGTTTTAGGATTTGATAAATAGTGGAAGAAAAAGTTATAATTATTGTTAAAGTAAATAATAATGACAAAAGAATTAAATTAATTAACGATGACCTTAAATATAATTTTCTTTCAGGAAAAGCAATAACTAATTCAAAGTCACTATCTCCTTTCTCATTTACAAATAATGGAGATTTATATTTTTTCAAACCCTCTAAATTTGTATAATTATCTGATCCTACTTTAGTAGCAAAACTTCCATTAAAAACTCTATATTGAAAAGGAATATTAATATCTCTATCTCTTAATTCTCTTTGCAATAAAAGTTCAAGTTCAACATTAGTTAATCTTCTATGAATAGGTTTTAATGCAGCAAGTTCCATAAACACTGAAGCATACTTAGCTTTATCCATCAAAGAAAGTCTTTCAACTCTCTGTAATCTTTCAATACTACTCATATTTTTCATTTCTCTATCAAATGCTTCATCAATTATAGTTGTTGTCTTCAAACCTTTGTATTCTAAAATTGAAGAGGAGTCACTAACATTAGGCTCAAATAATTTAGCAGAAATATTATAATCTTCTTCTAATATTCCATGAGAATATATATAAGTTTGATTAGTATTTTCATTTCTATCAACATATTTAAAAACTGCCGTTAGTTGGGATTCTTTTGGCGAACCTATACTATCCACTAATTTTTGGTATACAGCTAAATAATCTCTCAATTCTCTATTTTGAATCTGTTCAGAAACTGATTTTAATGCTTGATTTATATTTAGAGAGAATTGTTCTTCCTTATTATCTAATGTAGTTTTAATCCAAAAGGCTTGAACTAAAATTATACCTATAAGAGCAATACTCATTATAGAAATAAGAGTAAAATAAATCTTTTTATTCATTATATATAAACAATATTATCATTATTTAATTTTTTTATTGAGATATTCTATCATTTTCATAACTATTTTATTAGTTTCATGTAAAGAATCATTCTTAATTAAGTAATCACATAAGGGTATTTTTTTATCATCACTCCATTGATTACTAATTCTATTTATTACATCATTTCTAGATATATTATCTCTATCTGTTACTCTCTTAATTCTTTTTTCAAGATCTGAAACTACTAAAATATTGAAATCATTATTTTTATAAGATCCCGTCTCAAATATAAGAGCTGATTCAAAAATAACGTATTTTGAAAAATAACCTTTTTTCCAATTATTAAAATCATTGTATACAAAAGGATGAACTAAAGAATTTATCTTTATTATCTCAGATCTATTATTAAATACAATCTTTGAGAGATATTCTATATTTAATTTATTGTTTATATATGATTCTTTGCCAAATTTTTGAATTATATTTTTTTTTAATTCAATAGAATAATTCATCAAAAATTTAGCTCTAGAGTCAGAGTCATAAACTGGAATACCTTCACTGATCAATATTTTTGAGACGGTAGATTTTCCAGAGCCAATTCCTCCAGTAAGGCCAATGTTTTTCATTTTAATCTAATAAAAATCCACTTCTTTTCAAGTCAATTTAATATAAATAATTTTAGGAACTAAATAAGTAAAAAAATTAATCAGATGGTGAAATTATATCAATGATTTCTTGACTTACTCCAACATTTGAAAATCCACCATCATTATATAAATTTTGAAGAGTAACTCTTTTCGTTAAATCTGAAAATAAAGTAACGGTATAATTAGCGCAATCTAAAGCTGTAGCATTTCCTAAAGGAGACATCTTTTCAGCATAGGATATAAAACCATCAAATCCTTTAACTCCTTTTCCTGCAGTAGTAGGTGTTGGTGATTGGGAGATTGTGTTTACTCTAACATTCTTTTCTTTTCCAAAAAAATAGCCAAAGCTTCTAGCAATTGATTCTAAATAAGCTTTATTATCAGCCATATCGTTATAATTGGGGAAAACTCTTTGTGCAGCCATGTATGAAAGAGCAACAATACTAGACCATTCATTCATTGCATCTAATTTATATAAACTCTGAAGTAATTTATGAAATGAGACTGCTGAAACATCCCATCCTTTTGCCGTCCAATCATGATTTAAATCTGTATAATGTTTTCCTTTTCTAACATTAACTGACATACCAATAGAATGTAAAACAAAATCAATTTTACCTCCGAATATTTCCATGGTTTGATTAATAAGATTTTCTAAATCCTCTAATTTAGTAGCATCAGCTGGAATAAGTTTTGAATTTGTTTTTTTTGCTAGTAAATCAACTTGACCCATTCTCAATGCTATTGGAGCATTAGTAAGAACAAACTCACCCCCTTCTTCATAAACTCTTTCTGCTGTTTTCCACGCAATTGAATTTTCATCTAAAGCTCCAAAAATAATTCCTTTTTTTCCTTTTAAAAGATTATATGACATAATTTTAATTTAAATATAATATTAATTAAGTAACTCTTTAGCATGTGTTAATGCAGAAGAGGAAAGATTGTCTCCTGAAAGCATTTTTGCAATTTCTTCAATTCTTTCTTCACTATTTAATTTTTTAATTTTAGTATTAGTTATTCCTGATTTTTGATATTTAAACACATTATATTGATTTTCTCCTTTTGCTGCAATTTGAGGTAAATGAGTAATAGATATAATTTGCATGGTTTTACTCATATTCAACATTAAATTTGCCATAGCATTAGACATCTCTCCAGAAATTCCAGTATCAATTTCATCAAATATCATTGTTGGTAAATTTAAATGCTTAGATAAAATAGACTTAATTGATAAAAGAATCCTAGAAAGCTCTCCGCCAGAGACAACTTTAAAAATTGGTGAATAATCAATTCCTTTATTAGCTGAGAAAAGAACTTCAACAATATCGTTTCCATATTTATTATAATTTTCAGATTCTTTTAAATTAAAAATAAAGGAAGAATTCTTCATTCCAAGTTTACCTAAAATAGATTCAATTTTATGTTTTAAGTTTGGTAACACTTTTTTTCTTGAAAGGGATATTTTTTTTGATTGTTCTTTTAATAAAGATTCTTTCAAAAGAATCTCATTTTTTAAATTCTCAATGTCAATAATTATATTATTATTTCTCTCAAGCTTTTCTTCTAAATCATTAGTTACTTGGATTAGATCTGAAATTGAATTAACAGAATGCTTTTTCTGAAGATTATAAATTAAATTCAACCTAGACTCCATCTCCTCTAATTCCAAGGGATTATTGTTAAAATCTGATGATGAGCCAACAATTTCTAATTTTATGTCTTCTAATTCAATTAAAATACTTTCAATCCTCTTTTTAACTAAAGAGTATTTATCTGAGAATTTTGAAATGTTACTTAAAATAAAATTTAAATTTCTTATCTGATTTTCTATACTTTTTTCATCAGTCTGAATTAGATTATCTATTTGATTAAGAGAAGTTATTATTTCTTCAGAATTTTTTAAAATTTTAAGATTTTCTTCTAAATCTTTTTGTTCACCTAAAAACAATTTAGCGTCTTTTAATTCGTTTAAGAGGTAAAGATTATAATCATAATCATTTTGAAGACTAACATTTATTCTATTTAATTTTTCTAGCTCTAAGACAAGTTCTTTATATAAGTTTAAATTCTGTGAAAAATTCTTTACAATATTATTTTGTTCTGATAAATTGTCAATTAGTGAAAAAAAGAAATTGTCTTTAGAAAGTATTAAAGATTCATTTTGAGTATGAATATCTATTAATCTTTCTCCAATAGATTTCATTAAATCTAAATTAGCGGGTGTATCATTAATAAAGGATCTTGATTTACCATTAGGCAAAACCTCTCTTCTTAGGATAGAATGATCAAAATAATCCAAGTTATTTTTTTCAAATATTTTTTTTAATTTAAAATTGCTTAAATCAAATTCTGCTTCAATTACACATTTAATTTTATTATTCTTTAATAAAGTATGGTCTGCACGTTTTCCAATTATTAATGACAAAGCATTTAATAAAATTGACTTACCTGATCCAGTATCTCCAGTTATTGTAGAAAATCCTTTTGAAAAATTAATCTCTAAAGAATCAATTAAAGCAAAATTTTTTATAGAAACTTTTGTTAGCAATATATTAATGTATTTTAATCAAATATAACTTAGTTTATTATATGAATCCAAAAAGAATTATCTAATGTTATTCCACTTGTTAGAAAAGAAAGGAGCCATTCTATTTAATTGATTATATAAAATAACCGTATCAAAATCTGGTCCAGAAGAAAAAATGTCTTTTATTTCATCTGATTTTGTTTCAAAAAATATTTTAAGTAAAATAGAATTTGGAATTCTTCTATTCATTCTTTCTAATGAAACTATTGAGGATGAAATGTTTTGCTTTGACAATAGCTTATCTTCATGCATCAAATCCAATCCATTGACATGATAATTATATAAAAGGTCTCTAAATTCTTTAGAGTTTGAAGAGTTTAAATTTTCAACTAACCAAAATTTATTAATTCTTCCACCTGAATTTCCAGACTGCCAAGTATTAGAAAGACCACTTTGATTAGCTAAATTTAAAATTTCTTGAGCCTTACTATAAAAAATATTTTCTGAATTATTTATAAAACTATCACTATCAATCCCATAAATAATATTTATATAATAGGATAATAATGAAACTAAATCAGATTGAAATTTATTTTCAGTAAAAAATAGAGTCTCAAATTCTTCATATTCAAATTCTACATTCTTATCTAAAAAATTAAAAAGTGGTGTTTGATAAGTAGAATTTAATACTGGTCTTAGAGATTGAAATTCAAAATTGGCTTTAAATTTATTGTTTGAATAAGATAAAACTGTAATCAGAATATTAAGATCAATTTTTTCATGAATTAAAAAATTAGTATCAGACCATGATTTTGAGTTAATAAAAGTTGTAATTGATTTCTCTAAATTTGAAAAAACAGATTTATTAGTTTGATTAATTTGATCAGAATTGACAATTACTTTAGAATCAATCTCCTGTGTATAACTAATATTTATTAAAAATATAAATACAAAAAAAAGAATTCTATTTATCATTAAGTTTAATTATCTCATTAAAAATATCCTCTGCAACTTCAAGTTTGTTTTTTAATTTAAACTCTGTTAAATCATTTTTATTGTTTATAAAAGTAACTTTATTAGTATCGTAATTAAAACCAGCTCCTTTATCATTTAGAGAATTTAATACAATAGCATCCAAGTTTTTATTATTAATCTTTTTAATTGCATTATCAACTTCATTATCAGATTCTAATGCAAAACCAATTAGTAACTGGTTTGTTTTTTTTATAGAACCTAAATGCTTTAGAATATCAATATTTGATACCAAATCTATAGTAAGATTTCCATTTGACTCTTTTTTTATTTTATTTTTTTTTGCTTTTTTAGGTTTAAAATCAGAAACTGCTGCAGACATAATAGCTATATCTGATTTTAAAAATAAATCAGAAGAAATTTCAAACATTTCATCTGCACTAGTAATATGAAAGGACTTTATTCTATTATTTTTAACAGATAAGCTAGTAGGACCAGTTATTAAGAAAACTTCTGCACCTAAATTAGCAGCAATATTAGCTAATGCAAAACCCATCTTTCCGCTAGAAAAATTACCAATAAATCTTACTGCATCAATAGCTTCGTATGTAGGTCCAGCAGTAATTAATACTTTTTTTCCATAAAGTTTTTGCTGTTTTAAAATATAATTAGAAACAAAATCAATTATCTGATTTGGTTCCTGCATCCTCCCCTCTCCTTCTAATCCACTTGCAAGGAATCCAGAATTAACTGGAATATGAATATTTCCAAAATCTATTAACTTATTAATATTTAATTTGTTTGCTTGATTTTTATGCATATCTAAATCCATTGCTGGAGCAAAAAATACAGTACATTTTGCAGAAAGATAAGTTGCAATTAATAAGTTATCAGCTCTAGCAGATGCCATTTTAGATAAAGTATTAGCAGTAGCAGGTGCAATAATAAAATAATTAGCCCACAAAGCTAAATCAACATGATTATTCCATAATTCATTTTGATTATCCTTATTAAAAAACTCTGATAAAACAGGTTTTTTTGATAAAGTAGAAAGAGTTAGAGGAGTTACAAAATCTTTAGAATTAGGGGTCATTATAACTTGTACATGAGCTCCATTTTTAATTAATAATCTTACTAAAAAAGCAGACTTATAAGCTGCTATTCCTCCTGAAATACCTAATAGAATATTTTTTCCATTTAGGATGGACATCTTTATTCTTTAATTTCAGAATTTCTGTAGTATATTTTATCTAACAACCAATTTTCAATTGCCATAGCATGAGCTTTAGGAAGCTTTTCATAAAATTTTGAAACTTCTATTTGCTCTTTGTTTTCAAAGATTTCATCTAAACTTTCTGTAGGACTAGCAAACTCTTCCAGTTTATCCAACAACTCTTTTTTTATTTCCTCATTAATTTGAATGGTTCTTTTGGAAATTACAGAAATAGCTTCATATATGTTATCTGTTTTAGCATCAACTACATTTCTATCGTAAGTTATTGTATTTAATGGTGCATTTGTTTTTTTAAAATCCATAATATTTTTTTAAATGAAAGTAATTATTTTGCAAATGTAGTAATTTCTTTTTCTATAGTTTCTAAGAGTTTATTTGATTTATCTACATATTTAGATTCAGGATAAGTTTCTAATAATTCATCATATATCTTTCTCGCATTTTTTAGTCTTTCTAATTTTTTTTCGTCAATGCTATTGATTGCCAATTCGTAAGATGAGTCTAATAGGTAATAAAGAGCATCTTCTCTGTATGGAGTTCCGGGATAATCAGAAATAAAATCATCTAATACTATTATTGCTGATTTATAGTCTCTAATTGTATTATATTGTTTTGCTATTTCAAATGCCTTAAATTCAAGTTTTATTCTAAGCTCTTGAACTAAATCATTAGCTGAGGACATTCTTTCAGAATTAGGATAGGTATTTATAAATACCTGAAGTTTATCAATAGCTTCATTTGTTTCATTTTGATCGAGACTATGAACAGGAGATGTTTTATAATAGGAAAAAGCAGATAAATACATGGCATCTTCAACCTTTTCACTTAATGGATATGCTTTAGCAAAACTTTCAAATTCATAAGATGCTAATACATAACTTTTAGTATTTAACAAACAATTAGCATAAAAAAAAGTAATTCTCTCTCCTTGTGGTTTTCCTCTATATTTTGGTTTTATTTGTTCAAACAATTTACTAGCTCTTCTAAAGTCTTGATTTTCATAATACTTTTCAGCCATGTCATACTTAACCTTAATATCTTCATTTTTAAGCACTTTTTGAAATTCATTACATGAAAAAGAAATACTAATAAATATTAGAAGAAAAAATATATATATTTTATTTGACATATAATAAAATTATAAAGGAATGTAAATATATAAAAACTACTCAGGATTTTCAGAAATAAACTTTTCTATTTTAGAATAAAGACTATCTGATACAGGAATTAATGGTAATCTTAATTTATTTTCACAAAGATTCAATATAGAAAGTGCCGCCTTGGTCCCAGATGGATTTCCCTCATCAAAAAGTAATTTTAGATATGGCTTTATTAAATCTGATAATATGTTAGTATTCCTTTTTTCTTTATTTAAAGCATAATTAATTGTCTTTGTAAAAAGTTTAGGAATAGACCCAGCAGCTACAGATATAACACCATCTGCACCATTTAAAATGCTTTCAGCAGCAGTATCATCATCCCCAGAAATAACTAGAAAATTTGCTGGTTTATTTTTTATTAAATTCTTGATTTGATCTAAATCTCCTTTAGCTTCTTTTATTCCAATAATGTTTTTATGTTGTTTTGCAAGTTTAATTGTAGTATCAGGCTCCATATTACAACTAGTTCTTCCAGGAACATTATATAGTATAATTGGTACTTTAGATGCGTTTGCAAGTTTTGAAAAATGCTGAAAAACACCTTCTTGTGAAGGTTTATTATAATATGGGACAACTGAAAGAATCGCAGAAAATCCTATTAAATTTGATTTCTTAATATAATCTACTAAAGAATCTGTATAATTTGATCCTATTCCAACAACAAGAGGAACTCTTCCTTTATTTGCACTAATAAAAACTTTTCTACATTTAACTTTCTCATTTTCAGATAATGTTGCAGATTCTCCCGTTGTACCTTGAACAACGATATAATTTACTCCACCTTCTATTACAAAATCAACTAATTTTTCAATAACATCATAATCAACTGAT
>CABXGL010000007.1:22500-59713 GCA_902511755.1 uncultured Bacteroidota bacterium | reverse complement strand
TAATAACAATATTTTTATAGCTTCATCTACAAGAAAATTTAATGTGTTTGATAAATTAAAGTCCAATGGTAAATTAGAAGTAGCCTTAATTAATAGTAATGAAAAAATAATTAAATATTTAAATGAAAATAATATCAAATACAAAAAATTCAATAGAGACAATAACATAAATATTCCTGTTTTAATATTTGATAACAATATATCTGAATTATCATCTAATGATGGAAATATTATCTCATTAAATTCCAAAACAGATACTAATTTTAATAATACTATACAAGCAGTAAATGAATTTGTTTATTCAGGTGGTTCAGCAATTTTTTTAAATACTCCAGCAAGAATGATAAAAAGATCAGGAGAGAATTTAACATTTCAAGTTGAAGGGGAAAAATTGTTGCCAATGGATCCAATAAAAAACATGTCTAAAGGTTTATGGGATGGAATACTCCATATTAATACACAACACCCTATTTTTAAAGGACTTCCTGTAAACACACCTCTTATTGATCTGTATGAAAATATTGGGCCTACTGTAAGCTTTAGAGGTCTTAAAGGAAATAATATTGTTCAAACGATTGCATTTGATAGAATTCCAAATGGAAATATCATGAAAAGAAATTATATAGGATCGGGAGATGTATGGACAGGGACTGATCTTTCAATTGTAAAACATAATAAAGGTAAAATGCTTTTATCAACTCTAAAAGTATTTGAAAACTTAGGAAAAGATCCCGTAGCTGATAAAATATTATTTAATATGATTAGTTACTTTCAATAAGAATAAATTAATTACTTTTAAGAATATGAATATATCTATTTTAAAAAGCATGTTTATCCAATATCCTCCTTACATAATAGACTTAATGTCCTACGAAGGAATAAGAAATCTAATAATTACATCCTTATTAATTGTATGTTTTTTATGGTTAGGGAGAGTACTTGAAATGGATAAAAAATTAAAGATGGCAAAGATAATTTGTGTAATTACATTAATTATAACTGCATCAAATCATATAATAGACTATAATAATGGAAATTGGGATATTTATGAAGACTTGCCTTTGCACCTTTGTGGTATTACCAATTTAATTATGTGTTTTATTCTTTTTATTCCAAAAAATCAAAAATTATTTGAATTTTTATTTTATTGTGGTTTTTGGGGAGGATTAATGGCAATATTAACAGCACAAATAAATGATTACGATGGAAGTATGTTTAAGTATATACAATATTATACAAGTCATGGAACTATAATTTTTATTCCTTTATTTATGTTTTATCATTTGGGATATAAATTATCTAATTTCTCTTGGTTAAGGGTATTAGTAATTTTAAATATTTTAATGTTAATAATAATGCCATTAAATTTTAAAATAGGATCAAATTACATGTATTTAGTTGAGGCTCCTGATATTAAAAATCCATTAATATTTGGCGAGTGGCCATTTTACATAATAAATTGGGAATTTTTTATTTTAATTTTATTTTACTTGAGTTACCTATTTTTTACTAAAACAAAAACATAGATGATCAAGAAACATCCTATCGAAATATTTAGTGATTGGGTAATAAGTGGAAAAGATGATGGAATGGAGAAAAACCATATGCACTCAGTAAAAAACATGTTGGATTATGCCCTAAAAGATTTGGAAGATTTTACTTTCATTGATGCAGGATGTGGAACAGGATGGGTTGTTAGAATGGTTTCTGAAATGGAAACATGTTTTAGTTCTAATGGAGTTGATGGATCAACAAAAATGATAGAAAAAGCTAAAAGTATAGATTCATTAAACAAATATGATTGTTCTGACTTATTAACATGGAAACCTAATTCAAAAAAGGATGTTGTACATTCTATGGAGGTTTTATATTATTTTGAAAATCCATTACTAGTAATAGAAAATTTTTATAATAATTGGTTAAATAATAATGGAAGATTAATAATTGGCGTTGACTTCTATAAAGAAAATCCATCATCACATGATTGGCCTGAAAAAACAAACGTTAGCATCATGAACCTAATTTCTAAATCAGAATGGAAAAAAATGTTTTTAGATGCTGGATTTAAAAATGTAGAATCCTGGGAAGTTGGAAAAACAAAGGATTGGGAAGGAACTTTGGTAGTTACAGGAACGAAAAAATAGTTTATTTGAGCTCGTTTAAATTCCACTCAATAAAACCACCCTTTAAATCATAAACTTTAGAAAATCCAAGCTCAATTAATATATCAGCAGATTTTTTACTTCTGTTACCTGATCTACAGTATAGATAAACTGGCTTAGATTTATCTAATTTTTCAAAAGCTCTATAAAAAATCTCTTCATTTTTAAAATCAATATTAACTGCCCCATTAATGTGACCTAAATTGTATTCCTCAGGTGTTCTAACATCAAATAACTGAACGGAATTATTTTCTATATGACTTTTATAGGATTGATATTCCAGCAACTGGAATTCTCCTTTATTGTTTTCACAAGAAATAAATAATAATATTATTAATAGTAACCTATTCATTAACTAAACAATTTCTAATTCTGATTTTCTTATTTGCGCAAAGCCTCCTTTAATATCAAAAAGTGAATTAAAACCCATTCTTTTAAGAATAGAACAAGCAATCATACTTCTATATCCTCCAGCACAATGAATATAATATTTTCTTGATTTATCTAATATTTTTATCTTAGATTCAAATATATTTAGAGGAATATTTAATGAATTTTGTAAAAAACCATTTTCTCTCTCATTCTCCCTTCTTACATCTAATAAATCAATATCAGAATTAATAATTTCTTTTAAATCATATGCTGAAACAGAATTTATATAATCTATTTCTTCATTTGATTTCTTCCATGAATCAAAACCTCCATCTAGATAACCCAAAACATTATCAAAACCAACTCTAGACAATCTAGTTATTGTTTCCGTTTCTTTACCACTTTCACAAACTACTAATATCTTAGTATGAATATTTTTTAAAATAGATCCAACCCATGGTGCAAATTTACCATTTAAACCTATAAAAATAGATCCTGGAATAAACCCTAATCTAAAAACATCTTGATTTCTTACATCTAAAACAACAAAATCTTTATTAATAGACAAAGCTTTAAAATCTTCAACAGAAATAGGTTTTAAGTTTTTTTCTAAAACATTATTAAAATCTGAATATCCATCTTGATTAAGTTTTACATTAGAAGGAAAATACATAGGTGGTTTTCCTAGATCATTGGTTAACTCATCTATAAAACCATCTCTATCTAAAGATCCATTTAATGCATAATTAACAATCTTCTGATTTCCTAAAGTATCTACAGTTTGCTTCATCATATTTTTACCACATGAAGACCCTGCACCATGGGCAGGATAAATTAAAACATCATCAGATAATGGCTTTATTCTATTATTAATAGAATCATAGAGAATTCCTGCTAAAAAATATTTTGAAAGATTTAGGGATTGTTGAGCTAAATCTGGTCTGCCAACATCTCCTAAAAACAAAGTATCTCCAGTGAATAAACAATAATCCTTTTTATTTTCATCTTTTAAAAGATAGCAAGAGCTTTCCATGGTGTGACCTGGTGTATGAATGACTGATATTGATATACTTCCAATTTTAAAAACTTGATTATCCTTAGCTATAACACAATTATAACCAGGTTTTGCTTCAGGTCCAAAAATAATTGAAGCACCCGTCTCTTTTGCTAAGGTCAAGTGTCCACTAATAAAATCTGCATGAAAATGAGTTTCAAAAATATATTTAATTTTTGCATTTGATTCTTTTGCAAGCTCTATATAATCTGAAACTTCTCTTAAAGGGTCTATCACAGCAGCTTCACCATTACTTTCGATAAAGTAAGCTCCTTGTGCTAAACAACCTGTATAAATTTGTTTTACTGTCAATTATATTTTTTTAAAAAAACAAAAATACATAACTAATCAGGATATTCAACCCTTAAGTGATAAATGTTATTTAATTTTTCCTTTAATATTTTTTTAGTTAGATTTAATTCTTTTAGAGTGATATTACAGTTTTCAAATTGATTATCCTCTATTTGAGTATTAATTATTTTATCCACAAATTTTTCTATCAACCTTATATTAGGTTCTTTTATACTTTTTGAAGCAGCTTCAATACTGTCAGCCATCATAACTATTGCAGTCTCCTTTGAAAAGGGTTTAGGACCAGAATAACGAAAATCAAACTCATTAGAATCTGCTTTAGATTTAATCGCCTTATCATAAAAAAATCTAATCATAGAAGTGCCATGATGAGTTCTAATAAAATCAATAACTCGATCAGGAAGCCTACTTTTTTTTGCAATTTCAATTCCATTTGAAATATGATCTTTAATTATTTTTGCACTCTTTAAAGGTTCTAAATCGTTATGAGGATTAAAGGAATTTAATTGATTTTCAATAAAATAATTAGGATTATTCATTTTACCTATATCATGATATAAAGCACCAACTCTAACAAGCATTACATTTGCAGAAATTTGAGTTGCCACAGCTTCTGCTAAATTTGATACAGCTAATGAATGATAAAAAGTACCTGGAGCCTTTTCTGAGAGATCTTTTAATAGCTTAGAATTTGTGTTTGTAAGCTCTAACAGTGAAACATCAGAGACTAATCCAAATATCTTTTCAAAAATATAGATTAAAGGATGAACAAATAGAGTTGCCAAACCATTAAAAATAAACAATAACGGAATGTTTAAATCTATATAATTTATATCTCCATTAGTAATTATAGAAATAGAGAAATAAGAAAGAATATAAACACTGGTAATTATAGATACTGATATAAACAAATTAGCCCTTTGATATAAATCTGAAGGAGTTAAAATTGTGACAATACCTGCAATAGTATGCAAAAATAAAAACTCGAAATTATTTGGCACAATAAAACCTAATATTAATAATGTAAGAACATGTACAAAAAGGCCTAATCTTGAATCGAAAAAAGCTCTCAAAAGCAAAGGAATAGAACATAAAGGAACAACATAAATATAATCCGGCTGATACTTAAAAACTGTTAGGGTTATTGAAATAAATATCAAGATTATAATAAAAACAAAAGTAATTTTGGTATTATTCAGATAGATACTATTACGATTTTTCTTTAAAAATAATAACAAGAAAAACAAAGTAATTAGAACAATTATAGAATATCCTAAGGTTATCCAATTAAAATTTGATTTTGACCATAATTGTGATTCAAATTTCATTTTTAAAGAAATTAAAATCCCCAATTTGTCAGCATCTACAATTTCTCCTCTCGATATGATTCTGACTCCATTACTTACTGATCCTTTAGAATATGAAATTTGACTTAACTGTTCGTTTAAGCTATTATTGGTAGTTTTTTCGTCATATATTACATCAGGAATCAAAATATCTTTTAAAAATGCATGGAATTGAATTGAATCTTCAAGTGAATTATAAATTATTGAATCAATCTTGTAATCATTAGTTTTATTTAACTGATCATATTTGATTTTAATCTTATCTATTTTAGAAACTAAAAAAATAGAATCCATTTCTATTTCAATAGAATTATTTACCAAACCTGGATTATATATATTATTAATTATTTCTTTGGCTTGTTGTGCTTGTTGGGATAAATTTGGAAAAGAATCATTAAATTTTACATTAACAAGAGAAATTATAGAATCTGAAACATTTGAATCTTTAGTAAAATACTTAATAGCATTTTTTGAAATTAAAAGTTTTTCAAAATTAATTTCAGATTCAGACTTTTGAATTAAGAAATCAAATGGTGAAATTAAAGTTTCATACTTCCAAGGTTTTCCTTCTTTAAAATCGTATTGAAATTTTCCTTTTTTTGGAATTAAATAAACTATTAAAGAAACAGAGAGTAAAAAAAGGACAATTCTATAAACCTGAGATTGGAGTTTAAAAAAAATATTTAACTTATCTTTCATTTATCTGTATTAACTCAAAAGTATAAAAATATTTATTTAAAAGTTTGTATAATACAAGTACTTAACAATTAAAATTAAATAATAAAATGGAACATTTTGGTGTTTGTGAATTAAGTTTTCTTCCTGTAAGAAAAAATCCTCATAGTACAAATGAATTAGTAACACAGATATTATATGGAGAGATATTTACTATAATTGAAAAAAGAGACAAATGGTCAAAGATTTCAAATTATTATGATAAATATGAAGGATGGGTAAACAATGCTCAAATTAATTTTATAGATAAAAAAATATTCAATAGTATAAAATCAAACAATTCTATTTACTGCATTGATATAAATGGTTATATAATAGATAAAGACAATGAAAAAACTTTAATTCCAATTGGAAGCCTAATAAGTTCTTGTAATCAATTAAAATCAAAATATATTGGAAAATCATCTCTCTTAATAAAATCAAACATCATTCAAACAGCAAAACAATACTTAAATTCTCCATATTTATGGGGAGGTAGAATTCCTTTTGGAATTGATTGCTCTGGATTTTCACAGATAGTTTATAAAATAAATGGTATTAAAATAAAAAGAGATGCAAGTGAGCAATCATTACAAGGAAAAAAAATAAAAAATAATGACTTAAAAAATGGGGATTTAGCTTTTTTTGGAGAAAATAATAATAAGGTTACTCACGTTGGTATAATGTTAAATAAAGATAAAATTATTCACGCTTTTGGTAAAATCAGGATTGATAAATTAAATCAAAAAGGGATTATTAATTCAGAAACAAAGAAACTTACTCATAAACTAATAGAATTTAGAAGTTATTAGTTTTGTAATTCTTCAATCCTAGCACTAATTAATTTAAACTTTTCATTATCACCTACAGTATAATAAATATTCTTTGCTGTTTTTAAAGCCTCAATATTTTTTGGATCTATTTCAATTAGTTTTTCTAAATAAGGTAAACATGATTTATATAATTTTTCTCTTTCTTCTTTAAGCTGATCATATCTCTCATAATCACTTCTTTTATTTGAAGTTGCTAACTCATTCATTTCTTCAACTAGAGCAGCTTCTCCCTCTAAAATTAATCCGACTAAATTAAGATATGTTGCAGCGTATGTTGGATCTAATTCTAAAGCTTTTTTATAATATGTCATACCTTCTTCAAAAAGGCCTTGCTCTACATTAATTACTCCTAAATTATAATATAGTATAGCATTATCTGGGTCTTTACCTATGGCTTCTTGCATTAAAGTTTTAAACTTTACTTTATCTCCAATTCTCATATATAAATCTGCTTCTGATAAAAGAAGATTAATATTATCAGGATTAATTTCTCTAGCTTCTTTAATTGCAGATATTGCTTTTTCATTATCACCAGTTTGAACATAAATTAAAGCTATATTTTTTACAATTTCAGGAAGTCTTGACTCTGTCTTTCCAACTCTTGGATTAGTATAATCTTTTGAAGATTTAAGAAGATTATATTCAGTTTCACTTACTTTTTCTTCATCACCAATAAGGTTTCCTTCGGAGTCTTTTTTAACTGGAGTTAGAAAATATTCTGATACTACACCTGTATAACCCATCTTTTTCAACTTATTATAGTATTCCAATGCAGTCTTAAAATCACCTCCATTAACTGCACTTGAAGCAGCAAAATATAAATAGTTTTTATTATCAATTTTATTAGGATTAAACAAATAAGCATCGTATAACTTTTTAGTCGCACTCTTAAAATCTTCGGCTTTATTATCCTCTACTGCAGAATTAATTAAATCAATTAGAACATTCTCAATTAAAATATTAGCATTTTCTTTATACTTCTCAGTCTTATCTAATTTAATAGACTTTCTTAATAATGAAACAGCTTCATTATAATTCCCATCACCCTTATTAGCCCAACCAAGTAAATAATAATACTGAGCCTGATACTTTTGGTCAGAATTTGAAATTAATCCTTCAATTTTAGATAACACATCTAAAGCTTCATTATAAAAACTTTCATCTAAAAGCTTTTGTGCACTTCTTAATTCTTTCTTTTGACTATAACCTAAAAAGGTTACAAAAAGTAAGATAAATGTTAATAAATTTTTCATGTTTTTATTTTTTTATTTTTCTTCTTTATCTAATTTTTCTTCAATAATATCAACTTCAATATCCTCTAAATCTTTAACATCATCTTCCTCGTGAACTACCTTAGCCACAGCAGCAATTGAGTCATTCTCCTTTAAATTAATTAATTTAACTCCTTGTGTAGCTCTACCCATAACCCTTAGTGATGCTACTTCCATTCTAATTGCAATTCCAGACTTATTTATGATCATCAAATCATCATTATCATTAACATTCTTAAGAGATACTAATTTTCCTGTTTTTTCGGTAATTGAAATAGTTTTTACTCCCTTTCCTCCTCTATTAGTTATTCTATATGCATCTAAACTAGATCTTTTTCCATAACCATTTTCTGAAACAACCAAAATATCACTATCCATATCATTAACAGAAATCATACCTATAACCTCATCACTTTCATCTTTAAGCCTTATACCTCTAACACCAGATGCATTTCTACCCATTGGCCGGGTTTTACTCTCTTCAAATCTAATACATTTTCCAGATTGGACTGCTATTAGAACTTGTGAATTTCCAGTTGTAAGTTTAGCCTCTAATAATTCGTCTTTCTCTTTAATTGTTATAGCATTAATACCATTTGACCTAGGCCTTGAATATTGTTCAAGAGAGGTTTTTTTAACTTGGCCCTTTTTGGTAGCCATAATTACATAATGACTATTTATATATTCTTCATCTTTTAAATCTTGAGTACATATAAATGCTTTTACTTCATCATCTTGTTCAATATTAATTAAATTTTGAATAGCCCTTCCTTTTGAAGTTTTACTTCCTTCAGGTATTTCAAAAACTCTCATCCAAAAACATTTCCCCTTTTGAGTAAAAAACAACATATATTGATGATTAGTGCCTATAAATAAATGTTCTAAAAAGTCTTCGTTTCTTGTTGTAGATGCTTTTTGACCAACCCCACCTCTATGCTGTGTTCTATACTCAACCAGGGGAGTCCTTTTAATATAACCGGCATTAGAAATAGTCAAAACTACTTTCTCATTAGGAATCATATCTTCAATACTTAAATCTCCTCCAGAATATTCAATAACAGATCTTCTTTCATCACCATACTTCTCTAAAATTTCTGAAAGTTCTGTTTTGATAATACTCATTCTTCTTTCTTTACTATCAAGAATATCTTTTAAATCTTTAATAGTTTTCATTAAATCATCAAATTCTGATCTAAGTTTATCCTGTTCTAAGCCTGTTAATTGTCTTAATCTCATTTCAACAATTGCCTTAGATTGAATTTCACTTAACTTAAATGCTGCAATTAATTTTTCTTTAGCCTGATCAGCGTTAGAAGAAGATCTAATTAATTTTATAACTTTATCAATATTATCAGAAGCAATTATTAAACCTTCTAATATATGTGCTCTCTCTTCTGCCTTTTTCAATTCAAATTTTGTTCTTCTAACTACAACTTCATGTCTATGATCAACAAAATGACTGATCATTTCTTTTAAATTTAGCATTTGAGGTCTTCCTTTAACTAATGCTATATTGTTTACACTAAATGAAGATTGTAAAGGGGTATATTTATAAAGCGTATTTAAAACTATATTAGGAATAGCATCTCTTTTAAGAATATAAACAATTCTCATTCCTTTTCTATCAGATTCATCCCTAATTGTTGAAATACCATCAATTTTTTTGTCATTAACCATTTCAGCAGTTTTCCTAATCATTTCTGCTTTATTTACTTGGTAAGGTATTTCAGTAACAATTATACATTCTCTGCCATTAACTTCTTCAATTTCAGCTTTTGCACGCATAACAATTTTACCTCTACCAGTATGAAAAGCTTCTTTAACACCATCATAGCCATAAATAATTCCTCCAGTAGGAAAATCTGGAGCTTTAACAAACTCTATTAATTCATCAATTGTTATCTCGTTATTTTCTATAAAAGCAATTGTTCCATTAATAACTTCAGATAAATTATGAGGAGGCATATTAGTTGCCATTCCAACAGCAATCCCCGATGCACCATTGACTAATAAACTAGGAATCTTAGTAGGCAATACAGTAGGCTCCATTATAGAATCATCATAATTTAGCTGATGATCTACTGTTTCTTTATCTAAATCCGCAACCATTTCTTCAGAAATTTTTTGCATTCTGGCTTCAGTATAACGCATTGCAGCAGGACTATCTCCATCAACTGAACCAAAATTACCTTGACCATCAACTAATAAATATCTAAGACTCCATTCTTGAGCCATTCTTACCATAGTGTCATAGACAGAGGAATCACCATGAGGATGATATTTTCCTAAAACCTCACCAACAATAAATGCTGATTTTTTGAATTTACTAGATCCTCTCAAACCTAATTGATGCATGCCATATAAGACTCTCCTATGAACTGGCTTAAGACCATCTCTCACATCAGGAAGAGCTCTTGAAACTATTACAGACATTGAATAATCAATGTAAGCTGATTTCATGGCATCTTCAATGTTTACTGGGATTAATTTTTCTCCTTCACTCATATAATTTAACTCTTTAAAATGTTGCTTAAAATATAACTTATCAAAGATAATATTTCCTCAGTTAAATATACCTTAGAGAGTTAATAATTATGCATAATTTTATTAACATGTTTTATTTAATAAAATTGATTAATTACAGATTAAAAACTTGGAATTAATTTATTTTTTTTGTCTATTTACCTTGAATTAATCTAAAAAAAACAAAAATTATAAAATGGATGACAATTTTTCATCTAGAGTTAAGGATGTAATTACTTATAGTAAAGAAGAAGCTTTAAGACTAGGACATGACTTTATCGGAACAGAACATTTATTGCTCGGAATGTTGAGAGATGGTGGAGGCAAAGCTATTTCTATTATGAATTCTTTAGAAATTGATCTAGATTATTTAAGAAAAAAAGTGGAAATTTTAAGTCCACCTAATCCAATTAATGATTTTGATCAAAATCATAAAAAAAACTTACATCTTACCAGACAAGCTGAAAGAGCGTTAAAAACTACTTTTCTTGAAGCAAAGCTTTTTCAAGGCAAATCTATTAATACAGCTCACCTGTTGTTATGTATATTAAGAAATGAAAATGATCCAACAACTAAACTTCTAATAAAACTTCAATTAGATTATGAAACTGTGAAAGAACAATTTAAGTATATGCTTACTGAATCTGACGATAATTACTCTGGTCTACCATCTTCAGAAACATTCCATGAAGAATCAAAGGATGAAGATGATCCAATTGAAGAAAATCCTTTTACAATTAAAACAGACACAAAGTCTAAAATAAAATCTAAAACTCCTGTTTTAGATAATTTTGGAAGAGATTTAACTTCTTTTGCCATGCAAGGCAAATTAGATCCGGTAATTGGTAGGGAAAAAGAAATTGAAAGAGTTTCCCAAATATTAAGTCGTAGAAAGAAAAACAACCCTTTACTTATAGGTGAACCAGGAGTTGGTAAATCAGCTATAGCAGAAGGATTAGCTTTACGAATAATTGAAAAAAAGGTTTCGAGAATTTTGTATAATAAAAGAGTAGTAACATTAGACTTGGCAAGTATTGTAGCAGGAACAAAATATAGAGGTCAATTTGAAGAAAGAATGAAAGCTGTAATGAATGAAATTGAAAAAAATGATGATATAATACTTTTCATAGATGAAATACACACAATTGTTGGAGCTGGAGGAGCAACCGGAAGCCTTGATGCTTCAAATATGTTTAAACCTGCTTTAGCTCGTGGTGAAATACAATGTATAGGTGCAACTACATTGGATGAATATAGACAGTATATTGAAAAAGATGGAGCATTAGAAAGAAGGTTTCAAAAAATAATAGTTCAACCTACTGATATTGAAGAGACAATTGATATATTAAAAAATATTAAAGATAAATATGAATCTCATCACAACGTAAATTACACAGATGATGCATTGTTAGCTTGTGTAAAACTAACTGATAGGTATATTTCTGATAGATTTCTTCCAGATAAAGCAATAGATGCAATGGATGAAGCTGGATCAAGAGTTCATATTACAAATATGGATGTTCCAAAAAATATTGTTGAATTGGAAAAGAATCTTGAAAACGTGAAAATAGAGAAAAATTCTGTTGTTAAAAAACAAAAATATGAGGAAGCTGCTAAACTTAGAGATGATGAAAAAAGAATTGAAAAAGAGCTCTTATTAGCTCAAGAAAAATGGCATGAAGATCTAAAGAAACATAGAGAAACTGTTACTGAAGATGATATTTCACATGTTGTATCAATGATCACAGGAATTCCAATAAATAAAATAGCAAAAGCAGAACTAAGTCAATTATCAAATCTTGATAAGAAAATTGAAGGTAGAGTTATTGGTCAAAAAGAAGCAGTAAATAAGGTTGTTAAAGCAATCCAGAGAAATAGAGCTGGAGTTAAAGATCCAAATAAACCGATTGGTTCATTTATATTTTTAGGTCAAACAGGCGTTGGAAAAACTCAGCTTGCAAAAATTCTTTCCGATGAACTGTTTAATGGAAATGATTCACTTATAAGAATCGATATGAGTGAATATATGGAAAAATTTGCTGTTTCAAGATTGATTGGAGCTCCTCCAGGTTATGTCGGCTATGAAGAAGGTGGGCAATTAACAGAAAAAGTTAGAAGAAAACCTTATAGCGTAATATTACTTGATGAAGTTGAAAAAGCTCATCCTGATATTTTTAATATGCTATTGCAGGTTTTAGATGAAGGTACCCTAACTGATAGCTTAGGCAGAAAAATTGATTTTAAAAATACTGTAATAATAATGACTTCCAATCTTGGAGCTAAAGAGGTTAAAGACTTTGGTAATGGAGTAGGTTTTGGAACTGAGGCTATAAAAGCACAAGAATCTAAAAATGTAAGAAAAACAATAGAAAAATCCTTAAAAAAAGCATTCTCTCCAGAGTTTCTTAATAGGGTTGATGAAATTGTTTATTTTAATACTTTAGAAAAAGAAGATTTAAAGAAAATTATTAATATTGAACTTCAAACTCTATTAAATAGAATAAAAGATATTGGCTATGATGTAAAAATTTCATCAAAAGCACTTAATTTTCTTTGTGATAAAGGATTTGATAAAAAATATGGTGCTCGTCCTCTTAAAAGAGCAATCCAAAAATATGTTGAAGATTTATTAGCTGAAGAAATAGTAAAAACAAAATTAAGTATTGGAGACGCAATAAAGATAGACTGGGATGGAAAGTCTGATAAATTAACAACTAAAAAAAGTAAATAATTTATTCAAGAAATTTTTCTTCTATAATTTCAATTGTCAAAAGAAAAATTCTTAGGAGGGTCTAATCCCTTCAAATGTTTTACAAAGAAATCCCATTTTCTTCTCATCATGTAATTACTCAAATCACCATAACCATGTCTTTTATTAGGAAACAATAATAAATCAAAGTCCTTATTAGCTTTAATTAAGGCATCTACGACTACCATTGTATTTGAAGGAGGAACATTGTCATCTAACATCCCATGTGCAATCAATAATTTTCCTTTTAAATTATCAACAAGTAATTGATTTGCTTGAATATCATAATTTGTTTTTGTTGAATCAAAATCTGATTTTCCATCAGAAGAATTAAAGTCTATAGGAGTTAACAATCCATGCCATTTTTCTCCCCAATCTGCTTCATAATTTCTATTATCATGGTTACCAGAGCTAGAAACAGCTACATCATAAAAATCAGGATACCTAAGTAAGGCTGCTGTTGATGCAAATCCTCCACCAGAATGACCCCAAATTCCAACTCTTGATAAATCCATAGCTTTATATTTTTTTGAAAGCTGTTCTATGGTAGTAATATTATCTGGCAAACCATTATCTCCCATATTTCCATAATAAACATCATGAAAAGACTTTGATCTACCAGGAGTTCCCATAGCATCTACACTAACTATAACAAAACCAAGTTCAGCTAATGCTTGAAAATCTCTTCTAGCAACCACAAATGAATAATTACCTACACTTCCTGATTGAGGTCCAGGATAAATATAATTTAATACGGGATATTTTTCATTTTCATTATAGAAACTAGGTATATACATTATACCATATAAATCCGTTTTATTATCCCTAGCTTTTACTGAAAATTCTATGGGTTTTTGCCAGCCGTTTCTTTCAAGTTTTGAAGAATTACTTGAAGACAATTCTAAAATTGTTTCACCACTTCTGTTTTTTAGTATTGAAACTGGTGGATTAGAAGTTGTTGAATAGGTAGTAACAAAATAGTTCCAGTTTGGCGAAGGGCTGATCGAATGAGATCCCTTTTCAGGTGTTAGACATTTTAATCCAGTACCATCAAAATTAACTTTGTATAAATAAACATGATATGGATTTCCTTCTTCTCTTCCCCCTGCAGTAAAAATCAATTCCCTATTTTTAGTATCAACATGCATTAGTTCTCTAACAATCCATTCTCCTTGAGTAATTCTATTTTTTAATTTCTTAGTTTTTAAATCATAAAGATATAAATGACCCCAGTTATCTTTCTCTGAATACCAGATATATTCATCTGAATCAAATAATACTTCCCAGTTTTCACCTCTGACACCAGATTCATAATAAGTGTCAACATTTTCTTTAAAAACTGAAGAAACATTTCCTGTTTTAGAATCTGCAATTTGTAAATGAGCTTCTTTATGATCTCTAGAAGAAGATATAAAAGCTAGTTTTGACCCATCTTTATTCCATTGTGTATCTAAGAATTCTCCTCCTCTACCTGCAATATGATCTGTAGTAGTTGATCTTTGAAAATCATTTTTCATATTAAGTTTAATAATTCTATTAGACTTAATATCAATAATAATTCTTTCAATTTCAAAAATCTTATCATCCCCAGGAAGTGCATATTTCCAAGCTTGTAATTTTGGATGACCAACGTTAGTAGTTGTTAAATACATCTCTCCTACTCCTCTTGCATCTTGTCTGAAGGTAGCAATTTTATCAGATTTAGGATTCCATTTTAGTACTGGACCTTTAGATTTAGTCCATCCTGCATTATTAGTAGCATATCCATAATCTTCCTTGCCATCAAAAGTAAGTTGAGTTTTTTTGTTTGTACTTAAATTTCTAATCCAAAGATTATAATTTTCTATGTATGCTGCCAATTTACCATTTGGAGATAAAAACTCATTTCTATTTCTTCTTGAATATGGTGAGGATTTAGGTTTCTTATTTTTTGAAATTGATTTTTTATTAGTTTTTAAATTAATTTGATAGTTTTCTATTTTATTTTCGTGTTTAACTCCATAAAAAAGAAAGTCTTCATTTTCCCATTGTTGATAATTAAGAATATTAAAAAGATATTTATTCAAATTTTTACTAAAGTGTTTGGCAGCTTTTTTATAATCATTTTTATTTAATGATAAATCATTAATTTGATTACATGAATAGAAAGAGAAAAAACTTAAGGTTAATAGTAAAAGAAATGTTTTTTTCATAATAAAATATCTAATTTACTAATTTAGTATATATATAGTAATTCTTGTCAAAAGAAAAGTCATTTGAATTTAAATTTATCTCTTTCCATTGTGATGAAGGATAAATTCTCTCACTTTTTTCATCTATAATTATTTCAATTGGCATTTCAAAACCATCTACAACATTGGTCCATTTATATTTTAAAATATTTTTTTCAATTTTATATTCCAAAATAGGTATTCTAATGTCTCTTAAATATTGATTAAAAAATGGTTTTAGATCTATCTGCATCTTTTTAGCAATATAATTTTCAATTTGAGAAGTATTTACAGTTTCATGGTAAAAATCTTTATTTAATCCTCTTAAAATCTCTCTCCATTTATTATCATCACCTGCTAATTGTCTTAAAGTATGTAAAAGATTAGCGCCTTTTGCGTACATATCTCCGGAGCCTCTTTTATTTACATTATAAATTCCAATTATTGGAGTTTTATTACCTATTCCCCTTCGAGTTCCAATGACATATTCAGATGAAGCTTGGTTTCCAAAATGATAATCTAAAAAAAGATTTTCAGAATATGTAGTAAAACCTTCATGGACCCACATATCTGCAATGTCTTTATATGTAATATTATTAGCAAACCATTCGTGTCCAGTTTCATGAATAATTATATAATCAAATTTTAACCCCCATCCAGTTCCAGAAAGATCTCTACCTAAGTATCCTTGTTTATACTTATTTCCATATGTTACAGAGCTCTGATGCTCCATTCCTAAATAAGGTGTTTCAACAAGCTTAAAACTATCTTCATAAAAAGGATAAGGTCCAAACCAATGTTCAAATGCTTGAATAGTTTTAACAGCGTCTTTGAAGTGAATTTTTGCTTTTTCTAAATTATCTCTTAAAACATAATAATCCATATCTAAATCTCCTAACTCACCCTGATATATCTCAGAAAAATTAACATAGTCAGCTATATTAATATTAACTCCATAATTGTTTATTGGATTTTCAACTTTCCAATGATATGTTTTAGTATTTTCTTTTTCTTCAATATTAATTAATCTCCCATTAGATACATTCATTAATCCATTTGGAACATTTACACTTATAAGCATTCCTTCTACTTCATCATACATATGGTCCTTGTTTGGCCACCATACACTAGCACCTAAACCTTGGCAAGAAGATGCTATAAAATGATTTCCATTCATATCTCTTTCCCAGGATATACCGCCATCCCAAGGAGCTCTAACTGCTTTTCTAGGGATACCCTCATAATAAACTTTTATTTTTTGTTTAGAACCTACAGTTTGTTTATCTATTAAAGTAATAAAATGTGCATTACCTACATGTCTTATTTTTAAAGATTGACCATTTTGTTCAGCTTTTGTTAACAAAAGGGGTGATTGTAAATCGATTTGCATTTCGTTATATGAATCTAATACGGTATAAGTAATTTCATTTGATCCAGAAATAGTTCTTTTTTCAGGGTCAACTACTATATCTAAATGATAATAAGTTAAATCCCACCAAATCCTTTCTTTAGTAATAGATCCTCTTAATGTATCTTGGCTAGTAAAGCCAGATATTTCACCATTAATTTCTTGAGTATAAATTGAAGTCAATATAAAAAATGAAAAGAGAAATAAAAAAAATTTAGTGTTCATAATATTTAATTGTAAAGTATATAATTTTCTACGAAATTTACATATAATTAAATTAAATATGAAAAAAACAATTCTTTATGAAGAACATGTTAAAAAAGGAGCAAAAATAATTCCATTTTCAGGTTTTTTGATGCCAATCCAATATGAGGGTATTAATGTCGAACATTTACATGTAAGAAATAATGTAGGACTTTTTGATGTTTCTCATATGGGTGAGTTTTTCTTAAAAGGTGAAAATGCCACCAATCTATTACAATTAATATGCACTAATGATATAACTAAAATTTTAGATGGAAAAGCTCAATACAACTGTATGACTGATGAAAAGGGTGGTATAATTGATGACTTAATTGTATATAAGTTTAATGAAAAAGAATACATGTTAGTTGTTAATGCGGGTAATATTGAAAAAGTTTGGAATTGGATTAAACTTCAAAATAAAAAATATAATAATCTACTAGAAAATAAATCAGATAATATGTCATTATTGGCCTTACAGGGTCCTAAATCATATGATTTGTTAGAAAAAATAGTAGAATTTGATGTTAGATCTTTAAGTAATTACAGCTTTTTAAAAACTGAATTAAATAAATATAATAATGTAATAATTTCAACAACTGGATACACTGGATCAGGAGGGTTTGAAATATACTGTAACAATAATGACGTAATCGGTATTTGGAACATTCTATTTGAATTTGGGAAAGAATTTGATATAAAACCAATAGGATTAGCTGCAAGAGACACCTTAAGGCTTGAAATGGGTTATTGCTTATATGGAAATGAAATAAATTCAAATACAAATCCAATTGAAGCTGGATTAAGGTGGATTACAAAAACTGACAAAAACTTTATTGGAAAAAATCCTATTCTTAATTCAATTAATAATGGAACTGAAAAAAAACTTATTGGTTTTCAATTAGAAGAAAGAGGAATTCCACGAAAAGACTATCCTATATATGATCAAGAGAAAAATAAAATCGGAATTGTTACTTCTGGAACTATGTCACCTTCTATAAAGAAAGGAATCGGCTTAGGTTATGTAAATTCAACAAATTCAACATTAGGTAACTCTATAAATATAGAAATTAGAAACAAGATGGTTAAAGCTTCCATAGTTAAAATTCCATTTGTTAAAATCTGATAAATAAAAGTATGGGAAGAGCATTCGAATTTAGAAAAGCTAGGAAAATGAAACGTTGGTCAGCCATGGCTAAAACGTTTACTAGAATTGTTAAAGACATTGTTATGGCTGTTAAAGATGGCGGTCCATCTCCAGAGTCAAATTCAAAATTAAGAGCTATAATCCAGAATGCTAAAGCTGCTAATATGCCAAAAGATAATATCGAGAGAGCTATTAAAAAAGCATCAGAAAAATCTTCAGAAAATTATAAAGAAATATTATTTGAAGGATATGGTCCATATGGTATTGCAATAATTGTTGAAACTACAAGTGATAATAACAACAGAACAGTTGCAAATATTAGAAGTTATTTTAATAAATATAATGGAAACTTAGGGACTGCAGGATCTGTAGAGTTTATGTTTGATAGATTATGTCATTTTAAAATTGAAACAGATCTTGATATTGAAGAATTAGAGTTAGATTTAATTGATTTTGGTGTTGATGAAGTAATTAGAGAAGAGAATGAGATACTATTATATTCCCCATTTGAAAACTATGGATTAATTCAAAAAGAATTAGAACGTAGAAAAACAGAAATTATATCTTCAGATTTTGAAAGAATTCCAAAACAATTAAAAATCTTAAATGAAGATAAAAAAGAAGAAGTTAATATTCTGATTGAAAAGATTATGGAGGATGATGATGTTCAAAATGTATTTCATAATATGGAATGAGTTTATGAAAATTCTTCCACTTTTCCCTTAATTCCTCTAAAAAAAAGTTTTAATTTCATAAAATCTTCCTCAATATTATTAGTTGGATAAAATGGTTTAGAAATTCTGGTACTTTTATCTTTAAAATTTAATGTTGCACTAATAATTGGTACACCTGCAATTTTTGAGATATAATAAAAGCCTGTTTTCCATTTTTCCACTTTCTTTCTAGTTCCTTCTGGAGATATTCCAAGTCTGAATTGATTAGTGTTTTTAAACATTTCTGATACAATCTCTACAGTGTTAGAATTACTGCCCCTATCCACTGGCTTACCACCCATCATTTTAAAGAAAAATCCAAAAGGAAATTTAAATAATTCTTTTTTTCCTATGAAATTGATTTCTTGATTAAGAGCTTCTCTAATAATTATAGCATATATTAAATCTTGCCAATGTGTATGTGGAGCTACAATAAGAACACATTTCTTTGGAAGTTTAGAATCACCTAATATTTTCCATTTCAATATCTTGAAAAGAATAAATTTTGCTAGTCTATGCATTAATTATTTTTCTAGCATTAATTAGATCATCCATCACATCTATACCAATGCCTTTATAGTCTGTATAAACCATTTTAATTTTTTTCCCTTTCTCAATATATCTTAACTGTTCCAATTTTTCAGACTTTTCAAGCGGAGTTGGTTCTGAATTATAAAAATCTATCAAACTTTGCTTTCTAAATGCATAAACTCCAATATGTTTAAAATATTTTATATTATCCTTAGAGCTATTAAAGGGAATTATTGATCTAGAAAAATAGATTGCAAAATTTTCACTATCTACTACAACTTTTACATTATTTGGATCCTTTATTTCATCAATTTTAATAGATTGCATAAGAGATCCTAAATCAATTTTTTTAAGATTATCATTATAAAATACTTTTATTAATTTTTGAAGACTTTCTTTATCAATAAAAGGTTCATCTCCCTGAATATTTATTATCAAGTCTGCTTCTATTTTTGGAACAAATTCAGCAATTCGATCAGATCCACATGTATGTTGAATAGAACTCATAAAAACATCCCCTCCATTATCTTTTATTAAGTCATATATAATTTCAGAATCCGTTACTACATATACTTTTTCAAATAATTTTGTGTTTAATGCGTTTTTATAGGTTCTTAAGATTATTGGCATTCCACCTAAATCCATCATTAATTTCCCTGGAAGTCTAACAGAATCTATTCTCGCTGGAATCATCGCTATAGTTTTCATAGACTAATTTTTTATAAAAATACAGCTATATTTTTATTAAAAACCAATTAAATAAAGTTTACTTTCAGCCCTAGTCACCGCTGTATACAACCATCTCATGTAATCAATATCTGGGCCATCTTTTAAATATGGCTTTTCAATAAAAACAACTGGCCATTGACCACCTTGTGCTTTATGACATGTTATTGAATAAGAAAACTTAACATGAAGGGCGTTAAAAAAAGGATTTTCTTTTGTTTTTATAAACCTTTTATATTTTGATTTTATATTAGAATAATCTTTTTGAATTTCCTTATACAAAAGATTAGATTGTTCATATGATAAAGATGGTAAATCTGAATTAAGTGTATCCAATATAATTGTAGTATCAAATGCTTCTACATCAACATAATCAACCATTTTAATTTTTACTTCAGCAAATTGAAAACCATATAACTCTCTGATTCTATATATCTCAATTATTTCAATAATATCTCCATTTGCTAAGAATGGCATTTCAGAATCTGGAGATGTCCAGAAATAATTGTTTTTTGTAATCATCAATAGATCTCCAATACAAACTTTATTATGAAATGACAAAATTGTCTTTCTTATTTGTTGATTATATTGATTTGCACGTTTATTAGAACGCACAATGATAATTGAATTATCAATCCCAATTTCATTAAAAGTTGATTCAATTGATTCTTGAATTTCAAAACCATCTGTTAGGTAAATTATATCATTAAAATTCTTAAAAGAAAAATCAAAATTATTATTAATAATATTGTTTCTTATTAGTGTTGCGTTAAAAAGAATTCCCGATTCTTCTGTTTGACGAACAACATCACTGATTTCAAATTCATCAATATTTAAATTATATGTATTATATAAAAATTCAGAATCAAGAGCTGGACTTATAGTTTGATTTACTGGAGGTAATTGAGCAGTATCTCCCAAAAAAATTAATTTTGAATTAGATTTAAAATTAATAAACTCAAAAACATCTTTTAATAAAGAGTTTTTATTAAAAAGTTCTACAGAATTAGAAAAATCTGAAATCATAGATGCTTCATCTATAATAAATAAAGTATTATTCATTTTATTCTTTTTTAAAATTGATTTAAAATTTCCTGACTTATCAACTTTTGAGTAATAAATTTTTCTATGAATAGTTGAAGCTTTTTTATTTGTATATTTCGATAACACCTTTGCTGCTCTTCCGGTTGGAGCTAGCATACAGTATTTCATTTTTATAAAACCTAAATTTTTAACCAAAGTTTTCATTAAAGCGGTTTTTCCAGTACCAGCATAACCTTTTAATAAAAATAAATTACTAGAACATTTATCAGATAAAAAATAACTTATATGGTGTATAGCTAATTTTTGATCTTTTGTCGCATTAAACTTAAAATCATTCAAAAGTAATTTTTCAAATTCTGGTGAATTCATTCTATATTATTATTATTAACTTTTGAAAAAAAAAATTGTAGTTTTGCCTAAATATAATTAATTATAAAATGGAATTCATCACAAAATACATGAGAATTATTAAGGCTGTTCTATGGCTTCTTATAATAATTTTTGCTTACAAGGTTTATGGTTCAATTAATGGACCTATTGAGTTTAATAAAGTTAAAAATGAAAGATATTTAAAAGTAATTGATAGATTAAAAGATATTCGTAATGCTCAAATTGCCTATAAAAGTATAAACGGTATTTATTCTGATAATTTTGATAGTTTAATCAATTTTGTAGATACCGCTCAATATACATTGATTCAAAAAAGAGATTCAAGTTTTTTAGAATATAATAGGACTTTTAGAATTGATATGTTAAAAGAAGTCATCGTTATTGACACACTAGGTTTTGCTTCGGTTAAAGATTCTTTATTTGGAAGCTCAAACAGATATAAAAAAATGGCTCAAGTTCCAATTGAAGGTCCTGATGGCTTTAGTAATTTTAATATAAAATCTGATGTTATTAAAAAAGGTGACTATAATGTCCCTGTATTTGAAGTAAGCGTTTCAAAAGACATTGTTTTGTGGGATCAAAATAAAGATCTTCTAAAGCAAGAAAAAGGATTAATGTCTGTTGATGGTGTAAATGGTCCTAATATTGTTTTAGGGTCACTAACAGAGGTTAGTTCCAATGGTAATTGGCCAACAACCTATGATGCAATCGCAAGAAATTAAAATACACCCAAGTACTTTACTTACAATAAAGCTTAGTTCATTCAGCGCTACATTAGTTCTATCAAATTCAGTTGATGATAGTATAGTTCAATATTTTCATTACAATTTCGATAAAAAGATTGCACCTGAAAATCTTTCTGAAAAATTAAATACGATTATAAATGAATCTGAAATTGATCAATCCAATATTATTGATGTTAAACTTATCATTTGTAACAAACTGTCTTCGTTAGTTCCTAACAATCTTTTTGAAAAAAAATTAAGTTTAGAGTACCTAAAGTTTAACTCTAAATTACTAGAAAATGATTTTGCTGCACACGATTTTATTGAGGAAATTGATGCAGTAAATGTATATCTACCTTATATGAATGTAAACAATTATATTATAGATAATTTTGGTTCATTCAATTTCTACCATTATTCAACTTTATTAATCAAAAAACTAATTAAGTATAATAAGGAAAAAGAGTCCTGTTTATATGTAAACTTACAGGAAGAGAGTTTCCAAGTATTAATAATTAAAAAAAATAAGCTTTTATATTACAATAATTTTGATTTTAACAAGAAAGAAGATATTCTATATTTTTTGCTCTTTGTTATAGAACAAAATAAAATAGATAGTAATAAGTCTAAACTTTACCTAATAGGAAAAATTGATCTTAAAAGTGATGCTTATTTATTAATTTCAAAATTTATTTCGAATGTAGAAATAATTGACTTTAAAGAAAGTTATATAAATAAAGTTAATTTGGTGGAAAATGATACAGAAATAGATTTTCTTATCATATGAGAATAATTTCTGGAGTTCATAAAGGAAGAAAAATTCAAGCACCAAAAAATCTACCTGTTAGACCAACCACAGGTCAAGCTAAAGAAGCATTATTTAATATTCTTAATAATAATATCAATATATCAGATAGTGTAGTACTTGAAATATTTGCAGGAACAGGAAATATAAGCTATGAATTTGCATCAAGGGGAGCAAAAAATATAACTAGTGTAGATAGTAATAATAAATGCATAAATTTTATAAAATCAATATCAAATGAGTTTTTGTTTAATATTAAAGTAGTTAAGAAAGATGCATTCAAATTTTTAAATTCTTGTGATGAACATTTTGACATAATTTTTGCTGATCCACCATACAATATTGATAATGGTAAATATGAACGATTAATTTCATTAATTGATTCAAAAAAATTATTAAAAAAAGATGGTCTAATTATAATTGAACACTCAAATAAAATTTCATTACAAAACATAAAAAAGTATTCTGAATCTAGAGAATACGGTGGATGTTGTTTTAGTTTTTTTAAATTATAAATATCTTATTACCAGCATTTTAAATATAATTATATTAACCAATGATTTAAATATCTATAAATGCACTAATTGGTTTATGATCAGACAATTTTTTATTATAAATCTCAAAATAATTTGCTGAAATTGAAGGAGAAATAAAAATGTAATCTATCCTAATTGGCATAAACTTAAAATCGTAAGTAGAACCAAATCCAAAACCTTTTAATTCAAACACATCCATCATTTTGCTTTTAATTTCTTTATAGACAAAAGAGTGTTGAGTATTATTCAAATCTATAGCTAAAATCACTTTATATGGAGATTTTATTATATGACTGATTAAGACATTTGATTGTTCCTTTTGAGCTATATAGGCGAGTTTTATTTTATTGACAACTCTTTTAAATGAACTTAAATTTGCCTTAAGATTCAATAAATCAACCTTAAATGACTCGAAATGAGCGTTATACACTCTTAAAGTATCTTTTTTAATTATCAAATCAACGAAAATTGCATTGTTAATTGAATTATCAAACTCAACTATACCCTTTTTAATGATATTATAGTCTGTATGGATGGATTGACCAACATTGTTACCAGAAAGATGGATATGCTTATTCTTAAAACCATCTAACAAATGTTGGTAATCACCATGGTACTCTTGTATCGCCAACAGATCTGGCTTATTATTAAATATGAATTCTTTAGTATTTAATGGAATGTTATTGTTTTCAATCCAATTATAATGATTAAATAATCTTGCATTAAAACTCATTATATGAAAACCATCCCTGTTACTAACATCTTTATCTCTCATTTTGTAAAAGGAGAATGAGCTGTAAAAGAGAATTGCCAAAACAATTACAGGCAATAGAACCCTTATGTCAATTTTTATTAGCCAGTATATTAAAAAACATATATTTATTAGATATATGATTGGAAATAAAAATGTAAGAAAAGAAAAAAAAGAAAAAATTGGATGATAATAATAGTTTAGAATGCAACAAATTAAAATCAATAAGGAGTTAAAGAGGTTTATAGAAAATAACAGTTTTTCAAAAAACCCTCTGTTGTATTGTAAAAATTTCAATTTTTACCTGCTTTAAAAAGTGTTTCCTTTTCACCCTTTGTCAAACTATCATAACCTGATTTACTAATTTTATCTAGAATTAAATCTATTTTTTTCTGATCTACCTCTTCTTTAGAAGGTTTCTTGAAATCATCTCTTCTATAAACTTTTCTAATTTTAGATTTCTTTTTAAAAAATCCTTTTAGATAATTTAAAAAATCAATGATCTTGTTTCCTGGATCATTTCCTTTTTTTAATTGATTATTATAGTAGAATCCCCAAGCAGCTCCTCCAAGATGAGCTAAATGCCCACCTGCATTACTAACTGGAATTTGAATCAAATCCATAATTATAATAAATAGAGCTATATAAAAAATCTTTACATCAAAAATTATTAATCTAAATGTATAATTTGGCATATGAGAAGCTAAAAATACAAATACTGCAATTGCTCCAGCTGAAGCGCCAATCATCGGAGGTTTTAAACCCTGAAAAACAGGAAAAACATTATAACTAATAAGGTAAGTAAAAGACCCACATAATAGGCCGATAATAAAGATCTTTATAAACTTTTCTTTCCCAAAAAGGTCTAAAACTACTCTTCCTGAAAAATATAGAATTATCATATTTCCAATTAAATGCCATAGATCAGCATGAAAAAAACCATAGGTAATTAAGGACCATGGTTTAAAAATTAATTCAAATAACGATGGTGAAACTTGGAAATAATAAATAATAGAAAATGAATTGATATTAAATAAAAATAAAAATGTATTTATTAAAAAAGGTAAAGCGAAACAAACAACCATCCAAACTATGATTTGTCCTAAAACATCTAAATTGTTGTACTTATATTTTAAACTACTAATCAATTCCATCTGTTATTATTAAATTGATTTCTTCTCCAATACCAAACCATTAAAAAACCAGATATCGCTCCTCCAACATGAGCAAAATGAGCAATTGGCCCCAATGAATAAGATGAAAATCCAAAAAACAGATCCATTAAAATTAATCCTGGAACTAAATATTTAGCTTTTATAGGAATAGGCGGAAACAATAGCATTAATTCTGAATTTGGAAATGAAAAAGCAAAAGCTACTAATATTCCATAAATAGCTCCAGAAGCTCCAACTAATGAAGAATTATATGCAGAATATGCTGAAGTAAGGCTTTCTTCATCAACATATTGTAAAATAGCTGTGTTATATGAACCTGAGGACAATACTTCTTTAAAACCTTGGAAAGTCATCCCGTTTGATCCTAAAAGAGAAAAAACAGATTGAATTTCAATATGATAAGCCAACAATTGTAATCCAGCTGCTCCTAGGCCCGCAGAGAAATAAAAGAATAAAAACTTCCTTCTTCCCCACATTTGCTCCAATGGAGAGCCAAACATCCATAAACCAAACATATTAAAAAGGATATGATAAAAGTTTCCATGCATAAACATATGCGTGAATAACTGAGTAATAATAAATCTGTCATTTTTAAAATAGTGAAGAGCTAATAAATCATTGCTCATTCCACCTAAAAATTGTGAACCAATAAAAAACAATATATTGATTATAAGAAGGTGTTTGATAGTTTCAGGAATATTTCTCATTTAAAAAACATCTTATTAATAGATTCAATTGAAATCACTTTAAAAATTAATTTATTAAAAGGTGAAATATTAGGGTCTTTACACGCAAACAAATCATTAACAAGAGATTCTTGCTCTTTATTCTTTAATTTAATTCCAGATTTTATTGATGAACATTTAGATAAAATCTTAGCCATGTAGTCATTCAAACTATCACTACTCTTTTTATAATCTGATATTTCATTATCGATTAACTCTCTAAAGATTTCACTAATCTGATCTTCTAAGAAAATAGGATGAATTGCCGAAACTTCTATTTCTTTACTATTAAACTTGTTAAAATTAAAACCTAAATGAATTAAAGATTTTTTGATACTTCTCAGCAATCTAATTTCTTCAGTATTTAAATCTAGCTTCTTTGGAAAAATTAAAGCTTGAGATGAATTTTTTTCAAGAGAGAATTCCTTTAAAAACTTCTCATAAAGTATTCTTTGATGAGCTCTTTTTTGATTAATAATTACAATACCAGAACTGTTTTTTGTAATAATATAATTATTGTTTAATTGAAAAGCGGAAAAAGATATAGAATTATTAAAATCACCTAATACATTTTCAAATAAAGACTCTTTTTCAAGGGATGACTCAAGATTTACTTCAATATCTTTTGTAGAGTCAGTTACGACATCAAAAGGATTAAATGATTTATTAAAATCAACTGAAGGAGGAGTTGCTTTTTTATCTTTATAAATGTAGGGAGTGTCCAAATTTACACTATTTTCAAAATCAATTGAGGGGGATATATTAAATTGTCCAAGACTATGTTTTATCGAAGATCTAAGGATCGCATATATAGACTGGTCATTATCAAATTTTATTTCTGTTTTATTGGGATGAATATTAACATCAATAGAACTATTTGGAACACTAAAAATTAGAAAATACGAAGGATGATAGTTTTCAAAAATTAAACCTTCATAGGCAGATCTAACAGCATGATGTAAATGGGAATTTTTTATAAACCTATTATTTACAAAAAAAAATTGTGAAGTTTTTGTCTTTCTAGAATATTCTGGTTTAACAATAAAACCATTTATTTCAGCAATTTCTGTAGTTTCTTTAATTGGAACCAACTTTTCCTTAGTAGATTTTCCAAAAATTCTAATAATTCTTTCTTTGAAAATAGATTTTTTTAAATTAAAAATTTCATTGCTATTATTAATGAAAATAAAACAAATCTGATGATTTATTAGAGCAACCCTGTGAAATTCATCAATAATATGTCTTAATTCAACATTATCAGATTTTAAAAAATTTCTTCTAGCTGGAATATTATAAAATAAATTTTGAACAGACACAGAAGTACCCTTTTTACATAAAACTTCATTTTTACTAATAAGTTCACCACCATGTACCTTAATTTCATTACCAATATCTTTTTTTGAATTTTTATTTGAATTAATCGTAAGATGAGAAATAGATGAGATACTTGATAAAGCTTCTCCTCTAAATCCCATTGTGTTTAAGTCAAATAAATCTTTTGAATTTCTAATTTTTGAAGTAGCATGTCTTAAGAAGCACAAATTTATATCTTCTTTACTCATACCAGAACCATCATCAATAACTTGAATAAGAGTTTTTCCAGCATCTTTAATTATAAGTTTAATTGTTTGTGCACCTGAATCTACTGAGTTCTCTAAAAGCTCTTTAACGACAGACGAAGGTCTCTGAACCACCTCTCCTGCTGCAATTTGATTTGCCACATTCTTGGGAAGTAATTTTATAAGACTACTCATGAAAAGAATTAAATAAAAATAGATAAATCAAAATCTATAATAAATAAAAAAATTAGAATTAATGCCAATACAATTAAAAAAATACTCTTTGAAAAAGATCTATTTGCTCTATTTCTTTGTAAAATTCTTTCTTCTTTCCATTTTGATGCAATATCAGCTGAACTTCTTCTGTTCCGTTTTTTTGTATATACAGAATCAAATTGATAAATAGCTTCATTAGAATTATCTTTATAATACCTAGGATTATAATTAAATCGCTTATTTTTTCCTAATTTAAATAGAGTAACTTTCAATTGAATAAAGATTTAGTACAAAAGTACAAAAATGAGGATATAATTTCTGTTCAAAGATCTACTAGGAATCATTATCTTTACACAAGATGAAAAACGAAAATATTGTTGTTCTAAAAGAATTACTTTTTAGAAAAAAAAACATTGTTATTATTCCTCATATAAATCCTGACGGAGATGCTATAGGGAGCTCTTTAGCGCTTATGCACTTATTAAATTCAATTGATCACAATTCAACTGTAATAAGCCCCAATAAAGCCCCATACTTTTTAAAATGGTCCCCTGGTTTTGAAAATATAATATATTTTGATTCTGACAAGAACTCTTGTTTAAAATTAATTGAAAATGCTGATCTGATTTTTACTTTAGATTTTAATGATCTTGATAGAATTGGAGAAATGAACAAATATGTAGATTCATCTAATGCAAAAATTATTCTAATTGACCATCATTTAAGCCCAAAAGATTATGCTGATTTAGTTTTCTCAGATATAGAAATTGGATCTACTTGTGAATTGTTATTTGAATTAATTATTGAACTAGGATATGAAAAAAACATAGATTCTAATATTGCATCATGTTTATATCTTGGAATGATGACAGATACTGGATCATTTCAATATGCAAGTGTTACAAGTAGAACCCATGAAATTATATCTAAACTAATCCAAAAAGGAATTAATCAAAGTGATATTCACAATAAGGTATATAATAATTCCTCTATCAGCAGATTAAAAGTTTTAGGCTCTGCATTAAGTAATTTAAATGTTCTAAAAGAATTAAATACTGTATATATGTATTTAAAAAGAGATGATCTTAAAAAATTTGATTTTCAAAAAGGAGATTCTGAAGGAATAGTTAATTATGGATTATCTTTAAAAAATATAATTTTTAGTGTAATGTTTATTGAAGACATTAATGATGAAAATAATATAAAAATCTCATTTAGATCTCAAGACAGCTTTTCATGCAATGAATTTGCAAATAAACATTTTAATGGAGGAGGACATGCGAATGCTGCTGGAGGAAGAGATGATGGCCCAATAGAAGAAACTATCCAAAAGTTTAAAAAATTAATTAATCAATATAAAGACAACCTTATTACTAATAATTAAAATGAAAAAATATTTACATATTACAAATATCCTATTAATAACATTATTAATTTCATGTGCCAATTCTCAATCAAAACTAAGCAAAGGACTTTACGCTGAAATTAAAACAAACAAAGGGGATATAATGGTTAATCTAAATTTCAAAGAAACACCAATTACAGTTGCAAATTTTGTTTCTCTTAGTGAAGGAAAAAATAAAGAAGTAAGTCCAGAATATTATAAGAAAAAGTATTATGATGGTTTAATTTTTCATAGAGTAATAGACAATTTTATGATTCAAGGTGGCTGTCCTCAAGGTACTGGAATGGGAGATCCAGGATATAAATTTAAGGATGAATTCAACGAAAATTTAACCCATGATGGACCAGGGGTTTTATCAATGGCCAATTCTGGACCAAATAGCAATGGAAGTCAATTCTTTATAACACATAAAGAAACTCCCTGGCTAGATGGAGGTCATTCTGTATTTGGAAAAGTAATAAAAGGAATTGAGTTAGTAAACTTGATTAAGCAAAATGATACCATTGAAAATATTTCCATAATAAGAGTTGGTAGAGAAGCAAGATCCTTTAAAGCTTCAAAAATATTTTCAAATTACTTTGAAGAAGATAAAATTAATAAAGAGAAAAAAATAGCTTTACTGAAAAATATAAAACTAGGTAAAAAAATGGAACATGAAACTAAAAAATCTATGTCTATTTCTACTAATTCAGGATTACAATACATTAAGACCTATAGAAGCAATGGCCCCAAGGTTGACCCAAAGAAAGCTATTATGACACATTACGCAGTTTATTTTGAAGACGGATCACTTTTAGACACTAGTATACTTGAGATTGCAGAACGATACAATATTGTTAATTGGAAGAAAAAAAACGCAGGAGGATATGCACCACTAGAATGTAGAGTTGGACCTGATGATGCTCTTATACCTGGTTTTAAAGAAGGTTTAAGACTATTAGATGTTGGAGATAAAGCAATTATTTATATCCCATATTATTTAGCATGGGGTGAAGTTGGCAGCGAATCAATGATACCACCTAAATCAAATGTAATATTTGAAGTTGAAATTGTAGAATTAAAGTAATCGAAAAAAGGAATGTTTAAATCTAATACACTTCCTTTTTTTAAAAAAAACCTAATCTCTTTTCTTTGTTTATTTGTAATTATTTTTCTTCAGATAATTAAAAAAGATCCTATTTTAATAGAGAACTATTACAGTACATCATTCTATAAAATTAGCTCTCAAATACCTCTTTATCTTTTTGGAAAACTACCTTTTTCATTTGGAGACATATTATATTTAACTATACCAATTATATTGTGGTTTATAATAAAAAACAATAATACTAGAAGACAAAATCTAAAAAATATTTTTCATTTTATAGCTACATTATATATAGTGTTTCAATTTCAATGGGGACTAAACTATCATAGGACTAATCTTAAAACAAAACTATCTATTGAAGATGAATATGAACTAAGCTCATTAATTAAAGTGACAGATCTATTTATTACAAATACAAATAATATCCATGAAAAATTATCTAACAGTGATACTTTACCAGTATTATTTGATTATAAAATTAATAAACAGATATATCTAGAATCTATAGAGGCAATTAAAACATTAGAGAAAGAAAACATAACTAATGATAAAGCCCCTATAATTAGTGTTAAAAAATCCTTGTATAGCACTCCCCTCTCCTATATGGGCTTTAGCGGATACATAAACCTTTTTACATTAGAAGCACAAATAAATACAAATACACCCAAAATATATCTCCCAACAACCATATGTCATGAAATTGCACATCAAATTGGATATTCAGCTGAAAATGAAGCTAATTTTATTGGAATAATGGCTGCTATACATTCCAAAAATCAATTTGTTTCATATAGTGGTAATATATCCGCTCTAAAATATTTATTAAATGAACTTTATAAAACAGATAAATTAAAATTTGATGAATTATTTATTAAAGTTAATAGAGGAGTAATTAAAAATATAAACCAAGCAAATAAACAACTGGAACAATACAAAAATCCTTTAGAACCTTATTTTAAAGATTTTTATGGATTATTTTTAAAAGCTAATAACCAAAAGCAAGGCATTAAGTCTTACAATATGGTAATTAGCCTTATTATTAATTACTACTCTAGTCAATAATTTTAGGCGACCCCACACCTTCTAAAAGTTGAATTTTATCATCAACCTTATTATTAAATTCTACAATTAGAGGTTTCATTTCATTCCATTGTCTTTTAGCAATTTTAAAACTACCTAGATGATGTTTAGTTGGACCATACGAATTTCCAGAAAAGCCTCTGAGTGCAACTGAAATTCTTTCAGATATTGTTGGGTTATCCTTTTCCATTATTTCACTTTTAGACTTATTGCCATAAATTAAAGAATCTATAAGATTCATTTGATCATCCAACTCTTTTAATTCAGAATACAAATTTGCACTTATTTCGTCAGCGTATCTTATTGCTTGTTCATATTTTGACATTTTTTTCTTTGCTTTAACATATTGATCTAAAATTAATGTGTATTCTTTATCAAATTCGATAAAATCTGAAACTAACTTCTCAATTTGATCTGATAAAGGATTTTTTAATACATTTTCTCTGATTTTCTTTACTTGAAATTTTTTTTCAGAAGCAACTAAATTGTACTTACCATCTTTTAGTTCCATTAATCTTACACCATAGGTTCCAGGATTAACAGGAATTGAACGTGGATAAGCAATTCCTGAACTTGATTTAATTACCGAAAGTATAGGTTTTGTCAAAGCCCAAGAAACTCTATTAATACCTTTTTTTGTGGTTCCATTTATTCTTTCAACAATTAATCCATTTTTATCAACTATTTCAAGTATAATCTTGGAAGGCTTTTCGTTTGTTTCTTCATCAAGTTTAGTCCAGCCAGGAAATGAGACATCCTTGTTTTCTTTATTTAATTTAGCTTCATTCTTTTTTCTTTTTGATTTTAAAGTTTCATAAGCTTTTGGAAGGTTATAAGTAAAAATAGCACCGTAAGGTGGATTTTTTGACCTAAAATATGATGCTCCCTGACTTGCAGATCCTGATCTAACAGGGTTATACTGAAGAGCTTCCTTAGTATCAAATAATATAAAATCTTTACTTGTTTCTGAATTAATATTTCTTAGAGATGAATAATCGTCAAGAACATAAAAGCTTCGACCAAAAGTTGCTAAAACTAAATCATTTTCTCTTTTTTGAATTGCTAAATCTCTTATAGAAATCGTTGGTAAACCATTTGAAAATTTGATCCATTTTTCACCTTGATTATTTGAAAAATATAAACCATATTCAGTAGCTAAAAATAATAGATTAGGATCTATATGATCTTGTACAATCCTCCACACAAGAGTTTCCTTAGGTAATCCATTAACAATGGCATTCCAAGACTTACCACCATTTTCACTTTTATATAAATATGGACTATAATCTCCAAACTTGTGATTATCTAAAGCAACATAAACTGTATTTATATCATGCAAGTCAGCTTTTATATCATTTACAAATGAAGTCTTAGGAAGATTTGGTAATTTATCAGCAGACATAGTAACCCATTCGTTACCGTTATTTTTGGTATAATGAATTAAACCATCATCCGTTCCAGCGTAAATATGATTTTCATTTATTGGGGATTCTGAAAGTGATGTAATTGTATTATAGGTTGACATTGCGTAGACATCCCAAGCTGAGTCCCAACTTTGCATCCTTCCCATAATTGGTAGTGATAGTCTTTCTTGGTTTAGAGTTAAATCTCCTGATATGGCAGTCCAGCTATCACCTCTATCATCAGATTTCCACACTCTTTGGGATCCAAAATATAAACGCTTTGGATCGTGTGAACTAACAAGTATTGGGGAGTCCCAATTAAATCTTTCATATTGTTCATCTAATCCTGAATAAGGCTTTATAAATACTGCTTCACCAGTTGTTCTATCAACTCTATGAATATTTCCTTGCTGAGATTGCGCATATACTATATCCGGATTTCCTGGTTCTGTTGCTGGTTGATGACCATCGCCTCCTAAAAGAACAAACCAGTCACTATTTGTAATTCCATTTGATCGAAATGTTCTACTAGGACCACCTTGAGTATTATTATCTTGAGTTCCTCCAAAAATATTATAAAATGGATATGAATCATCAACAGCAAGCTTATAAAATTGAGTTAATGGAAGATTATTTATAAACTTCCATGTTTTGGTATCATCAAAAGATTCATAAATACCGCCATCTGTTCCAACAAGCAAATAATTTGGATCACTTTTTTTAAAAGTCATAGAATGATTATCAGAATGTTTGTCTTTTTCACTCATTCTATAAAATGTCTTTCCTCCATCGTCTGAAACTTGGACTCTAACATCCATTAAATAAATTTTATCTAAAACATGAGGAGATGCAACTAATTCCTGATAATAATGTGGCCCTGTTGCCCCAGAAACTGTATCTGACATTTTTTTCCAGCTTTCTCCTCCATCCGAGGATCTATAAACTGCTCCTTTGCGACGATCCAATTCAATTGCGGCATATAAAATATCTGGATTAATCTCAGAAATAGCCAAACCTATTTTACCCAGATTTCCACTAGGCAATCCTACTTTTAACTGTTTCCATGTATCTCCACCATCATTGCTTTTATAAATTTTGGTTCCAGGTCCTCCACCCATATAAGCTGCTACATTTCTGTGTCTTTGCCATGTGGCTGCATAAATAATATTCTGATCTCTATTATCAACAACAATATCTGTAACACCAGTCCATTTATTTACATTCAAAACAGATCTCCAATTTTTTCCCCCGTCAGTTGATTTATAAAGACCTCTTTGCCCTCCTGATGACCATAATGGACCTTGAGAAGCAACTAATATAGTATTTGAATCTTCTCCATTTACTATAATTTTAGAAATATGTTCTGATTTTTTAAGACCTTTATTTTCCCATGTTTTACCTCCATTGTATGACACATATACTCCTTTACCAATACCAACATGTCTTCCACCTACATTTTCTCCTGTTCCAAGCCAAATAGTATTATTATTATTTGGGTCAATAGTAATGCTTCCTGTAGAATAAAAAGATTGGTCATCTGTTAAGGGTATCCATGTAGTGCCTGAATTAGAAGTTTTCCATACGCCACCTGAACCAACTGCAACGTACCATTCATTTTCATTTGATGGATTAATTGCAATGTCTGCTATCCTTCCAGACATAAATGCAGGACCAATACTTCTAAACTTTAGTCCGGAGTATAAAGAAGCTTCATTACTTGTGTCTTTTTTAGTTTTTTGAGAATGTGAGAATGTAAAAAATAATGTTAAAATAAAAGTCAGGGTGTATCTTAAAGAAAAATTCATAATAAATAAGTTTTTTGGAATTACATAAATATAATTAATAATATCGATTTTTTCATTTTAACTTAGCGAAGTGTCAAAAAAAATAAAAATATTCAATTCTGTTGAAATTATAGATATTGGTTCAAAAGGACAATCAATAGCTAAAAATTCTGAAGGAATTGTAATAATGCTTAAAAATGGAGTTCCAGGGGATATTGTTGATATAAAAACATATAAAAAAAAGAAAAAATATTTTTTAGGTAATATAACTAAATACCATTCTTACTCTAAATTAAGAGTTGAACCAAAATGTGAACATTTTGGTACTTGTGGAGGTTGTAAATGGCAAAATATGATCTATGATTCACAAACTCAATTTAAAGAAAACAAGATAAGACACTCATTTAAAAAAATATTTAATAGTATAGAAGTTAATCCAATAATAAAATGTAATGAAGAGTATTTTTATAGGAATAAATTAGAATTTTCATTTACTGAAAACCGTTGGCTTACAAATCAAGAAATCAGTAGTAATAAAAAAGGAATTGAAAGAAGAGGAATTGGCTTTCATATATCTGGAATGTGGGATAAAGTAGTAGATATTAATAATTGTCATTTACAATCTGATCCTTCAAATAAAATTAGATTATCAATTAAGGAATATGCTATTAACAATAATTTTTCATTTTATAATTCCAGATCTAAACAGGGTTTATTAAGAAATTTAATGATACGAAATACTAGTTTAAATGAGTTTATGGTTATAATTCAATTCTTTGAAAAAAAGACAGAAAAGATTAAATCAATTCTTAACCATTTAAAAATTTCATTTCCTGAAATCAAGTCTATTCAATATGTGATTAATAACAAGGAAAATGATTCAATATATGATAGAGATATTAAATTATTTTATGGAGAAAAATTTATAACAGAAATTATAGATAAATTGAATTTTAAGATCTATCCTAAGTCTTTCTTTCAAACAAATATTAATCAAACAACTAAACTTTATAAAACCGTTAAAAAGCTAGCAAATTTAAAAGGAAACGAAATAGTGTATGACTTATATTCAGGTTTAGGCACTATATCCCAATTCATTTCAAAAAATGCAAAAAAAGTAATTGGAATTGAAAGCATTAAAGAAGCTGTCAAATCAGCCAAAGAAACTGCAATTGAAAATAAAATTAACAATGTAGAATTTGAAGTTGGAGATATAAAAAATATTTTTACTTCAAAGTTTGTAAAGAAACATGGTAATCCTGATTTAATTATAACTGATCCTCCTAGAGATGGAATGCATAAAGATGTAATTAAAGAAATTTTAAAATTGGAAACTAGTTTAATTATATATGTGAGCTGTAATCCATCTACTCAATTAAGAGACTTAGAAAAATTACAAGAAAAGTATACTATTAAAAAAATACAACCTGTAGACATGTTTCCTCATACCGATCATGTAGAAAATGTTGTACTTTTGAAAATTAATAATTAGTTATTTTATAAAATTGAAAAAAAGCATAATTCTATTTTTTATAAGCTGTATAATTTTTTCATGTGAGCCAGATGATATATGTCTTTCATCAATTCCCGATACTCCAAAACTTGTTATTGTTTTTTATGATGAATCTTCAGGTCTAAGAAAGGAGGTTGCAAACCTTAAAATTCAAGGATCTAACAATGAAAAAATTTATCAATTTAAAACAACTGATTCAATTGCCGTTCCATTAAAAAACCTTGAAAAAATAACTAGCTATTCTTTTGTAAAAGATTTTAAAGAAAATGTAGATAATTCAGGTAATAATGATAACATATTAATTAACTATCAATACAATCATATTTATATAAGTAGAGCATGTGGTTATTTTTCAAACTATGATTTGAATCAAATTGTTATTGAAAATGACAATCTTAATTGGATTATTAAATCAGAAATAATGAATTCAGCAGTTAAAGACGAAAAAGTTATACATGTTAAAATATTTCATTAATATATTATTTATAGCTTGTAGTATAACAGGGTTCTCACAAGAAGAGATTGCGTTAGATAGAATTCCAATAAAAACTACATATGGATTAAAAATAGGTTTAGATATTAGTAAACAAATTAGAATGTTAACTGAATCCAATTATAAAGGCTTAGTATTTACTGGAGATTATAGAATTCTTGATAGGTTATTTATAGCTGCTGAATTTGGAACTGAAGAAAAAAAAATA
>CABXGL010000007.1:0-17500 GCA_902511755.1 uncultured Bacteroidota bacterium | reverse complement strand
TATTTAGCCTTGGCGGATGGTCCCGCCGGATTCATGCAAGGTTTCCCGTGCCCCGCACTACTCAGGATACCATTATCGTTAACTATCTTTACTTATACGGGACTATCACCCTCTATGGTTCCGATTTCCAACGGATTCTAATTCATTAAGCAACAAATATTATGGTCCTACAACCCCTAAATTGCCGTAACAACTTAGGTTTGGGCTATTCCGCGTTCGCTCGCCACTACTAGCGGAATCACTATTGTTTTCTCTTCCTCCGGGTACTTAGATGTTTCAGTTCTCCGGGTTTGCTTCCATACAAGTATGGATGACTATTCTTCAAATAGCCAGGTTTCCCTATTCGGATATTTACGGATCAAAATGTGTGTGCCATTCCCCGTAACTTTTCGCAGCTTATCACGTCCTTCATCGCCTCTGAGAGCCTAGGCATTCCCCATACGCCCTTAATTAGCCTATCGTAACTTTACTTTCTCTTAAAATTGTAATTTTTACTTTGCTCGTACAAATCAAAAATCGGCTCGATTAATGATTTATACCTTTTATTTTTATGTATCTTAAATATTTCAATATGTCAATGAACGTTCCAGTTTTAAAAAAACTGTAGTGGAGAATATCGGAGTCGAACCGATGACCTCCTGCGTGCAAGGCAGGCGCTCTAGCCAGCTGAGCTAATCCCCCATTCTGAGAAAAAAAGAACGTTGAATATTTATAGTTTCTCAACCCTAAATTCCCATTATTTATCTATCTAATTTCCCTGTGGATAATTAAAGTAGTAGTCTCGGGCAGACTCGAACTGCCGACCTCTACATTATCAGTGTAGCGCTCTAACCAGCTGAGCTACGAGACTCTAACATGATAGATTATAAAAATAAGATGGACAGCATAAGTAAAACACATTTTTTGTTGAATTTATTCAAATTCAGTCGTCTTTCTCTAGAAAAGAGGTGTTCCAGCCGCACCTTCCGGTACGGCTACCTTGTTACGACTTAGCCCCAGTTACCAGTTTTACCTTAGGCGGCTCCTTACGGTTACCGACTTCAGGCACTCCCAGCTTCCATGGCTTGACGGGCGGTGTGTACAAGGCCCGGGAACGTATTCACCGGATCATTGCTGATATCCGATTACTAGCGATTCCAGCTTCACGGAGTCGAGTTGCAGACTCCGATCCGAACTGAGACCGGTTTTATAGATTTGCTCCTTCTTGCGAAGTGGCTGCTCTCTGTACCGGCCATTGTAGCACGTGTGTAGCCCAGGACGTAAGGGCCGTGATGATTTGACGTCATCCCCACCTTCCTCACAGTTTGCACTGGCAGTTTCGCTAGAGTTCCCGGCATGACCCGCTGGCAACTAACGATAGGGGTTGCGCTCGTTATAGGACTTAACCTGACACCTCACGGCACGAGCTGACGACAACCATGCAGCACCTTGTAATGAGTCCGAAGAAGGGTCTATCTCTAGACCTGTCCCGTTACATTTAAGCCCTGGTAAGGTTCCTCGCGTATCATCGAATTAAACCACATGCTCCACCGCTTGTGCGGGCCCCCGTCAATTCCTTTGAGTTTCAGTCTTGCGACCGTACTCCCCAGGTGGGATACTTATCACTTTCGCTTAGCCACTCATCTAACCAATGTTAGACGAACAGCTAGTATCCATCGTTTACGGCGTGGACTACCAGGGTATCTAATCCTGTTCGCTCCCCACGCTTTCGTCCATGAGCGTCAGTATATTGTTAGTGATCTGCCTTCGCAATCGGTATTCTGTGTGATATCTATGCATTTCACCGCTACACCACACATTCTAACCACTTCACAATAACTCAAGTCTTTCAGTATCAAAGGCCATTCTACAGTTGAGCTGTAGGCTTTCACCTCTGACTTAAAAGACCGCCTGCGGACCCTTTAAACCCAATAATTCCGGATAACGCTTGGATCCTCCGTATTACCGCGGCTGCTGGCACGGAGTTAGCCGATCCTTATTCTTACAGTACCGTCAAGCTCCGACACGTCGGAGTGTTTCTTCCTGTATAAAAGCAGTTTACAACCCATAGGGCTGTCATCCTGCACGCGGCATGGCTGGATCAGACTTTCGTCCATTGTCCAATATTCCTTACTGCTGCCTCCCGTAGGAGTCTGGTCCGTGTCTCAGTACCAGTGTGGGGGATCCCCCTCTCAGGGCCCCTACCTATCGTAGTCTAGGTGAGCCATTACCTCACCTACAAACTAATAAGACGCATGCCCATCTTTTACCGTTAAAACTTTAATCTAAAAATCATGAGATTAATAGATATTATAGAGGATTAATCCAAATTTCTCTGGGCTATACTCTAGTAAAAGGTAGGTTGCATACGCGTTACGCACCCGTGCGCCACTCGTCATCTGGTGCAAGCACCAATGTTACCGTCCGACTTGCATGTATAAGGCCTGCCGCTAGCGTTCATCCTGAGCCAGGATCAAACTCTTCATTGTAAAACTTTAAATAATTTAACAACTTAAATTTGATTTGGAATTGAACTCAAAATGGTTTTACTTAATTATAAATTATGTAAACATAATTTTACGCTGTCTATCTCAATATTTTCAATGAACTTAATCTGATTACTTCTTTCGTAATGCGAGTGCAAATATACACTGCTTTTTCAATCCCACAAACTTTGAATTATAAAAAAATAGATTATTTGTCAACAATGATTATTTTCCTCATATATGTTAAAAAAAAAATCGTTGTTTTATTGGTCTTTTAAAGACAATTTTATTGTCTTATCAGCATAAGCTCTTTTTAAAACGTCTTCAATTATTGCATCTTCATCATTATTATCTGGATTATATTCTATTTTAATTGAAATCTTAAAAAGTTTAGCTAACGAGTTGTAAGAGAATGCCTTAAACCCATTTCTCAATTTTCTTATAAGTTTATATACTGTTTGTCCAGTTTCTCTATGAACTAACTTAATTAATATCTGTCCTTCTGTTCTTGTTAATTTTTTTAATTCTTCTGAAAATTCTTTTTCAATAAATTTTTCTACAATTTTAGTATACTTCTTTTTCTTAGCCCTGGTCTTTATTAAGGGAAGCCTTCTATTTAATTCTTGTAATCTTTTTGAAGCAAGCACAGCATAAGGATAAACTTTTAATGTTTTTCTTCTAACTGTATAGTATCTTAACTTATCATCAAAACTAGAAAATTCTAATGCTGGATATATAGTAACCTCGTTTAAATCTATCGATTTAGTAGCTAAAGAATCTCCTTCAACTTTAATAAGAATGTCTAAATCTTTATATTCCTTTTTCTGAGAATAAGAATTAAAAACAATTAATATAATTAAACATGAAAGAAGATTTTTCATTTTATAAAATTACACATAAACAATAATATTTTTAAGTAATTATGTACTTTTACATTCAAATTATTAGTAATGGCAACAAAAAAAATACTTAATCAAAAATCAATTAAATTTTTTGAAGAATATCTTAATAATCCTTCACCTACTGGATATGAATGGGAAGGACAAAAAATTTGGATGAAATATCTTAAACCTTATGTAGACGAGTTTATAACTGACACCTATGGATCAGCTGTTGGGGTTATTAATCCAAAAGCTAAATTCAAAGTTGTTATAGAAGGACATTCTGATGAAATTTCTTGGTATGTAAATTATATTACTGACAATGGCCTTATTTATGTAATAAGAAATGGTGGTAGTGACCACCAAATAGCTCCATCAAAATGGGTTGACATACATACTAAAAAAGGGATTATAAAAGGAGTATTTGGTTGGCCTGCAATTCATACTAGAAAGCCAGGAAAAGAGGAACAACCTAAACTAGACACAATTTTTATTGATATAGGGGCAAAAGACAAAAAAGAAGTTGAAAAAATGGGAGTCCATGTTGGATGTGTAATAACTTATCCCGATAAATTTCACGTACTTAATAAAGATAAATTTGTTTGTAGAGCTATAGATAACAGAGCCGGTGGATTTATGATTGCAGAAGTTGCTAGACTTTTACATGAAAACAAGAAAAAACTTCCTTTTGGATTATATATTACAAATTCCGTTCAAGAAGAAATTGGACTTAGAGGTGCTGAAATGATCACACAAAGAATAAAGCCAAATATTGCAATTATTACTGACGTTTGTCACGACACTTCAACTCCAATGATAAATAAAAAAACTCAAGGAGACAACACTATGGGTGCAGGACCAGTTATCTCTTATGCGCCTGCCATTCAAAATAAGTTAAGAGAAAGAATTATTGAAACAGCTGAAAAGAAAAAAATACCATTCCAAAGACATGCTTCTTCAAGGAGCACAGGTACAGATACGGATGCTTTTGCATATAGCAATGGTGGAGTTGCCTCAGCTTTAATTTCTTTACCACTAAGATACATGCATACAACTGTTGAAATGGTTACAAGAGATGATGTAGAAAACGTAATTAGATTAATCTATGAAACTTTACTAACGATTAAAGAAGGTGAGGATTTTAGTTATTTTAAATCATAATGAATTTAACTGAAATATTTGATAAGCTATATTGAATTTTTTGAAATTTCATCCACAACCTCAGGGTTTAAAAGCGTAGATATATCACCAAAATTATCTTTTTCTCCACAAGCAATTTTTCTTAAAATCCTGCGCATAATCTTACCACTTCTTGTTTTAGGTAGTCCAGGAACTATCTGAATTTTATCAGGTTTTGCAATTGGACCTATAGTTTTTGAAATCAAGTCATTAATTTCAGTATTAATATTTTCTGTTTTAGAATCATCTTTTAAAATTACAAATGCATACAAAGCATTTCCTTTTACATCATGAGGAAAGCCTACTAGTGCACTTTCAACTACGTTTTCATGTAGGTTTATAGCATCCTCAATTGGTGCAGTTCCTAGATTATGTCCAGAAACAATTACAACATCGTCTACCCTACCAGTTATTCTATAATTCTCATTATCATCTCTAAATGCACCATCACCTGGAAAATAATAACCAGGGTAAGCAGTAAAGTAAACTTTTTTATATCTCTCATGATCACCATAGATTGTTCTGGCAATTGAGGGCCATGGATACTTAATCGCTAAAATTCCATTTGTATTTGAATCTAAAATCTCTTCTCCGTCATTATCTAACAGAACAGGTTGAATTCCAATCATAGGTTTTGTAGCAAACGTTGGTTTTGGATCAGTAACTCCTGCAATTGAAGAGATCATGATTCCTCCAGTTTCTGTTTGCCACCAAGTATCAACAATTGGGCAATTTTTTTTACCAACAACTTCATTATACCAATTCCAAGCCTCTTCATTTATAGGTTCTCCAACAGTTCCTAAAACTTTTAAAGAATTCAAATTATATTTAGACACAAAAGATTTTGGATGTTTGGCTAAAGCTCTAATTGCTGTTGGAGCAGTATAAAAATGAGTAATACTATGTTTTTCACAGATTTCCCAAAAACGCCCAAAATCAGGATATGAAGGCACTCCTTCAAACATAACTGTCGTTGCACCTGATAAAAGAGGGCCGTAAACAATATAACTATGACCTGTTATCCAACCTATATCAGCTGTACACCAATAAATATCTCCTTTTTTATATTGAAAAACATTTTTAAATGAATATTCAGAATAGACCATATAGCCCCCACATGAATGAACCATACCTTTTGGTTTACCTGTAGATCCAGAAGTATATAAAATAAAAAGCGGATCTTCAGAATCAATTCCAATGGCTTCACATTCATTGGAAACCATAGATATCTCATCATGCCACCACTTATCAATTTCTTTTAATTCTATATTACTATTTATTCTCTTAAGTACAATAGATACTTCAACAGAAGGACAACTAGCTAAAGCTTCGTCTGCAATACTCTTGAGATCTATTGTCTTACTTCCTCTAAAACTACCATCTGCAGTAATCAACATTTTACAATCAGCATCATTAATTCTTGCAGCTAAAGCAGTTGAAGAAAAACCAGCAAAAACAACTGAATGAACAGCACCAATTCTAGAACATGCTAAAACAGCAACTGCAAGTTCAGGTACCATTGGCATATACAAACAAACTCTATCACCTTTATGTATATTATTTTTCTTTAAAACATTAGAAAACCTACATACTCTCTTATGTAATTCTCTATAAGAAATTTCCTGATGTTTTTCTTTTGGATCATTTGGTTCAAACAAAATTGCTGTTTGATCAGCTTTATCTATTAAATGTCTATCTAAACAATTTTCTGATATATTAAGCTTCCCTCCATCAAACCAAGTAAACTCTGGTTTATTAAAATCAAATGACAAAACATTATTCCATTTTTTTTTCCAAGTATAAGTAGATGCAATTTTTTCCCAAAAAGATTCAGGGTTTGTTATACTTTCATTATAAAGTCTATTATAATCCTCAAGGGATTTTGGCACGTAATTATCAATTCTTTCCAAATTATTATGTTTTATCTAAATATAGAAAAAATAGACTACTGATTCAATCTATAATCTATTATTGCATTATTTATTTTTTTAATAATGGATGGTCCACTATAAACAAAACCTGAATATAATTGAATTAAGGTAGCGCCCGCTTTAATTTTTTCAATTGCATCATCAGGATTCATGATACCGCCAACTCCAATAATTGGAATAGATCCATTACTTTTTTCATGTAAAAATTTAATAATATTAGTAGATTTTTTAGAAATTGGCTTACCACTTAGACCTCCCTCTTGATTTACTAAATTCTCTGATGAAGATAAATTATCTCTTGATAATGTTGTGTTTGTTGCAATAATCCCATCTAGAGAGGTTTCTGCGATAACTTCAATAACATCAATTAATTGATCTTGGGAAAGATCTGGACCGATCTTCAATAAAACAGGCTTTGGAAAAGAATATGATTTATTTTTTTTCTGAATTGCTTCTAAAAGATTTTTAAGCAAATCTTTTTGCTGTAAATCTCTCAACTTTTCAGTATTAGGGGAGCTTACATTTATTGCAAAATAATGGACGTGAGGGTATAGTTTTTCAAAACAAATTAGATAGTCTTGTATAGAATTATCGAAATCTGTAATCTTATTTTTTCCAATATTACCACCTACAATTACTCCTTTATTATACTTTAATCTTTTAATAACTTCTTCAACTCCAGTATTGTTAAAACCCATACGATTAATTATAGCCTCATCACTAACTAATCTAAATAGTCTTTTTTTTGGATTGCCTTCCTGTGGCAATGGAGTAACTGTGCCAATTTCAATGAAACCAAATCCAAAATTTGAAAATTCATTATATAGTTTGGCGTTTTTATCAAAGCCTGCTGCTAATCCAATTGGATTTGGGAATTTTATTCCAAAAACTTCGGTTTCAAGAATCGGGTTTTTTAAAGAATAAATTTTTGAGATTAAACTAGAAACTAAAGGTATTTTAAATATTAAGTTGATAAAGAAAAATGTTATTTCATGAACTCTTTCCGGATCAATACAGAAAAGAATAGGTTTTAACAGTTTCTTATACATTTAGCTCAATAATATTAACCACTACTTTTTATTTAATTTATTACTCATTTCTAAAGAAATAGCTGAAATTTCATATCTAATTTTACCAGCCATAGTCTGAATTATACATGATTCACTTCCATCTTTTATCTCAACGATTTTGCCATGAAGTCCACTCTTTGTAACTATTCTAGTTCCAACTTTTAACTCTGATAAAAACTTCTTTTCTTTTTTTTGTCTCCTCATCTGAGGATATATCATTAAAAAAAAGAAACCTATAAGCATTAAAGTTAGAGGCATTAAAGAACTATCCATATTAATCTATTTAGTTATTTTTAGGTAAAACAATAGCTATAATAGACAAAAGTTCTTTACCCATTGAAGTATTAGTTACAAGTGTAACCGTTTTTCTCTGCAATCCAGGTTTATTTGAAGAATCAAACTTCACTTTAATAAAGCTAGATTCTCCTGGCTTAATCGGAGTATCTCTAGGATATTCTGGTACTGTACAACCACAACTACCTGAAGCATTTAAAATTTTTAAATCTGAATTCCCAGAATTTGTAAATGTAAAAGTGGTTTCTACTATATCGCCATCAATAATTTCTCCAAAATCATGGTTAGTTTTATCAAAATCAATAGATGGATAATCAAAATCTGAATTAATTCTTTCTTTAGCAGTCTCAATATTTTCTTTCTTTATTTTTTTTGAAGGATCTGATCCACAAGATGTTAGAAGAAATGAGACCATAAAAGCGATCAAAAAAGTATATATTGATAATCTAATGTCTGTTTTTTTTATTTTCATAATTTAATTTTATATCTGTTCAAAAATAGTAAATTATTGCAAACCTCTTTTGTTTTTCTTTATTCGACCCTCAAGTATAAATTGTTTGGAAATTGTATCCATAATTCCATTAATAAAAATATTGCTTTTTGGACTTGAATATTCTTTAGCTAATTCCAAATATTCATTAATGGAAACCTTAATAGGAATTGAATTAAAAAATAAAAATTCGGTCAAACACATTTGCAATAATATCAAATCAATCTGTGCAATTCTTTCACTATCCCAATTTGAAGTAATTTTTCCAATTTCTTCCTTTAACATATCTTTATTTGAAACAACTTGATTAATTAAATTTATTCCAAATTTTGAATCTTCTTCATTTTTATAAATTTCAGTTATTAAATTAGATTTTCTAGACCTCTTTTGAATTTTCTTCAATGTATTTAAAACCAAACTATTAACTAGTGGTAAATCATTAATCCATGATATTTGTGTTTCTTCTATAAATTCATAAAGTTTATTATCTGAAGCAATAATTTTTTTAAATACTTTGATAATAAATTGTTTGTCGTCATCAAATGAATTTTTTTCTTTCTTATAATAAGAAAGAAAAATGTCACTTTTTTCTATTTTTTTTGTCAAAAAAATTATGTGTTCAGGATGGTCATCCCAATAATTAATTTTTAGTAAATCTGTTTTTTGTAATAATACTTTATCAGAAGATATTTTTTTTAAAAATAAATTATTAGAGATTTTATTATAGAATACATCACTATCATTCTTTAAAAATTTATTATTGTTTTTAGAATTTCTTTTATTACAATAACTATGGAGTTTATCAAAAATTGAAAGGATAGTTATATATAAAGAATAAAAATTTTTATTTGAGTTTAAAAAATATTTTAATTGATGATCAATGTTTTTTTCAATAGACTTGTCATATGCATATATAACCTCCATAGCTTTTAAACGCAATTGTCGTCTATTTAACATTTTAAAGAACTTTAATTGAGTCACAAAAATAAATTTATTTTTATAAAAAATAGAAGAATTTTAGAAAGATTTGAATACTCATTGATGTATATTTGAAGCTTTAGTAATTAATGATAGAATTAAGATATTTAAACAAGTATTTTTTAAAATACAAAACCAAAATAATAATTGGGATATTTATAACTATTATAGCTAGAGTATTTGCCCTAGTTGTTCCAAACCTTATTGGAGACTCAATAACTATTCTTGAAAATTATATCATTGCATCTTCTTTAGAAATTAAAATAGTTAAAGAAAAACTTCTTAATAATATATTAATAATTGTTGGATCGGCTATTATTGCTGGGGTTTTTACTTTCATAATGAGACAAATGCTTATAAATGTTTCTAGATTTATAGAATTTGATATCAAGAATGAAATTTATAAAAAATACCAATCTCTAAGTTTTGATTTTTATAAAAATAATAGGACAGGTGACTTAATGAATAGAATTAGTGAAGATGTAAGTAAAGTAAGAATGTACATTGGTCCTGCAATTATGTATGCTATAAACACTTCTACTCTATTTGTAATAGTAATAACATACATGTTTAGTGTTGCTCCTAAGCTTACAATGTATACCTTAATCCCTTTGCCTATTCTTTCTTTTATAATTTATAAAATAAGTGTTTTAATTCATCTAAAAAGTAAAATTGTTCAAGAATTTTTATCTAAACTCACTACTTATACACAAGAATCTTTTAGTGGAGTAAAAATTATTAAAACTTATACTGTAGAAAAAAACATAAACAATCAATTAGAAAAATTAGCAGAATCTAGCAAAGAAAAAAACATGTCACTAGTAAAAATTCAAGCGTGGTTTTTCCCTCTAATGATTTTATTAATTGGGATTAGTAATATTTTAGTTGTTTTTGTTGGAGGAAGACAATACATGAATAATGAAATTGAATTAGGTGTTTTAGCTGAATTTATTATTTATGTAAACATGTTAACATGGCCAGTTGCTACAGTTGGCTGGATAACATCTATTGTACAACAAGCAGAAGCTTCTCAAAAAAGAATAAATGAATTTTTAAAAACAAATTCAAGTATAGCTAATCTATCAAAAAGCAATAAAAAAATAGAAGGAAAAATTGATTTTAAAAATGTAAGTTTTACCTATCCTGAAACTAAAATTATAGCTAGTAATAATATTTCTTTTGAAATAAAAAAAGGTAAATCAATAGCAATTATGGGAGATGTAGGATCAGGAAAAACCACATTACTTGAGCTTATTTGTAGAGTTTATGACCCATCAAAAGGTGAAATTCTTTTTGACAATATAAACATCAATAAAATAGATATCAAAAAATTGAGAAAGTCTATTGGATATGTTCCTCAATCTACCTTTTTGTTTTCTAATACCATTAAAAGGAACATTCAATTTGGAAACTATAATGCTTCTATTAATGAAGTGAAAAATGCAGCTAAAAATGCATGCTTGATAAAAGATATCAATACTTTTAAAAACAAATATGAAACATTATTGGGAGAAAGGGGTGTAAATCTTTCTGGTGGTCAAAAACAAAGAATAGCTATAGCCAGAGCACTTATTAAAAAACCTAAAATACTTATATTGGATGATAGCTTATCAGCAGTAGATACCGAGACAGAAGAGAAAATATTATCCAACATAAATAAAATTAGTAAAGGAATAACTTTAATTATAGCAACACATAGGATTTCTTCTGCAAAAAAATGTGATAAAATTCTTATTCTAGAGAAAGGAAAAGTGATTGAATTTGGTTCTCACAAAGAATTAGTTAAAAATAACGGGTACTATTCTAAAGCAGTATTAAAGCAATCCACTTAAAAGTAATTATTTAGATATTTGGTGAGTTTGTTTTTTTTCTTCATTTTTGAAAAATAAACTATTACAAATGGAAGAAAGAAAATACAATGATGCTGAAGATATTTACTCAAAAATTCTTAGGGCTGGTAGAAGGACTTATTTTTTTGATGTTAGATCTACAAAAGCAGGAGATTATTATCTAACTATTTCTGAAAGTAAAAAATTTACCAATGAAGATGGTAGCTTTTACTTCAAAAAACATAAAATTTATCTATACAAAGAAGATTTTCAAGGGTTTAATGATCTTGTTAAGGAAATGACTCAATACATAATCGATGAAAAAGGTTTAGAAGTAATTAGTGAAAGACACCAAAAAGATTATGTTAAAGAAGATCATCAATCAAAACCTGATGAAAAAGAAGAAAATGAAGATGAAGATCAAAAAGAAGAAACTGAAGAAACCACATCAACTTCTGAGGAAAACTTTACTGACGTTGATTTTGATGATATTTAGATTTTTTTAACATGCGATTATTAAACTGTATTTTACTTTTTTTTACTTTAATCTCTTTTTCTCAAAACAAAATTGATTTATCTTATTATTTGGGTAATACTGAATCTTATAATCAAAAGATTCCCAAGCCAAATTCATTAAGTTTAGGAGAAGAACAAATTGGAAAATCACACATTAGTCATGATAGATTGGTTCAGTATATGTATTCATTAGCAAATGCTTCTGAAAGAATTTCAATTACTGATAGAGGAAAAACCTATGAAGGTAGACCGTTAATTCTTTTAACTATAACCTCAAAAAAAAATCAAGAACAAATAGAATCTATTAGAAAACAACACTTAGAATTAAATTCAAAAGATGGTATTATGAAAGATTTAAATGCCATGCCTATTGTTATTTATCAAGGTTATTCAGTACATGGAAATGAACCAAGCGGAAGTAATGCTGCAATGTTATACGCATATTATCTTGCCGCTTCAAATGACAATAACTTATTATCAGCATTAGATAAAAGTATCATTTTATTAGATCCATCTTTTAATCCTGACGGACTCCAAAGGTTTGCACACTGGGCAAACACAAATAAAAGTTTAAATCTAAATCCTGATAATTATGATAGAGAGTTTGATGAAAATTGGCCTGGAGGAAGAACTAATCATTATTGGTTTGATTTAAATCGAGATTGGTTGCCAGTTCAACTTCCGGAATCTAAAGCTAGAATCAAAACATTCCATGATTGGTCTCCAAATATTTTGACGGATCATCATGAAATGGGTACAAATTCAACTTTCTTCTATCAACCTGGAATCCCATCTAGAGTAAATCCATTAACTCCCAATGAAAATCAAAAACTAACTGCTCAGATAGCAAAATTCCATGAAAAAAGACTTAGTGAAATAGGTTCATTGTTTTATAGTGAAGAAGATTATGATGATTTTTATTATGGAAAAGGGTCTACATTTCCCGATATTAATGGAAGTATTGGAATTCTATTTGAACAAGCTAGTTCTAGAGGACATTTAGTAGAAAGTGTAAATGGACTTTTATCCTTTCCTTTTACAATCAAAAATCAACTTACCACTTCATTTTCAACTCTTGAAGCGGCTATAAAAATGAAGAATACCTTATTAGCATATCAGGTTAATTTCTTTAATAATTCAAGAAAAATAGCATTAAGTAATAAAAATGATTATTATTTAATTTCTGATCAAAAAGATAAATCAAAACTTTATAAATTTTATAAAATTTTAAAAAAACATAATATTTCAACTAATAAATTAAACAAGATTTTAACTATTGATAATGTAATATATAAACCAGAAAATTCAATTTTAGTTCCTAAAAATCAAGATAAAATAAGATTAATAGAAGCTATGTTTGAAAAAAGAACAAGTTTTAATGATAGTTTGTTTTATGACATTTCAGCATGGTCATTTTTACACTCTTTTAATTTAGATTATACTAACTATTCTTCTAAAGAAAAGTATGAAAAGTTAGTTTTATCTAAACCGAAAGGGGAAATATACAATTCTAATAATTACGCATATTTATTTACCTGGAATGATTACTACTCTCCGAAAGTATTAAATGAATTACTTAATTCAGGAATTAGGGTAAAAGTAGGTACAAAGCCTTTTTCAATTGATTCAAAAAAGTTTGATTATGGCACATTGTTAATTCCAATGCAAAATCAAAAATTAAGTTCTCAAGAAATTAATAAAAAAATACTTTCACTTAGTAAAATAAGTGGAGTTAATTTTTATGGTTATAAATCTAGCCATACTAATGGTATTGATTTAGGTAGTGGTAAATTTTCCAATATTTCAAAAGCTAATATTGCATTAATAGTTGGAGATGGTGTAACAAGCTATGACGCAGGAGAAATATGGCATTTATTAGATACAAGGTATAAGATACCTATAACAAAAATTAAAAAATCTAATATTTTAAGATATGATCTCTCAAAATATAATACAATAATAATGGTTAATGGGAGTTATAATTTTGATTCAAAATCAATAGAAAAAATAAAAAATTGGGTTGAAAATGGTGGAAAGTTAATAGGATATAGAAATTCTATTAATTGGTTAAATAAAAATAATTTTATAAAACTCCAATTCAATCAAAACAAGGCTTCTTCTAAGGATTTAAAATATAAAGATAAAAGAAATCATTATGGAGCTCAGTTAACAAGTGGTGCAATCTTTAGGGTTGAATTAGACAGGTCACATCCTATAAATTACGGATATCATAATAATCTTTCTGTTTTTAGAAATACTAATATCTATATTAAAAATGACTCAATTGGATATAATAATCCTATTAAATACTCAAACAAACCATTAATAAGCGGATATGTTTCTAAAGAGAATCTTAAATCAATGAAAAACTCTAGACCATTTGCTGCTTATAATCTAAAAAAAGGGAAAGTATTAGTTTTTACAGATAATACTAATTTTAGAGCTTTTTGGTATGGAACTAACAAACTATTAATGAATGCTATATTCTTTTCTAATTTAATGTAAGCTATTTTTTTAAAGGAGATCTAGATTTCTCAAATGGTCTATAAAGCAAACTATTAATTTTTTCATTTTTCTCTTTTTCAAAAAATGTATCGACACCATATATTATTTTTGATGGCTCTAAATTCATGTGAGTTCCAAAAAGTCTATCCCATACAGAAAAAATGTTACCATAATTTGAATCGGTATAAGGCATAACATAATGGTGGTGAACTTTATGCATGTTAGGTGAAACTATTATATAACTCAAAATTTTATCAATAGATGATGGAAGTTTTATATTGGCATGATTGAATTGGGATAACACCAATGAAATAGATTGATATAAAAAAACTATTCCTATAGATGTTCCTAAAACTATTACTCCAATCAATGTAAAAATAAAACGAATGACACTTTCAAATGGATGATGTCGATTTGCTGTAGTAGTATCAACATTATGATCTGAATGATGTACTAAATGTATTTTCCAAAGAAATTTAATCTTATGCTGTATATAATGCGGCAAATATGCACCGATTAAATCCAATAATAATATTCCTAATAATACATGAATCACGAAAGGTATAGAGTCGAACCAATTAAGTAATCCAAAATTATTTGCAACAACCCAGTCTGCTGAGTTTAAAAGCAAAAAAGCAAGTGAAAAATTTACAATGATTGTTGTTAAAGTAAAAAAGAAATTAGGAATGGCATGTTTTAATTTTTTATAATTAAAATTAAACAAAGGAATTATTGATTCAATAGACCAAAAAAAAGTTATACCACCAACTAAAATAATAGACCTCTGAAAAGAAGTTATATTTTCAAAAAGATAAATAATATCTTCCATAAATTAATTAATAATTGGCAATTTATTGAAAATTCCATTTAAATTTGAATAAAATATTATTTAATGGCACGTACTCCTTCAAATATGGTTCCTATTGGATTTAATGCTCCAGACTTCGAACTGTATGATACCAACTCAAAAAAGATCTTAAATTCAGAAAATCTTTTTGGTGAAAAATGCACCTTATTAATGTTTATTTGTAATCATTGTCCATTTGTAATTCATGTAAATAAAGAAATTGTAAAAATTGCTAATGATTATCAATGCAAAGGAATTTCTTTCATTGCTATATCCAGTAATGATGTGAATAATTACCCTGAAGATTCTCCTGATGAAATGTCAAAAATGGTACTAAAAGAAAAATATCCATTTCCATATTTATATGATGAAACGCAACAGGTTGCTAAAGATTATGATGCAGCATGTACACCAGATTTTTACATTTTTAACAATAATAAAAAGTTAATTTACAGAGGGCAATTAGACGATTCTAGACCAGGCAACAATATTCCTGTATCAGGGAATGATATTAGAGATGTTTTTGATTGTATTTTATTTTCTAGAGAAATTAACTCATATCAGAAACCTAGTATAGGTTGCAATATAAAGTGGATTGTTTAAACCAATTCCACTTCAAAAATAAGAGTAGCATTTGGTGGAATTATGCCACCGGCTCCACTTTCTCCATAAGCAAGATGTGAAGGTATTATAAATTTTGCTTTATCTCCCTTTTTAAGCAACATTATTCCTTCATCCCATCCAGGTATAACCTGCCCTATTCCAACTTTAAATTCAATTGGCTGATTTCTTTTGTAGGAAGAATCAAAAACAGTTTGATCCAATAATTGTCCTTTATAATGTACTTTAACTAAATCTCCCAAAGAAGGGTTTTCTCCATTACCATTTTTTAAAATATTATATTTTAGACCTGATTTAGTTTCTTTAAAACCTTTTGAAATTTCTTTAATTAGTTCTTTTTCTTTTTCTATTAAATCATTTAATTCTTTTTGCTTTTTATTTTTAAAGTCATTAAAAATATCCAAGGCATTCCAATTTATAGAATCCTCACCAATTCTTAAAATTTCAATTGAATTCATAATATCATTTTGTTCAATTTTATTAACAACATCCTGACCTTCAATAACTTCTCCAAAAACTGTATGTTTATTATCGAGCCACTGTGTTGGAATGTGAGTTATAAAAAATTGACTTCCATTAGTTGATATTCCAGAATTTGCCATGGATAAAACACCTGGTTTATCATGTTTTAAATCATTATGAAATTCATCATCAAATTTATAACCTGGCCCTCCAACCCCACTTCCATGAGGACATCCCGCTTGAATCATAAACTCAGGTATAACCCTATGAAATTTTAATTTATTATAAAAAGGTTCATTTTGCAATCTAAATGTATTATCAATTTTACCTTCTGCTAAACCTACAAAATTAGCAACAGTTCCTGGAGTTAATTTATAATGAAGCGTTAATAAAATCTCTCCTTTATTAGTATTGATTTTTGCATATATGCCTTCTTTCATAAGTTTATATTAAGTTAATTTAAAAGAAGGCAATATAAACGAAAGGATTGTAATTAAAAAAATAAAATTTAATTAGCAATATCATTAATGAATTTTATTCTATAAAGTCTTAAATCAGATTCTTCATAATCTCCCTCAAACTCATCAATTGCTAAGTTTATATCATCTGAATCAGAGTCAATAAAATAATCATATAATTCTTCTTGTTGATCTTCATCAAAAACATCATCAATCATATAGTTAATATTTAATTTAGTCCCAGAAAAAACAATTGTTTCTAATTCATTAATTAATTCCGTAAGCTCTATACCCTTTGAATCTGCAATATCATTCGGCAAAAGCTTTCTGTCGATACTTTGTATTATAAACAGTTTTAAGGATGAATTAGAACCTGTGCTTTTAATAACCAAATCGTTTGGTCTTATTATTTCATTTTCTTTAACATATTCATCAATTAAAATAACAAAAGGACTTCCAAACTTAATTGCTTTACCTTCACCAACTCCATTAATATTTTTTAATTCATCAATTGATATTGGATATTTAACAGCCATTTCTTCAATTGAAGACTCTTGAAAAACTGCATATGGTGGAATACCTTTAGATTTTGCTGTTTTTTTCCTTTCTCCAATTAGGATTGAAAATAAAACTTTATCAAAAACACTTTTATTAGTTGAATTAGATTGGTTTGTTAAATTATTTGAATCCTTATAATTATGATTTTCGCTAATAAAAAAATCAAAAGGTTTTTTTAAATATTCATGTCCATTTTCAGATAATTTAATAACACCATAGGATTCTACAACTTTATTAATCATTCCCGCAACAAGCAAGTGTCTAAGTAAAGAATTCCAAAAAACTTCATCATAAGACTTTCCAATTCCAAAAATATTGCTTTGTGAAATGTTATGTGATCTAAGCAAGTTAGTTTCTTTTCCTACTAAACAAGCTACTAATTCTTTAATTCTATATTGTTCCTTAGTTTGAATAAT
>CABXGL010000006.1 GCA_902511755.1 uncultured Bacteroidota bacterium | reverse complement strand
AGAAAACACTTCATCTAATACATTTTTATCTGAAAAAACTTTCTTAACTGTTTATGTTGATGGTGAAATGAATGGTCAAACTATAAGAAAATCTTTAGAAGATGATTTGTTAATTTCTGAAAAAACAAAAAATTACTTTAATTGGATTTATGATTTTAATGATCAAGATTTTTCAATTGAATACATTGATTTTTTAGAAAATGTCAAAGAGGATTTAGTCCAGGATTTAAATGGTGAAGATTATTTAAAAATTGTTGAAGCTAGTGGTGGTAATAGACATGATCATTATCTAAAATCAGGTCAAGTTACAAGTATTCATAATATTCTATTTGCCCTTAACAATGACACAAAGGGTGCTATTAATATAAATTTTATAGATGGAAAGTTATTTATAAATAGTCCATTTGAAGGCAATTATATGAGAATGTTAGATCAAATGCAAGGAGATTTGATCATAAATTCTAATCAACCATTGATTTTAAGATCATTGTATAATGCTGCTGGTTTACAGTTTGTTTTTCCAGAAAATATTATAAATGGAAAATTTAAAATTGTAAAATCTGATGATGAAGTTACTCAACAAGATGGATTATTTGTAAAAATTTCTACAAATGGAGAGTCTCAATTAGTAGGTTTATTAGGTGGAAAAGGAATTGTAAATCAACCTAAAAAAGTTAAAGTAGGAAATTTAGATTTTTCTTTAAAGTATGGTTCTTTAGAAAAACCTCTTCCCTTTGAAATAAAACTTAATGATTTTATAGCAGAAAAATATCCTGGAACTGAGAAAAGTTATAGTAGTTTTATGAGTAAAGTAACGGTAATTGATGATACTAGTTTTGATTATGATATATATATGAATAATATTCTAAATCATAGGGGATATAGATTTTTTCAAGCTTCTTTTGATCCTGATGAAAAAGGAACAGTTTTATCAGTAAACCATGATTATTTTGGTACTCTTATTACATATATAGGATATTTTCTTCTTTATATTGGATTATTAGGAATTATGTTTTTTGGCAAAACTCGTTTTAAAGATTTAACTATTAAGTTGGATAAGGTTAAAATAAAAAAAGATGCTTTAACGACGATTATAATGATTCTTTTTTCAACAGCTTTTTATGCTCAAAATGACCATCAGCATACCGAAACTGTATTAAATCAAAACGATTCCTTAATTGTAAATAGACCTGTGAGTGTAGAACATGCTGCTGATTTTGGTAGTATTGTTATTCAGGATTCAGGAGGACGTATGAAACCTTTAAATACTTTTGCTTCAGAAGTTTTAAGAAAAGTAAGCAAGTCAGATACTTATAAAGAATTGAATGCTGATCAAGTTCTGATTTCAATTACGAAAAATCCTATTCTTTGGTATAATGTTCCTTTTATTTATTTGAAAAGAGGGAATGATAGCATAAGGAAGATAGCAGGTAGAAATAAAAAAGAGAAATATGCTTCTTTTGTTGATTTTTTTGATGATGATGGTAATTATAAAATTTCTTCTCAACTAGAGGAATCTTATAAAGCTTCTTTACCTAATCAATTTCAAAAAGACTTCATAGAATTAGATAGAAGGGTTAATTTACTTTTTTCTGCTTTTGAAGGAAAAATATTACGAATTTTTCCTATCCCAAATCATTCTAATAATAAATGGGTTTCTTTTTCTGATATTGAACCAAATGATTTTAGTGGTGTTGATTCTTTATATGTAAAAAATATTTTGCCGCTTTATTTTGGTGCTTTAGAAAATGACATAGAAACAGGAAATTATGATAATTCAACAAAACTTTTGGAGAGTATTAAAGGTTTCCAAACTAAATATGGATCTGATGTTATACCTTCAGAAGATAAAATAAAAGCAGAAATAATTTATAACAAGTATGATGTTTTTAAAAAACTTTTTAGTTGGTATATGTATGTAGGAACTCTAATGTTCACATTCCTTATTTTTCAAATTTTTAATGATAATAAATACATAAAATTTCTTATAAAAGCATCAAAATATACTATTGTTGGATTATTTATTTTGCATACACTAGGACTTTTAGCTAGAGCTTATGTTTCAGGCCATGCTCCTTGGAGTGATGCATATGAATCTATGATTTATGTTGCTTGGGCTACAGTTGGTATGGGACTTGCTTTTTCTAGAAAATCTAATCTTACAATTGCGGCAACCTCATTTGTATCTTCAATGATTTTAATGATAGCTCATTGGAACTGGATGGATCCAGAAATAGCAAATTTAGTTCCTGTTCTTGATAGTTATTGGTTAATGATTCATGTTTCTGTCATTGTAGGAAGTTACGGTCCCTTCACTTTAGGAATGATTTTAGGAATTGTATCGTTAATCCTTATGCTTATAACTAATGAAAAAAATAAAGAGAAGATTAAATTAAACTTAGAAGAGTTATCAATAATTAATGAACTTTCTTTAACTGTAGGTTTAATCATGTTAACAATAGGAAATTTTCTTGGTGGACAATGGGCTAATGAAAGCTGGGGAAGATATTGGGGATGGGATCCAAAAGAAACATGGGCTTTAATTAGTATCATGATTTATGCTTTTGTATTGCATATGAGATTAATTCCAGGATTAAAGGGAAAATGGATGTTTAATTTAATGTCTATTATAGCTTTTGCTTCAATTATGATGACTTATTTTGGAGTTAATTTTTATTTAAGTGGGTTACATTCATATGCCAGTGGAGATAAGGGCATAACCCCTGATTTTGTTTACTATTCAGCAGCATTTGTTTTTCTTTTAGGTTTCTTTTCTTTTTTCAAGTATAATAAATATTTTAAATAGTGAATTTTATTAATACAAGAAGCGTCGCAAGAAATTCAAAAAAAGTATTATAACTGAATGGGCGCCTTATTTTTAGTTCGGGATTATGTATTTTTGGTGAAGCATTAACACTTAAGAATAGAGGAGAGGCATGGTTTTTGTTTGAAACTATTTCATTAATATTAGTTAATGATGGAATTTGCCTAATAATTGGTGCTAATTTAAAAAAATGAATAAAAGAACTTTAGATATACTATTTTATGGAAATATGAAAAAAATTATTTGTTTTCTTTTTATTTTCATTACTTCTTTTCAATTATTCTCTCAGATAGAAAATTCTAAAAGAAAAATTGAACTTTTACCACCACTTTCATCAACTTTAAAGAATCTAAAGATTAATCCAAATAATCCAGACTATTTTTCAATTTCAAAAAAATCTGAATCTAAGAAAGAGAATAATAAATCTGTTTTTGAATCAGAGACCTTTCTAGACCCTGGTGATATATATCTAAAAAACATCCAAAAAGAAAAACAAAGACAACCAAATAATTACAGTAAAGGTTCTTATTTGGGAGATGTTAGAACAAATTCAAAATATGTAAATATTATTTGCAGAGATTTTGAATATGTAGATGGAGATAGGGTTCGTATTTTAGTTAATGATTCAATAGTTATAGACAACCTAATGTTAGACTCCACTTTTTCAGGTTTTAAGCTTCCTTTAATTTCAGGTTTTAATAAGATTGACTTTACCGCTTTAAATCAAGGAAGTACAGGACCTAATACAGCGGAATTAAGAGTTTTTGACGATAAAAATCAAATGATTTCTTCAAATCAGTGGAATCTTGCCACGGGTGGAACAGCTACATTTATTGTTGTAAAATAACAATAGCAATTAACATTCTTATTAGTATGTTATAAGAAATATTTTCATATATTGTATCTCATTCAAAAAAAAATTATGAAAAAAATAACTTTTATTTTAATTACACTTATTACATTTTCTGTTAGTGCACAGAAAAAGAAAAATGGAACTATTTATGAAAAACACCCTGGAATTGATTTAATTGATTCATTTCATGAGGCAATATCCTCTGGTGATTTAGATAAGGCAGCTTCAATTTTACATGATGATGTCTCATGGCTTGATGGAAATACAAAAAATAAAGAATTTGGTAAAAAAAACAATGTATTGAACAATATCAAATGGTTTAAAAATTATTTTGATTATGTTTCATTTAAAAACACTGAAGGAACTTATCCAGATATGTTAGAATATAAAAATGATGGTAATTGGGTTCAATCCTGGTTTCATGTATATGGAGTTCATAAGCCTACTGGCGTAGAATTGGACCATCCTGTACTTAGAATTTATAAGCTTAATGATGATTCTACAAAAATTACAACTATTGTTGAGTACAGCAACAAATTAGAATTTAGAAGAATTGGGAATTCTCGAAATAATGTTGATAGAGAGAATGGAAAAATTTATATTAATCATAAAAATATTAATACTGTAAGAAAGACCTTATATTCATTTCTGAATGGAGATTATGAAAAATCATATAGCTACTGGGATGAAAATGCAGTTATTAATGATATTAATTCATCAGAACCTATTAGTTTAGAAGATGGCAGAAAAAGTAATGAACAGTTTTTAATGAATTTTACTTTAGATGCTATTGAAGAAGTGGGTTATCCTGATTATTTAGAATATGATTTAAATGAAAGTAAAGATGTTATGTCATGGTGGCAATTTAAAATTACTAGAAAGTCAGATGGTAAGAAAATTACTATGCCTATTCATTATATTCATGGGTTTAATAATGATGGAAAGATCATAAACGCCTCTACATATTACAATGGTTCATTATTAAAATAATTTTTAATAAAGATTATTATAAAAAAACCTGCTATTAGCAGGTTTTTTTTATGCTTTAAAGCTAAACAAATGTTATCATTTCTTTTTCAAGATGTGGTAGCTCATTAAATGATAAAAGGTTAAATTGATTCTTTGAAAATAAAAAAGAAGTAAATGATGTATTTCTAATAGAAAAGTTTAATCCCGCAATTTTTTTCTCATCACTTATTTTTAAAGATTCAGCTGAAATAGAACTTATTGTTCCTCCTGAAGTAAACACACCAATATATTGACTCTTTTTGGTGTTATCTAAAATTATCTTTAAGCCATTTCTTACATTTTCTCTAAAATCTTTCCAGGGTATTATCCCATCTACTTTAATCTTATCTGTAACCCACAAATTCAAGAAATATTCAAATCCTAACATTAAATTTCCATTTTTCTTTTTAGGATCTAATTCAATTTCTTTCCATAAGCTTTTTATAAACGGATCTGAATTTATCATTTTAGGAATTTCTATTTTCATAGCTTCTGTAGCCTGATGTTCGTTTAATCCTTTAAGAATTATAGGCTTAGGAAAAGTCAAATTGTTTTCTGTATAAACTTCTGAAACAATTTTACAGGTATGTTGTTGCCTTGTTAATTCCCCAACATATATTTTATCAAATTTATATTTATTAGCTACCAGATACTTTCCTAGCTCTAAAGCTTGTAATTCTCCTTTTTTAGATAGAACATCATAGTTGTCGCTTCCTAATGAAGCTTGTGCATGTCTGAAAAAGTATATCTTACTCATTGGTTTAGAAAAGGTTTTCAATTCTATTTTTTTGAATGGATTGCCATCCGATTTTACACAATATTTTAGCAATCTTATTTAAATCTTTGAATTTTTCATTTGTTGTTAAACCTTTATTGTATCTGTAATATATTTGTTGAACGATTACAGCTATTTTAAAAAGTCCAAACACATAATAGAAAACCAAATTATTTATAGATTCTCCGGTCTCTTTTTCATACATTTTAACAACTTCTAGTCTTGTTGGATTGCCTTCTAATGAAGTAGGATAATCAAAGGCAGTTTTAAGCCCTTTGGGGTCTGATGGCATAGACCAATAAGCTATAGATGTTCCTAAATCCATTAATGGATCTCCAATGGTACACATTTCCCAATCAAGTATAGAATTAATTTTTGTCCATGATTCTGTACTAAAAACAACATTATCATATTTGTAGTCGTTGTGGATTAAACTATGTTTGTATTGTTTGGGTTGATTATCATTGAGCCAGTTCATTATTAACTCAGCTTCCTTTATATCATCAGTTGCGGCTTTTAAATATTGTTTTCCCCAATTTCTAACTTGTCTTTCGACATAACCCTCTGGTTTTCCAAGATCTGATAGACCTAATTTATTATAATCTAAATAATGTAGCTCTACCATCGTATTTAACCAAGTCTCTGAAATTATTTTATAATCTTTTGCTGGTATAGTTCTTTCTTTTAATTCTCTTGGAGTGATGATTGTTCCATTGACTTTCTCCATAATATAAAATTGAGATCCAATGATGGTGTTGTCATTAGAATAAGCATAAGCAATAGGTGCTTTATTAAAACCGTTATTGAGACCTCTTAGAACTTTATATTCCCTACCCATGTCATGGCCGTAAACAGCACCTTTAGGCGGTTTTCTAATAACATATTCCTTATCCTCTATATTTAATTGATAAGTTAAGTTTGAAAAGCCATTTGAAAACTGTAAAACACTTAAATCACTTTTTATATTAGAAATTAGATTAATTTCTTTTAAAAATTTTTTGAGATTAATTTCATTTAATTCTTCACCTTTTCTAACCTTTTGAATCATCTATGAAATTTAAGCAGTTAAACCTCCGTCAACAGAAATAGCTTGACCTGTTATAAAACTTGCTTCATCTGAACATAACCATAACATGGTATTAACCTGCTCCATTACATTTGCAAAACGTTTCATAGGAACATTAGCCTTAAGTTTTTCAGATATACCTTCTTTTAATTTATCCATAGCCTCAGGATCAAACATTGGAGAAATAGTAAATACAGGACAAATTGCATTGATTCTAATATTGTTTTTAGCATATTCCATAGCAGCAGTTTTTGTAATTCCTATAACTGCATGTTTACTTGCTGAATAAGCAGTTGCATTAGGTAAGCCTCTAATACCAGCTACTGATGATGTATTTAATATAACGCCTTTACCTTGTTTTAACATTATTGGGATTTGGGTTTTTATACAATAAAAGACTCCAGATGAATTTATAGACATGGTATTATCCCATGATTCTATTGAAAGATCAGTTATTTTAGCGAAATCACCACCAACTCCTGCATTATTAATAGCTACATCTAATTTTCCATATTTCTTAATAATAAAATCCATTAGATTTTTAACCATACCAAAATTTGATACATCAGCTTTGAAGAAGTAAGCTTCTCCTTTGTTTTTAATGATTTCTGAAACGGTTTTTAATCCATTATCTTCATTTATATCAGAAACAATAATTTTTCCACCTTCCTTGGAAAAAGCCAATGCAGCAGCTTTACCAATTCCAGACCCACTTCCTGTTATTAAAACAATTTTATTCTTGTATCTCATGCTTTTTTGCTAAATTTCTACCAAGTTGAAACATATGAACTTCATCAGGCCCATCTGCTAATCTAATACACCTCGCATATACATAGAATGCGGCTAGGGGAGTATCTTGACTTACACCCATTCCACCATGAATTTGTATAGCTCTATCAATAACATCGCATGCCATTTTTGGGGCTATAATTTTTATCATTGCAATCAAATTTGTTGCTTCTTTTGCACCAAATTGATCTATTTTATCTGCTGCAGAAAAGGTGAGAAGTCTAGCTTGTTGAATTTCACATTCTGATTTAGCTATTTCTTGACGTATACTACTAAATTTAATTAAATTTCTTCCAAAAGCAGTTCTTTGGTTAGCTCTTTTACACATTAAATCAAGAGCTCTCTGAGCTGTGCCAATTAACCTCATACAGTGATGAATTCTTCCAGGCCCTAATCGCCCCTGAGCTATCTCAAAACCCCTTCCTTCGCCAAGAAGTATATTTTCAACTGGAACTCTAACATTCTTAAGTTCTATTTCTGCATGTCCTTCAGGTGAATCCACACTTCCAAAAACTTGCATAGCTCTTAATATTTTAACTCCAGGTGTATTAGCAGGAACTAAAATCATACTTTGTTGTTGGTGCTTTTGGAGCGTAAAATCAGTTTTCCCCATAAGAATATATATTTCACAATGAGGATTCATAGCTCCAGAAGACCACCATTTTCTTCCATTTATAACATAATGATCCCCGTCTTTTACGATTGAAGTTTCGATATTTGTTGCATCCGAAGAAGCAACAGCAGGTTCTGTCATTAAAAATGCAGATCTTATTTCACCATTCATAAGAGGTTTTAACCATTTTTCTTTTTGTACATCTGTTCCATATTTAGCTAAAGTTTCCATATTTCCAGTATCCGGTGCTGAACAATTAAAAACTTCTGATGCAAATGCTAACCTTCCCATTTTTTCAGCAAGTGGTGCATATTCTAGATTAGTTAGCCCTGGACTAAGATCACCATATCCTTTTGGTAAAAATAAATTCCATAACCCTTCTGCTTTAGCTAGTTTTTTCCAATTTTCCATTTCTGGATAATTTTTCCAGCGATTATTTTGATGAAATTCATAAACTTTTTGCTCATGAGGAAAAAGATGTTTATTCATAAATTGATCTACTTTTTCAATAAGATCTAGTGTTTTTTGTGGATGTTCGAAATTCATAGTTTTAAATTTATTGAATTGGAATTAAAGGAGCATTCATTAATCCACCGTCATTAACTATAGATGTACCTGTCATATATGAACTTGCATCTGATGCTAAAAACACTGCTAATCCAGCCATTTCATCTGGTGTTGATCCTCTTCCCAAAGATACATTTTTTAAAAACCCTTTTTTTAAATCCTCATTTTCAAATAATGCTGCACTAAGTTTAGTTTTAACATAACCTGGACAAATTGAATTGACTCTTATGTTGTGTCTTCCCCATTCAATAGATTGATTTTTTCCTGCCATTATAAGTGCTGTTTTACTAATGTTATATGCTGCCATAAAAGTAGATGGATGTAATCCTTCAATTGAACTAATATGAATAATACTTCCTCCTTTTTGATTTTTCATATAAGGATAGACTAAATTACTTAATTCAATAGCTGAATTAATATTTATATCCATAGTTTTTTGATACAAATTTGCTGGCATTTTACTTATTGGTCCAAAGTAAGGGTTTGTTCCTGCATTATTAATTAGAACATCTATTTTACCATGTTCTTTTATTACTTTTTCAACCAGATTGATTCTATCTTCTTTTTTGGCAACGTGACATTGAATTGAATCAGCAGATAAACCAAGTTTTTTAAACTCTTCTGCTACTTGGTCAACTGCTTCTTGCTTTCTACTACTAACAATCACTGTTGCACCAAATTCAGCCAAACCTCTTGCCATGGCTTTTCCAATTCCTTTTGAAGCTCCAGTAATAATTGCAACTTTATTTTTTAAATCAAATTTTTCTTTTATCATAGTAATTAATTTTAATTAGCCCAAAATATATATTCATCTGAATCTTCATTTGGCATGTTTAGTGTTTTATCAATAAAAATTGGCCAATCTAATAAACTTGGCCAAATTGGTTCTGATTGCTCAGATAATTTAATCTCTAGAACTTTTTCAAGTTCCATTAATTTCTCAATATTTTTATTGCTTAAATTAATTTGTTCAGTAGGATCATCAATTAAATTAAAAAGCCACTTTTTATTTTGTATAAAATCAATTTGTAATTTCCATCCTTCTTTAATTAAATAAGCATATTTACCTGATTTAGAAAAAAGAACCCTTCTCGGTTCTCCTTTTTCCTCACCCGTTAAATAAGGTAAAATATTTACTCCATCTAATTTAATCTTATCTGATAATTCTGCGTTAGCAATTTTTGAAAAAGTAGAAAAAATATCCATATTTGAAACTCTTCCATCATAAACTTTACCAGCAGGAATTTTATTAGGATAGTTAACTATAAACGGAACATGAACTCCTCCTTCAAAATGTGTTAATTTCCAACCCCTATATGGCTTATTTAAATCAGGTAAGCCAATATATCCTGGGGCACCATTATCACTTGTAAATACAATAATAGTATTTCTATCAATTCCATTTTCTTTCAACGCTTTTCTTATTTTTCCAACTCCTCTATCAACAGACATTACCATAGAAGCTAAAACTCTTTCTTCATGATTTTTAATATAAGATAGTTTGTCATAATCGTCTTTTTTAGCTTGAAGTGGACTGTGAACGGCCCAGTAAGCCATATACATAAAAAAAGGCCTGTTTTTATTTAACTCAATTACTTTTACTGCCTCATTTGTCAAATAATCTGTAAGATGACCCTTTGGTTTCATTCTTGGACCTTCATTAAAATTTACAGCATAAGGAAGATTTCCCCAAAGAAGTTTATCAATTGGATCAAAATCTAATTTCGCGTTTATAACATTTGGATCATTTTCAGGCAAGAAAAAAGAACCCTGATCTATTCTCAAACTTTCATCAAAACCATGCTGTCTTGGTAAAAATTCCTTAGAGTGTCCTAGGTGCCATTTACCTATGTGGATATTATGGTAACCTTGAGGATTTAATATTTCGGCAATTGTCAATTCTGAATTTGGAAGACCCATTTTTTCAATTTCAATTATATCTTTTTCTCTATCCTTGTGATAATATCCAGAAACTATATCATTTTTTTTTGCAAAAACACTAATACCTTTCATAAAGGTTGATGTAGTTGGAGTATATTCATATCCAAATCTTGTTGGAAACCTCCCAGTTAATAATGAAGCCCTTGAAGGAGAGCATATTGCACTAGATGAATATCCATTAGTACATAGAACACCATCTTTTGCTAATTGATCTATATTTGGAGTTTTAAAGTTTCCATCAGCCATTCCTCCACCATAAGAGCTAATTTGATTAAAACCTAAATCATCGACTAAAATTACAATTACATTTGGCTTAGAATTGATTCTTTTTTCAGGTCCCTTTTCCCAATTTACTGGAATGTTTTTACCTATTGGATTTTTCCAATTACCAATATATTTTGGCATTTTATACCAGTTTTCTGAAAACCAAAATATAAATAATACTAAAAAAAACAAAAGCCCAAGTACAATATTCTTAATTTTTTTATTCATTATTTAAATTTTATAACTTTTTAGTATATCAGCACAACTTTCGATTGATTTAATTCCTCCAACCCCTTTTCCTGCTTGCCAAAATTTCACATTATCATCAAAAGCTGTCTGACTATATTTTTTTATTCCTCTACTCATTAAAAACATTCTTGCATATTTTTTAAGCTTAGGTCTTTTAAGCATAAAGTTAATTAAAGGGCCAGTTTTAAGGCCTCCACGCATAATGTCTTCTGTCTTTATTACAGAAGAGTTGTTTCCAGCAATTTTATTGGTCCAAACAATGTCTTTTTCTTCAGAATTAACTATAGCATTTTTATAACTATCAGTCACTATACATTCTTTTGAAGCTAAAAACCTAGTTCCAAGTTGAACACCTGCATAGCCCATTTCTATAACCTTTTGGTAATCATTTTCATTTCCAATTCCTCCAGCACAAATAAGAGGAATTTTAATATTTTTTAAATCTTCAATAAACTTTTCGGCAGATTGAATTCCTGTTTGTCCACCGGCTCTCCAATTAATACAATTTAATCCATCAACTCCACAGTCAACCATTTTTAAAGCTACTTTTTTATTGGGAATATCGTGATATACTTTAATATTATTTTGTTTAGCAACTTTTACTATTTCTGTTGGTTTTCCAAGTGAAGTTAAAAAGAATTTAATTCCTTCTTCAATAGAAATATCCATCCATTTTTTCATTTGATCATGATATTTTTGATTTGCGCCTCCAAAAATTGTAAAATTTACTCCAAAGGGTTTATTAGTTAGTTTTTTAATAAGTTTTAGTCCTTCTTTAAAGTCATGTCCATAAAGTGAGGTTAGTGCTACTGGCTGAACAACTCCAAAACCACCAGCTTCAGAAACTGCAGCAATTAATTCAGGGTTTGATCCTGGATACATTGGCCCGCAAACAACAGGAATTGTTGCCCCAGTATCATTTAAAAATTTTTTTGTTTTGTTTGTCATAACAAATCTACTTTGTAGAAAATATATTGACTGTTCGTTTTAATCCAGCATTCCTATCTATTAATGCGTTTTTATAGCCTGGCATTTTTTCTAAAGAGTATAATTTTTTTGGCCTACTATATTCCATAATTCCTATAGCTTCCCAATTCCCACTTGTATCACTTGGTGTATTGTATTCTATTAGTGTAGTACCAATAATTCTTCCAGCATAGGTAAAATTCCCTCCTGTTAATATAACACTTCTAAAAGCAACTTTACCATATTTTTCATAATAAGCTTCTCTGCCCGAAATAGTAGTTTTATTATTTTTATACTTGGCTGTTTTGAATGATTGTAATAGATTGATCATATAGGCTTTATCTTTTCTTTGATCATTGAAAAATCTTTGATGTTGTTTTTTTGTAGGTAATATTTTACTGCTTAATTTATTTAATTTGGATGAATTAATGGAATTTTTAAGAAGAATATCAAATAAAATTCCTAAAGGCCTAAATAATTTAATAATAAACAAAATGATTTTAGGTGGAAGCTTTGGATTTAAATTAAATACTTGTAATGCCTTGATTTTATTATTACTTATTTTTTTATCAAAAATTCTTTTTATATGTTCTTTTGATTTAAACTCCACAATTGATGCGCTAGTCCAAAAATCGTCTCCTCCAATTAATGTATATTGACAATTAAACCAATGAAGACATTTTATGTCATGCTCTTTAAAAATTTGTTTGATTTTTTTTGAATTTATTTTTGAATCTGAAAATTTAAAAAAATAAAACAATGTTATTTTATTTGTTTTTTTAGAATAAATTAATTTCTCAGGATCAGGTATAATATTATACATTTAACAAATAATATTTAGATTACTGTGGATAATAATTAGGTTTTTCAGTATTAGGGAACGTAATTCTGAATGTTTCGGCACCTGAAAAATTAGGAGCTAATAGTCGTTCTCTTGTAAATTCACCACTTATTCCTTTATATTTTCCTGTTCCTCCTAATATAGTCCCATTAAATATTTCTCCTTTTATTCCCCAAACAAATAACATTATTCCTCTAATTGTGTCATTTGTAGGTTCATTAACATCCTCTCTGTTTTTTGATCTAAATGAAAATGTTGCTGTTTGTTCTAAAATTATCCTGTTTTCAAGTTTTTTACATTCTTTAGCACTTTTTAAATAAGCATCAATCAATTGTTCTTTCGAGCTAGTTGGGATTAACTTTCTGTTTATTGAACTAGCAATAAATTCACTTGAAATATCTGTGATGAACCTATTCATAGCTATGAAGTTTCCAATAACTCTTTCTGGATATTTTGCAGTTTGTTTTAAAGGGTCTTCTCCTTTTAAACCTCCCGATGTCTTTTCAATAAACTTAGGATCTTTAGGATTTAATTCTAACGGATTACAACATTCATTTTCATTTATTGTTCCCTGGCTATAAATTGGTCCTCCACCATGAAGAATTAAGCCATTACTATTTACTTCTTTTTTTGTTAATGAAAATAATTTAGATTTGATAGAGTAGGGTATAAAGGGAATTCTAGACAGAATATATTTTCTTTTTAAAGCAGGTAAGCTATTAATCATTTCAACATTAAAAGTCTGTCCAAATAAGGGGCCATTGGATACCGATTCGATAATTAAATTGTCATTTTTCATAATTTTTACCAGGGAAAAAAATATGTTTTTGAATTTACAGAATTATCAATAGGAATAGACACATCAGCATTTGAATCCCATTTCGGTTGTTGTAAATCTTTATTCCAATTATTCCATTTTTTAGTTAGTTCTTCTACTTTTTCAGGATAAACTGAAATCAAATTATTTTGTTCGCCAGGGTCATCTGTTAAATTAATTAAAAATTTAAAATTTTCTTTTTCATTTATATGTAATTTAAAATTTTCAGAAACGACTGACTTAACATACCCAGTTTTCCAAAATAACTCATTATGAGGTTTCTCATTTTCAGAGTTTAAGTATTTAAGTAATGACACGCCATCATATTTATTACCTAAAGAAGGGGATTCAACTGCATCTAAAATTGTTGGAACAATATCAAGTAAACTAACCATATGATTGTAATTTTCTTGAGGTTTTATTTTATTGTTCCATTGTATCATCATCGGAACAACAGTTCCACCTTCAAAATTGGACATTTTTCCACCTAGGTAGGGAGAATTATTAGTAGCTCTTGTATAAGTAGCACCTCCATTATCACTAGTGAAAATAATTAGTGTATTGTCTAAAATTCCTTCATTTTCAAGAGCTTTTTTAATTTCACCAATACTGTCGTCTAAATTTTTAATCATAGCATAATAAACTCTTTTATTATGGTCCTCAATATGAGAAAACATTTCATAATATTTTTTTTGAGCTTGAAAAGGTCCATGTGGTGCCATGTGAGATAAATGAAGGAAAAAAGGTTTGTCTTTATTTTCTTTAATATAATTGACAGCTTTTTTAGTAAATACATCAGTGAGGTATTCTGAATTTTCAGGTATCAAATTTTTTCCATTTTCCAATGTGTAATATTTTGTTGCTTGCCATGTAATAAAATCTGCAAAATCCCAAGTTTGTTTTGATTCTACAATGTTTTCTTTTTCAATAGGAGCATAAAGAGATGCAGCACCAGTAATTCCATAATGATAGTCAAATCCATAATTTACTGGACTAAATTTTGAGTGTGAGCCCATATGCCATTTACCAATAACAGATGTTTGGTACCCCATCTTTTTTAAATAATCACCAATTGTATTAACATAAGGATCCAATCCACGTTGATTTATAGGAACATCTTTTTCATACCACATTTTAAAATTATCTTGGTGTCCAAATCTTTTAAAATCTGCTTTTCTAACTCTTGGACTATAATTAAATAAATCAGGTAAAAATTCAAAACCATACCTATGATGATAATTACCTGTTAAAAATGCAGCTCGTGAAGGTGCGCAAACCGATGCTGTTGCATAAGCTCTAGAAAAATTAATTCCATTTTGACCTATTTGGTCTATATGAGAAGTTTCAATTAATTTATTTCCATTGGCTGAAATATCTTTATATCCTAGATCGTCAGCTACAATTAAGATGACATTAGGTAGTTCAGTGTTTTGCTTTATTAAATCTGAGTATTTTGCCGGATTTGCATCTGAAAAAATAAAAGAAGTATAAAAAGAACCAAAAGAGTATATAAATATTACAGTAATACCTGCATAAAAAACTCTTTGTTTGTTTTTTAAATATTCCCAAATTAATTCTGTTATTAATAGTGTAGGTAAAACGTATATAAACGTTCTAATAAATTCATCTTCAAACAAACCAATTGGGGAATCTACATTAATTTCATAGTGATATAAGTGGATTTCAATGAGTTGAATAATCCAAGCTAATATGGAACCTGTTAATGTAATAAATAGAATTCTTTTTGGTTTCGAATTAAAATTTTTATTAGCGATTTTATTTAAATAATAGAGTCCAGAAAAAACAAAAATTGTAAATAAAATTAGTACTCTAACTAAAGATTCAGTAGTAAAAAATATTGGTAGGGTAAACAGAGTGTAGTTTGTAGTTATTAATGCAGTAAAAATTAAAAGAAAAAAGTAAAAGAAGTTTTTGCTAAAATTATTATTTAAACTTTTTTTTTTAAAAAGAAAATACAATGCTATTAATCCTAAGATTAAATGAAAATACCCAGGTCCTGGATTTTCAAAACCAAAATTTAAGCTTGATTGAATCACAGCAAAAGCAATTCCAATATTGAAAATTGAAAATATAATTAAAAAAGGGATGTGTAGTTTTTTGAAATCAAAAAATTTCCAAGAGTATAAAGCATAAAGTCCTAGAGAAAATGCAGCCACTCCGTACATTTTAGCAAAACCTATGGTTAGGGGATTGGCATTATTGAACTCAGGTATTTTGTCAGCAGCAAAAAATAATACTAGACCTGCTAGAATTTCTACAATTGCCGTTAAAAGAAAAAATTTTTTCATTATTTTCTGTCTAATATAGAGAGCCCAAATAAAATAATCAAAAGTATGGTAACGTATGGCGCAAATGAAACTCCAGGTGTGATGTAGTTAGTGTATAAGCCTTGAACAGCAATATCATCCCTCATTAAAGGATACCCAAAAGTTCTGAAGCCCCACTCAAACAGCCAAATCAAATACATTAATGGAATTAATGCTCTATATTGATAAATTACAATCCAGCAAACCAAACAAAAAATTAGTTGTGCAAAGCCCCACAAAGAAAAAAACCTAAAAATTAGGGGCATAGGATCGGGATCGCCTGAGATAACTACAAAGCTGCCAATTTCATGAAACCCATATTGCTCAAAAAACATATGAATAATTGAACGCCAGGTCATTAGTATCGTGAATAAAACAAATCCCCACAATGCTATCTTATGGCCTTGATAGCTATTATCGGCACTTTTCGGTAGCATGTTCTTAAAATTAAAATTCATTATTTATTTTTTAAAATTTCCATCATTTTTTGAGGAGTTTCGTGTCCTGCATTTTGATTTTGCCCAGTAACAAACTTTGCATTGTCATCAGTGATTGTTAAATCAGCAAAGGCATCTCTAAAAGCAGTTTTACTTTCAAATATAGCTCCTGCTTTAATTAATTCATCTTCAGGATGTTGAGGGGTGAAATCAATTCCAAGCTCCTTAATTTGTTTATTAGTAACGCCAGTCATTCTTCTGTTTTTGATAATTAATTTTCCTAAGGAATCTTTGGCTTTAATAAAACCCAAAACGCCATGACATACAGCTCCTATTATAGTTTTTTCACTGTAATAGGCTTGACTTATTTTCTCTCCAAGTATTTCTGAATACCCTAAATCATAAGCTGCACCCCAACCACCAGAAATAAAGACAAAGTCATAATCATCTATCTTTAAGTTATCTATCAATATTGAGTTTTTTACTTTGTCTTGGAACAACTTATCTTTTAAGTATCTTTTATCTTCAATAGTTTTTACAGCATAAAAAAATGATTCAGGATCAATTGGAATTTCACCACCTTTTACACTAGCCACATCAACCTGGACTCCCGAATCTAAAAACTCATAGTAAGGAACGGTTAATTCCGAAGCAAAAACACCAGTTAATTTTCCCTCTTTTTCACCTGGTTTATTTAAAAGATTATGACTAGTAGTTATAATTACAGCTTTTTTATTTATAAAATTATAAACTTTACTGTCCTTGTATTGTGGATGTAATCCAGCTTTATGTAATAAGGTGGGCAATGAAACAAAAAATAGAATGACAAATACTAAAACTAATCCAATAATTCTATAAATTTTTTTCTTCATTATATTTTATTTTTAATTATAAACTTGTGCATTCTATCTGCCATTATTTCTCCAATATCTTCTTGAATAAAATGATTAGCCTCTTTGAACTGTTCATGATCTTGACCTTTAGCTCCAGGAACCATTTTTATAAATCTATTCTGAATCCTTGGAGTTCCAAGAAGCTTGTCCTGTAATCCAATTAAAGATAAAAAAGGTTTTTTAAATTTTTTTAAACCCTCAATTGCTTTTAAAGTCTGTCCTATAATACCAGCATTCATTGAAGGTAGCGTACGTGGTCCAGCCATATATATGAATGAAGGGAATGGGGAAACGTAAGCATCAAGAACTTGTTTACTTTTTTTGAAGTTTCTTGAAAAAGATAATTTCAAAATACTTTTAATATCAACCATTGGAGCTGTTAGACAGTAGAGCGTCCATGCTTGAAAGCTACCCGCAGTAAACCCTCCAAGTGAATGATAAGCCATAGCGCCAGCAAAGCTTTTAATTTTAGTGTTTATTTTAATTGTTTCTGGAATATATAATGGATTGGTTTCTTCGGTAAAATTAGGAAGTTCAGCATTTGCTGCAATTATTCCTACAAATAAACCTGGATTTTCACCCGCAATTCTAAGTCCAATAAGACTTCCCCAATCTTGACAAAACAAGGTTATGTTATTTAGTTTAATACCCTTAATAAATGATAAAATATTTTCGCAATGCTTATCATAAGTATGATATTTTTCTGAAATAGGCTTGTCTGATTTACCCATACCCATTAAGTCCGGCGCAATACATCTGTACCCTTTGGATACTAAATCATGAATCATTGTTCTATATAGATAAGACCAAACAGGTTGACCATGAAGAAGTAACAGTATCTTTCCATGAGCTGGGCCAGCGTCTACATAATGTATTTTTAATCCATTAAGATCATAATAATTTTCATTAAAATTATAGTTGGGCAAATTTCTAAAACACTCACTAGGTGTTTGAACAAATTCTATTCCACTTATAGTCTTGTGAATTTTAACAGAGTCATCCCAAAATATTTCTTTTGGCAGGGGAGCAATTTGTTTTATTTTTCTACCTCTTGCTTTTTTATCAATTTTGATTGGAGATCCAATTAGTTTTACTAATAGTTTTCTAATTTTTTTCTTAATATTTTTCATGGAATATTTAGTATTTAGAAACTCATTTATTTAATAATAAATTTATCTCCATCATTAGCCAAATAAACTTTTCCATCAAATCCTTTAATTTCTTTTTTATATAAACTTTTAATAATTAAGTTATCAGGGTAAGGAACTAAATGGGTTAAAACAAGTGCTTTTACATTTGCTTTGTTAGCTTGCTTGACAATTTCTTTGGGAGGTGTGTGATAATCTTGAATATCAGTTATGATATGAGAATTTCTAGTTAAAAGTTTTTGATCTAAAATAGTTGCAGTTCTTTTTAATAAAGAATTTAAAATTACTTCGTGAATTAATAAGTCAGCATTTTCAGCCATTTTAAAAACATTTTCATTTATTTTAGTATCTCCGCTAATAACAATCTTTTTTCCATCATATTCGATCATGTATCCTACAGCTGGACTTACTGGAGAGTGGTTGACTTTAAAGGCTGTTATTTTAATTTTATCTTTATTGTATACAATTTGATTGTTCTTTTCTGCAAATTCATTTATTTTTCCATGAGCATATTTAATGTCCATAATTTCTGATCCATGATGGTCTACCCTATATTGATTTTCAAGTTTTAAAAAGGAAGTATTGCTATTCATTATTTCATCAAGGCCAGTAGGTCCGTAAACATTTAGATCATGATCTCTTCCTAGTACCCAGGATCTATTAATAAGATAAGGTAAGTCAATAAAATGATCAGAATGATAGTGAGTTAAAAATATACCATCTAATTCTGCTAAAGGCAAGTTCATATTTTCAGCCTTTTTAACAACTCCATCTCCAACATCAAAAATGAAAAATTTTTCATTTACAAATATTCCGATTCCTGAGCTCACTTTTTGAGCAGTCATAGGAGAGCCCGTGCCAATTGTAAAGACAACAATTTCTTCTTTATTAAACTCTTGCGTATATAGGTTTTTTTTTATGTTATAACTAATAAAGTAATTATATATATTATTTTGAAAAAAATTAAATATTGCAAGACATAATACTATTAACGTTAAAAATCCAAAAAGAAGATATTTAATGTTTTTATTCATTGTAGAATTTTACTTTTACTCTTGGAGTTTATTAAAACCTCCAAAATCAGCTAAATATTCATCTTTAGTCATCCTAAGACCAGTAGGTGCATAAGCTCCAATATAATTTTTAGCATCGTGGGTTATTACATGGGATTGGTTCGTTTCAAAACTAGGAATAGGAGCTCTATTTAATATATAAGCAGCATTGATTCCTTCTTTTGTTAAAAGGTTTCGATATATTAAATATCCCCTGTTACCTGGAATAGTCCAAGGCATAAAATTATATCCTGCAGTTTCTGTTTTTTCTCTTATTTCGGGTATTTCATCCGCAATCACAAGAGTTACAAAGCCATCTTTATCTAGTTTATATTGGGTGTCGTAAATTCCATCAAAATTATTGGTAATGTTATCTCCTAAATTCATTGAAGAATAACGAACCTCAACACTATCAAATTCTGAACTGTTTTTTGGAAAGGTTGGTACTTTCCACCTAATAATATAAACATCATCGTCATCGTAATTTAAAAAAGTACGCACATATTGGTTGTCGTTATTTGGATAAAGTCCTGTTGGATCACCTCGATAAAAGCGAACATTATTATCTATTTGAAGAGAATATTGAGCATTTATTCTATCTAGTATTTTTGGAGTCACCATTAACGAACTGTTTGTTTTAGAAATCGTTACAGACTCTTTTGAGTCTAAATCAAATGCTTCAATCTTGGGTAAATCTACTCCAGCTCGGTCTCCTTCATATGGAACATAATATCGGAGAACTAAGGTAATTTCTTCTTCTCCGTCTATAAATTTCAATACATTATCGTTCTTGTCAAATTCAGAAACTGACTCTGGAACTACAAAAAGTGTATATAGATTTTTGTCCACTGAAGTTTCTTTTTCTTGATTTTTGAATGAATTTGCAGAACAATTTTCAGCTTTTATTTGTGTATCGAATATGGATGCAGTGGAATTTCTATCTTTCCCATAAACATTGTAACTAAAATATCTTGCTTTTGGAAATTCTCCTTGAATTTTAAATCCAATATTCGGAAAGTCATTTTTATTAACAACAACCATCCAGTAATTTACAAATTTGTCTGGCCAAAAATCCATGGTTTGGTCGTGTCCCAAATATTCTGCCCAATAAGTGTCCGTTCCATTTACTTGGGTTATATTACATTTTTTTGTTTTGTTGATTCCTGTGTCACAACTAACTAATAAAAGGGTAGCTATTGTTATTAAAGTAAAGAAATTTTTATTCATATTATTTTCATTTATTGTGATTTTTTATACGCTAAAATCTTTGTAGTCTTTAGACGGATCGTAATCTACGTCGGTTTTTATTGAATGGAGCTCGCTTCTACTATCTTTTGATTTAATTATAGGAAAAAATAATTGAACATACCAGGGCTCTTTCATTTTATTCCATGCTCCAAATTTTGTAGGGTATTTTCTAGTAATCTTGGCTGTTCCAAATAAAACATCCCACAAAAACAATAAATTTCCATAATTTCCATTTGGATTTGATACACCATCTTCGGAAGTTAATCCATGATGCGCATAATGAGTACAAGGAGTTGAAATAGTTCTTTCTACAATCCAAGCTAATGGATGTAAAATTTTATATTTATATAAAAATCTATCCCATTTTATTTCACTATGAGCTAGTAATATTACCGTAACTTTGATAGGAAGATAATAGAGAAAAACCTCTGTCATTCCTAAGAATATTAGGATACCTGAAAACCATATTCCTGGCATAAAAGCGTAATATAAAAAAGCATTTCTATAGGTAACTAAAACACCCATTTCTTCTACAACATGATGAGGTCTATGAAGTTTCCACATAAATGCATTTTCATGTGAAAATCTATGCCATAAATACTGAGTAAGATCATCAAGAATTAAAAAAGCTATAACATGCCATAGAAAAAATGAATTAATAAAAAAGTCTTCATAAATAGAAAACCATGAATCCATTATAAATAGAACAAAAGTTAAAATAGTAGGTTGAATTAATGTTGGAAGGATAGTTAAACATACTAATTCAATAGTTAAATCATCTTTTGATCTGTTATCATTAAAATATAGTCCACCAAGAGATTCTATAATTCCAAGAATTAATAATACTATAACAGGAATTAATTTACTTATACTTTCTGGTTCCATACTTATTATAAAAATAGTAAAATAATACTATAATATTTAAAAAATGATCTAACTTACTTAAAGAAAAATCATGAAAATATTTATAATTATTACAGGTCTTATGGAATTGCTAGTAGGTTCAATTCTTGTAATTAATCCTAAACTAATGGGTGCATATAAAAAAGCTACTAACAGTTTGATTACTACCGCTAGAATGTACGGAGCTTCTGCATTTTCTATCGGTGTATTTGCTATATATGTTGTTATAAATTTTCAAATTGAAACACTACATGATCCTTTTTTAATTGTTTATTCAGTTTTTCATTTCTTAGTTGCTTTTGCTATTATTATTTCATTTTATTTAAAGCAAACTAGAGATTTAAAAATAGCTATGCTTCACGGCTTGTTTTTTGTAATTTCTGTTTATTTTTTACTTAGTTAATTTTTCTTTTATAATAATAAGGTTCAGTATATTAGCTTTATCCTGAAGTAACTTTTTTTAATATAATTAATAGGGTTTGAAAACGATATTATCAAATTATAAAGAATTTCTAAAATCAAATAATAAATTAAACTTTAAATCCTATAATGATTTACATAATTGGAGTATTAATGAAATATCTGATTTTTGGGAGTCAATCGTCAAATTTTTTAAAATAGAATTTGATAAACCGCCAACAATAATTTATAAATTCAATAAGGATTTTATCAAGACTCTTTGGTTTGTGAATTCAAAGATTAGTTACTCTAAGAATATTTTTAAAAATCACAAATTAAAAACTCCAGCAATTAAATATCAAGATGAAAATGGAAAATATCTTGAAATTTCTTGGGAATCATTGAAGATTAAGACTTTAGAATTCCAAGAGATTTTAGTTAAAAACAATGTAAAATTAGGTGATAGGGTAGTAGGATATTGTTCCAATACTCCTGAAGTTGTAGCAGCTTTTTTAGCAGTGAATTCACTTGGAGCAATTTGGTCATCTTGTTCACCCGATTTTGGTTATGATTCTGTTTATGATAGATTTAACCTGATTCAACCAAAATTCTTGTTTTATCACTCAGAATATATGTATAATGGAAGAATTTTTTCTTTAGATTCAAAAGTTAAAAAACTTAAAAATTCAATAAAATCAATTTCTAGTATTTTAGACTTAAATACTAAATCAACATTTACTAATAATTTAAAAAAGATAAATTTAAATTTTATATCAGTTGATTTTGATCATCCAATTTGGATTTTGTTTTCTTCAGGAACTACTGGAAAACCTAAGGCAATTACACATAGAACAGGAGGGATGATATTAGAACATTATAAAGCCTTGTCAATTCATCAAAATGTTTCTAATTCGGATACATACTTTTGGTATTCAACTACTGGATGGATGATGTGGAATTATTCTTTGAGTAGCCTTTTAATAGGTTCTACTTTATGTATTTACAATGGATCACCTATATACCCTGATAATGGAGTACTTTGGAGATTTGCAAAAAAAGCAAAAATTAACCATTTTGGACATGGGGCAGTCTTTTTTCAAAATCTATTATCTAATCTTCCAAAAGAGTTAGTTTCTTATGATTTGTCTAATATAATAACTATAGGTTCTACAGGTTCACCATTATTTAAAGAAACCAACATAGGATTAAATAAACTTTTTCCTGATGCTCATATTGTTTCTTTAAGTGGAGGAACTGATGTTTGTACAGCATTTATTGGAGGAAATTTAGATTTAGATGTTATTCCTGGAGAAATTCAATGTAAAATGTTAGGTGCATCTGTTGAAGTTTGGAATGATAATGCAAAAGAAATTAAGAATAAAATGGGTGAACTTGTTTTGACTAAGCCATTAATTTCAATGCCTGTATTTTTTTGGAATGATATTAATGATGAAAAATATAAAAAAAGTTATTTTTCAAAATTTAATAAAATTTGGAACCACGGAGATTGGGTTACTGAGACATTAAATGGTGGAATTATTGTTCATGGACGCTCAGATTCAACTTTAAATAGATTCGGAGTAAGGATAGGCACCTCAGAGATATATAGCGCTATTAAAGACTTATACTATGTTGAAGACAGTTTAATAATTCATGTAGATGATAGTAATGAGAATAAGCTAATTCTTTTTGTAAAATCTTCATCAAAAATTAATTATGATGAACTAAAATCTGTCATTAGATTAAAATGTTCTCCAAGGCATGTTCCGGATTTAATTTTTCAAACTCCTGATATACCTTATACTATAAGTGGAAAAAAAGTTGAAGTACCTATAAAGAAGATATTGATGGGTAAAAATCAAAATGATGTTGTCAGTAAAGATTCTTTAAGAAACCCTAAATCTTTAGATTGGTTTGTAGAATTTTATGAAAATTTTTCCAAAAGCTTACCTTGATTTTTAATTGAATCAATAAATTCTTTTTTAAGTTTATCTATTAGATCTTTTGTTGATGGACAATCCTCTATAGATGAAACACCTTGGCCAGCAGACCAAATTGTTTTCCAAGCTTTTGCTTCCGCCTGAGCTGCATCTAACTCATCACCAAAATTAATTTTTTTAGTATTGCCCCACATCTCTTCCGTAATTCCCATGGATTCTAAACTCTGACGAAGAAAATTTGCATTAACTCCTGAAACAGCTGCTGTATATACAATGTCACCAGCTTTCGAGTTTATTATCATTTCTTTATATTTTTCATCCGCTTTACTCTCCAAAGTATTTATAAACCGGGTTCCTAGATAAGCTAAGTCTGCGCCCATTTGAATTGCTGAAGCAATATCTCTTCCTGAACTAATACATCCTGAAAGTAAAATAGTCTTGTCAAAAAAACTTCTTACTTCAGAAATAAATGGCATTGGATTTAATGTTCCTCCATGCCCTCCAGCTCCAGCAGCAACTAAAATCAAACCATCTACTCCAGCTTCTGTAGCTTTTTCAGCATGTCTTTTTTTTATTACATCATGAAACACGAGTCCTCCATATGAATGAACGGCATTAACAAGCTGACTAACAGCACCTAAAGAAGTTATTATTATAGGTACTTTATGTTTTATACAAATAGAAAGGTCTTTTTTAACCCTTGGATTTGTTTGATGAACAATTAGATTAACGCCAAATGGAGCAGGTTTTATTCCCGTTTCCTTTTCATAGTTGTCTAATTCTGTTTTTATTTCAATTACCCATTCTTCAAAACCTTCACTTGTTCTTTGGTTTAATGCAGGAAAAGTTCCAACAATACCATTTTTACAACATTCTATTACAATCTCAGGTCCGGAGATTAAAAACATTGGAGCAGCTACTGCAGGTATCTTTAGTTCATTTATAAAATTTGGCTTATTCATTTTGAAAAATTATAGTAGAATAAATATCCTAATTATTTTTTTAATATAAAATTTAAACATTGATTTATTAAATAAAAAAAGAGCAATATTACTTGCTCTTTTTTTAAAATATTATGATCTTATTTTAAAAATCATGTTTTAAGGTTAGAATCATTTGTCTACCTAATAGTGGCATGTTAGGGAAGATACTATACTTTGTGTCCGTTAAGTTATAAATATTTAACCCTACCAAAGTTTTAGAGCTAATGTCAAAACCTATATTAGCATCTATCACATTTCTTTTGTCAACTAGTCCAGAGTAAAATTGGCCCTTACTAGCCTCATAACCTCCATCATATTTATAACTCATTCCTAAATTCCATTTTCTTCCATTATCATATACAAATCCAGCTTTTACTCTTTCTTTAGCATGGTTTAAACTATAAGTTCCTGTTTCAAGTAATGATCCTAAAGCATCTTGTTTAAAAGTTGTTTGACTTACAGTTGAATAGTTACCCCATAAAGTTAAGTTGTCGTTTGTTCTCCACTTTACTCCACTTTCAAAGCCCCAGTAACTTACTCTACCAAAATTTTTCCACCCAAACATAACACTAGGTTCTCCACCAGGTGCTTGATCACTTTCTATTACTCCAACAGCCCCAGTTAATCCAGCCTGAACAGCAGCACCTGCCATTGTATTTGTCATTGCAGTTCCTAATTGATTTGCTATAATAGGTCCATATGCAGCAGGTAATCCCATTGTTGGGAAAATAGTATTAAGAGCGTAGTTATAAAACATTGGTCCAACAGTTCCAGCAAAATCTGTTGCTAAAGTTGGCAATGCTACAAGTGGACTTACCTGCATTTGTGCAACAAAATTTTCTTTTATAGAGTTGTATACATTAAAATTAAAAGTAAATTTATCAGAAAGCATTCCTTTATATCCAAGTTCATAATGAGTTTCAGCTCCTAAAGTAGATTTGTCACTATTTTCAAGAGGACCAAAATAATTTCCATTAAGATCAAGTAGTGTACCAGTTGTAAAACCACCAGTTCCAGCTACCGCAGCAAGAGTGGTGCTACTTGTTAAAAATGGAATAAAGCCTTGTATTGGAGTTCCAGGTAAAAGAGGAGCTACAGCTCCGGCTAACACACCAAATAATGTAGCGTGAGACATTCCAATTCCAGGATTAGAAGGAACAGCGCCCCCCCCAAATAACCATCTAGTTCTAATATTATTAAAAGTTTGAGCATCTTTATTACCTAAAATCCATACATTTCCATATCCTGACGGTAAATTTTGTACTTGTGTATCAACAAATAAGTAAAGTGCTGGATCTGGAACAAAAGCTTTGTTAAATGTTAATCTCAAACTATGTCTTTGGGATGGCTTGTAAACCAAAGCAACTCTAGGAGAAAATGAATTTTCACCAATTACTGGGAATTTATCATATCTACCAGCTAATTGTAAATTTAGCTTATCACTTAGATCAGTTTTAGTAGAAAAATAAGCTCCATAAACTCTATAATCATCTATGTCTTCATATCTACCATAAACTTGACCATTAGTTTCAAAAGTTGCTAATTTATGTTCAACACCTACAGACATATTTGTGTTTATCTTATCAAAAGCTAGTTCATATTGAACTTGTAATTGAGATTGTGTACTGGCAACACCGGCTGTTTTACCAGTTCTATATATAAAAGATCTATTATGATTACTTTTATGTGGTTGTATGCTCATATAGTTCCACTGTACAAACAAATTATTTGATTGAAGACGACTTTGTATAAAGGCTTGTCTTTGTGTAGCACGGTTCTCTCCAGTTGCTTGAAGAAAAATGTTATCAGAAACTTCATTTATACCAGCTACTGTTGTTAAAGAAAAATTGTTTGTAGGTCTGTAGTATATAGAAGCATCGACTCCTCTAGATGAGGCTCTTTCTACAGGTTTTTTACCAATTGTTCTAACAACTTCTCCTGAAGTGGCATCAACTACATTATCAGGATATTGTGCTGAAGTACTTTCAGGAACATCAAAATTTTTGTTTTCAGTATATTTTAAATTTAATTTATATCCAACAGTCTGAGCTTCATTGCTAGTAGCGTGTCTGAAATTCATGGTATAAATATTAAAATTACCCTTAGACAACATAGAGTTGCCATTAGATATTGCACCTCCTTGAATTTGCAAAGTAGTACCAGGATACTTGAAAGGGTCTTTACTTAGAAAATGTACAACACCCGCTCCAACACCAGGACCATATAATGCAGATGCAGGTCCAAGTACAACCTCAACTCTTTCTAAGTCAATACTACTGAGACTAGAAGCGTTACTATCAAAAACATCTACACCAGTTAGATTCAATGCTCTATAATCTTGCATTACTAGGGTTGATGTAGTAAGTAAATCTACATCATCTCTTAATGTAATATTTAGTTTATTAGCTCCTTGTCTATCAACTTGAAGACCTACAACATCATCAACTAGACTTAAAGAATTAAAAACTGATTTATTTTCTATTTCTTTGGTTCCAATAACTGTAATAGATGAAGCAGCATTGATAGATTTTTCTGGTTTTCTAGATCCAGAAATGACAACTTCATCAAGTTCTTCACCAGAAACTAGTGATATAGAAATCACCTGAGATGTAGAGTTAACTACAAGATTTTGTCCTTGAAAACCTAATGAGCTTATTTCTAACGTCCAAGGGAGATCTTTATCTGAAGATAAAGTAAAAACTCCATTATCATCAGTTGATACTCCAGTATTTGTACCTTGAATAATAACATTAACGCTAGAAAGTGCGTCAACTCCATCAGTAACCTTACCAGTCACTGTATTTGTTTGAGCATTAACCATAAAAAAAGTGGCTAAAAGGAACATCAAACTAGATAAATAAAATTTAAATTTCATAATTATTGTTTTGGTTAAATTGTATAATTTCTTCTTCTGTATTAAATTATTTTTAGTTTTTAAATTGCAAATTTAAGAATTTCTTAATATATGTGGCAAAATAATACTATTTATTCGGTTTTTAAAATTTTTATTGAAATCATGCCCCATTCCTTTAATAATATAAATTTTACATCCATGTATTAATGACGCCATTTTCTTTGAATGACTTGCTTTAACTAAAGGGTCATCAGATCCGTGAATAATTAGGGTAGGAGTTTTGATTTTTTTTAACTTACTATATCTGGAACCAGAATTTTTTACTGCTTTTACATGTTGATAAAAAGCCTTATTGTTGTATCCATTTCTCTTTTTTATTTCATAAAGTACTTTTTCTAGCTCTTTTTCTTGATTATGAACATAGTTTCCACTTCCAACCCAAATATGAGATAATTTAAAATGAAACTTAAGAGCTTTTTTAAGTTCTCTTTTTTTATTTCTGTATCCATACCTCATTTTTCTTAATTGACCAAATTGTTTGCTATTTGGCTTTTCAGCTTCAGGATCAAATAGATGTCCACTTGACATTAACGTAGTAAGAGAAAGTATTTTTTCAGGATAATTAATGGCTAAAATTTGAGAAATCATTCCACCCATAGAATACCCAATTAAATGAAACTTGTCTAATTTTAGATGATTGGTAACTGCTAAGGTATCTAAAGCCATATCATTTAGACTGTATGAATTAGAATTTTTCCAATTTGGAATCCAGTCGGACATTCCTACTCCTCTGTTATCAAACCTTATTACTCTAAAATCATTTTTTAAAATATTTCTAACCATTTTATCTGGCCATTGTATTAATGATTCAGAGGATCCATTAATTAGAATTACTGTTGATATAGGATTTTCACATAGACATAAATCTTCATAGAAAATTTTTACATCTACATTTTTTGCATAACCTGTTTTCCCTTTAATAAGTTCAGGAATTTCTTTAAATGTTGCATTAGAAATTAATTTCTCAATGTAATTTTCAATTATATTGTCATTAAGTAAAGAATGAAATACTTTAAAAGAAATTAATCCGATAATGAAACTAAGAATATATAGCATTAAAGTTATTCCCAAATAACTGTTTTATCACTTTTTTCCCATTCAGCATATTTGTCAGAAAATTTCTCATCAATTTTTGCTCTTTTAATTTTTAAGGTTGGCGTTGTCATTCCATTTTCAGGAACCCAATCCTCTTTAACTAATATGATGTTTGAGATTTTTTTATAGTTATCTAATTTTCCATTTACCTCTTCAAGAACTTTAGTTAACTTTTCTGATACAGAGTCTTTATTTTTAATTGCTAATTCAGAAGGAACTGCCAAAAGCAGAGGTTGGTCACAATTTAGTCCTACTACACATAGTTGTGAAAATTCATTAATATTTCCAAAATAAGCTTCAAGAACTCCTGGTTCTATATATTTTCCTTTTGATGTTTTAAACATGTCTTTTACTCTTCCGGTAATGTATAAAAATCCATCATCATCAATATATCCTTTATCTCCAGTATAAAGCCACCCATCTCTCAAGGTTTCTTTGGTAATTTCTTCATTTTTATAATAACATGTTAGGGTAAACGGCCCTTTCATTAATATTTCGCCCTGCTCACTTATTTTTAAATCAACACCAGATGTTGCTTTACCAACTGAACCTCTCCCTAAAGGTTGATATGGATTTAGATTTGTACAGGTAGCGCAGTTTTCTGTCATGCCATATCCGTTGGTGATATATATACCTATACTTTTATACCAATCCAAAAGTTCTAAAGGCATAGCAGCAGCACCAGTTACTAATGATCTAACTCTAGACATACCTAATGCACCTCTTAACTTCTTTTTAATAAGGAATGATATGATAGGGATTTTTAATAATGTAGTAAGCCTTTTTTGAGTCATTTTCATTAAAATTTTTTCTTGAAACTTAGAATATATTCTAGGAACTCCTTGAAAAGCTGTTGGTTTAACATCATTCAAATTTTGACCAAAAGTTTCAAGAGATTCAACAAAAGAGATTGTTCCACCAAATCTAAAAGCAGAATGTTCAATTACAACTCTTTCAAATATATGGTTCAATGGCATATATGAAATGAAATCATTATTTCCTGAAAAATCAACTTTTAAAGGATTCCCATCTTCAGTAATTCTCTTAGTGTTATAAAGAGTTTCATAAGTAAGAACAACACCTTTTGGATCACCTGTTGTACCAGAAGTAAAAATGATAGTCCAAATGTCTTTTAATTTCGGTTTAAAATCTTCAGTTTGAGGATCAAATTGATCAATAAAATCATACCATTGTTTTCCTTCAGAAACTTTTGAGTGATCTTTATAATGAGGAAATGCTATAATTGGCATATCATCTCTTACCCCTCTTTTCATTTCCTCCCAATTTTCTAGTTTTCCAACAAACAAAGCGTTTACATCACCAAAATCTAGCAGTTTTTCAATTTCATATGACTTCAAAGTCGGGAAAAATGGAACAGAAATGTGTCCTGCCATAGAAATAGCCAAATCAGCAATAATCCATTCCCTACAGTTTTTAGAAACCAATCCAATATGACTTTTTTCTGGAAGACCCATTGATTTTAAACCTGTTGAAAGTTTTCTGGCCATATTACCAACTTGATCCCAAGTATAATTTTCCCATAGATTGCCAAATGGTTGTTTTAAAAATGGTTTGTTTTTCAGTTTTTTTTCCCAGTTATAAAAAGGAAAGTCAAATAATTCATCTATCATGATTTTAGTTTTAATTAGTTGTTATAATTTTTAATTCAGGAATTCCTATTCATTTTCCCCCACACTACAATATAAAATATTTTTTTAAAATATTTTATATTGAATTAATTGGATTTTACTATTTATTTTTATTTAAATCTAATTGATTTCTGATTTTATTATACATTTTTTTATTAATTGGATAACCTAATAAAAATAACATTGATGAAATATAAACTAAAAATATAAAAGGTCCTCCAATAATTGTTAAATCAGTTATAACTTGTGGATCGATATCTTCAAGTTTTGTTTGAGTTGGAAAAGAAATTAATTTTAAAAGAATACCACCACCAAGATATCCAAGACCTATTGTGCATTTGTATGAAAATGATAAACTAGAAAAAAACATTCCTTCATGTCTTTTGTTTGTAAAGGTTTCATACTGATCGACTACATCAGCCATCATTGAAGTTGATAAACTCATTGCACTCCATAAAAAAGTAAACCCAAATGAATAAAGAATAAAAAATGATAATACAACAAATGGATCATCATTTAATGGCATAAGATTTAATAGTCTTAAAATGTATGGAGATGCCATCCCTAAACTAAAAAGAATTGTACAGATTATTGTAGCGTTTTTCTTGTCAAAAATTTTTCCAAATTTTGGAGCTATATATGCGGAGATTAAACCTCCTAAAGCACCAGCAAAGACAATAGATAAAATATCAATTTCATTAAACTCAAAAACATATGTTAGTAAGTAAGTTGACATTGTATTTCCTATTCCAAAAGCTGTGTACACCATTGCTGTAAAAAAAACAACACTTCTAAATGATTTCATTTTAAATGCAGTTTTAATGTTTTTAAAAATGGAATTTAGATTCTCTTTTTTAGATTCTTTTGGAAGATATGGAATAGTATTTTTTGTTCCATAAGTGCTAATTAAAATACTAAGAGTCATAACTGTTCCACAAAAAAAAGCAAAAGGAGCGTAAGCATCAGCGTTTTCTAATCCAGTAGTCATTCCTTCTTCTTGAATAAAGAAAAGATAAACTCCTACTAAAAAAATAAATGGTTGCATTAAAACAGTAAAGGTTATTCTAAAACTTGTTATTACTGTTCTTTCTTCATAATTAGGAGTTAATTCTGCCCCTAATGACATTGCAGGAACTAAATATATTGTCAGAAAAAATCTAATAAGAATAGAAAAAGACGTTAACCAACAAAATAGTTCAAATTCGGAAAGAAATGAAGGGGGTATAAACAATAACCATGTTGATAAACCTAGAGGAATAGCTGAAACGAGCATAAATGGATGACGTCTTCCCCATATTTTGGATTTATAACTATCAGAAATGATACCAATTAATGGATCTGAAAAGGCATCAAAAAAAATAGCAATAAAAGTAGCTGCTCCTGTATAAACTGGGTCTAATCCAAGTATTTGGTTAAAGTAAAAAAAAACAAATAGTGTGTATAAAATATCTTTAATTCCAACCGAAATGAAGCCAAGGCCATAAAAATATTTTGTTTTCGTATTTACGCTCATTTATATTATTTTTTTCTAATATATATAGAACGCATATAAAACACTATATGTTTGTCATTAATTTTTAATTAATTTGTATATAATTTCAATTTAATAATCTATAACAATAAAATGTTTATTTAATGAAAGTTCGAAAATCAAATATTGATGTTTTAAGTTCAAGTTTTATTGAAAATGAGATTTCTATGAAGAAATTATTGAAAGAACTTAATTCGTATTTTAAATTATCAAAATTAGAAGGAAGTATAGATAAAATTAAAAGAACCAGAAGAAGAAAAAAATTACTCGCAAGAGAAAAAATAGAACTGTTGCTTGACAAAAATAAGCCTCATATAGAATTGATGTCTCTTGCTGGTCTAAAACATCAAAATGGGTTTGGCGCAGGTGGAACTACAGTAGTTGTTTTGGGTTATGTTTCTAATGTACTTTGCTTAATTAATGCAAATGTTGCAACAAGAAAAGCAGGTGCAATTGATTATGCTACAAGCTTAAAAAATTTAAGATTATCACAAATTGCTAAAGAAAATAAATTATTGACTATAAATCTTGTTGAAAGTGGTGGAGCTAATTTACCAGATCAAGATAGGGTTTTTAATAATTATGGAAAGTTTTTTAAGGAGATGTCTAGAAGATCTAAAGAAGGTATTCCAACAATTTCAGTAGTATTTGGTAATGCCACAGCAGGTGGTGCTTATGTTCCAGGTATGTCTGACTATTCAATTCTTCAGAAGGACGCTGCTAAAGTATTTTTAGCAGGACCACCATTAGTAAAAATGGCAACTAATGAAGATGCTAATGATGAAGAGTTAGGAGGAGCTCAAATGCATAGTAGTATTTCTGGCGTTTCAGATTTTTTAGCTAAAGATGAAAAAGATGCTATAGAAATAACAAAAAATTTGATAAAAAAAATTAAGTGTCCAGCAGATAAAAAGTATGAGAACGATGCATCTCCCCCTAAATTTGTTAAAGATGAAATTTTAGGTATTGTTCCTTCTAACTTGAAAAAACCTTTTGATATTAGAGAACTTGTCAAAAGATTTGTTGATCGTTCTGAATTTATTGAATTCAAAGAAAATTATGGCAGAACAATGTTTTGCTGTTGGACAAAAATTAATGGTTACCCTATTGGAATTATTGCAAATAATGGAGTAATTTTTATTGAGTCAGCAAGAAAAGCTACACATTTTATACAATTGGCTAATAAATCTAATACTCCTTTGCTATTTATTCATAATACTACAGGCTTTATGGTAGGAAAGAGATATGAACAAAATGGAATGATTAATAGTGGATCTCAATTAATTCATGCTGTTTCTGGAAGTACAGTTCCACACATTAGTCTACAGGTTGGTAATTCATACGGTGCTGGAAATTATGCAATGTGTGGTAGATCTTTTGAGCCTAGATTTCTGTTTTCATATCCAAATGTAAAATCTGGCGTTATGGGTGCAGATCAATTGTCTGGTGTAATGGAAATAATTAAAAGAAATTCAGCCTCTTCATTAAATAAAGTTGTTGATGAAGAACAACTTAAAATAGATAAGAAAAAGCTAGCTGAAGAGGCCGATGAAAAGGCTAGTGTTTGGCATACTACATCTGAGGTTTGGGATGATGGAGTTATTGATCCAACAGATACCAGAAAATACTTATCCTTAGCATTAGCAGCTGTTTATAATAATGAAATAAAAGGATCTAACTCTTTTGGAGTATTTAGAATGTGATATATGCTATGAACTACTTTAATGAAAACGATATAAAAAATATAAAATCATATAAATTTGATTTTATAGAGTTAAACGAAACTGATCACGTCTTTAGTATCACATTAAATCGTCCAAATAAGAAAAATGCTTTACATCCTCAAATGATAAATGAAATAGCATTTGCTTTCCAATATGCATCCTACTGTGACAATGTCAGGGCTTTATTGTTAAAGTCAAATGGAGATGTTTTTTGTTCAGGATTAGATCTAAAAGCTATTAGTGGGGAAGTAGAAGAAAATAAATCAACTGTTCCACAAGCCAATTCAAAAATTTTGATTGGAGAATTATTTAATAAACTTTATAAGCCTAAAATTTGTCAGTTAGAGGGAGATGTTTATGCGGGAGGTTTTTTATTGATAGCCGGTTGTAATTATATTGTTTCAATAGATGGACTTAAACTAGGTCTTCCAGAGGTAAAAAGAGGAATATTTCCAATGCAAGTAATGGAATCTTTGTCAAAAGTAATCTCTGTTAGAAATGTAGTTGATTGGTGTATTAGAGGTTATAATTTAGATGTTAAAACTGCTTATCATTGGGGGTTAGTTTCTCAAATTACTAATCAGGTTGAAATTGGATCTGTTGTTTCAAAATGGTTAGATGAGGTTACAAATAATTCGCCAAAAGCAATAAAATATGGCTTAGAGGCGATTGACAGGATTAGCTCTAGTGAATCTAATCATAAGTATCTGGCCGACATGTTAGAATTAGTACTAAATTCTGATGATGCCAAAGAAGGTATTTCTGCATTCAAAGAAAAAAGAAAACCAAATTGGAAATAATTTATTTTTAAAAAAAAAATATTATGCGCGCATAATATTTTTTTATATTTTTACCTACTTTATAAACTACAATTTACTCAAAACACATAATATATGTTAAAAAATAAAATTGTAAAATTAGCAGCTCGTCCATCTGGTTTTCCATCGGAAAATACTTGGACTTATGATTTGGAAGATATAAGAGAAATTAATGATGGTGAAGTTCTTCTAAAAAATTTATACGTATCACTTGATCCAGCTATGAGAGGATGGTTAAATGAAACAAGATCATATATTCCTCCAGTTCAAATAGGAGAAGTTATGAGGGCAGGAACAATTGGGGAAGTTATAGAATCAAAAAACACAAATTTTAATAAAGGAGACATTCTTTCCGGTTGGGGTGGAGTTCAACAATACTCAATTTCAGATGGTAAGGGATATTTTAAAGTCCCTAGTAGCAAGATACCTTTACCAACTTACATTGGAACGTTGGGTATGCCTGGAATGACCGCATATTTTGGTATTCTTGAAGTTGGTAATATAAAAGAAGGAGATACTGTGCTTGTATCAGCAGCAGCTGGTGCTGTTGGAAGTATTGTTGGTCAAATTGCAAAGATTAAAGGATGTAAAGTTGTTGGAATTGCTGGTGGAAAGGAGAAATGTGATTATGTAATCAACGAATTAGGTTTTGATGGGTGTATTGATTATAAAAATGAAAGTGTAAAAAGAGGAATAAAAAGAGAATGTCAAGATGGAATAGATGTGTATTTTGATAATGTTGGTGGTGAAATTTTAGATGCGGCTCTAGTTTTTTTAAGAATGGGAGCAAGAATTGTAATATGTGGTGCTATTTCACAATACAATGAAATGTCAGCTAAAGGGCCAAATAATTATTTGTCTTTACTTGTTAACAGAGCAACCATGAAAGGGATGGTTGTTTTAGATTTTGTAAAAAAATATCCACTGGCTACTAAAGAAATGACCGAATGGATTCTTGACGGTACTTTAAAGTCAAAAGAAGATGTTTATGAAGGCATAGAGAACTTTTATGAAGTTTTTAAAAAGTTATTTAATGGGAATAAAAAAGGTAAATTAATTTTAAAACTATAATTTTGAGAGATGCATTAATAGTTTCAACAGCTAGAACTCCCTTAACGAAATCTTATAGAGGGACATTCAATAATACAACTGCTCCAACTATGGCTGGTTGGGCAATAGAGGAAGCAGTAAAAAGGTCAGGAGTTGATCCTGACAAAGTAGATGATGTAATAATGGGAGCTGCTCTTCAACAAGGTACAACACATGCTAATGTGGCCAGAAATGCAGCTTTAGCAGCCGGTCTTCCAGTTACAGTAAGTGGTATGAGTTTAGATAGACAATGTTCCTCTGGAATGATGGCAATTGCAACTGCAGCAAAACAAATCATTAGTGACGGAATGGATGTTGTTGTTGGTGGTGGCCTAGATTCAATTAGTTTAGTTCAAACTGAAAAAATGAATTTAGATAGGTATGTAGACAAAAATTTAATCGCAAAACACAAACATATTTATATGCCAATGCTTCAAACTGCTGAGATTGTTGCCAACAGATACAATATTTCTAGAGAATCTCAAGATCAATATGCGCTTCAAAGTCAACTTAGAACTGCTAAAGGTCAAGATGAAGGAAAATTTGATGATGAAATTATTTCGGTTACTACAACTATGGGAGTTATGGATAAGGAAACTAAAGAAATTTCATTTATTGAAAAGACAATTTCAAAAGATGAATGTAATAGACCATCAACAACAATTGAAGGATTAAGATCACTCAATCCTGTTGTTGAAGGAGGTTCAATTACTGCGGGAAATGCCAGTCAGTTATCCGATGGTGCATCTGCTTGTGTTTTAATGGAATCAAATGTGGCAGCAAAACATAATGTAACTCCTCTTGGAATATACAGAGGAATTGCTGTCGCTGGATGTGAGCCAGACGAGATGGGTATTGGACCAATTTATGCAGTCCCGAAGCTATTAAAGAAGAATGGACTTAAAATGAGTGACATAGGATTATGGGAACTTAATGAAGCTTTTGCAGTTCAAGTGATCTATTGTAGAGATATTTTAGATATTCCAGACGAACTTTTAAATGTTAATGGTGGTTCTATTTCTGTGGGTCATCCATATGGCATGAGTGGATCTAGAATGGTTGGTCATGCACTTATTGAAGGTAAAAGACGAGGAGCTAAATATGTAGTTTCTACCATGTGTGTTGGTGGTGGAATGGGAGCAGCTGGTTTATTTGAAGTTATTTAATACTAATAAGTTGATTTTAAAAATTATATTAACAAAAAATAATAAACATGAAAAAGTTAGAAGGTCAAGTGGCAATAGTAACAGGTGGCGCTAGAGGAATTGGCAAAGGAATTTGTGAAGTATTTTGTAATGAAGGAGCAACTGTAGCACTATGGGATGTTTTGGATGGTAGCGAAACAGTTGATCAAATTTCAAAAAATGGAGGCAAAATATTTTATCAGAAAGTAGATGTTACTTCTCAAAAATCAGTTGACAGTGCAGTTGCTGAAATAATAAATGATCATGGAAAAATAGAAATTTTAATAAATAATGCAGGAATAATTAGAGATAGATCTTTTTTAAAAATGTCTGAAGAAGAATGGGATTCTGTTATTAATGTTAATTTAAAGTCTTTATATGTAGTTACTAGAGCAGTTTTACCACATATGAAAGAAAACGGATATGGAAGAATTGTATCTGCTTCATCAATAAATGGAACTGCTGGTGCATTTGGTCAAACAAATTATTGTGCTACTAAAGCAGGTATTTCTGGATTTACAAGAGCGCTTTGTAAAGAAGTTGGAAAACATGGAATTACAGCAAATGCTGTTGCTCCAGGTTTTGTTAAATCTGTTATGTCAGATAGTATGCCAGAAGAAATTATTCAAGCTGCTATTAAAATGATTCCAGTTGGAAGAATAGGTAAACCAGAAGATATGGGTCATGCCTATTTATTTTTAGCATCTAAAGAGGCTGGATTTATTAGTGGAATCACTCTTCATGCTAATGGAGGTGCTATGCCACTTTAATTTTAATTAATTTAATTTAAAAAAATGGAAAAAAAAGAAGCTTATAAAACTCATTTTAAAAATTTAGATGAAATGGGCAAAAGTGTAGGTAAGGAATTAGGAATAAGTGATTGGATAGAGATAACCCAGGATAAGATAAGTGTATTTGCTAAAATTACGGAAGATGAACAATGGATTCATCTTGATGCAGAAAAGTGTGCTAAAGAATCTCCTTATAAGACTACTATTGCTCATGGATTTATGATATTATCATTAGCATCTAGATTTTCGTATGATACTGTGACTATTGGAAGTGTTAAAATGGGGGTTAATTATGGTGTTGATAAAGTAAGATTTATGAGTGCCACTCCTTCTGGTGGCCTGGTAAGAGGAAGAGTTTCATTATTAGAATTTGAAATAAAACCTGGAGGAGCAAAATATAAATTAGGTATTACAGTTGAACTTAAAGGACAAGAAAAACCAGTATGTGTTGCTGAAACTTTGGCAATAGGGTACGAATAAATATATATTATGGGTAAATCAGTTTTAATAGAAATAGAAAAAAATATTGCAATAATAACTTTAAATAGACCTGAGAGATATAATGCTGTAAATCAAGATTTGGTTGATGGTATAAATCAATGTTTATCAATTGTTGAAAAAGATGAAAATGTAAGAGCAATTGTATTGACAGGAAATGGTAAAGGGTTTTGCGCTGGAGCAGATATGTCAGTATTTGGAGGTGAAGTTACTGCTGAACAAAGAAGAGATTATATAATTGAACAATATCAGCCTTTAATGAAACGTTTTTTTTCAATGAATAAACCAATAATTGGAGCTATAAATGGAACAGCTGCAGGAGTTGGGGCTGCTTTTGCATTAGCTTGTGATTTAAGAGTTATGAGTAAAGAAAGTGCTTTGCTTTATGCTTTTGTTAATATAGGACTTGGACCTGATGGTGGAGCAAGTTGGCTATTAGCGAGACAAGTAGGTTATAGTAAAGCCTTTGAAATTGCTATTAGTGGTAAAAAAGTATATGGAGAAGATTGCTTTAAATTAGGTTTAACAAATAGAATTGTAGAGAAGGAAGATGTTTTAAATGATGCTAAAAAATGGGCACATGAACTTTCTGTTAGACCTACTCTTGCAATTGGAATTGCAAAAGCTGATATGATGTATTCAATGGATAATGATTTAAATGATACAATAGCTTTTGAAGCAGAAAAGCAAGTTTCAGCATTTAATAGCTATGATTTAAATGAGGGAGTGACTGCTTTTATAGAAAAAAGACCAGCAAAATTTTTAGGTAAATAATTAAATAAAAGATTAAAAAGATAATGGAAACAAAAACAAAAGTAGATTTAACTAGTTTTAGAATGGAAACCAGAAAATGGTTAGAAGATAATTGTCCAAATTCTATGAGAGAGCCTTTGACAGATGTAAAACAGTTGTATTGGGGAGGTAGAAATGGTAATTTTTCTTCAGAAGATCAAAAAATATGGTTTGAAAGAATGCTAGAAAAAAAGTGGATTGTTCCATATTGGGAAACAAAATATGGAGGAGGAGGACTTACTCCAAAACATAACAATATATTAAATCAAGAGATGGCTAGATTAGGATGTAGAAAACCACACATTAACTTTGGTATTTCTATGTTAGGTCCAGCACTTTTAAAATTTGCTTCTGAAGAACAAAAAGTTCATTATTTAAATAAAATTTGCAAAGGTGAAATAAGATGGGTACAAGGATATAGTGAACCAAATGCTGGTAGTGATTTAGCAAATTTGCAAACTAAAGCCGAAGATAAAGGAGATCACTTTTTAGTTACGGGTTCCAAAGTATGGACATCTTTTGGCGATAAAGGAGATTGGATATTTTGCCTAGTTAGAACAGATACTAGTTCAAAGCATACTGGAGTTAGTTTTTTATTAATTGATATGGCTTCCAAGGGTGTTATTACAAGACCAATAAAACTTATAAGTGGAAAATCTCCATTTACTGAAACATTTTTTGATGCTGTTAAGGTCCCAAAGAAAAATTTAGTAGGAACTTTAAATGATGGTTGGACAATTGCTAAATATTTACTGACTCATGAGCGTCAAATGATTGGAGGAATTGGTGAAACTGATAAGAAAAAACCATTAAGTGAAATAACAAAAGAGGTTTTGGAACAAAATAATGGATCATTATTATGTGAAAGTATTAGAAATAAGATTTCTGAATTAGAAATGAATGAAAAAATATTTGAATTAACAATTCAAAGAGCTATGGATGAGCATAAAGCTGGAAATAATTCTGGAGCAATTTCATCTTTTTTTAAATACTATGGAACTGAACTTGGTATTCAAAAAGAAGAATTAAGACTTGAAGTTAATGGGTTTGATTCAACAGAATGGACTAGTGAAGAATCTAATAATGGGAGAGAGGCAAGGCATTTTTGTCGTTCTAAAGGTTATTCAATTGAGGGGGGGACACATGAGATTCAATTAAATATTATAGCAAAAAGAGTTTTAGGTTTACCATCAAAATAAAAAATATGGCACTAGTAATAAATGAAGAGCAGCAAATGCTCAAATCATCTACAAAAGAATTTTTAGAATCAAAATCTCCTTTAACTCTTATGAGAGAATTAAGAGATGATGACTATAATCAATTTAAAGAGGAATTATGGATTGAAATGGTAGAAATGGGTTGGACAGCTCTAACTATACCAGAAAAGTATAATGGATTAAATTTTGGTTTTGTTGGGCTTGGTCAAGTTCTTGAAGAAATGGGAAGAAAACTTACTGTATCACCAATTATTTCAACTGTACTAATGTCTACTTCATTAATATCTCTTTCAAAAAATGAAATTTTGAAAAATAAGTTATTTCAAGAAATAATGAATGGATCAAAACTTTGTACTATAGCTCATGAAGAGGGGAGACATCATAATCCAGAATTAAATAATTCTTTAATTTCAAAAAATGATGATCATTTTATTTTAAATGGAAAGAAGAAATTTGTAATTGACGGTTCAATATCTGATTATTTAATTGTTTCGGCAAAACATAAAGATGAAAAAAATATAGCTTTGGTTTTGGTAGATAGCAAGTCTGATGGGGTTAATTTAGATAATAAGGTTCATATGGATTCAAGGATATATTCTGATATATCATTTGAAAATGTTAAAATAGATAAAATGAATTTTTTATCAACAGATGATGATGGAAGTATAATTTTAGATAAGACATTGGATATTACAAGAGTTGGACTTGCTGCTGAAATGTTGGGTAATATTCAAGAAGCTTTTGAGATAACAATGAATTACATTAAAGAAAGAGAGCAATTTGGAGTAAAAATTGCCTCTTTTCAAGCTTTACAACATCGATCAGCTTTAATGTTTGGAGAAATTGAGTTGTGCAAATCAATTGTTTTGAGAGCTCTTCAAGCTATAGATTCTAATGATAATGATTTACCAAAATTTGCAAGTTTAGCAAAGGCTAAATTAGGTTTAGTTTCTAAGCTTGTTACTAATGAAGCTGTTCAAATGCATGGAGGAATTGGAGTAACTGATGATGTTGATATTGGTTTTTTCTTAAAAAGAACTAGGGTTGCTCATAGAATATTGGGTGATTCTAATTATCATTTAGATAGGCTAGCAAAGCTTAATAATTATTAATACTAAATTTCTATAAATATATTATATGTCCAAGTTGAAATTTATTCCTTGTGCTAAAGGTATATCTGATGAATAATTAATGGTATTTGTTTGTCTTCTCATATAAACTTTCCAGGCATCAGAACCACTTTCTCTTCCTCCACCTGTTTCTTTTTCTCCACCAAAAGCACCACCAATTTCAGCACCTGAAGTGCCTATATTTACATTAGCAATACCACAATCACTTCCTCTATGGGACAAAAACTTTTCTGATTCTTTTAAATTTTGCGTTAATATTGCCGAAGATAAACCCTGTTTAACATCGTTCATCAATTTTATTGCATTTTCTACTTCTCCTTTATATTTTATAAGATATAAAATTGGAGCAAAAGTTTCTTTTTGAACTATTTGTGCACTGTTTTTTATTTCTGCAATTACAGGTTTTACATAATTATCACTTTGGTAATTATTACCTTTTAAAGTTCCTCCTTCAACAATTATTTTACCACCCTGTTTTACTATTTCTTGTAGAGCATTTAGATATTGATTTACCGCATCTTTATCAATCAATGGTCCCATATGATTACTTTCATCTAAAGGATTACCTATTTTAATTTGTTTATAACCTTTTTTGAGTTCATTTTTTACATTATCTAGAATAGATTCATGAATTATTACTCTTCTAGTAGAAGTACAACGTTGTCCACAGGTCCCTACAGCTCCAAAAACAATATTACTTATAGCATGTTTTATATCTGCATTTTCTGTAATAATAACCGCATTATTTCCACCTAATTCTAATAATGTTTTTCCTAATCTAGATCCAACTCTTTTTGCAACATCTTTTCCCATTTTTGTTGATCCAGTTGCAGATAAAAGATTTATTCTTGTGTCGTCAGACATTAATTCTCCTATGTTTTTATCACCATTTATTAAACATGAAACTCCATTTGAAATTTTGTTTTCTTTTAATACTTGTGAAATTAAATTTTGACAAGCAATGCTACATAAAGGAGTTTTTTCAGAAGGTTTCCAAACACAAACATTTCCACATATCCAAGCTAAGGAAACATTCCAACTCCAAACAGCTACAGGAAAATTAAAAGCAGATATAATTCCAACAATTCCTAAAGGGTGGTATTGTTCATACATTCTATGATTTGGTCTTTCAGAGTGCATAGTTAAACCATAAAGTTGTCTGGATAAACCAACTGCAAAATCACATATATCAATCATTTCTTGGACTTCTCCTAATCCTTCTTGTAAAGATTTTCCCATTTCCCAAGAAACTAGTTCCCCTAATTCTGTCTTGTTTTCTCTTATCTTATTTCCTAAAAGACGAACTAAATTTCCTCTTTCTGGAGCAGGAATATCTCTAAAATTTAAAAAAGCATTTTGTGCTTCATTAATTACTTTTTCATAATCTTTTTTATTACCTGCTTGAATAGTTCCAATAAGAGAATTATCTACTGGACTATACGATTTAATGATTTGTCCTGAACCAAACCACTTTCCACCATAGGAACATCCTTTTTGATTTTTTGAAACACCTAATTTTTTTAAAATATCCTCTACTTTTTTATTTTTTTTCATTTTTATTTCCTTTCAGTTTGTTTAGTATATGTACTTTCAAAAATTTTATCAGCATTTGATGCTTCAAAACCATCTCTACGATGTTTTGACTCTATTTGTTCAATAGGAATGTTTTTATATTCCGGAAGGATTTTTCTTTCAGCAAATTCTACATAACTACCAGAAATTAGTGAAGTTATATTATCAGAAAATTTAGCTTTAACTTTATTTGCAACAGAACTGCTTTGTAACAATAAACCATCTTTGCTTTCTTTTATAAAACCACCAGAGTCATTTAGTTTGATATTTATGCTGTCGAGAAATTCATTAAATTTTTGTAAAGTATTGTAATTTTTATTTAAATCATGTACACTTATTGTGTAATGATTCAGGTAGTATCTGTTATAAATTACCCAAGATGCATATTCACTTTCATCTAGTAATATTTTATAATCTTCAAATGATGGCAAGGTCCATAAGGGCTTGTTTAGAAAATTTATTACTTCATTAACATTATTAATATCTAATTCATCAACAGGATCTTTCTTTACCTGATCTGTATATTTAAAAATTATTTTTTTTGATTTTTCTGAAAGTTCATCCACTTTTAATTCACTGATAAATATTCTAGGCATATTTTTTTCACTATGTGAATACCAATAAGCATTAAGTTTTTTTAATTTAAATGAAAAGAAATCTCTTTTTTTATAACCATGATGCATAAAAATCTTCTCAAAAGAATTAATTCCTAAATTTTTTACACCCATTGTTCTAAATGCTATATGATCATTTATTATATCATTTTGATTTGAAATAATTTTGTTTTGAATTAATTCATGAGTTATTTTTTTAACATAAGGAACTCTTTTGGCGTAGGTATTGAACAAAGACTCTAGTATAATATGAATTGGTTTTTTTTCTTTGAACTGCATTATATAAAGTTAATTTAAAAATAATTTGCCAGAGCTGGTTTTTAAAAATTCATTATATGGAATTTCTTCTTGTTTTATAAAACCTTTTTTTGGAAGTTTCCCATTTGCAACCATTTCTATTACACCAACTAATGCTGCTGCAGTAGTCCATGAAATTGCTCTCCATTTTTTTCCTTGAATTTCAATTGGATAAAATGCTTTAAAAAATTCACTTCTTGAAATTTTCTTTTTCTTCCATCCTTCAACAACTGCATATACATAGACTACATCATCATCGACAGGGGGTTTTGCATTACTTAGGATTTTTTCAAGAAGGGATTTATCATTTTTAAGTATCAATTCATACATTAAGAATCTCATAAGTTTACCATGTCCAGGGTATCTTATTGTTTTATAATTTAAAGTATCAAGTTTTCCCTCATAGGTATCGCACATTGTTCCTAAACCTCCCGATGTTGTAAAAGCTTCGAATTCTTGACCCTCTATATTGATATATTCAAAACCATCAAGTGATGGCACTGTCTTTTTTATCCCATTTTGAATAACTTCGGCATCATTAATATATTCATTAATAACTCCATGAGGAGACCAAGTAAATGAATAAGCTAATAGTCCATTGGGATACCTAGGTAATGCGCCAACCCTAAGTTCAATATCTCTTAATTCATCAAATTGCATAGCCAAATCATTTCCAATAATTCCAATTAATCCAGGAGCTAATCCACATTGTGGAGCCATTATTTTTTTTGCTGTTTTACTTAGTTTTTTTATATATTTTGTTGTTTCAACATCTTCTGTTAAATCAAAATAATGAAGGTTTAAATCGTGTGCTAATTTTGCTATGTTTTTATTTAGAAAAAATGGTAATGCAGAAACTACAGCATCAAAATCTTTTAGTATAGATTTCATATTTTTTAAATTGCTAACATCCCCTTGAATTACATTAAATGGAAGTTTGTAATTATAATGAGGTTTGCTTTGATCTAAACCTTTAACATTGAATTTGGAAGAAAGTAACGTACCAACTAATGAACCTACTTTACCCAAACCAAGAACTAGAATATTTTTCATATATAACAATTTATGCTTAATTTGTTATAAATGTATCAAAATATTGAAGGTTATATTAAACATTTGGAAGCAACTTTTTAACAATAAATAATGAAAATAGATAAATCTAAACTTAGACAATATATTTTTGTTACATTAATAATAATAATTGGAATTCTCTTTGGAATATTGATTTTTCCAATAATTGAAAACATTTAATTCTGACAGCAACTGTTTTTTTATTAATTATTTGGGGTATTCCAAGCACCTATTTTAGGAGTAAATTTAGAAAAATTGTTTACCAAACAAGTGATTGGAAAATAAATATTAAACCAGTTTTTTTTAAGGAAATTAAAGCATTGTTTTTTAACATATATCCAGATAATAAAGAATATATTATAATTAGAAATTATTATAGAATTTATTTAATAATTTATCTATTTTTATTTCTATTTTATTATCTTAATTAAATAAAAGATGAAGCAATTAAGAGAATATGATATCATAATTTGGGGAGCTTCTGGATTTACAGGCCGATTGGTTGCAGAATATTTGTTTAATAATTATGATTCCAACAACAATTTAAAATGGGCTATAGCTGGAAGAAATATTTTAAAACTTGAATCAGTTAGAAAGGAAATTCTTGATGATAGAGTTCCTATAGTTGTGGCGGATAGTAACGATTTAAAAAGTTTAAATGAAATGGTCAAAAAAACCAAAGTAATTTGTACTACTGTTGGTCCTTATGCTAAATATGGCTCTAATCTTGTAGCTTCATGTGTTCAAAATAAAACTCATTATTGTGATCTAGCTGGAGAAGTCCAGTGGATTCGTAAAATGATTGATAAATATCACAATGAAGCTATCGCGAACAATATTAAAATTGTCAATTCTTGTGGTTTTGATTCCATACCATCAGATATGGGAGTGTATTATATTCAAAAACAAACAAAGGCTTTAAATAATAAAAGAGCTAAATTAATTGAAATGCGTGTAGCTGGAGCTAAAGGAGGAATAAGTGGCGGAACATATAAGAGTTTGAGTAATGTTAATAAGGAAGCAAATAAGGATAAGGAAATCTTTAAAGTAGTAATTAATCCTTATGGTTTAAATCCAATTGGAGAACAAGAGGGTTTAGACAAATCAGATTTACGAAAGATTATTTATGATAAATCTTCAAATAGTTGGATTGGACCATTTATTATGGCAGCAATAAATACTAAAATTGTTAGACGTAGCAATGCTTTAAGTAATTATTCCTATGGAAAGGATTTTATGTATAATGAAGCTACCTTAAATGGAAAAGGTTTTATGGGAAAAATTAAAGGATATTTATTAGCTGTGCCGATTTTTATTTTGATGAGTGCTAAACCAGGATCTGTTTTAAAAAAGCTTATAGACTTTATGTTACCAAAACCTGGAGAAGGACCAAGTAAAAAGGATAGAGAAACAGGATATTATAATTTAAGGTTTTATATAACTTTAGAAGATGGTTCAAAAGCTTTTGCAAAAGTAATTGGAGATATGGATCCTGGATATGGTTCTACGTCAAAGATGCTTGCAGAATCTGCTATTTGTTTAGCTAAAGATGAATTGCCAAATTCAAATGGCGTCTTAACTCCATCGATAGCAATGGGAGATGCTCTTTTAAGTAGGTTGGAGAAAAACGCTGGTTTAAGTTTTAATTTTAATAATAAATAATTTGAAAATGAGAGAACGCATAAGATTTGCTTTTTATATACTGTTTTTTGTCTTTATTGGTTTAATTATAGGAAATTATATTGAAAAAATTTCAGATGATAATAATGAAAAAAAGGAATGGAAAATAATATTTAATGGAAAGAATTTAGAAGGATGGAACATGAAAATTAAAGGTTATGAATTTGGAGATAATTATAATAATACATTTAAGGTTGAAAATGGAAATTTAAAAGTTTCTTATGAAAATTATGATTCTTTCGATGAAAAATTTGGTCACATTTTTTATACTATTAAAAAATTTAGCAATTACCATTTAAGTCTTGAATATAAATTTAGTGGTAATCATTTAAAGGGTGCTCCTGGTTGGTCTATAAAAAACAGTGGAATAATGCTTCATTGTCAAGACCCTAATACTATGTTAATTGATCAAGATTTTCCAGTAAGTGCTGAAGTTCAGCTGTTAGGAGGTTTGGGAGAAGGTGAAAGAACAACTGCTAATATTTGTAGTCCTGGCACGGATGTAGATATTGATTCAAAACTTGCCAAAAAACACTGTAATTCATCTAATTCAAAGACATATCATGATGACAATTGGGTTAAGGTTGAAGTTATGGTTTATTCTAATGAACTTGTTAAACATATTGTTGAAACAGATACAGTTTTAACTTATTCCAATATTAAAGTTGGAGGAAATAAGGTTCCTAGTAATTATTTGAGTAGAATAGGGGAGTCTATTAAAGAAGGTTATATTTCATTGCAATCTGAAGGACATCCTGTAGAATTTAGAAATATAAAAATTAAAGAGTTGTAAAAGGTGGAAAAAGAATTTAAAATTATTTCCTTGTCATTCTAAATATTTCTAAATCAATATCATCAGCGCCTTCTTTATCAAAAGGATATTCCATTTGATCCTGAATATTATATAATGAAATTAATATAAACTCACTTAAAACAACTATAAAGTAAGTTAAATATTGAGGATTTTCAACTCCAATTTTAAAGATAATAGTTGGGGTATAAACTAATGGAAAGATATATACAAACATTAAGCAGTATGCTTTTAAACTTATTGGAGTTCTATGTCTATGAATCGCAACTAGGTTATCTGCACTATCAATAGAGTCTTTTAAAAATCTAAGTGCTTTTTGTAAAACTCCATTTCCAATAATAATTTTTTTAGAATTTAAAAATTCAAATAGCTGATTAATATTGTTATCATGGATACTAGTGTCATTTTCTATATTGTCTAAAAAATCAATTAAACCTTCATTAGATTTTTTTATTAATTTACTTCCTTGATTAATCTCCTCAATTTCCAATTTTGAACTTAAAATAATATTTTCTACAGTTTTTAAACTAGCTCTGTAAAGACTTAAATGTTCCAAAGCTTTTTCTCTTCTTCTAAATGCTCCTCTTATATTAAATACTAAAGGGAATATAATAGCAATGCTAATTAGTGTCAAATCAACATTATAGTTAATATTATATTTGTATGCTATAATTGGAACTATTATAGAAATTATAATAGCAAATAAAGTTCGAGAATTTAATATGACTAAATATCTAGACATTTAAAAATATTTATTAAATTAAACAACTAATTCCCAAAAATATGAAAAAACAATTTATTCTAATTATATCCTTATTTGTTTATGTATTTAGTTATTCTCAGAAATCTTTAGATTCAGATTTTCTTTATGCTGATCAGAGTCCTATTAAATTAAAGCTAAATTATTCGAATAAAAACATGAAGAAAAATACAACAGATTCTACTTTTATTAAAACTGATTTGAATTATTTTTATAATGATAAATGGAACACTATACCAGTTTCTTTAAGAGCAAGAGGAAATTTTAGAAGAGCAAAATGCTATTTTCCTCCTATAAAAATGAAAATTAAAAAAAGTCAATATAAGAATACGATTTTTGATGGTAATAAGTCTCTTAAATTAGTTCTTCCATGTAAAACTGAGGATGAAAAAAATGATAATATTCTTAAAGAATTTTTAGCATACAAAATTTACGAATTGATTTCACCCTATCATTTTAAGACTAGAAGAGTGGATATTGAATTTACTGAGCCAAAAGGAAAAAAAGTTAAAACATTTTCACTAAAAGGCTTTCTTATTGAGGATGATAGTAAGTTAGAAAAAAGATTTGCTGGAAGAGTTGTTGAGCAATTTGTTCATCCTTTAGTTATGGATAAAATAACCGCTATTCAACATGCCTTTTTTCAATTTTTATTAGGAAATACAGATTTCTCTACAGCATACCAACATAATGCTAAAATGCTATATGATTCAAAAACCTATATACCTTTACCTTATGATTTTGATATGACAGGATGGGTTGATCCTAGTTATGGTTTTGGAAATCCTACATTAGGTATTAAATCTTTAACTGATCGTAGGTATAGAGGTTTTAAAAGAGATTCTGAGTTAATGAATGAAGTTAGAAAACAATTTAATGATTCTAAAGATGAAATAATTTCATTAGTTAATTCTTTTAAACCTGAATTTGACAATGAAAATGAGTTTAAAAACATGTATTCTTTTATGTCAGAGTTTTTTAACATAATTGAGGATGATAGTAAATTTGAAAAATTAATTCTTAAGCAAGCTAGGACTAAATAATTTATTTTATATCTAGAGTATTTTGAAATTTTTTAAAAATCTCAGTATTTTCATAAATTCCTTTAAAAGCTTCTGAATTGGGGCCGTAGCTAAAAACTGGAACCATAGTGGCTGAATGCCCCTTGGTAGCAAATCTGCCAGATACTTTGTTTTGAGAAATTCTCCCTCCTGTTAGAGCTAATCCTCCTGTTTCATGATCTGCAGTTACTACAACTAAAGTATTCCCATCTTTTTTTGCAAAATCTAATGCAGCTTGAATAGCAGAATTAAATTCAATAAATTCAGTTGTAACATAATTCAAATCATTATCATGTCCTCCCCAATCAATTTGGGAACCTTCAATCATAATAAAAAATGGAGCTTTTGAAGAATTTAATTTACTTAGTGTAATTTTGGTCAATTGATCTAATGGGTATTTTCTGTATTCAAGAATTGATGGCGGTTCTAAATCATATGTAAAAAATCCTATTTTTGAAGCTTTACTAACATTAAATTCTTCGATAGATTTAACAAAAGTATATGAATCCATTTCTTTAATTAAATTTTTTCCATCAGTTCTTTTATCAAAATAATTTTTACCACCACCAACAAAAAAATCTACAGAATGATTGCTGAATTGCAATGCAATATCTTCATATTCATATCTAGAAATAACTTTAGCATAAAATGATGCTGGTGTAGCATGAACAATACTAGAAGTTGCTACTAAAGCAGTTTTATATCCTTCATCTTGACAAATTTCTAATATAGATTTTAATGTTACATTTTTTGAATTAATTCCAAGCACCTTATTTAGCGTTTTTTCACCTGTAGACATAGCAGTTCCACTAGCAGCAGAATCAGTCACAAAACTGTTAGAAGAAGTAGTTTTAGATAACCCTATATATTCAAACTCTTCCAATGCTATAGAATTTCCGTTAGCATACATTCCTGCACTTATTTGAGTAAGCCCCATACCATCTCCAATTAGAAAAATAATATTTGGAGAGTCTTGTGAATAACCAAAAATTATATTTAAAAAAAAGATTAATGATAGATTAAATTTTATATAAAAGATCTTGATTTTCATTTTATCAAAATTGATTTGCAAATGTATTGATTTGGAACTTTGTTTCAAAATACGATATTAACTGATTAAGAAATTAATTTATTATATTTAAAACTAAATCTTTAAAAAAATAAAATGAATAAAATTTTAACAATCGCTATTGCATTACTTTTTATTAGTTGCGCTCAAAACTCTGAAGAATTAAATAAGCTTAAAGCTGATAAAAAATATGTTGAGAATAATGTAGAAATGTACGTTTCTGTTTGGGAAAGTGCCTTTTCTGAAAAAAATATTGAACTTGTGACAAGTGAAAACTTCCACGAAGATGTTACAGTAGTTACTGCTTCTGGAAATGTAACTGGTCTTGATGATTTTAAAGCATATTATGCTAATTATATAAATGGATTTTCTGATGGAGAATTTTCTGTAATTAATGCTTTTGCTCAAGGTGATAATTTAGTAAAACATTGGAATTTTAAAGGAACTCATGATGGAGAATTTTTTGGAATTCCAGCTACTAACAAAACATTAGATCTTTCAGGGACTACCCTTGTAAAAATGAAAGATGGAAAAGTATTGCAAGAAGAAGATTTTTATGATAACTATTCTTTTATGAAACAACTTGGTTTAATAGAATAAGTTTTAATCTTTAATTATTACGCCATCTGCTAGAAATGAAAGAGTAATTTCTGGTTTATTTATTAAGGAAATTTCATGTTTAGATTTTCCAGCATCTTCGGCGTAATGTTTTAATTGTTTTACACTAATTGTATCAACAGATATTTTACCATTAACTATTGTTGATTTGCCTTCAGATCCTGTTTTAGGAACAAAGAAACCATAATCTTTAAATCTAACAAGGACTGTGTCTTTTTCAACCTCTATTTTCATCCAACATCCTTTCATAGGACAAGTTGAAAGAATCTCACCTTCAATTTTTATGTTTTTTTCAGAATTATTTAATAAACTAAACTTGTTTTCTTTATAGTTTTCTATTCCAATTAAATCAATTTTTTCACCATAATAATTTAAAATACTTTTATCTTGCCCAAAAGAAACAAGTGGAATAAACAGTAATAGTAGAATTAGTTTTTTCATTTTTATAAAGGTAGTTAATTTTTAATTTTCCAAAAAGCAATTCCTCCTGCTTGCTTACCAATATTAACTGAAGAAATTTTTTCCAGTTTTTCAAGACTTATTACATCTACAACACCTGGTTCACCACCAATACCCTCAACTGAAACAAAAGCATATTTACTATCACTTGAAATGGCAATTCCATGTGTAACGCTGGTAGTATTTTTAATTATTTTAGATTTAAAATCATTTTCTAAATCTAAAATTGCAGTGGTTCCTTCACTTTTCAAAGTAGCAATAAGAAATTTTCCATCAGGTGAAATTTCAACATTATAAGGTCCTTTACCAGTAGAAATTCGATTGCTAATTTTCCAATTTTTTAAATCAACTTCAATTATTTCATTTGAACCATTTCCTGCGATATAAGCAATGTTTTTTGATGGGTGTGGAATAACCCATGTAGGCTTAACTTTAGAGTGATTCATTTCTTTCATATTCATCTTCTTTTTCATAGATTCATTCATCGTCATTTTCTCATTCATAGATTTATCCATACTCATTTTATTATCTAGACTCAATTTTCTGGAAACTTTTAAACTAATAGCATCTATTTCATAGAGTTCTGATGACATCATTGAAACAGAGTATTGTTTCAAACCATCAAATGATAATCTAGATCCATGAGGCATTGTACCAGTTTTGATACGTTTGATTTCAGTCATAGTTTCTGGATCAACCACGGATACACTACTAGGTTTCATATCCCCATGAAGGTTGAAGTTTACACAGTATAATAATCCAGTTACAGATGATATTTGCATTGATGCTGGAAATAAACCTAGAGTGGTTTGGTCAATAGGTTTGTTATTTTTTGTTGAAAATTTAATGAGTTTCCCAAAAGGATTTCCATGGGCAAGAGATAAATACCAATATTCTCCATTAGGATCAACGGTTATTCCGTGAGGACCTTCAATCTCAGTTGGTAGTAATCCAACATCAATTCTTTCTATTTCTTCACTTTTATTGTTGCTAAATTTTATTAACGAAACTGTATCATCTGATTCAGCTGCGACATAAACAAAATAACTTTGAGATTGAACATGTCCAAAAAAGAAAAAAACTATTATAAATAATCTCATTAATCTACTAAATGTTGGTTTGTTTTTGAATTATCGGGTTTTACTTTAGCTACTTTAGCTGCTCCAAGACCAGTGTTAAAATCTGAATAGAAAACATGTCCTTTATATAACTGAGCTCCCCAAACCATAGTTGCATTTGCAATATATCCATTGGGACTACTGGGTAAAATATAACCAATTTCTCTTCCTTGTTTATATAGATCACCCAATAAGTCACCACTGATATCAACAACTCTGACACCTCCCGAATACATAGCTACATATAGAATATCACCTTCAATCCAATAATTATGTGATCCATGGCCAGGAAGTTCATATCTAGCAACTTCTTTTGGGTTATTTAAGTCATCAAAATCAACAAAATGTAGAAACCCAGCAGTTTCACTTAATCCATTTGCATTTACACCATTTGGAAAAATTTCATCTCCAAGTATTGTGTAAAATTTTCCAGTAGATTTACTTTTAAATGGAAATGCAGCATGATTTGCACCACTATCATAAGTGTAATTTCCAAAAGCAATAGGTTTAGATGGGGAGCCTCCTACAATTCCATTTCCTACATCAACCAAATAAACTCCATCTCTCCAGTTTGAAGAATAGGCAATTCCATCTTCAATCCAGACATCATGAATAGATTGACCTTCTTTTCCAATTTCAAACATTCCAATCTCCTTAGGATTTTTGGGATCATCTATATTAATAATATAATATTTTTGTCCATTACTTAATGCATAAACATGATTTTCATATATAAAAATATTATGTACTCCACCAGTTAAGTTTTTAGTATACTCAGAAATTATTTTTACATCATAAGGATTTGAAACATCTATAATAATTATACCATTTTTTCTATTTGAAGCACCTTCTCGACTGATAACGCATATTTTTCCATCTGCAGACACTTTAACATCATTAACTGTTCTTGCATCAACTTGAACACTGTCTATTTTTTTTATGTTTGTTGGCTCAGTTACATCCCAAAAATAAGATGTTCCATCAGCCCCCCAAGTTCCAGTCACTGCATAATCATTTCCATCAACTCCTTCAAAAACCCAGAAATCTGAAGTGTGTTTATCATTGACTAAACCAGTTCCAACAGTTTTAACTTCTCTTTTTACATTTCTTTGAAAAATATTTACAACTTTGGATGTTGTTACATTACCAATTTTTGCAGATATAATATATTTTCCTGCAACATCTCCAACAAATCTTCCATCTTCTAAAATAAGTCCTGATGCCGTGTTGCTTTTATCAAATGATTTTCCAGTAAAAGAAAAATCAACAGGTAAATTACTTAGAACTTTACCTTTTTTATCATAAGCTGTAGCTTTAAATTGAATTACATCTCCAGTTATTACGTTATCATTATCAGAAACTAATTCAATTTTTGAAGTAGGGTTTTTTAAAATTCTAACATCTATTTTTCCTTTAATTCCATCAATATCAGCCTCAATTGATGAAAAACCGTCATTAACAGCAAGAATATTGTTTGAACTATCAATGTTTATTCTTTCATTAAGTGCATTTAGAGAAAAGCTAATATTTGAAAAATATTTTGAGGCAATATCAGTGCTCCAATAATCAATAGTTCGGGTAATATCTAATTCATCTGTTATCTCATATACAAGTGGAATGTAATTTCCTACATAAATTGAATTGTTTTCAAGTTTTAACTTAACTTCTTTAATTTTTGGATAATTAACAAAAACCTCAAATGTTTTAGTATGTCTTTTTCCACCTTCTCCAATACATATAGCCACTACTTCATGAAATCCGGATTCATTAGCTTTTATCGATCCATTTTCATTATCAACTGAGATAGAAGTGGCAGAAGAAAATACACCCTTTTTGTTATAATAAATAATATTACTGCAATTAGATTTCAATCCATCAGAATTAGAAACATATGTGTTTGGACTAAATGACTCACCTATGTTTAATTTAAGTCCATCAAGATCAGAGATTATTGTCTTGTTTTGAGAATACAATGTTAAAATAAAACAAGAAAAAAGTGTAGTTAAAATTATTTTTTTCATAATAGTATTTTTGATTATTCAATTTAATAAAAAAAAGGGAAATGAAACTTGTTAATTTCCCTATAGTGACCTCGGCAGGATTCAAACCTGCAACCTCTTGAGCCGTAATCAAGTGCACTATTCAGTTATGCTACGAGGCCATTTCCTCTGTTCAGAGGGTGTTTATAAAATCTTAATATTAAAAATGTTTACAACGGCGTTTACAACGGCACTTCTAAAACATTAAAATTTCTGTTTGCAAATATACTTATTTAGGGACTTAATTTTCATCAAAAAGAATATCAAGTCCATCTTTAAATGTATAAGGTTTTACTAACCTTTGTTTTTCTTCATCACTTGCTTCATCCCATTCCTTCTTTTCCTTTTCATTTTTAAATACAACAACCTGTGGAGGATTATCTATAAATAAAGGCATATCTTCTTTTTTTAAATTAGCAATTCTTATATTTAAGAAAATGAAAAAACTTATTCTACTATTACTATTTATTCCACTTTTTTTTTCTTGTGATTTAACCAAAAAAGAATCTTTACAGAATTGTCAAGGAGATAATATAAAATTAGAAAATTGTCTTCCACAATCTAATTTTAGAGGAGCTTGGGTTACTAATGTAGCGAGCGATGCTTTGGTGTCCCGTGAAAACATAAAAATTACAGTAAAAAATGCTGTTAAATATGGTATAAATAATCTTTTTGTTGTAGTCTGGAACAAAGGAGTGACCCAGTATCCAAGTGAAGTTTTAGAAAAATATATTGGTATTAAACAAGATTTAAAATTTAGTGGATTTGATCCGTTAGAGCTTTTAATTGAAGAGTCTCACAAAGAAGGTATAAAAGTCCATGCATGGTTTGAGTTTGGTTTTTCATATGCTTATAATGATCTTAATAGTATTTGGTTAAATAAATTTCCTGATTGGGCAGGAAGAGATAGTGATGGAAATTTACTCAAGAAAAATAATTTTTTATGGTGGAATGCTATGAATCCTGAACCACAAAAACTTCTTCTAGATCTTGTAAGTGAAGTAGTTATGAATTATAAAATTGATGGAATACAAGGAGATGATAGATTGCCTGCTATGCCATCAGAGGGCGGGTACGATGATTTTACAAAAAAATTATATTTTGATGATTTTGGTAAACAACCACCCTTAAATTATAAAGATGAAAACTGGTTAAAATGGAGGGCTGATAAATTAAGTGAATTTGGAAAAACTGTGTACAATTCTGTAAAAAAAATTGACCCAGATGTTTTAGTATCGTGGGCTCCAAGTATTTATCCTTGGGCTTTAAGAGAGTATTTACAAGATTGGCCTAAGTGGCTTGATGAGGGTTATGCAGATTTTATAATCCCTCAATTTTATAGGCGAAATATTGAAGATTATAAAAAAATTATTGATCAAATAGATCAACAAGTCTCACCTTATGAAAAAAACAAAATATATGCAGGTGTATTATCATCACTTGGAGATGGATATCGGGTTGAGGATTCTTTACTTATAGAAATGATTAATTACCACAGATCAAAGGGTATTAATGGGGAAGTGTTTTTTTATTATGAAACCTTTAATAGATAAAATTAATAATGGGATTAGAAATATTAGATTTTATTATTATTCTTTCTTATTTCGTTCTCGTATTGATTGTGGGATTTATGCTCTCAAATAAAGCAAGAAAAAATTTAGATCAATATTTTCTGGGGGGTAATAAAATCAAATGGTATTTGTTAGGCTTATCAAATGCATCTGGAATGTTTGATATTTCAGGTGTTATGTGGACAGTTACAATATTATTTATATATGGTTTAAAAAGCGCATGGATTCCATGGTTATGGCCTGTATGGAATCAAGTTTTTGTAATGGTTTTTTTGGCAGTTTGGATAAGAAGATCAAATGTAATGACAGGGGCCTCTTGGATTTTAACAAGATTTAGTGGAGCTGGAGGTAAATTATCAAAAAATATAACTATTATTTTTGCTGTTGTTAGCGCTATAGGTTTTGTAGCATATTTTTTTGAAGGTATTGGAAAGTTCTGCGACTCAATACTACCATGGAATTTAGCATTTAATTCGGATTTAATTTCTATAAGTTCTGAAAACATGTATGCTTTAATTATAGTGGGAATAACAACAATGTACACTTTAAGAGGAGGCATGATGAGTGTAGTTGCAACTGAAGTTTTTCAGTATGTGATTATGACAATATCAAGTATAATTATTGCTATAATTGCATATAATGCAGTTACTTATGATCAAATTTCCAATATAGTTCCAGGTGGTTGGGAAAATTTATTTTTTGGATGGACGATGGATTTAGATTGGTCACAAACTTTACCACAATTGAATGAAAAAATTAAAACTGATGGTTTCGAAATTATAGGAGCATTATTCATGATGATGTTATTTAAAGGGTTTTTTTCAAGTTTAGCTGGACCTGTTCCTGGATACGATATGCAAAGATTATTGTCAGCGAAGAACCCATTCGAAGCTGCTAAAATGAGTGGGTTTACAATCTTAGTATTATTTTCACCAAGATATTTAATGATTGCTGCATTTGCGGTCCTAGCTTTAGTTTTTCTAACACCTGAACTTTCAAATATGTCACAAATTGATTTTGAAACAATATTGCCTTATTCCATTTCTAAATTTGTGCCGGTTGGACTTAAAGGATTATTATTGACTGGATTATTGTCTGCATTTATGGGCACTTTTGCAGCAGTAATTAATGCAGCTCCAGCATACATTGCTAATGATCTTCTTAAAAACAATTTATTACCTAATAAAAGTGAGAAAACCTATGTTAAATATGGCTATTTATCATCATTATTATTAGTTATAATTGGTGTGTTTTTTGGATTCTTTGCTTCATCATTAAATTCAATCACTTTATGGATTACAGCCTCTTTATTTGGCGGCTATACTGCTGCAAATGTACTAAAGTGGATTTGGTGGAGATTTAATGGTTATGGATATTTTTGGGGAATGCTTATAGGTCTTATAGCTTCCACTATAAAGCTTTTATTTTTTACAAGTTGGATTGATATTTATTTTTTCCCAATAATTTTTGTTCTTTCCATTCTAGGATGTTTATTAGGATCGTTATTAACATCACCTGATGATATGGAAAAACTTAAAAGTTTTTATAAAAATGTGAAACCTTGGGGGTTTTGGAAGCCAGTTTTTGATGAAGTAAAAAAGACAGATAAAAACTTTATACAGAACAAAAATTTTGGAAGAGATATGTTTAATGTATTTGTTGGTATAATATGGCAAATGTCACTTGTTGTATGGCCAATGTATTTGCTCATTAAAAAATGGGATGGATTTATAATATCAATTTTAGTTGTTATAATTACAACTATATTATTAAAGAAATTTTGGTATGATAATTTAAAGAAAGAAGAAAATTATTAAATGAATCAAATTATGATTAAGGGGACATTTTTAGATGAAATAAGTCACGATATACCACATCAAAATTGGAGTGAAAAAGAGTGGGATAATGATTTTTTTTATATGAAAAGAGCAGGGATAAATAAGGTTATTTTAATTCGTTCAGGATACAGAAATTGGGTCACCTATCCATCAAAAGTTTTGAAACTAGAACAAAATGTTATAAATCCTGATGTTGATTTAGTTGCACTTTTTTTAAAGCTAAGTGAAAAATACAATTTTGATTTTTTCTTTGGCTTGTATGATTCAGGTAAGTATTGGAATGAAGGGAAATACATTCAGGAGATAAATCTAAATAAAAAAGTCATTGAAGAAGTGTGGGAAAATTACGGAAATAGTTCATCATTTAAAGGATGGTATCTATCACAAGAATGCAATAAAAATATTTCAGGAATTATTGACATATATGGTGACTTAGGGAATCATTGTAAAAAAATTTCAAATAATTTACCAGTATTAATTTCCCCATATATTGATGGAGTTAAAAATATTTCACAGTACACTAGTGACGTCAAAAGAGAAAAATCAATTACTATTGATAGTCATTTTAAAGAATGGGAAAAGATTTTTAGCGGTATTAAAGGAGCAGTAGATATTGTTGCTTTTCAAGATGGTCATGTTAATTACGATCAGCTCTTAGATTTTATTAAAGTAAACAAAGAATTAGCAGATAAAAATAATATTGAATCGTGGATTAATACTGAAACCTTTGACAGAGATATGCCTATCAAGTTTCTGCCAATAAAATGGGATAAGTTAAAATATAAATTAGATATTGCATCTAAAGCAGGAATTAAAGAGGCTATAACTTTTGAATTTTCTCATTTTATGAGTCCTCAATCGTCATATATTCAAGCCAATCATTTGTATAATCGATACATGGATTATTTAGACAAAAGATAAAATGAAATATCAAAATATTTTTTTAGATGAATTAGTAAATGAAGTAATTCCCTTTTGGCAGAATTTCAGTTTAGATAAAGTTAATGGAGGATTTTTTACTTGTATTGATGATAAAAATAAAGTTTTTGATACAGATAAATTTATATGGTTACAAGCTCGACAAGTCTGGATATTTGCAACATTATATGAACAAGTTGATAATAAAAAAGAGTGGCTAGAAATAAGTCAGAATGGAGCCAAATTTCTTAAAAAATTTGGACATGATGGATCTTATAATTGGTATTTCTCAGTTACTAAAAAAGGGAAGCCATTAATTAGTCCTTACAATATATTTTCCTATACATTTTCATGTATGGCATTTGGTAAACTTTATAAAATAACCAACGATGAATGCTATAAGAAAATTTCAATTGAGACTTTAAAAAAAATTCAAGAACGATCAAGTAATCCTAAGTCTAAATGGAATAAGTCAATTAGTGGAACAAGAGATTTAAAAAACTTTGCACTCCCTATGATTTTATGCAATTTATACAGTGAACTTGGAGATCTTGTTGATCAACACGAAAGAATTAAAATAGCAGAGGAATGCGTAGATCAAATATTTAATCACTTTTATGACTCTGAAAAGAAAATAATTAGAGAAAATGTATTTAGTGATGGTAGATTTTCTGATTCATTCGATGGGAGATTAATTAATCCTGGTCATGGATTAGAGGCAATGTGGTTTATAATGAATTTAGGAGAAGAATTTAAAAGAGACGAATGGATACAAAAGTCAATTCAAATTGCTTTGAATATTGTAGATCACGGATGGGATAATGAGATGAAAGGCATTTTTTACTTTCTAGATTCTGATGGTCATTCTCCCCAACAATTAGAATGGAATCAGAAATTATGGTGGGTGCATCTTGAAGCTTTAATATGTTTTTTGAGAGGTTACGAGCTTTCAGGATCAAATAAATGTTTTGAATGGTTTCAGAAAATTTATACTTATACATGGTCTAATTTTAGAGATTCAAATGGAGGCGAATGGTATGGATATTTACAAAGGAATGGGGATAAGCTTTTAAATTTAAAAGGAGGCAAGTGGAAAGGATGTTTTCATGTCCCTAGAGCTCTCTTAATTCTTTCTCAAATTTCTAAAAGATTAAATATTTAATAATTAATTAGAATTTTTTTATGAAAAAACTTCTTCTACTATTACTGTTTATTCCACTTGTTTTGATTTTCTATAAAAACTGAAGTGGTAGGATATGCAAAATCACTTTTATTTTTTTTAACAATCTCAATTATTTTAAAATTGATTTCCTGCTGGGTATCAACCAATACATTCCAATCAGGGCTATTTACATAATAAAGAACCATCACATCTAAAGAGCTATCACCAAAGTTTAAAAATCTTACTTTTCCGTCTTGATTGGTTTGTTTATGGTCATCAATTAATTTTTGAATATCGTCTACAATATTTTTTATTTGATCAACAGATGAAGAATATGTTAATCCAATATTTATTTTTACACGTCTAACAGGTCTTACTCCTAAATTATCTAGTTCCGCATTAACTAGATTTTTATTAGGAACTGTAACAATACTTTTATCAAAAGTTCTAACCCTTGTACTTCTAAATCCAACTTTTTCAACCATACCTGTAATTGAACCTATTGTAATTACATCTCCAACTTGAAAAGGTTTATCTAAAAAGATTGTGAAGGATCCTAAAAGATTTTCTAAACTTTCTTTTGAAGCCAATGCAACAGCAACACCACCAACCCCAAGTCCCGCAGCTAAAGCCGTTACATTTTGATCGAATACATTTGCGAGGACAACAACAATAGCAAAAATTATAACTAGTACTTTTCCAATTTCAATTGCAAAAGGAATTAATTGATCATCTACTTTACTATCTGTTTGTTCAGCTTTGAATATTAATCTAATACCTATGTATTCAACGGACTGAAGAATAGTCCAAAAAATTGTAATAATTAAAAGTAATAAAAAGACTTTTGATAAAATCATTTTAACACCAAGTTCAGATGAATCTACTAAACCCCAAGACTCTGGAAAACTTAATGAGTTAAAAGCAAAGTAAAAAATTAGTAACAGTAAAAAATAATATAGAGGTTTTTTTAATAGTGAATCAAATTCAACTTTACCATTTTCATGATTTTTATTTCCAACTATTCTAAATATAATTTTTCTTAGATATGAACTAACTGGAGAGATTAACAAATAACCAAACAGTAGAATTAGTAAAAAAAATATATAATCTTTTACTTCATTTTCTAAAAAAGTAATTTTTAAAAAATCTAATTTATCCATCTTATTATTTTAAGTAAAACTATTAAACTTTTATTAAATTTTAGTTATTTCAACCCAAAATGGCAAAATATTTTTTCTTTCTGTTTTAAATGTAGGAATGATATCATAATTTCCTGTATTTACATAAATATCATTCATTATGATGTAACCTTCATTATCAACAGTTGAATTTATATTGAATGTCTTATTCCCAATTTCTAATAACATTTTACCTAAGGATTGATTTATGTCTTTAAATTTAAATTTGAAATTATAAGTACCATCCAGCATTTTAGTTCTCCAAAATCCATAAACTTCACTTTGTGCCCAAATACCTCTTTCTCCGCTAGCATCATTTCTATTTAATATAGTTGGATTTTCAAATTCACTACCTATAATTATTCTTGGTTGTTCTACTAAATTTTTTGATTTAATTAAATGATTATAAAAACTATCTATCTCAACTTTTAAAATGGAAGCCTTTGTTTGATTAGTTTCAATTAAATTAATTTTTTCATAAGGATCTTTTGTTATGTTAAATAATTCAAAATCTGTAATTGGAGAATTGTAGTTTGTATTTCCAACTAATTTATAATCACCTTTTTGTATGGAAATATTATTATATAACTCCGGCAATCTTCTTGTCCAATATGAGAAAAACGATCTATTTTTGTTTTTTGTGTTGGATAATAAATCAATCCCGTCAATTATTCTTTTTTTAGACAAACTTATACCGCATAATTTTGATATAGTGGGTAAAACATCTATATGTGCTGAAAAAATATTTTTGTCCTGACCCTCAGAAAAAAATCGTGGATATCTTAAGTAAAAAGGAACTTTAATTCCACCATTATAAACATCACTTTTTAATCCCCTGAGACCAGAAACATATCTTCGTTGCTGAGGACCATTGTCAGTCATAAATATCACAATTGTATTCTCAGATATACCTAGTTCATCTAATTTTTTTAGCAACCTTCCTACATTGTCATCAATGTTAGAGACCATTCCGTAAACTTTTTTTGCATCTTCTTTGTCTTTTTCACTCATGATAATATCACCTTGATTAGAAACTTTTTCTAGATCTAAATCTTTATACATTTCATAATATTTTTTTGGTAGTTGTAGGGGAGTATGTGGAGCATTAAATGATAAGTAACAAAAAAAATTTTCTGATTTGTTTTTATCTATAAAATTTATGGCTTCATTCGTAAAGATATCTGAGCAATATCCATCATATTTTTTCTTTTCATTATTTAACCATAACATAGGATCAAAATAACTTGTATTTCCTTGAAAATAATTTGTTATATCACCAACTTGACCAATACCTCCCGATAAATGAATTAAAGATTCATTAAAACCTTGATCAGAAGGCCTGGAGGGATAATTATCTCCTAAATGCCATTTTCCAAAAATTCCTGTTTTATAATTAGCTTCTTTTAAAACTTCAGCAATAGTAATTTCATCAGTTGACATTATTGCTCCTCCGTTATATGTGTCTCTTACACCAGTTCTTAAAGAATATCTTCCGGTCATTAGGCTTGATCTAGTGGGAGCACAAACTGGAGAAACATAGAAATTATTAAAACGTAGGCTTTCATCTGCTAGAGTATCTATATTAGGAGTAGATATATTAGTGTTTCCATTATATCCAAGATCTCCAAAACCTTGATCATCTGTAATTATTAGTATTACATTGGGTCTGTCTATCTCTTTTTTATTACATGAAAAAAGTATGCAAGAAAAAATAATTAAAACAAAAATTTTTTTCATAGAATATTATTGTGAAAAATTATATATGTAAAAATAATTATTTAAGAGCTTCTATTATAGTTTCTTTTAAACCAAATTCAGGATTCCATCCCCAATCCTTTTTTGAAGAACTATCATCAATTTTTTTTGGCCAAGAATCAGCAATTTTTTGTCTAAAATCAGGTTCATAATTAACTTTTAAATTAAACCCATTTGACTTTATTTCATTTAGCAACTTTTTGGGAGTAATACTAAAGCCCGTAATATTATATGAACCTAGAATTGATAAATTACTTTTTTTTGCTGCCATGAGAGTGATAGCAGAATTTATTGCATCATCAATATACATCATAGGAAGTTCGGTATTTTCATCTAGAAAGCAGGTATAATCAATTCCTTTTTTTGCAGCATTAATCATATCAATAATGTAGTCTGTTGTTCCGCCTCCGGGTGCAGTTTCTACAGAAACTATACCTGGATATCTAAGTGATCTGATGTCTAATCTAAATCGATTAAAATAATATTCCATAAGTTTTTCACCAACTAATTTTGTTATACCATAAATAGTGGATGGATTCATCAGTGGATTTTGAATTACTAAATCAAGCTTAGACTCTGTACCAAATACAGCCATGGAACTTGGCCAAAAAACTTTTTTAATATTATTTTCTACTGAAATTTCAGCAATATTTTGAAAGCTATTCATATTTAATTTCCAAGATTTAAAAGGATCCTTTTCTCCACTAGCTGATAGGATTGCAACAAGATGATAGATTATATTAATATCGTGTTTCTTTACTAATTCATTTATTCTTGTTTTATCTAAAGAATCTGCTTGTTCAAATTCACATTGAAGTTTATATTTAGGAAGTTTTATATCTGTAGCAAGAACAAAAACATTTAATTTTTTAAAATGTTTTATAAACTCAGTTCCTAACTGACCCAGCGCTCCTGTTATTAGAATTCTATCCATATTATTTATTTAAAATAATAGCTTAATTTTATTCAAATTAATTTTATCTAATGTACGAATCTATAAAGAAAAGACTACAACTTGAATTAGAGGATATTAAAAAATCAGGTCGTTTTAAAAATGAAAGAATTATTTACTCTAAACAAGATTCAAGTATTACCGTTGCTCATGATAAAAATGTTTTAAATTTTTGTACAAATAATTATCTAGGTCTTGCCTCAAACCCATTAGTAATTCAAAAAGCAAAAGAAACATTGGAATCACATGGTTTCGGCTTAGGATCAGTAAGGTTTATTTGTGGAACACAAGACATACATAAGTCTTTAGAAAAAAAGATTTCTAATTTTTTAGGAACAGAAGATACTATACTTTATGCTGCTGCTTTTGATGCTAATGGAGGTTTGTTTGAACCTCTTTTTAATAAAGAAGATGCAATAATTAGTGATGAGTTAAACCATGCTTCACTTATCGATGGAATTAGACTATGTAAAGCGGAAAGGTTTAGATATAAGCATAATGATATGGTTGATTTGGAGAGACAACTCAAAAAAGCTATAAAATGTAGAAATAGAATAATAGTAACAGATGGAGTTTTTTCAATGGATGGAACTCTTGCACAATTGGATAAAATTTGTGATTTAGCTAAAAAATACGATGCAATTGTCATGTCAGACGAATGCCATTCTACTGGATTTATTGGAGACAATGGAAGGGGAGTTCATGAAGCTTTGGGTATTATGGGTGAAGTGGATATCATAACAGGAACACTGGGTAAGGCTCTTGGTGGAGCATCTGGTGGTTTTACAAGTGGCCCCAAAGAAATAATAGAATTACTTAGACAGAAATCTAGACCTTATTTGTTTTCTAATAGTTTGGCACCTTCAATTGTTGGAGCTTCTTTAGCAGTTCTGGATATATTAGAATCTGATAAAACTTTTTTAAATAGATTAAAAGAAAACACTAAAATTTTTAGGGATGGAATGAAAAGATTAGGTTTTGATATTAAGCCTGGTAACCACCCCATTGTTCCAATCATGCTTTATGATGCTCACTTAGCTCAAAAAATGTCTAATGAACTTCTTGACAGGGGGATTTATGTAATAGGATTCTTTTTTCCTGTAGTTCCAAAAGGAGAAGCAAGAATTAGGGTACAATTATCTGCATCTCATTCTACTGATCAAGTAAATCAAGCTTTAAATGCTTTTGAAATGGTTGGAAAAAAATTGGGTGTAATTAACTAAAAAGAAGTAGTAATACTAAAGCTTAAGCCT
>CABXGL010000005.1 GCA_902511755.1 uncultured Bacteroidota bacterium | reverse complement strand
AAATTGAGTTAGAATTAAATAAAAAAAAGAATTCTTATTCAAATCTAGAAAAATTACCAGGATTTAATAGATCTACAATTTCACTACGCAAAAACCTTTCCAATAGCAATTTTGGAATTATTGCTGAACATAAAAGAAAATCTCCATCACAATCTATAATTAATGAAAAATGTTTAGTTAATAAAGTTGTAGAGGGATATACAAATGCAGGAGCAAGTGGGATATCTATTCTTACTGATCAAAAATATTTTGGGGGTTCAATAGATGATATAGTTACTGCTAGAAAAAACACCGAACTGCCTATATTAAGAAAAGAATTTATTATTGATGAATACCAGATTATAGAAGCAAAAGCAATTGGTGCAGATGCAATACTTTTAATTGCATCGTGCTTAAAAAAAGAAACAATAAAAAATCTTAGCGAATGTTCAAATAAATTAGGCATGGAAGTATTAATTGAAATTCACAACTTAAATGAATTAGATAATTGTTTAATAGATTCAATAGATATTATTGGAGTTAATAATAGAAATTTAAAAACATTTGAAGTTGATATTCAAACTAGCAAAGATTTAGCAAAATTTATTCCAAAAGAATTTATTAAAATTTCAGAAAGTGGAATCTCAACTAAGAAAGAAATTCTAGAACTTAAAAATTATGGTTTTAATGGCTTTTTAATGGGTGAAAATTTTATGAAAGAAAAGAATCCAGGTAAGGAAGCTTTCCATTTTATTAATGACTTAAAAAACTAATGATATGAAATTGAAAGTTTGTGGAATGAAATTTAAAAATAATATTACTGAAATAAGTAATTTAAATCCAGATTTTATGGGATTTATTTTCTGGCCAAAATCAAAAAGGGTTTTTAGTAAAAAGACAATTAATATTTCAAATGAAATAAAAAAAGTAGGTGTTTTTGTAAATCAAAGCTTTGAATTAATTCATGAAAAAATTAATAACTATAAGTTAGACTTTATTCAGCTTCATGGAGATGAAACTCCTCAATTCTGCAAAAGATTTGAGTCATATTGCAAGGTTATTAAAGTATTTAATATTGGTAATGATTTTGATTTTGAAAAACTAAATCGATTTGAAAAAGTATGTGATTATTTTTTGTTTGATTCAAAAGGAGATTCATATGGTGGAAGTGGAGTTAAATTTAATTGGAAAATATTAGAAAATTATCCTTCTAAAAAATCATTCTTTTTAAGTGGAGGAATAGAGATTAATGACTTAAAAGCGATAGAAAAAATCATTGATTACAATATTCCCCTTAAAGGAATTGATGTCAATAGTAAATTTGAAATTAAACCAGGATTAAAGGATATTAGAAAAGTAAAGGAACTAATTAATAAAATGAAAAAATGAAAATTTCTTATAATGTAAATAAAAATGGTTTTTACGGAGATTTTGGAGGAGCTTTTATTCCAGAAATGATGCATGCAAATATTGAAGAACTTAAATCAAATTATATAAAAATATCATCTGAAAAAAGTTTTGTAAAAGAATTTCATGACTTATTAAAAAATTATGTTGGAAGACCCACTCCACTTTATTTTGCAAAGAGACTTTCAAATAAGTATAAAACTAAAATTTATTTAAAAAGAGAAGATTTATGTCATACTGGTGCACATAAAATTAACAATACTATTGGCCAAATTTTACTAGCTAAGAAGTTAGGGAAAAACAGAATAATTGCTGAAACTGGAGCAGGTCAACACGGAGTTGCGACAGCAACTGTTTGTGCTTTAATGGGCATTAAGTGTATTATTTATATGGGTGAAGTTGATATAAAAAGACAAGCTCCTAATGTTGCTAGAATGAAAATGCTAGGTGCTGAAGTTAGGCCTGCTGTTTGCGGAAGCAAAACCTTAAAAGATGCAACTAATGAAGCAATTAGAGATTGGATAAATAATCCTATTAATACACATTATATTATTGGTTCAGTTGTTGGACCACACCCATATCCTGATATGGTTGCTAGATTTCAATCAGTTATTGGAAATGAAGTTAAAAGTCAACTTAAAAAAATTGAAGGAAATGAAAATCCTAATTATGTTATAGCTTGCGTTGGAGGAGGAAGCAATGCGGCAGGAATATTTTATCCTTATTTGGACAATGAAAAAGTTAAAATAATTTGTGTTGAAGCTGCTGGTAAAGGTATTGATTCAGGTGAAAGTGCAGCAACTTCAGTATTAGGAAAGGAAGGAATAATCCATGGATCTAAAACACTTTTAATGCAAACCGCTGATGGGCAAATAACAGAACCTTATTCTATATCTGCTGGACTTGACTACCCTGGAATCGGTCCAATGCATGCTAATCTTTATAGATCTGGTAGAGGAAAATTTATTTCAATAGATGATAAAGATGCAATGAAATGGGGGTTAAATCTTTCTAGAATGGAGGGAATTATTCCTGCTATTGAAACTTCTCATGCATTTGCAGTTCTTGATAAAATTAAATTTTCAAAAGATGATGTTATAGTATTTAATTGTTCTGGAAGGGGTGACAAAGATCTAGAAACTTATATAGATTATTTTAAACTTTAATTAAAACAAATTATAAAACATTTTAAAGTATATTTTAATAAATTGTAAAAAAATTGACTATGAAAAATTTTAAAATTATTTTGAGTTTATCACTAATTCTATTATTTGGATGTGATAAAAAAGCTGAGCTAATAAAAAACGAAAAACTTAATGTTCTTTTTTTGATTGCAGATGATTTAAATTGTGATTTAGGATCATACAATCATCCTCAAGTAATTAGCCCATCAATCGACAAACTAGCCAGTAAAGGAGTTCTTTTTGAAAATGCTCATAATCAATACCCATTGTGTGGACCATCAAGAGCTTCTTTTATGACAGGTATGTATTCTGATCAAACAAAAATTACTGGAAATAACGTTTTACTAAGAACTACAGTCCCTGATGTTATAACTATGGGGCAAAGATTTAGACAACAAGGATATAGATCTGTTCGCATAGGAAAAATCTATCATTATGATAATCCTAGTTCAATTGGTACATCCAGTGCAGATGACATATATACTTGGGATTATACAATAAATCCATATGGAAGAGATAAAGAGGAAGAATATAAAATTAACACTCTTAGGGAAAGACATTATGGAGGAACATTAAGTTGGTTAGCTGCAGATGGAACTGATGAAGAACAAACAGATGGAATTGGTGCAACTGAAGCTATAGAACAGCTAGAAAAGTTTTCCAAAAATGGTCAAAATTTCTTTTTAGCTGTTGGAATGTATAGACCTCATGTCCCTTTTGTTGCTCCTAAAAAATATTTTGATATGTATGATAGAGATTCAATGGAAATTCTTTATTCAGGAAGTACACAAGAGTATTTAAATACATTACCAAAACCAGCTGCAAAATCTGTAAGGTGGGGAGATAGAAATCAAGGATTACTAAATTCAAAATCTAATAATGAGCTTGCAAAAGAAATAATGGAAGCATACTTTGCCACTACCACATTTATGGATGCTCAAATTGGAAGAATTTTAAAAAAACTTAAGCAAACTGGATTAGATAAAAACACTATAGTTGTCTTTACATCAGATCATGGTTATCATTTGAGCGAACATGGACACTGGCAAAAACAAACATTATTTGATAATGCAACAAGAGTCCCTTTAATTTTTTCAGGACCAGGAATTGAAAGGGGTAAAAGAACAAATTCTCCAGTGGAAATGATAGATATTTACCCAACACTAATGGAATTAACTGGAATAGATACACCTGACCATGTAGTTGGGAAAAGCTTGACTCCAATTTTTAAAAATAATAGTGCCACCATAAGAAATAGTGCCTTAACTCAATGGAGAAATGGTTATTCAATCAAAACAGAAAGATATAGAATAACTAAGTGGGGAGAAAATGGTGAATTAGGTTATGAACTATATGATCATAATGATGATAAGGAGGAATTAATAAATCTTGCTAATGACCGAAATTATCTACCAATACTTGATTCCCTGAAGAAAGAAATTGATTTTAGAATAGCCGATGCAAGGCTTAAACCCAAAGGAGTTGGGAGACAATTTGAACAAGAATCTTATAAAAAAGCTCCAAATATTACACCTGGAGATTTGTTTGACAAAAACGGTAAACGAGTTTATTTTAAGCCTGCTGATGAATAGAATAAATAAGGTCTTTGAAAATAAAAAAGAGATTCTTTCAATATATTTTACTGCTGGTTTTCCTAACCTTTCTGATACTAGTTCAATAATAGAAAATCTAGATAAAAGTGGAGTAGATATGATTGAAATAGGTCTTCCATTTAGCGATCCTATTGCAGATGGTCCAACTATACAACAAAGCTCATCAACTGCATTAAAAAATGGAATGACAACTAAAAAATTATTTAGTCAATTAAAAGATTTAAGGAAATTAACAAATATCCCAATTATCATTATGGGTTACTTTAATCCAATTATGCAGTATGGAGTTGAACCTTTTTGTAAAGACTGTGAATCCATTGGTATTGATGGTCTCATTGTTCCTGATTTGCCCGTAGATATTTATTACAATAATTATAAAAAAACTTTTGAGAAATATAACCTTCTCAATATGTTCCTAATAACACCTCAAACATCAATTGAAAGGGTAAAATTCATTGATAAAATTTCCAATGGATTTATTTATATGATTAGCAGTTTTAGTATAACTGGAGCCGTAAATTCTTTTCAAAAAGAACAAAAAGAATACTTTGAAAGAATTAATAAAATGAATTTAAAATCTCCTTTACTAATTGGTTTTGGAATAAGCAATAGAGAAACATATAAAGATGCTATAAAATTTAGTCAAGGTGCTATTATTGGTTCTGCTTTTATAAAACACCTTGAAAAAAAAGGCGTTAATAAGATTACTGATTTTATTAAAAAAATAAGAAAATAATTATCTAATAAAAACTAACTCATTTGAATTATCACTCTCAGGTTGGCTAAATGAATATCCTCCATAATTAAATCCTTTTAAATCCTCTTCATTATTGATATTATTATCTAAAATATATCTAACCATCATTCCTCTTGCCTTTTTAGCATAAAAAGAAATAATTTTTAATTTTCCGTTTTTCATATCTTTAAAAATGGGCGAAATCAGAGTAGTCTTTAATTCTTTTTTATCAATAACAGAAGAATATTCATTACTAGCTAAATTGATAAAAAGTTCATTTTCTTTTATTTCCTCATTTAATTTTTGAGTTATTTTATTTTTCCAAAAATCATATAAATTAGCAGAGCCATTAACATTTAATTTAGTCCCCATTTCTAATCTATATGCTTGAATTAAATCTAATGGTTTCAATAAACCATAAAGACCTGATAATATTCGTAATGATCCCTGAGCAATTTTTATTTGATCTTCTGAAAGACTAAATGAATCTAACCCATTATACACGTCTCCATTAAAAGTAAAAATACTCGGTCTTGCATTATCAGCATTAAAAGGAATTTTAAAACTATTGTTTCTATTCCAGTTTAATTCAGCAAGTTTATCTGAGATGCTCATTAAAGATTTTAATTCACCTGGAGACCTCTTTTTTAATGAATCGTTAATAACTTTAGATTCTGATAAAAAGTCCGGAATTGAAAAGCCTTTTGTTGGTAATTCTTTCTCAAAATCAAGTGATTTTGCTGGTGAAATAATAATTTTCATATAATTAATATTTAAATGTAAAATTAAAAAAAATCAAATATTATTGGAATAGTTTTCCCATTTATTAAGACACTTAGTAAAATCATCTGGCAAATCTGATTCAAAACCCATTTCTTTATTTGATTGAGGATGTAAAAATCCTAAAGTTTTGGCGTGAAGAGCCTGACGAGGTAAAATTTTAAAACAATTTTGTACAAATTGCTTATACTTATTAAAAATGGTTCCTTTTAAAATTTTATCTCCTCCATATCTTTTATCATTGAAAATTGGATGACCAATAAATTTCATATGCGCCCTAATTTGATGTGTTCTTCCTGTTTCTAATCGACATTCTATTAGTGTAACATAATTAAACCTTTTTAAAACTTTGTAATGGGTTACTGCATTTTTTCCAAACTCTTTATCCTCTGGAACACTCATGATTAATCGATTTTTAGGATCTCTAGCTAAATTTTCATTAATGGTTCCTTCATCATTTTCAACAGAACCCCAAACAAGAGCATGATATTTTCTCTTTGAAGATTTTAAATAAAATTGCTTCGCAAGATTAGTCATAGAGAACTCTGTTTTAGCTATTACTAATAAACCACTAGTATCCTTATCGATTCTATGAACTAAACCAGGTCTTCCATCTTTATTAGATGGTAAGTTTTTAAAATGATGGATCAATCCATTTAATAATGTTCCACTGTAATTGCCATGTCCGGGGTGAACTACAATTCCAGGTGGCTTATTTATAACAAGTAAAGAAGCGTCTTCATAAACAATATTAAGAGGTATATCTTCAGCTACCAATAAATTTTCGAATGGAGGGTGTGAAAACATTACTTTAGTTATGTCCCCAGGTTTTACTTTATAATTGGATTTAACAGATTTTTGATTAACAAAAATAAATCCGTTTTTGGCAGCATTTTGAATTTTATTTCTTGTAGCATTCTCAATTCTATTCATTAAAAATTTATCAACCCTCAAAGGTTCTTGACCCTTGTCAGCTTTAAATTGATAATGTTCAAATAATTCGTTATTAGAATCGAATGTTTCTTCTTTTTGATTCATTACTTAAAGTTTAATTCCATTACCTAGAACTAAATCAATTTTTGATTTCTTAGGAACTAAAACCCCGGGCTCAACCTGTTCATTTTTAAATATAATTCGGATAACCATATCTTTTCCAATATTATCTATTAAGGTAATTTCACCTAATTCTAAATCAGAAGCAAGCAAAGCAGCAATAGCACTTCTTTTAGTGATTTGAATAATATCTGGAATTGCTACATTTCTATAATTTGACGGGTTTAATGTTAAATATATTTTTCTATTTTTTTTAACTTTTGAACTTGCATTAGGAATTTGTTCTAAAACAGAAAACTTAGGAAAATTAGGATTAAAAAAAGTGGAATCGGATACTTCAAAATTTAAATCATTTTCTTTTAATATTTCTTCAACATCAGAAATCAAAAATCCTTTTAAATCTGGGACAGATATATAATTATTATGATTTGTAGTTATATTTAAAAATAAAAAAACAAAAACTATTATTGTAGCAGAAATTACAGAAGCAATAAAAGCTTGCTTCATAAAATATTTGCTAAAAAAATATCTTAAAAAATTCATTTGTAATATTCAACAAATATATAAAATATGTTATCTCAGTGTTTTGACTTAAAATAAATATTATTTTTGTTGATATGAAAAAAAATGTGGCTGTATTAATGGGTGGATATTCATCTGAATATGAAATTTCTATGAAAAGCGGACAAGTAGTTTCTAACAATTTAGATAGAGGCCTTTATAAAGTATATAGAATAGTTATAACAAAAGACAAATGGTTTTACCTGGACAATAAAAACAAAGAATTTAACATTTCTAGAAATGATTTTTCATTAAAAATTGAAAATAAAAAAATAAAATTTGATGTTGCTTTTATTGTAATTCATGGATCTCCTGGTGAAGATGGGATTTTACAGTCATATTTTGAATCAATTGGAATACCTTATACCGGATGTGATTCCGATACTTCTGCAATTACATTCAATAAAAGGGATTGTATTTCATTTTTAAAAAAATACAGTATTCCTACTGCAAATTCCATTCATTTGAACTATGGTGATAAAATTGATGAAGAAAAAATAATCAAAGAAATTGGAATCCCATGTTTTGTTAAAGCAAATAAATCTGGAAGTAGTTTTGGAGTATATAAGGTCAATAGAAAAAGTGATTTATTGCCATCTATTAATAATTCCTTCAAAATTGATAAAGAAATTTTAATTGAATCTTTTTTAGATGGAACAGAAGTATCAGTTGGAGTTATGAATTATAAAAAAGAAATTAAAGTTTTTGGAATTACAGAATTAATTACAGAAAATGATTTTTTTGATTATGAAGCTAAATACGAGGGAAAATCTAAAGAAATAACACCAGCTAATATTTCTAAAATTCAACAAAATAATGTTACTAAAATTGCTAAGAAAATATATCAAAAATTGGGGATAAAAGGTTTGTCAAGAAGTGAATTTATTTTCGTAGATAACACCCCTTATTTTCTTGAATTAAATTCAATTCCTGGATTAACTAAAGAAAGTATTTTTCCAAAACAAGTAAAAATAAATGGAATTTCATTACAAGAATTATTCACTGATATAATTCAACAGGCTATTGAATAAATTATTTATATTTAAAAAATGAGAAAAGCAATTTTTCCTGGAACATTTGACCCTTTTACTTTAGGTCATTTAGATATTTTAAAAAGGAGTCTTTCATTATTTGATGAAATAACTGTTGGGGTAGGAAGAAACTATGAAAAGAAAACAATGTTTTCTGAAGATGAAAGAATTAAATTTATTAAAAACTGTTTCAATGATGACTCCAGAGTTAAAGTTATGAGCTATCAGGGTTTAACTATAGATTTTTGTAAAAAAGTTGGAGCAAATTTTATTGTAAGAGGAATTAGAAATAATGGGGATTTTGAATTTGAAAAAGCTATTGCTAGGACCAACAGGAAACTTTCAAAAATTGAAACTGTATTTTTACTAACATCTGCAAAAACATCTTTTATTAGTAGTAGTATTGTAAGGGAACTTATTCTAAATAATGGCGATTATAAACTTCTTGTTCCAAATTCGGTTGTTATAAATTAGATTTCGAGTAATAATTTAATATTAGGATAGGTGTTTTTTATCTCTTTTATTTGCTTTTTACTTTTCCAAATAACCTTTGTAATTTCTTCTTTAAATTCAGGTTTTAGTATGTCATCATAGTCCGTTTTCATATTAAACCAAGTTGTTTCCTTTAAATAATGTTTATTTCCTTTTTTAAAAATATGATAAGTATGTTTAAACAAATCTATAATCATAAGATTCTTAACACCCGTTTCTTCTTCAACCTCACGTAAGGCTGTTTCTTCAATTGATTCTCCTTTATCCATCTTTCCTTTTGGCAAATCCCATTTATCTCTTCTATAAATAAATAAAGTTTCATCTTTATGATTTTTAACAATTCCTCCCCCAGCTCTAACTAACTTTAGCTTTTTTTTAAAATGAGAAATTAATTTATTTGGATTATGATGATATAAAAATATTGTTTTTCGTTTTTTTAATTTTTTTATAATATCATCTAGTGATGTTTCTTTTAATGGTAGAACAGTTATTTTTGTACCAAATTGAACTTTGTTAGTTAAAACTATTACATTTTGATTGATAAAAACTTTATACATTTGCTTAATGATTCTTGATTTGAATACTGCCAAAAAAACAGCTGATCTTCTACTACAAATTAATGCAATTAAATTGAATTCAAAAAATCCATTTCTATGGGCTAGTGGATGGAAATCTCCCATCTATTGTGATAATCGAATAATTCTATCTTATCCTCAAATAAGAATTTTCATTCGAGAAGAAATTTCAAAGCAAATAGATAAGTTATATGGTAAACCTGATTTAATTGCAGGTGTTGCTACTGGTGCAATAGGAATAGGCATGTTGGTTGCAGATATAATGAATTTACCATTTATATATGTTAGACCTAATTCTAAAAAGCATGGTAGGAAGAATCAAATTGAAGGAAGTTATGAAAATAATCAAAATGTTGTGGTGATTGAAGATTTAATTAGCACAGGTAATAGTAGTTTAGTTGCCGTTGATGCATTGAGAGAAGCAAAACTACAAGTGAAAGGAATGATAAGTATATTTACTTATGGATTTCCAATTTCATATGAAAATTTTGAAAAGAAAAAAGTAACATTAAATACATTAAGTTCTTATGATATTCTTTTAGAACAAGCTCTTTTATCAAATTATATAAATGATAATGAATTTAAAATTCTTTCCAAATGGAAAGAAAGTCCACAGGACTGGAATCCTAATAATTAATCTATGAAACTAATTAGTAAAATTTCACAAATAAATTTAATTGATAAAGTTTTATTTGATAGTCTTTGTTTAATAGAAAATTATAAAAAAATTATGCCTGAAAATGTTTCTAAATTTGAAATTATTGATGAAGAGTCTTTTGTTTTTTCTATAAAAGGAATGCCAGCGATAAAATTGAAAATTTCTGAGAAAAACATGCCTTCAAAAATTATTTTAAAATCATTAGATTCTAAAATAGATTTTTCTCTTACTGGATTTATATCTAAATCTGATGATCAAATATCTTCATTTCATTTGGAATTTGATGGAAATCTCAATCCTATGCTACAAATGATGGTAAAAAATCCATTACAATCTTTTATTAATGATCTTTCAGAAAATATTAAAAACTTAAGTTAAATGAACGAATCGTATACTCTTATCACAGGATCATCATCTGGAATTGGCCTAGAAATAGCATATTATTTAGCTGAAAAAGGATTCAACTTAATTTTAACTGCAAGAAGAGAGGGTTTATTAAAAAATATTTCAAAAGATATTTCATCAAAATATAAGGTAAAAGTAGATTTTATTTCAAGTGATTTAAGTAAGAAAGAAGCTCCAAATGAAATATTTGAATATTGCAATTCTAAAAATTATTTTGTTGAAATATTAATTAATAATGCTGGTTATGGAGTTTCTGCTCCTTTACATGAATCTTCAATGGAAGATGAAGAAAAATGCATAAGAGTTTTAAGCATTTCCGTTATAGCCTTAACAAAATTATTTATTCCTATAATGATGGAAAAAGGAGGAGGAAAAATTATGATAGTTTCATCAATTGCTGCATTTGCCCCTCCTTCTGCAATTCAATCCTTATATGGTCCTACAAAGACTTTTATAAATAGATTTAGTGAGGCAGTAAATTTAAGTTATAATAAAAATGGAATTTCTTCAACTGCTGTTTGCCCAGGTTTTACAGTTACAAATTTTCATACAGCTAGTGGAGTACAAGATGAAATGGATAGGGTTCCTAAATTCTTAAAAAAATCTGCTAAAAGAATTGCAGTTGAAGGAGTAAATGCAATGCTAAAAGGAAAGGCAATTTGTGTACCTACAAAAACATGGAAAATAATAGCTTTTTTAATAAATTCTGTACCGCAATCAGTTTTTAAAATACTTAGCTCATTTATAGCACCAGGTAGATTCAATAAATAATTATTAAAAATAAGATAATCCCCAATATGTTATAATTGCCCAAACTACATATCTAAAAATTTTTCCAAATAACATCCAAATTCCTACCAAAAAATAATTTGTTCTAAAGAATCCTAAACTTACTGCAATGGGATCACCCAATATTGGCAACCAGGAAAAAAAAGCCAATGCACTCCCCCATTTATCAACCTTTATTTTGAAATTATAAATACTTTCTTTTTTTAAATTAAAATATCTTTCTAACTTTTCCCAGTTACCCAATCTTCCTAGATAATAACTGCTTAGTCCTCCAAGCCAATTTCCAATTGTAGCAACAAATAAACTTATTCCAAAATCATAGCCTTTAACAATTAAAACACTAAAAACTATTTCAGAACTAAGAGGGATTATTGTAGCAGCTAAAAAGCTTGAAAGAAATAGACCTAAATAACCCCATTCAATAAATGACTCCATGTTCTAAATAATTGTTTGGATTTCTTGAAAATTATAAGTGTTAATACTACCATCTTCTTTCTCAATATTAATGATTCCGCTTTTATTAACAGAAACTATCATACCATTAAAACTTGATCCATTAGAATCAACATAAGATTTTAATTGATTTATTCCATATAAGTTTTTATGATAATTATCTATTAGATTTTCAATATCTAATTTTGAAAAACTTTTAAATGAGTTAAGGAAATAATTATTATTCTTCAAATTTTTAATAAATAAATTAATCAAATTATCTAAATCATAGCTAATATTTTTAATCAGCTTTAATGAAGATGCATTAGGTAAATTTTTAAAATTCAGTTGATTAACATTAATTCCAAAGCCAACAATAAGATTCTCAATATATTCACCTTTAATCTTAATTTCACATAAAATCCCACATATTTTTTTATTTCCTGACAATATGTCGTTTGGCCATTTAATCTTTAAATCTGGAATTTTTAATGATTTTAGGGTATTTATTATAAAAAGAGAAAAAAACATATTTAAAATAAATTGTTCTTTAATTTTTATTTTTTCAGGAAATAAACAAGTAGAGATAGCTAAATTCTTTCCAGATTCTGAGACCCAAACCTTTCCTCTTTGTCCTTTTCCTTTTGTTTGATTAAATGTGTATACTAAATGAGTATTTTTACTCGAATTGACTTGAATAAACTCTTTTAAGAATTCATTTGTTGAATTAATGGCATCAAGTTTGATTATTTTCATTTGTAACTAAATTATTATAAAACTAAAATAGTAGTATTAATTATCCTAAATTTACATTTTAAATAGCTAATTTGAATACAGATAATTTAATTACATGTGTAATAGAGGGTATTGAAAATGTAAAGGGAATTAATATTAATATTCTAGATTTAAGAGTTATTGAAAATACAATCTGTAAGTATTTTATTATTTGTTCTGGAAGTTCTAGAACTCAAGTAAATGCTATTACAGGTTCAATTAAAAAATGTGTTAGTAAAGAGTTAGGTGAAAAACCCTGGCATGTAGAAGGATTAGAGAATTGTAAATGGGTTTTAATGGATTATTTTGATGTGGTAGTTCATGTTTTTGATGAAGAAACGAGAGATTATTATAAGATTGAAGAATTTTGGGGAGAATCTAATTCAACCCTAATTGAAACTAAATATTAAAAATGAATAAGAATAAGAATACAATGAAGACTCCAAAATTTAATACATATTGGATTTATGCCATGATAGTATTATTTTTTGCAAGCACTTATTTTATTGGTGGAAATGAAACTTCTAATTCCTCAAAAAAAATTAATATTTCAAGTTTTGAAAGATTTTTAAATAAAGGAGAAATAAAAGGAGTTACAGTAATTAATAAGAATATTGCTCAAGTAACCCTTAATAGAGATGCGCTAAATAGTCCTGATCACAAAAGCGCTAACTCAACAAATTTTTTAGGTCAGAAAAATTTAAATGGTCCCCATTATGTTTTTGAAATTGGAAACCTTGAATTATTTCAGAATAAACTAGAAGAAGCTGAAAAAAAAGGAATTCAATTTAATTATGATTTTAAAACAGTTGAAAATAAGTTTTTAGATTATGTTTTAGGATTTCTTCCTTTAATTATTTTAATAGGACTATGGTTCTTTTTTATGAGAAGAATGTCCGGAGGAGGAGGAGGAGGAGGTTCACAAATTTTTAGTATTGGAAAATCCAAAGCCAAACTATTTGATGAAAAAAGTGATGTTAAAACAACTTTTAAAGATGTTGCTGGATTAGAAGGTGCAAAAGAAGAAGTTCAAGAAATTGTAGATTTTCTTAAAAATCCTACAAAATATACTAAACTGGGTGGTAAAATACCAAAAGGTGCATTATTAATTGGCCTACCAGGTACTGGGAAAACTTTACTAGCTAAAGCAGTAGCAGGTGAAGCAAAAGTACCATTCTTCTCATTATCTGGATCTGATTTTGTTGAAATGTTTGTTGGCGTTGGAGCATCTAGAGTTAGAGATTTATTTAAACAAGCAAAAGAAAAATCTCCCTCAATAATATTTATTGATGAAATAGATGCTATTGGTAGAGCTAGAGGAAAAAGTAATATGACTGGAGGAAATGATGAAAGAGAAAATACTTTAAATCAACTTTTAACTGAAATGGATGGTTTTGGAACTAATACAAATGTTATTGTAGTTGCAGCTACCAATAGAGCTGATGTTTTAGATAAAGCATTAATGAGAGCAGGAAGATTTGACAGACAAATATATGTAGATTTACCTGATGTTAGAGAAAGAAAAGAAATCTTTAATGTCCACCTTAAGCCTATCAAAATTTCAAAAAATCTTGATACTGATTTCCTAGCAAAACAAACACCTGGATTTTCAGGTGCTGATATAGCAAATGTATGTAATGAAGCAGCATTAATTGCTGCAAGAAAATTAAAAAAATCTGTAAATAAACAAGACTTTTTAGATGCAGTTGATAGAATTGTTGGAGGATTAGAAAAAAAGAATAAAATAATAACTGAAACAGAAAAGAAAACAATTGCATTTCATGAAGCTGGGCATGCAACTGTTAGTTGGATGCTAGAGCACGCAGCTCCACTAGTTAAAGTAACAATAGTTCCTAGAGGCCAATCCCTAGGAGCTGCATGGTATTTACCAGAAGAAAGACAAATAGTTAAAACTGAACAAATTCTTGATGAAATGTGTGCTGCATTAGGGGGAAGAGCTGCAGAGAAAGTGATGTTTAATAATATCTCTACAGGAGCACTAAGTGACTTGGAAAAAGTAACGAAACAAGCAAGGTCAATGGTTACTGTATATGGATTAAATGATAAAATTGGTAATTTAACCTATTACGATTCAACTGGACAAAACGATTATAGTTTTACAAAACCATATAGTGATGTAACAGCTGAAGTAATCGATAAAGAAATTTCTAACATTATTGAAACACAATATCAAAGGGCTATTAAACTACTTAAAAAGCATAAAAGTAAACTAATAGAATTGGCAAATTTTCTTCTTGAAAAAGAAGTTATCTTTAAAGAAGATCTTGTTAGAATTTATGGAGAAAGACCCTTTGATATCAAAACAGCTATAAAAGAATCTAAATCTTTAAAATAGTTTTATTCAAAATTATTAACATTCTTCTGAAAACATTAAGTTTTTTTATCTTTACAGGGCTAAAACATTAAATTGAAAAAATTCATTAAATCTTTTTTTAATAAAAGTGAAAAAGAAAACTCCGAAGAAAATGAAGATGGGAAATATATGCCTGAAGCAAAGGCTCCGCTTGAAGAAAGATTTACTTTTAATTTTACCGAAAATGGTGGAAAGTTCTTATACTGTGAGACCAAATCGGAATGTGACGGATTCTTTTCTCAGATAATTGAAGAAAACAAATGGGAAGATGTTGAAATATTATGCTATGATGACTCTCTACTAGAATTTTTTTCTGAAAAGGATAAACTTAATGTTTCTAAAACAAATTTAAATTCCAGATTTTTTTTAACAAGATGTGAATTTTTGGTTGCTAAGGATGGTAGTTTACTAATATGTGCTGAACAGATCAAATCACATAAAGTAAATGATCTTCCACAAAACTTTATTGTATTTGCAAAAATCAGTCAATTTACTGAAACTTTAAGTGGAGGTTTGAATGGAATTAAGAGTAAGTATCCTAATAACTTGCCAACAAACATAACAACTATCAAAAATTTTAATAGTCAAGAAAAAGAAAACACTAATTTCTTAACATATGGAAGTGCAGCAAAAAACCTGTATCTTCTTCTTCTAGAAGATTTATAAGATGAAAGAATTTTATACAAGGTTATTAACATCAGCCGCATATGTAAGTGTTTTATTGATTCCCTTATTTATTAATGAATATCTTTTTTATTTTGTAGGATTCATATGCAGCTTAATTCTTGTTTTTGAATTCATTAAGTTAATTACAAATTATAATCATAAATTTTTGTCAATTGATGCAGGAAAATCTAATCTTATTCTATATTTAACTTTTCCCTTATATATTTCACTTTTTTTATTATCCTACAATTGGATTTTTCAACTATTTTTTTTACTACTAATTATAATCACAAATATACTTTTAGGGTTCTCTCTTTTAAAGAAAAAAGTATTTTCCTTTTCTATTCTTAAAAATCGTTTTATTGGACATTTTTACTTAGTTGGCTCTCTTGTCGTTTTATTTTCAATGCCAAAAATTTCAGAATTATATAATCCATATTTTATTTTTTGTTTTTTGATTATAGTTTGGATTTCTGATTCTGCTGGATACGTATTTGGTGTCAATTTTGGGAAAAGGCCTTTGTTAAAATCTGTATCTCCTAAAAAAAGCATTGAAGGTTTTGTTGGTGGAATTATTTTTTCCGTAATATTTTCCATAGTATTTTATAATTACCTAAACTTAGGCTTTAGCTTAGAACAATGGGTTATATTGGGATTATTAACTACAACTATAGGAGCTCTTGGAGATCTAGTTCAATCTCAATTTAAAAGAGAAGCTGGTGTAAAAGACAGTGGAAATTTACTTCCAGGTCATGGAGGTCTATATGATCGTATGGATAGTATTATATTTGCAGCACCATTTATTTATTTAACTTTCAAAATATTTCTATATGTTTCATAAAGAGGGATATGTTATTATTGTTATATCCTTTATAATTGTAGCTATAATTAATCTTTTTACAAATATCTTTATAGCTCATCCTCTAACATCTAAAATTATAGGAATATTTAGCATTGCTATTTTCATTCTGATTTTACAATTTTTCAGAAACCCTAAAAGGGTTACTCAAATTAATGATTCATCAATCATTTCTCCTGTTGATGGAAAAGTAGTGGCTATTAAAAAAGTTTATGAAAAAGAATATTTTAAAAATGATAGAGTTCAAGTATCTATTTTTATGTCTCCTATTAATGTGCATGTAACAAGATTTCCTATAGGTGGAGTTATAAAATTTAGCAAATACCATCCTGGTAAATATCTAGTTGCATGGCATCCTAAGTCTTCTGAATTAAATGAAAGAACAACAGTTGTAGTTGAAAACAAAAACTTTGGAGAAATATTATATCGTCAGATTGCAGGAGCAGTTGCAAGAAGAATAGTAAATTATGCAAAAATTGGAAAAACTGTTATTCAAGGTGATGATGCTGGGTTTATAAAATTTGGATCAAGAGTTGATTTATTTCTTCCATTAAATTCTAAAATTAAAGTTAAAATAGATCAAACGGTAAAGGGAGGAGTTGACAAAATTGCTGAAAAATAAAAATTTACTTTTTTAATTTCAATTCTAACATTTTAATTTTAGTCTTAGTATCTTCTTCTTTTTTCTTTTCATTTTCAACAACACTTGCTGGAGCATTTTCAATGAATTTTTTATTATTAAGTTTTAATTGGATAGATTTTAAAAAACCTATGTTATATTTTAAATCCTCTTCAATATTGATTAAATCATTTTTTTGATCTAAAAGGTTATTAATAAAGTACTCATTACTATCAACTATCAATGATTCAACATTATCATTAATTTTTGAGATATCATCTATTAATTCTGAATTAGCTAGTTTAAACACAACACTTTTATGTTCACTTCTTAATTCATTTTTTTTAGAAAATAATTCTATTTTTTCTTTATATGAAATCCCTTTTTCATTTCTATATTTCCTAATATTTGTAATTAATTTGGAAATATGATCAAATTCTTTTAATAAGGAATCCTCTACTTTATCATGTTTTGGCCAATTTTTAATTATTAATGGTTTATCTCCTTCTTTTTTTATACCACTCCAAATTTCTTCACTAACAAAGGGCATAAAAGGATGCAAAATTATTAAACATTTCTCTAGGAATTCTAATGTTTTATTAAAAGTCTTAATATCTATTGGGGCTCCAAAATTTGGTTTTACAATTTCTAAATACCAAGAACAATAATCATCCCAAACAAGTTTATAAATAGTCATTAAAGCATCTGAGATTCTATATTTTTTGAAATGATCATCTATCTCAATTAATTTAGAGCTAAACTTATTTTCAAACCATTCAATTGCAGCAATAGATGATGGATTTTGATGATTAGAATCATTAAGATCCCAAGATTTAACTAACCTATATGAATTCCATATTTTATTTGAAAAATTCTTTCCCTGTTGGCACAAAGATTCATCAAATAAAAGATCATTTCCTGCAGGGGCACTGAGTAAAAGCCCTACTCTAACACTATCAGCTCCAAAATCTTCTATTAACTTTATGGCATCAGGTGAATTCCCAAGTTGTTTAGACATTTTTCTTCCTTGTTTATCTCTTACTAAACCAGTAAAATACACTGAATTAAATGGCTTTAAATTTTTAAATTCATAACCTGAAACAATCATTCTTGCAACCCAAAAAAACAAAATATCTGGACCAGTAATCAAGTCATTTGTAGGATAATAATAATTAAAATCTTCATTATCAGGATTATTAATTCCATCAAAAACACTTATTGGCCATAACCATGAAGAAAACCATGTATCTAAAACATCTGTTTCTTGTATTAAACTTTTTTTGTCCAAGTTAGAATCTCCACTTTTTTTTCTAGCTTTTACGATAGCTTCATCAATATTCTCTGCTACTACAAAATCTTTTTTATCTGAGCTATAATAATATACTGGTATTTGATGACCCCACCATAATTGTCTAGAAATATTCCAATCTCTAATGTTCTCCATCCAATTTTTATATGTGTTTTTAAATTTGTTAGGAAAAAGTTTAATCTTATCTTCCATAACCGCTTTTAGAGCAGGCTTTGAAATTTCTTCCATTTTTAAAAACCATTGATTTGATAACTTAGGTTCAATAACGCATTTTGTTCTTTCAGATTTTCCAATCTTTGTTAAATAAACTTCTTCTTTTATTAAAGATCCCAGTTTTTTTAATTCTTGTGAAATTTCTGTTCTAACTAAAAATCTATCTTTTCCACTATAATGCATAGCAAATTCATTTAAGGTTCCATCATCATTCAGAACATCTATAATTTCTAATTTGTGTTTATCTCCAATTATCTTGTCATTTTCACTATGAGCTGGTGTAACTTTTAAACACCCAGTTCCAAATTCAGAATCAACATTTTGATCAGTTATTATTGGAATTTCCTTATTTATAATTGGAATAACAGCTTTCTTTCCTTTTAAATGTAAATATCTATCATCATTTGGATTTACTGCTATTGCAGTATCTCCAAAAATTGTTTCAGGTCGAGTTGTAGCAACGCTAATTGTTTCAGAAGAATTAGAAATATTGTATTTAATATAGAAAATTTTAGTTTCTTCTTCTTCATAAATCACCTCTTCATTAGATAAAGTAGTTTTAGCCTGAGGATCCCAGTTTACCATTCTATGGCCTCTATAAATTAAACCTTTTTCATATAGATCAATAAAGACCTTTATTACCGAGTCTGTCATTTCTTTATCTAAAGTGAACTTAGTTCTATCCCAATCGCAAGAACAACCTAATTTTTTCAATTGTTCTAAAATTAAGCCGCCATGCTTCTCTGTCCAATCCCAGGCATAATTTATAAATTCATCTCTAGTTATATCATTTTTTTGAATTCCATCATTCTTTAATTTTTCTACAACCTTTGCTTCAGTTGCAATTGAAGCATGGTCAGTTCCTGGAACCCAACAAGCATTGAAACCTTGAAGGCGAGCTTTTCTAATTAATATATCTTGGATAGTGTTGTTTAACATATGACCCATATGTAAAATTCCAGTAACATTTGGAGGAGGAATTACAATAGTATAGGGAATTTTATCATTTGGTTTTGAATTAAAATAATTGTTTTCATTCCAAAATTGATACCACTTTGATTCTATTTTTTTTGCATCAAAGCTTTTAGCTATACCCATCTATTATATTCATTAATTATGATGACAAAAGTAGTCAACTAAAAAGTAATTTAAAAGGTAAGTTGTTTTTTTGTAAGTATGTATAAAAAGTCATAGTTTTAATTAAAATTCATGACTATGAAAAAAATTTCACTAATTATATGTTTATTCCTTTTTACCTTTCCTATTCTTTCTCAAGAAAAATCAGCTGAAATTTCATTTAAGGAAACTATTATTGATTATGGAACTATTGAAAATGGTGAAGATGGAAAAAGAACCTTTGAGTTTAAAAATACTGGTAACTCGCCATTAATATTTTCTAGAATTTTTTCTTCTTGTGGTTGTACTATTCCTAAAAGACCTGAAAAACCTATTCTCCCAGGTGAATCTGGTTCAATTGAAGTTAAATATGATACCAAAAGAACGGGATTATTCCAAAAAGCAATCACAGTAAATTCTAATGCTAAAACACCAAATGTTATTTTAAGGATTAAAGGTGAAGTCCTACCCGAACCTGAAGAAGAAGAAGAAGAAGACAAATAGTATTTGTCTATTTATTAAATAGATAAAAATTGCAAAAAGAAAACAAAATATCTCTAAAGAACTACAACAGTTTTGGAGTAGATGTAATTTCCTCTAATTTCAATATTGCTAATTCAGAAAAAGAAATAATATCTTTTATTAAAAATAATCCATTTAGTGAACCCATAATTCTTGGAGGAGGAACTAATATTCTTTTTAAAAACAATATTGATCGAAATATTCTAAAAATTCAAGTTAAAGGAATTGAATTAATAAATGAAACAGAAGATTATGTAATTATTTCTGTTGGAGCTGGAGAAGTATGGAATGATTTGGTTAATTGGGCCATAAATAATAATTATGGAGGTTTGGAAAATTTAAGTTTAATTCCTGGAAATGTAGGAAGTGCACCTATTCAAAATATTGGAGCATATGGTGTTGAGTTAAAAGATAATTTTGAAAATTGTAGAACCATTTCAATAGAAAATGGGTCATTAAAGATTTTTAAAAATAGTGAATGTAAATTTTCATATAGAAGCTCTGTTTTCAAAGAAGAACTGAAAAACAAGTATATTATTTCTTATGTGACTTTTAAACTTTCTAAAAAAAATCATACAATAAATTCTTCTTATGAACCTTTGAAACAAGCTATAATAAATAATAAAATTAGTAATCCAACTATTAAAAATATTTCAGAATTAGTTTGCAAAATCAGATCAAGTAAATTGCCGGATCCTAAATTGATTGGTAATTGTGGTAGTTTTTTTAAAAATCCGATAATAAATAAAATTGATTATAAAAAATTATCTGAAAGGGAAAAAAATGTTCCTTTTTATAAAATTTCAGAAAAAAAAATAAAAATTCCTGCTGCTTGGGTAATTGAAAAATGTGGATATAAGGGAATAAGAGATGGTGATACAGGAACTTATGATAAACATGCGTTAATAATTGTTAACTATGGGAAAGCTTCAGGAAATGAAATTTTTGAATTTTCACAAAAAATTAAAAATACTGTTTTAAGAAAATTTAATATATTGCTAGAGGAGGAGGTTAATATAATTGATAATTAATATGTTATATGTAATTACATTTTTATTATTAGGTATAGCTTTTGCTGGAATTTCCATCAAAATTATATTAAAAAAAAATGGAAAATTCTCAGGGACTTGTGCTAGTGCTAACCCATTTTTAAACAAAAACAATGAACCTTGTGGAATTTGTGGAAAACTTCCAAATGAAACTGACTGTAAAAAACCTAAAATGAATTTGAATTAATAGTTTGGCAGAAAACAAATTTATTAGAAATCAAATTAATCTTGCAAAAGAAAATAATCAAAATGCATTTAGTTATTTATTGAATACCTACTGGGATGATGTTTATAATTTTCAACTAAAAAGAATAAAAAATGAATCCAATGCTGAGGATATTACCATTAAAAGCTTTACCAAAGCATTTGAAAAAATAAATACTTATAATGATAAATTTCTTTTTAAAACATGGCTTATAACTATTTCCAAAAATCTTCATATTGATCAAGTAAGAAAAAACAAAAATCATTTAAAAGTATTTGAATCCAGTGATTTTATAGAAGTTAAAGAAAGCTCTCCTAGCCCAGAAGATGATCTTATAAATGAACAAAAATTAAAATCTATTAAAAATAAAATAAGTAAATTAAAACCTAATTATAAAAAAGTTATTGAACTAAGGTATTTTAATGAATTAAGTTATAAAGAAATTTCTAATAAGCTTAATCAACCAATAAATAATGTGAAAGTTAGAATAATGAGAGCAAAAAGAATTTTAGCTGAAATAATTGAAAAATCATGATATCTGCAATACGAAAATTAGGACCTGGATTACTTTTTGCAGGTGCAGCAATTGGAGTTTCTCACCTAGTTCAATCTACGAGAGCGGGTGCTGATTTTGGTTTTGGATTATTATGGGCTCTTATTCTTTCTAATCTATTTAAATATCCTTTTTTTTTATTTGGACCTAAATATTCATTAGCCACTGGAGAAAGTCTTTTAGATGGCTACTATAAATTAGGCAAATATGTTTTATTAATATATCTATTTTTAGCTCTAATTACTATGTTTACAATCCAAAGTGCTGTAACAATTGTTACAGCAGGATTAGCAATTGAGCTTTTTGGAATTACTACAAATATTACCATATGGGCATTTCTAATAATTTTTTTGTGTTTACTAATTCTTTTGATTGGTAGATATAAACTATTAGATAATCTCATGAAATTTGTTATAATATTATTAACTATTAGCACCTTATTAGCAGTTTTATTTGCAGGCATTAATTCAACAAATGAATTTGAATTAACTCAAGTTTTTCCAAAAGAAACACTAAGTATTGCCTTTTTAGTTGCCTTTATGGGTTGGATGCCAGCACCATTGGATATATCTATATGGCAATCTATTTGGACACTTGAAAAAAAGAAAAAAGAAAAAAAAATAAATGAAAAGGAAATTATTTTTGATTTTAATATTGGTTATATAACAACTATAATTTTAGGAGTATGTTTTATTGCCTTAGGATCATTTGTTATGTATAATAGCGGAGAAACCTTTTCAAATCAAGGTGGTGAATTTGCAAAACAATTAATAAATCTATATACAGATTCTATAGGAAATGAAGTTTTCTTAATAATAGCAATAGCTGCTTTTACAACAATGTTTAGCACAACTATAACATGCCTTGATGCTTCTCCAAGAACAATGGAAAAAACTTTTAGTTTATTGGGGATAAATAAGATTGCAAACTACAATCTTTGGATTATAATATTAGCTATAGGCACATTATCAATTTTTGCATTTTTTATGTCTGAAATGGGTCTACTGGTAAAAATTGCAACTATACTTTCATTTATAACTGCACCATTTTATGCATTTGTAAATTTCAAATTAATTAATAGCAAACATACCCCAAAAGAAAATAGACCATCCAAAGCAATAAATATCCTTAGTGTAATGGGATTAATTTTTTTAACATGCTTTACAGTATGGTATTTGACTATTTTATAAAAAATTAATCAATAGTTTGTAACTTTACCTTGTATTATATTTTTATGCCGATTCCTCCTCATACATTAAAAAATACAACTATTCAAAAATCTGAATGGAAAAAACTTAAAATTTCTAATAATAAAACTAGCCCAAGTAAAATTTCTTCAAAAATAGAAATACTAAAAAAACCTAAATGGATTAGAGTAAAACTTCCTGCGGGAGAAAAATATACAGAATTAAGAGGGTTAGTAGATAAATATAATTTAAATACAATTTGTTCTTCTGGAAGTTGTCCTAATATGGGCGAATGTTGGGGTGAAGGAACTGCTACTTTTATGATTCTAGGGAATATCTGTACAAGGTCCTGTGGATTTTGTGGTGTTAAAACTGGCAAACCAGAAAATATAGATTGGGCTGAACCAGAAAAAGTAGCTAATTCTATAAAAGTGATGAAAATCAAACATGCTGTTATAACGTCTGTTGACAGAGATGATTTGAAAGATATGGGTTCTTTTATATGGACTGAAACAGTTAAAAGTATCAGAAGGTTAAATCCTAAAACAACACTTGAAACTTTAATACCAGATTTTCAGGGAATTGAAAAGCATTTAAATAAAATTATAGAAGTTAATCCCGAGGTTATTTCTCATAATATGGAAACGGTTAGAAGATTAACTAGGGAAGTAAGAATTCAGGCAAAATATGAAAGAAGTCTTAAAGTTCTTGAATATTTAAAAAGACAAGGAATTAAAAGAACTAAATCAGGAGTCATGCTAGGATTGGGTGAAAAAGAAAATGAAGTATTCCAAACACTTATAGATTTAAAGGAAAATAATGTAGATATTGTAACCCTGGGACAATATCTCCAACCTTCAAAAAAACATTTACCAGTAAAAGAATTTATTAAACCCGAACAATTCAAGATTTATGAAGAATTTGCTAAAAATTTAGGGTTTAGGCATGTTGAAAGTGGACCTTTAGTTAGATCTTCATACAAAGCTCAAAAACATATTACCTAATTAAGAGCATCTGAAATTAAAGATTTAAAAGCATTCTCATTTCTTAAAAATCTAGTTTTTATTTCTAAATAAAATAATTTATTATTTAAATTTAAGTTCTTAATTTTCTTATAGTCCTTTTCAGTTGTAATAACAATTCTATCTTCAAATTCTTGTTCAATTCTAGAAATATCTTTAGAAGAATAATTATAATGATCTGAAAATTTCATATGATCAAATTTAATATCATTGTTATTTAAATATTCTATTAAAGGGTTGCTATTAGATATTGCTGTCACTAATAAAACTCTTGATTTTTTTAATTCTTCAATTTGAATATTTGATTTTCCAAAAAGAGTATTACTATAAGAGATTGATGAAAAAAACAAACTTTGGTGCTTCAGGAGATTTATTGAATTGGAAAAGGTCTTCATTTCAGACTCTTTTAAATTATCTGGACATTTTGTTACAATAATTATGTCTGCTCTTTTATATCCATTTAATGGTTCTCTTAAATTTCCTGTAGGTAAAATACAATCATTAAAAAATGGCTCTTTATAAGTAGTAAGTAAAATGTTTAATTTAAGAGAAATACTTCGATGTTGAAAACAATCATCTAATACTATAGCTTTTAAATTTTTATTTTCTAAAATTAAATTATCAACTCCTCTAACTCTTTTTTCATCAACTGAAACTTGAATATTTTTAAATTTTTTGAAAATCTGATAAGACTCATCTCCGATCGATTTTGGAGATGATTTTGAAGAAGCCTTGATGTAACCTGAAGTTGATCTTTTATAACCTCTACTTAATAAAGCCAAGTTAAATTTTTCACTAAAATTTTCAAAAATATATTCAGCCATTGGAGTTTTTCCTGTTCCTCCTATGCTTAAGTTACCTATGCCAATTAATGGGATGGTATATTTTTTAGATTTTAAAATTTTATAATTAAAAAGAATATTTCTAAAACTAATTATAATGAAATAAATTATAGAAATAGGATACAAAATTTTTCTAATAATTAACATAAAACTAAAGTATAAATTAAAATCTAAACAATTGATGATTAGAGAATTTATAACTTTGCAATAAAAAAATTGTGAAATTAGAAGAAATAATAAATATAATTGAAGATTGGGCCCCATTGGAATCAGCTGAAGATTTTGATAATGTTGGATTAATTATTGGTGATAAATCTGAAAAAATTACAAAAGCTTTAATAACCATTGATACATTAGAAAATGTGGTGGATGAGGCTATAGAAGAAAAATGTAATTTGATAATTAGTTTTCATCCAATAATTTTTTCAGGTTTAAAAAGAATCACTAGGGATACATATGTAGAAAGGGTGGTCAGTAAAGCAATAAAAAACAATATCAATATTTATGCTTTACATACAAATTTAGATAATCACCCTAAAGGTGTAAATTTTCAAATTGCAAAACATTTAAACTTAATTAACACTAAAATACTTATTCCCAAAATAGGATTTAAAGGTGGTATGGGAATGATTGGCAATCTTAAAGAATCATTTTCTGAAGAAGATTTTTTAAAATATGTTAAGAAAAAAATGAATGTTAAATCAATAAAACATTCTCCATTTATAAATAAAAAAATTAAAAACGTTGCAGTTTTAGGAGGATCTGGAAGTTTTGCAATTGATCATGCAATTAATTCCAAAGCTGATTGTCTAATAACTGCAGACCTAAAATACCATGATTATTTTAAAAGTGAAAACAAAATATTATTATTAGATATAGGCCACTTTGAAAGTGAACAGTACACAAAAGATTTAATTTTAAATTTTCTTATGAAAAAAATTCCTAAGTTTGCGTGCATTATATCAAAATCAAGAACAAACCCAGTTAATTATTTTTAATTATGGCTAAAAAAGTAGAATTTTCAGTAGAAGATAAACTTAGAGCGCTTTATGACTTACAATTAATCGACTCTAGAATTGATAAAATAAGAAGTGTTAGAGGTGAACTTCCTCTAGAAGTTGAAGATTTAGAAGATGAAGTGGCTGGACTAGAAGTTAGAATTTCTAAAATACATGATGAATTAGATGAATGTACAGAAGAAATTAAGTCAAAACAGAATACTACTGAACATGCTAAATCAATGATTAAAAAATATAATGATCAACAAAAAAATGTTAGAAATAATAGAGCCTTTGAGTCGTTAAGTAAAGAAATTGAATTTCAAGAACTTGAAATTGAACTTTGTACTAAGCAAATTAAAGAATTAACAGCTCAGATAGAATTAAAAAAGGAAAATATTGATCAAAATAATGAGAAACTCAAAGAAAGAAAGGAACATCTAACTCATAAAAAAAATGAATTAGATGATATTTTAAAGGAAACTGAAAAAGAAGAAAATGGACTATTAAAAAAATCTAAAAAATTTGAGTCAAAAATTGATGAATCCTTACTAATATCTTACAAAAAGATTAGATCTAGTGTTAGAAATGGGCTTGCTGTTGTGGCTGTTGAAAGAGGTGCATCTGCTGGATCTTTTTTTACTATTCCTCCTCAAGTTCAATTAGACATTGCATCAAGAAAAAAGCTTATTACTGATGAACATAGTGGTAGAATTTTAGTTGATAAATTATTAGCGGAAGAAGAAAGTAAAAAGATGGAAAAACTTTTTACAAGTATATAAACTATTTTACTATAAAAGATTTATTTAAATCTTTACCTCCTAATACCTTAATGTTATAAAAATATTGTCCTGAAGCTAATTTTTTATTAGAATTTATTGATAGTGGAAAAGTATGCGTTCCTCTTCTCAATAAATTATCATAAATCAATCCATGATTACGACCTAATATATCATAAATATATATTTTTATGTGGTGGTCTTGATTAATTCTTAAGTTCAAGTCAACCTTTGTAGAGCCGTATATTGCGGCATGATAAGGAATAATATTATCATAATTTATTACATCATCATTGCAGTTTATCCCAAGACCTAAAAGTGAATATTCATTTCCTAACATTGCTTTATTAATAAAATTCTTATCTCCACACAACCAATCGGTAAGTATTGTTGTATAAATAGATCTAAAATCTAAAGTATGTTTTAAATTTCCTCTATTATTTAAATCACTTAAACTTGGATGATCACCAATAATACCACTTCCATTTAAAGCTGGTCCAAACAACATTACAGGAGCAGCAGCTCCATGATCTGTGCCTTCCGACCCATTTTCAGCTACTCTTCTTCCAAATTCTGAAAAAGTTAATGAGAGTACTTTTTTTTCTAGTCCATAATACTTTAAATCATCATAAAATACTTTAACAGAATTTGATAAAGTAGTTAATAGTTTTTGATGCCTCTCAAGCTGATTGCCATGTGTATCAAATCCTCCCAATGAAACCATATATATTTTAGAACCTAAATCACCTTTTATAAGTCTAGAAACTAAACTGAGTTGAGTATCTAAATCATTCTCAGCATCATATTGATTAAATTCTTCCGATTCATTATAAGCTTTATGTATAACAGAGGCATAATTAAATGTTGCATTAGATATTCTTCTAAGAAACTCAATTTGATCTCCATGAGTACAATCCGGTAAATTTTTTGTATCAAATAAGGTTCCATTTTCAGCAACTTTTTTTAGTCTTTCAGGACTTGAAACAGCAAAAGCATATGTTGTTTTACTACCATTAAAAATTAAATTTCCTCTACTACCAATTTGAATTGCCACAGGTTTTTCTGGTGGATTAGTAAGATAATCTAGATATTTTTCGTCATAATATCTTCCAAGCCATCCTGTTGAAATTTCAGTATTTCTTGTAGCACTAGCCCAAATATCTGAGGATTTAAAATGTGAGCCATTTGGGTTTTCATAACCTACTCCATTAACAACTTTCATTTTTCCATCTTTCCATAAAGGTTCTATATTATTCATATGGTTTGGTATTGCAAAATCATCATTTAGCTTAATTAAATTAGACTTAGGAATATGAATAGTAGGTCTTTTATTTACATAAGTATCAAAATCATATAAGGGAACAATTGTATTTAATCCATCATTTCCTCCCTTTAATCTTATTAATACTAATGATCTATCACTTATAGAATTTGTCAATGCATTAGTTAAAAAATTCGAATTTAAAACTGATAAAGAAGTATTGCCAAAAGAAATTGAACCAGCACCAGCAATTCCCAAAGTTTTTAAAAACCCTCTTCTACCCCATCTAGAGTGCTCTGCTTTATGTTTTTTTGAATTTAAATAATTCTTTCTTTTCATTTTTACTTTAATTGAAACTCTGGTAATGATATAAAAAATAACATCAAATTATAAACCTGGGATGGTACAGATTCATAATTCAATGTCCATGTCCCATCTTCAAAATAATTGTCAGGAATTTCTCCTTTAAAAATATTAACAGCATCTAATCGCTCTTCTTCTTTGATATCATATTTGCAAAACATATAATCTTTTAATTTATCAACTATTACTTTTGGATCTTTTTCATTCTGTCCAACTAGTGAAATAATAAAAGTTCTAAACTGTTCTTTATTTCCTGCCCAATGCCTATTTAAAATATATTCTATAAATTCCCATCTCATTGGGAGTGTTCCTGTACTAATCCAGTCGTGATTTTCTTGCCATCCGGCAACATCTATTGGTTTAAATATTTCTTGTCCCATTTCAATACATCTTGCTTTCATATAATTGGTGTGATTTTTTTGAAAATTTTGTGGAAATACAAACTCAAAATCATTTTGCATAAAAACAAATAAATCAATAGGACTTTTTATTAAAACATTAGAAGAATTTAAATCAAAGAAATGTTCACTTTTAAACAATTGTTGGTAAACTGGTACTAACTCAAAATTATTTGAAATAAAAATTGATGCTAATTCAGAAATAATTTTTTTATTTAAAACCGGACTAACAAAATATTTATATAGCTTTTCACAAATAAAATTTGCAATTAGTTCTTTTTTTTCTTGAAATAAAATATCTATTACATCTTCATAACCCCAATTTCCTGTTTTCCCAAAAATTGTTTTTTCTCCGTCATCAAAAGTATTTTCATTAAAAATAATTCCACTCCCATTTCCATTTGAGTATTTATTATATCCCGTTAGTGCTCTTGATGTTTCTGTAATATCTGAAGAAGTATATCCATTGCCTTCACCCAAAGTAAACAATTCATAAAGTTCTCTTGCATAATTTTCATTAGGAGCTTTTTTCTTATTAGAATAACCATTTAAATAAAGAAGCATCGCTGGTTCTAAACCAACAGCACTTACAAATTCCTTGAAATTTCCAAGTGAATATTGTTGAAGTCTAGAATGATACTGATATAAATATTGGGATCGATTATAATCATAGTATTCCGTTACAAAGTGATTACTCCAAAATAAGGTAAGTCTTTCTCTAAATCCATCAGATAAAAAATTAGCAAAAGCCTGTTTTTGCCATACAGTTTTATAGTATCCTTGATTATTCCCTGAATTGCTAATTTCAGCATTGTTCCAAAAACCCCATTCAGGAGTTGGTGTTAAAGGCATAACTTTCGCAGAATTTATTATCTCTTCTATTAATTCCCCTGGTGATCTAGATAATAAAGCCTTTGCCTTATCATTAGAAATACCAAAACCTAATCTTCGATAGATAAATTTAATTTTTGAAATGCCCCAAGGGTTTTCAGCTGAAGGAACGTACAAACCTAATGTTGAATTATTACAATCCTGCATATTACAAAAGTAAATATTTTCTTAAAAAGATATTTTTTTTCATAGATTTAGGGAAATATATAAAACTTAGAAATGTTATTCAAGAATCTCTTATTTTTTTTAATTGTAATTATTCCATTAAACTGTTATAGTCAAACAAAACTATCTAGAATAGAAAAAAAAATATTAAAACAGGTAAGTATAAATCAAGAAAATGCAATTGATTTTCTTGAAAAGGTTGTAAATATTAACAGCGGAACTTTAAATAAAAAAGGTGTTAAAATGGTAGGAGATGTGTTTAGAAGTGCCTTTGATGATATCCATTTTTCTACAAAATGGATTGATATGCCTGAAGAAATGAATAGAGCTGGTCATCTATTTGCATATAAAAAAGGATCAAAAGGGAAAAAATTGCTTCTTATTGGACATTTAGATACAGTATTTGAAGAAAATAGCCCTTTTCAAACTTTTGAAAGAAGAGATAGTATTGCTTATGCCCCTGGCGGTAATGACATGAAGGGTGGAAATGTAGTTATGCTTTATGCTCTGAAAGCTTTAAATGATTTAAATTTATTAAATAAATCTACTATAACAGTTGCATTGACTGGAGATGAAGAAAGTACTGGTAAACCACTAAGTATATCAAGAAAAGATTTAATTGAAGCTGCCAAGAATAGTGATATTGCATTAGGTTTTGAAAATTCAACAGGATATAATAATGCCACTATTGCAAGAAGAGGATCTTCTGGATGGAGTGTTACAACTACTGGGATAAGAGCTCATTCTTCTGGAATTTTTAGAGATTCCATTGGTGCAGGAGCTATTTTTGAAATGGGACGCATTCTCCATAAATTTTATGAAGAAGTCCGCGGCGAAGAATTATTAACTTTTAATCCCGGAAATTTAATGGGAGGAACTTTTGTTAATTATGATAAAAATAAAGCTGAAGGAGTAATCTTTGGGAAAACTAATGTTGTGCCTCAAATTGCAAAAGTGAATGGAGGTTTACGTTTTATTTCAGAAGAACAAAAAGAACGTGCTAGAAATAAAATGAGATCAATTGTAAAAGAATCTCTTCCCTATACAACAGCAACTATATCTTTTAATGATAGTTATCCCGCAATGCAACCTTCAGAAGGAAACAAAAAACTTCTAAAACGATTAAGCGATGTAAGTCTTTCCCTTAAACAAGGTGAAGTGCTTCCATATGATCCTGGAAAAAGAGGTGCTGCAGATGTGTCCTTTGTTGCAGATTACGTTGATGCTTTAGACGGATTAGGTACAATGGGTACTGGAGCTCATACGCCCAATGAAACTGTCAACCTTAAAACAATGGAATCTCTGATTTCTAGAACTGCCATCTTTATTTATCGACTAGTAAACATTAAAAATTAAAAAAATAATTAAAATTCTTACTATAAAATTTTTTATTAAATAACAACTGTTTTATATTTGCTATTCGAAATTTAATTTGAGGAACGATTTGACTGATTGCAACCTCTTTAAAAAAGTGCTAAAGCAGTAGCTTTCACAAAGATATTTAGTCAAATCTTTCCTATAACTAATTAATAATTATTTATTATGGAAAATCAAAAAATATCTACAAAAGCTCTTCATGCTGGACATGACACAAATTTAACTCAAGGAACTAGGGCAGTTCCACTTTATCAATCAACTTCTTATGTTTTCAATGATTCTGATCATGCAGCAAATCTTTTTGCACTTGCTGAGCCAGGTTATATTTACACTAGATTAAATAATCCAACAAATGATGTTTTAGAACAAAGACTTGCTGCTCTTGAAGGAGGGATTGGTGCGGTTGTTACAGCTGGAGGAACAGCTGCTATTTCTACAACTTTTCTAACTCTTTTAAAATCTGGCGACCATATAGTTGCCTCAAATAGTTTATATGGTGGTACATATAATCTATTGAATGTAACTTTGCCTAGATTTGGAATTACTACAACTTTTGTTGATCCTTCAGATCCAGAAAATTTTGCTAATGCAGTTCAAGAGAATACAAGAGCAATTTTTGCTGAATCTTTAGGAAATCCAAAACTAGATGTTTTAGATCTTAAAGAGATTTCTAAAAGAGCAAAAGCTGCTAAAGTTCCTTTTATAGTTGATAATACTGTTGCAACGCCTGCTTTACTTAGACCAATAGAACATGGTGCTGATATTGTAATTCATTCTCTAACAAAATATATCAATGGAAACGGAACTGCATTAGGCGGTGTTATCATTGATGCTGGTAACTTTGATTGGTCAAACGGGAAATTTCCTGAATTTACCGAACCATCACCTGGATATCATGGTCTTATTTATCATGAAGTTTTAGCTGAAGCTTCTTTTATTGCAAAGGCAAGAATTGAAGGTCTAAGAGATCTTGGTGCTGCTTTAAGTCCATTTAATGCTTTTCAAATCCTTCAAGGTCTTGAAACTTTAGATGTAAGAATAAAAAGGCATTCAGAAAATGCACAAGGCTTAGCTGAATGGTTAGAATCTCAACCACAAGTTTCCTGGGTTAATTATCCTGGATTAAAAACCAGTAAATACAACAAATTAGCTAATAAATATTTGCCTGATGGTCAAAGTGGAGTTGTTACTTTTGGCGTTAAAGGTGGTTATGAGAATGCTAAAACTATTGCTGATAAAACAAAAATATTTTCTTTGTTAGCTAATATTGGTGACTCAAAGTCTTTGATTATACATCCTGCCAGCACAACTCATCAACAATTAAGTGATGATCAACAATTGACTACAGGTGTAACTAAAGATTTAATAAGACTTTCCGTTGGATTGGAAGATTTAGATGATCTTAAATCTGATTTGGAACTAGCTTTTTCAAAAATTGATAATAAGATTCTTGTAGATTAATTGATGACAGACAATTTAATATATATTACTGTCAATAATGTTGAGATTAAAACTGGAAGGAAAGTAAATGTAAATCTTTCCTTCCAAGTTTATGGAAGAAATTATCATGATTATCCTGTTGTTGTTGTAAATCATTCTCTAACAGGAAATTCCAATATAGCTGGTAAAAATGGTTGGTGGAGCAAGTTAGTTGGTGATGAAAAACTAATAGATACTAATAAATTTTCTGTTATTTCATTTAATATTCCAGGAAATGGTTATGGTAGGGAAAATAATGATTTTATAGACGATTTTGTTTTAGGAGATATTGCCAAAATATTCAATTTGGCATTAAATCAACTTGGTATTACTAGTGTACATGCTTTAATTGGTGGATCTGTAGGAGGGGGATTGGTATGGGAAATGGGTACATTAGAACCAAACTATTATGATAATTTAATTTCGATAGCTGCTAATTGGAAATCTTCTGATTGGTTAATTGCTAATACACATCTTCAAAATTTAATTCTTAAAAATTCAAAAAATCCAATCAATGACGCAAGGATTCATGCAATGTTAACATACAGAAATCCTATATCACTAAATAATAAATTTAGATTTAAGAAAGATAAAATATCAAACAAAAGAGAAGTTGTTAATTGGTTAGAATTTCATGGAGAAAAATTAAAAAAAAGGTTTTCATTAGAATCATATATTCACATGAATAGACTCTTATCAACTGTTGATATAACTCATGGTAATAACTTAAATTTTGAAAAATTAATTGATTCAATTTCAAGTTCAATTCATTTAGTTGGGATTAATTCAGATATACTTTTTTCTGATTTTGAAATCAAAAAAACTTATAAAAAAATTCGAGAACAAAAAAACAACGTCCATTATTATCAAATCAAATCAGAACATGGTCATGATGCCTTTTTGATTGAGTTTAAAAAACTAACTGAATTATTATCTCCAATTTTTAAAGTTTAATATTAATGAAAGAAATAAATTTATTTATAACAGGTGTGGGTAATGTTGGCAGTGAATTATTAAATCAAATTCATACTCAAAAAAAATTTCTAAAAAAGAATTTTGATCTAAAAATAAAAGTTATAGCTCTATCCAATACAAAAAAAATGCTTTTTGATTTAGATGGTATATGTTTAAAAAAATGGAAATCAAAATTAAGTCAAGGATTAGAAAACAACAGAGATAAATTTGTAAATAAAACAATAAATTTATGGCTTGAAAACAGTGTCTTTATTGATAACACAGCCTCAATAATTGTTTCTTCAGAATATTCATCTTATTTAAAAAAGGGAATAGCAGTAGTTACATGCAATAAAATAGCTTGCTCAGATAAATATAAAGTTTATAATAACCTTAAAAGAATTTCGAAAAAACATAAAACACCTTTCTTATATGAAACAAATGTTGGAGCAGGATTACCAGTAATTAATACTTTAAAAAACTTAATTGATTCAGGAGATAAAATCCATTCGATTCAAGCTGTTTTATCTGGAAGTATAAATTATATTTTTAACAATTTTTTGGAAGCGGATTCATTTCATAAAATAGTTGACAAAGCAAAAGTTCTAGGATTTACTGAGCCTGATCCGAAAATTGATCTTTCTGGAATTGATGTTGCTAGAAAATTATTAATTCTCTCCAGAGAAATTGGTTATAAAAATGAACTTGAAAATATTAAAATAGAATCATTTTTACCTGATAAATGCTTAGTTTCAAATTCTTATAAAGATTTATTTTCATCACTAAAGAAAAACAAAAATCATTTTAACAAATTGCTTGAAAATGCAAAAAGAAATGGAAAAAAATTAAAACATGTAGGAGAATTTTATAATGGAAAGGGAAGTGTATCACTAAAAGAAATTGACAAAAATCATGAATTCTATAACTTGGAAGAGAAAGACAATATAATTTTATTTTATACAGAGAGGTATGGAAATCAACCATTAGTTATTAAAGGTGCTGGAGCTGGATCAAGTGTAACGGCTTCAGGAGTTTTTGCAGATATTCTTAAGTTATAAGAATTTTATCACTCAATAAGTGGGTTTATTTTTTGTGAAAGGTAATATTATAAAATTTTTATTATGTAACGTTTGCTTCTCATTGAAAAAAATGTTAAGTTTGCGTTACATTAATAAAATATATTATAATTATGGAAAATACTGACTTAGCTTTATTAATACCAATATTTGGAATACTAACAGGAATGGTTATCCCAGTAGCTGTATTTATATGGCTTTACTACGAAGGCAAAGGAAAGAGGGAAACTATATTAGAGATATCTAAACAACTAGATGACCCTTCTAAATTACAAGAATTGTTAAGGATTTTTGATGAAAGAAGAAAAGAGCCAATAGATTATCGTAGAAATGGAGTTATAACAATTTTTGTTGGTATTGGTCTCTATCTTCTTGGTTACTTAGCGCTTGGAAGTATATTAAAAGGGGTTGGGGCTTTGGTTGGTGTAATAGGTATTGGGACTATGATAGCTGGATATCTCTACCCAAATACTGGAAAGGAACTAACTGATGCTGTTGAAGAATTTGAAAAAGAATAATTATGGGTAAGAACCATAAAAAACTCTCAAATAATTTAGAACAACTTAGAAAATCTGCTGGTTTAACTCAGCAAGAACTTTCTTTTAATGCAGAGGTTTCAAGAAAAAGTATTAATGCGATTGAGAATGGAGTTTATGTTCCATCAACAGTTTTAGCTTTAAAAATTGCAAAAACTTTAAATTGTAAAGTTGAGGACTTATTTCAATTACCATAAAGAATTATCCCAAAAGATAAAATATGATAATAAAAAACCTCACTTTATAAGTGAGGTTAAAAATGTGGGCGCTGAGGGATTCGAACCCCCGACCCCTTGGGTGTAAACCAAGTGCTCTGAACCAACTGAGCTAAGCGCCCTAATTATTTGAGCGACAAATATAAAAACTTTTACTGTTTAAATTCTATAATTTTTATAAAAGTAAAATCCCCCAAATTAATGAGGGATTATGATATACAACAGTACTCTGTTTTAATATGAAAAATCCTTAGTTTCTTCAGCTTTAGTCCTCTTATAAACTCGAATTTCTTTTATTTTACCATTTATAAACTTAATATCATGAATATTGTGTTCAAAAATATCTTCGCCATTTTCATCAGTATCAGAATAATTACTTCCTGTTGTTAACCACTGCTCCATTATGCCTTCTTCATTTTTTGCAGCATTAGCAATCATCCATTTTACTTCCCATTTTGGATTGGCTGCTTTAAACCAGTTGTCTAAAATTTCTATGTGAGTATCACTTCCTTTTGCAACACTCCCCTCTGCTGTGAATCCTATCCAATCATCAGCATTAATTTCAGCAATTTTTTCCAAATTCTTTTCATTATGGGCTTTAATGTAGTCTAACCATATTTGTTGATTATCTAGATTTCCAACAATTATTGGATTTATTTCTCCATTGTCCAATTTTGATGATCCAATTTCTTGAGATTTTTTATCATCTTTTTTTGATTCACTTGACATATTACAAGATGTAATCATAGCGAATGTAATTATGAGTAATAAGATTTTTTTCATTTTAAAATATTTATTGTTAATATCTAAATATACAAATTGAAACAGGATTTATTTATTTATTTATTTATAAAAATAGAATCAATTTTTTTTGCCAATTTAAAATCCAGTTCACTAATTCCTCCAATATCATGTGTTGAAAGTATAATCTGAAGTTTATTATACGTATTAGACCATGAAGGATGATGATTCATTTTTTCAGCTTGTTTAGCAACTTTTTCCATAAAATGAAAAGTCTCAACAAAATCTTGAAAAACAAAATTTCTTTTTAGACTGTTGTCTTCAATTATCCAATTATTATCAAGTCCTTTTATTTTTTCCATAGACTAACTAATTCTTTATAGGTTTCTAATGATCCTTTTTTTCCTGATTCTATTTTAATTTTACCATTATAAAAATCAATAAATTCTTGATTTGTTAACCATATTGTTTGAACCATACCTAAATAATTTTCGCTTTTATGATTTTTGTATTGATCGTATTGAGTTTTTGCAACTTCTTTGTTGTTGTGGGGACAAGTAAGTACTCTAAATCCTTTTTCTATAAAATAATCATGTGTTTTGGTAGCTTTCCTATAATGCCAATCAGCTATTATAACATCTTTGTCTATTAAATCAATTGAACCATAAGTGTCATTTTCACTTGCTTCCCACATTCCTAATCCAGTTTCTTTTCCATCAATCATTCTATCTCCCCAAATCATTAGCTCAACATTTCTCTTTTTTAAAAAAGAATGGATTAAATTTACTTCATTAGCATAAAGCTCAGATTTACTTTTACCAGAGCATCTAATACAATTATCATTTCCAATATAAAAAACTTCATCCATTCCTGCGTGAAGTGTCTTAGCTTCGAAAACATTTACTAATTCATCTAAGATTGGTAATACAACATCATGAACCTTTGGATGCAAAGGACAATAACTTTTAGTATATAAACCATCCTTATTTGGCCATTCATATTTTTCTGGTAATTTAACCTCAGGATTCTCGTCAAATTCTGGATAATTTTCGAGTAATGAATGCATTTTTGTTTTTACAGCTATTCCTTTATTATCTCTAATTAGAGTAGATTGGTGACCTAGCATACTAACTTTTGGAATAATTTCAATTCCCAAAGATTTACAATGTTTAACTATCTTTTTTATATCAGATTCTGAAAGAGCATCAGGGCCAGTGAGTTCTGGAAATGATTTAAATTCATAGTTCCATCCAATATTAAATATAATTGTATTAACACCATCTGGAGCTAATACATTAGAAGTAAATTTTAAAAAATTATCAATGTTTTTAGAAAGAGGTGCTTTTAATGAAATTCCTCTAATCTCATTATTAGTAGAACAAGAAAATGCTATAAACAATAATAAAAAGGTTGTTATTTTTCTCATCTTTTATACAAATTCAATTATGTCTGAAACAATAAAATTACTTCCTCCAATAAAAATTAGATCTTCTTTTCTTGATTCATCACAACAACATTGATATGCACTTTTAACATTTAAAAAAGATTTTCCTTTTATTCCTATCTTCTTAGAATAATTAAAAATCTCTTCAACCTTTAAAGCCCTATTTATATCTGGTTCACAAAAGTAATAATATGCGTCTTTAGGTAAAGATCGTAATATTTTTTCAAAATTTTTACCCTTAACAAATCCAATTACAATTCTTAATTCTCCAAAAGAAATTTCATCAAATGCTTTAATAGTTTCTTTAAAAGCCTCTAAATTATGTCCAACATCAAGGATTGTTTTAGGGCTTTGATTTATAATTTCCCACCTTGCTCTTAATCCAGTATTATTAATAACGTTTAAAAGTCCTTTTTTAATATCCTTTGTTGAAATACTCAAATCATCCATTATTGAAAGAGACTTAATAACACCCTTAATATTCTTTTTTTGAAAAGAACCTTGTAAATCACTAGAAAAATCAGAAATATCTATATCGTTGGCCAAATATATATCTGAGTTTTTTTCATTTGCTTTATCAATAAAAATTTTGTGTATTGAAGATTGATATTCACTAATTACCACTGGTTTACAACTCTTTATAATACCTGCCTTTTCTCTAGCAATTTGTTTAATATCTTCTCCTAAAAATTCTTGATGATCTAAACCTACATTTGTTATAATACTTATAATAGGATTTATAATATTAGTAGCATCTAACCTTCCTCCTAACCCAGTTTCAATTACAGCTATATCTACCTTTGATTTTGAAAAATAGTAGAAAGCCATCGCAACTGTCATTTCAAAAAAAGAAATTTTATTTTTTTTAAAATAATCTTGATATTTTTTTACAAAATCTACAACATTAGATTCTGGAATCTTTTTTCCATTTAATTTAATTCTTTCTCTAAAATCAATTAAATGTGGAGAAGTATATAGTCCTACTTTATAACCTCCCTCATGAAAAATCGATGCTAACATATGGCTAGTAGAACCTTTTCCATTTGTTCCTGCTACATGTATTGATTTAAAATTATCTTGTGGATTTTGAAAAAAATTACAAACTGATTTAATTGAATTTAAGTCAATTTTATATTTAATAAATCCATCTCGTTGATAAACAGGCAATTGATTATAAAGCCAATCAACAGTTTCTGTATAATTCATTTATTTTATAAAACAAAATCTCGAAGAAGCATAAAAGTAACATAACCAGCCCAAAATCCAACCATTGCTAAAATTGCTATTTTCTTCAAATACCAGAAGAAATCAATTTTTTCCATACCCATAGCAACTACTCCTGCAGCTGAACCAATAATTAACATACTTCCTCCAGTCCCAGCAGAAAATGCAATTCCATGCCAAAGTGGGTCATCAATAGGATTTGGGAACATACCAATTGATGCAGCAACTAGAGGAACATTATCAATTAGTGCTGATAAGTGCCCCAGCAAAATAATTACTAGATCTGTATTTGGAATAACTTCATTAATCCAATTAGCAAAATTAAAAAGAATACCCAAGGACTCTAAAGCTCCTACTGCCATTAATATTCCTAGGAAAAACAATATACTAGGGAGTTCAATTTTAGTAAGTGAAGCATGTACAGGGCTATGATCTGACTCATCCTCATGATCCTTATCTACTTTTGTCAAACTAAACTTTTTATTACTGTATATCTCCGCTACGGTAGCAACAAATGCTAAAGATAACATCATACCTACATAAGGAGGCAAATGAGTAACTACTTTAAAAATTGGAACAAAAATTATAGAACTTAATCCTATAAATAATATTTTATTTCCATATTTATTTTCTTCTAAATCTTTTACTTTTTCTGTCATTTCAAATTCACCTTTAAAAATTTTAAAACGTGAAGCAATAAAAAATGGAACTATCATACACATTAGAGATGGTATAATTAAATACTTTATTAAATCAAAAACGGTGACTTTATCTGCAATCCATAACATAGTAGTTGTTATATCTCCAATTGGAGACCATGCACCACCAGCATTAGCTGCAATAATTATTAATCCTGAATACCACAATTTCAAGTTTTTATCTTCTACTATCTTTTGAAGTAAAGTAATTAAAACAATTGTTGCGGTTAAATTGTCAATTATTGCAGAAAGGAAAAATGCTAAAAAACCAAAAATCCATAAAATTTTAATTTTACTTCTTGTTTTAACTAATCTCTTAATTCCTAAAAAACCACGGAAGAAATCTATTATTTCAACTATAGTCATTGCACCAAGTAAGAAAATTAATATCTCTGCTGTCTTACCCAAATGATGAAGAAGAGTCTCATCTAAATGTGCTTCCTCCAACTTAAGCAAATCAAGATTGATATGAAATAATTGTAAATGATTTAGTGCAATTATTGCCCACATAATAGCCATCATTGCTAATGCAGGTATTAATTTATCAATCTTAATTGAATGTTCAATTGTTATTAAAAAATAACCCAATACAAAAACTGAAATAATAACTAATTCCATTGATTAATAAAATGAATGGTAAACATATTAAAAAAAAATAGAATCTACCATTACTAAATAAATAAAAAACGTGATAAAAATTATCAAATAGACAAAATAGAGGTCTTAAATTATCAACTTTATATTAATTGTTGATTTAGAGTTAAATTGTTTATTAAGAGGACTTATATTCTTTACTTTTATTAATTCCAATAAAACTTATGCTTCCAAAAAAACAAGGATTATACTCTCCTGAATTTGAACATGATAATTGTGGGGCAGGATTTATATGTAGTCTAAAAGGTGAAAAAACAAACGATATAATTCATAAAGCTTTAAATATTCTTACATGTTTAGAACATAGAGGAGCAGTAAGTTCTGATGGTAAAACTGGAGATGGTGCAGGAATATTAATAGAAATTCCCGATGTTTTTTTTAGAAAAGAATGTGAATTTCAATTACCTGATCCCTATGAATATGCAGTAGGCATGTTATTTCTTCCAAAAAAAACTAATCAATCTAAATATTGTATTAATGTTTTTGAAAATGAAATATCAAAACAAAATCTATCAATTATAGGATGGAGAGAAGTCCCTATAAACTCAAAAGTTGTGGGTAGAATTGCTGCAGAAACTCAACCAACTATCAAACAAGTTTTTATTGGAAAGGATGGGAGAAAATTATCTGAATCTGAGTTTAACACTAAATTATTTGTAGCAAGAAAAATTGCAGAAAATGAAATTTACAACTCTGCTCTATCACAAAAACAATATTTCTATTTTCCAAGCCTTCATAATAGAACATTAATTTATAAAGGACTCTTAATTCCTGAAGATATTGATCGATTTTATTTGGATCTATCTAACCCTAATCTAGTTACAAAATTAGCATTAGTTCATCAAAGATATTCAACCAATACTTTTCCAACTTGGGATCTAGCTCAACCTTTTAGATATATGTGTCACAATGGTGAAATTAATACAAGAAAAGGGAATGTTACTAGAATGAATTCTAGAGAAGAATTAATGAAATCTGATTTCATTGGCTCAGATTTATCTAAAGTTTTTCCAATTATTCTTAAAGAAAAATCAGATTCTGCCCAAATGGATATGGTAGTTGAATTACTTTTAACAACGGGTAGATCTTTACCCGAAGTGATGATGATATTAGTCCCAGAAGCTTGGGAAAAACATTACTCAATGTCAGATGAAAAGAAAGCTTTTTATGAATTTAATTCTTGTATTATGGAACCGTGGGATGGACCAGCTTCTATTCCTTTTACAGATGGAAAATATATTGGAGCTTTACTAGATAGAAATGGGCTAAGACCTTCTAGGTATAGTGTAACAAAAGATGGTTATGTAATTATGTCATCTGAAACTGGTGTTGTTGAAATTGAACCTAGCAACATTCAAAAACATGGTAGACTAGAGCCTGGAAAAATGTTTCTTGTTGATATGAATGAAGGTAGAATAATTGAAGATGAAGAAATCAAAAATTTAATCGTTTCAAAACATCCATATAGAAAATGGATTAAAGAAAATGTTCTTCCATTAATGAAAGTTCCTTATACTGGAAATATAACTCCATTAGAAAAACTAGATTTTGAAACAAGACTTAGAATTTTTGGATATACTGAAGAAGATTTAAAAACAATCATTCTACCAATGTGCATATCAGGAAAGGAAGTTATTGGATCAATGGGAACAGATACCCCTTTAGCAGTACTATCAACTAAAAATCAGTTACTATTTAACTATTTTAAACAACTTTTTGCTCAAGTAACTAATCCTCCATTAGATGGGATAAGAGAAGAAATAGTTACAGATACAAGTCTAGGTATTGGAAGTGATTTTAATATTTATGATATTATTCCAGATCATGCAAAAAAACTAAAAATAAAAAATCCTATTATCTCAAATGAAGATTTAGATAAAATTAAATTTATTAAAAATGATCATTTTAAAACTGCCTCAATAAATGCTTTATATGAATTAAATAAAGGTCATAATGGAATAGAAGAAGCATTAGATAAAATGGTTATTGAGGTTAGCGAAAAAGTTGATCAGGGTTATAATATTATAATAATAAGTGATCGAGGGGTAAGTAAAAAATTTGGAGCTATTCCTATCTTATTAGCATGCTCAAATATTCATCACCAATTAATGAAACTTAAAAAAAGATCAAAATTTGGAATTGTAATTGAGTCCTCTGAACCTAGAGAGCCACATCACTTCTCTATATTATTTGGATATGGAGCAAGTGCAATAAATCCATATTTAGTTAATGAAATTATTCAATTCCATCATAAAAAAGGATTTTTTGGAAATCAAAACTTAAAAGTTAGTATTGAAAACTTTAATACGGCTATAGCAAAAGGTATTTTAAAAGTGATGAATAAAATTGGGATTTCAACTCTTCACTCATATAGAGGTTCTCAAATTTTTGAAGCTTTAGGGCTAAGAAAAAGTTTTACAGAAAAATATTTTTCAAATACACCTACCAGAATTCAAGGAATTGGACTTTATAGTTTAGAAAAAGAGCATTCTAAAAGACACAGGGAAGCTTTTTCAAAACAAAATTCTTTTATGAGTCTTGAAATTGGAGGAAACTATAGGTGGAGAAGAAATGGAGAGGCTCACTTACTTAACCCCTCAACTATATCAAAATTACAGCAATCTGTTAGAGAGGATAAATTTGACACATACAAAGTTTATTCTGATTTAATAAATAAACAAAACAAACAATTAATGACTATCAGAGGAATGCTCAAATTCATTAATTATGATCCAATTCCTATTGATGAAGTAGAACCATGGACAGAAATTGTAAAAAGATTTAAAACAGGAGCAATGTCATATGGATCCATTAGTAAGGAAGCTCATGAAAATTTAGCAATAGCAATGAATAGAATTGGAGGAAAAAGTAATTCTGGAGAAGGAGGAGAAGATCCTAAAAGATTTAAAAAAGAAAACAATGGTATTTGGAAAAACAGTTCTATAAAACAAGTTGCATCTGGTAGATTTGGAGTAAGTTCTCATTACTTAACAAATGCTTCAGAAATTCAAATAAAAATGGCTCAAGGAGCAAAACCTGGAGAAGGTGGTCAATTACCTGGCCCAAAAGTTAATCCCATGATTGCTAAGGTTAGAAACTCAACTCCATATGTTGGATTAATTTCACCTCCACCCCATCATGACATATATTCAATTGAAGATTTATCACAATTAATTTTTGATTTAAAGAATGCTAATAGACAAGCTAGAATTAATGTTAAGCTTGTTTCAGAAGTTGGAGTTGGAACAATAGCAGCTGGTGTAGCTAAAGCTAAAGCGGATGTCATACTTATTTCTGGATTTGATGGTGGAACGGGTGCCTCTCCATTAACTTCTCTAAGACATGCTGGATTACCCTGGGAACTTGGAATTGCAGAGGCTCAACAAACATTAGTAATGAATGATCTAAGAGGAAGGATTGTGCTAGAATGCGACGGACAGTTAAAAACTGGAAGAGATGTCGCAATAGCTTGTCTTTTAGGTGCTGAAGAATTTGGGTTTTCAACGGCACCGCTAATAGCTTCTGGATGTATAATGATGCGAGCATGTCATTTGAATACCTGTCCAGTAGGAATTGCTACACAAGATCCAGAATTAAGAAAAAATTTCAAAGGAAAACCTGAACATGTTATCAACTTCATGTATTTTGTTGCTGAAGAATTAAGAGAAATAATGGCAAATCTTGGCTTTAGAACCATAAATGAAATGGTTGGCCAAAGTCAAAAAATAAATATGGAGGACGCAATAAAAAACTATAAAACCAAAGGAATTGATCTCTCAAATATTTTGTATAAGCCTAACGTTTCAAAAAGTGTCTCAATAAAAAACAATTCCAAACAAGATCACAATCTGGGAAAAGTTATGGATTTCAAAATATTATCAGAGGCAAATTTAGCCATTGAAAAAAAAGTAAAGATGAGTCTGGATTATAAAATTAAAAATACAGATAGAACAGTAGGTGCAATTTTAAGTAATGAAATATCAAAACTATATGGGTCTAAAGGTCTTCCTAATGACACATTACAACTTAATTTCAAAGGATCAGCTGGACAAAGTTTTGGAGCTTTTAGTACAAAAGGCCTCACCATGAAAATTGATGGTAATACAAATGATTATTTTGGAAAAGGACTTTCTGGAGCTAAAATTATTGTAAAAAAACCTAAAGATTCAACTTTTATTTCCCATAAGAATATAATTACAGGAAATGTTGCACTATATGGAGCAACTTCTGGTGAAGCTTATATCAATGGGATTGCGGGTGAAAGATTCTGTGTAAGAAATTCTGGAGCTACTGCTGTAGTTGAAGGAGTTGGAGATCATGGATGTGAATACATGACTGGAGGAATAGCATTAATTCTAGGAAATACTGGAAGAAACTTTGCTGCTGGAATGAGTGGTGGAATTGCATTTATATACAAATGTGAAAAATTTGATAAAAGAAATTTTAATTCTGAAATGATAGAATTTGAAAATCCAAACAAACAAGACTTAGACTTGATTAGAAAATTAATTGAAAATCACTTTAGCTATACCTCAAGTAAATTAGCTGAAACCTTTTTAAATAATTGGAAAAATGAATCTAAAAAATTTGTAAAAATAATGCCAGTAGAATTTAAATTGGCATTAGAAAAAATGGCTAAAGAAAAAATCTCAGAAATTATTAACTAAGTGGGAAAACTAAAAGGATTTATTGAATATAATAGGATTGAGGAAAAACATATTCCTGTAATAAAAAGATTGAAAAATTACGAAGAATTTACTATAAAGCCTTCTGAATCAAAATTAATAAAACAAGGTGGAAGATGTATGGACTGTGGAGTTCCATTTTGCCATAGTGGTTGTCCATTAGGAAATCTAATCCCAGATTTTAACGATGCTGTTTATAATAATGAGTGGAAAAAAGCATTAGATATTTTACACTCAACCAACAATTTTCCTGAATTTACTGGAAGGCTATGCCCTGCTCCATGCGAAGCTGCATGTGTCCTTGGAATTATTAATCCTCCTGTTTCAATTGAACTGATAGAAAAATACATTATTGAAAGAGGTTTTGAAGAGGGATGGATTAAGCCAATAATTCCTTCAAAAAGGACTGGCAAAAAAATTGCTGTAATTGGCTCAGGACCTGCTGGACTAGCTACAGCTCAACAACTAAATAGAGCAGGTCATTTAATTGAAGTATTTGAAAGAGATGCTAAAATTGGAGGCCTTTTAAGATATGGTATTCCAGATTTTAAAATGGAAAAGCACCATATAGACAGAAGAATCAATATTCTTAAAAAAGAAGGAATAAGATTTAACACTAATGCAGAAGTTGGTAAAAATTTTTCAATAAATAAATTGAAAAATTATGATTCTATTGTGCTCTGTGGTGGAGCAACAATTAAAAAAGAACTTCCAATTAAAGGGTCAAAATTAAATGGCATAAAACAAGCAATGGATTTTTTAAAATTACAAAATCAGGTAATTGATGGTATAAAAAAGCCTTTAAATGAATTAAATGCCAATGGCAAAAATGTAATTGTAATTGGAGGAGGAGATACAGGTTCAGATTGTATCGGCACATCAAATAGACAAGGTGCCAAATCTGTCACTAACTTTGAAATAATGTCTAAGCCATCCTCTGAAAGAACTCAAGAAAACCCGTGGCCTTATTGGCCATTTATACTAAAAACATCAACCTCCCATGAAGAGGGAATAAAAAGACAATGGAGTATCTTAACTAAAGAATTTATAGGTGATGAAAATGGGAATGTTATAAGTTTAAAAACTATTGAAGTGGAATGGATAAAAAATACGGAAGAAAAATCTTACTTAAAAGAAATTGAAGGCAGTGAAAAATTGTGGCCATGCGATTTAGTTTTGTTAGCCTTAGGTTTTACTGGTCATGAAAAAAGTTTAGTTGAACAATTAGGAATTAAAACTGATGACAGGAATCAGATAATATCAAAAAATTACCAAACTAGTATTTCGCATATTTTTTCGGCTGGTGATATGAGAAGAGGACAATCTTTAATTGTTTGGGCTATTTCTGAAGGAAGGGAAGCTGCATTTCAAGTAGATAAGTTTTTAATGGGAAAATCTAATTTAGAAACTAAAGAAAAAGGGGACCTGCCATCAGTAATATAAAGTCATTAATTAAAAAAGTTCCAGACTAATCCAAATCTAATTATAAAATCTCTATAAGGATAAGATGGTGAAGAATAAAAATTATTTCCTGTAAAAGTAGAATTAAAATGCTCTGCTTTTAAAAACAATCTAGTCTGTTTTATTTTTGCATTAACAAATAGATCTATTAGTGGAAATCCGCCTATTTTCTTTTGATTTTGAACATGAAATGAACTTAAAGCGGGATTGTACTCATTAGCAAAGTATTTAGAAAAATATTTTAAACTTATACCTGTTTGAAAAAACATCGCCCCTTTCAAAATTGTATTAGAGTAATAAAAGGTGTTCCTTGAAATAAATTCAGGTAAGTTTAAGTAATCTCCTTTTTGATTAACATTCTGGTATACAAATGAATTGTCTATTGCAAATTTTCCAAATTTAAATTCTTTATCCAACTTTAACTTCAAGTAATATAAACTTGAATCTAACTGATTTACTACAGGAATTAAAGTTTTGTCAATAGAGGATGGTAAAGTTGTAGCTATAGAAGAAAAATATGTATAATTTTCTATTGTTCTTAAATCAATACGTAAATCAACAAATTTATTAAACTGAAACTTTAAAAAAACATTTCTAATTTTTTCTTTTTTTATACTATTGTTCCAGTTTAGATTATTATAGGAGCTGCCATATGTTTCATAATAAAATCCAGGATGTTTACTAGAAATATTCAAACCAAATTTATATTTCAATTCTTTTTGTTTATTTGAAACGATAGTTGTATTTATCAAATTACCTAACCTATCTCCAAAAAGACCATTACTTACAATAGCTTTTAAATGATGTCCAAAAATATTTCTATTAAACTTAATAGATAGTGCATTTTCATTCTGATTAAAACCATCAGATTCATTTGATAAAGAATTGGATTTATATTTATAATTGTAATTAGTATAAATAATCTGAATCTTTCCTAATAAATTAGAATTCAAATCAGTATAAAATTCATTCAAAGTTGTTTTAATCTCAGATTTATCATTTATTCCATTTAAGCCTGATTTAATCGTGCCGTAAAATTCAGATGCTTGCTCTTGTTCGTAAGTATTGTTTATAGTTTCATATTCAAATCTATGGCCAATGGAAAAACTATTTTTTTGAGTAGAATCTTTCTTTCGCGTTAAAAGGAATTGATGATCTAAATAATATCTTTTACTAGAAAAATAATTTTCAGCATCCTCGAATTTAACAGAAAGCTTTGACCTTTCATTAAATAATGGATCTTTAGATTCAAAATTTGAAATTGATTCAGCAATCAAACCGCCATTTTCTTGATTCTCAAAACCTTGACTTACAAAATGAAGTTTAAAATTATATCGATTGTTTGAAGAATTATATTTAGTTGTGAATCTAAATTGTTTTGATCCCGAAAGAATATTTTGATAATTCCCTAATGACCTTAGTCCTTTAAAAGCAATAGAAAAATTTAATTTTTCGGAAATATTAGATGAAAAAAAGGCATCTGTGTGCTGGCCTTGTTTCATAACTGTCTTGAACAACAATTCAGTTAAAGGAGTAGGAACTTGAAAATATTTTACCTCATTTGATTTTAAATACGCATGATTTTTTGACGAAAAACTAAACTTTGGGAAAAAAGACAAAAAATCAAAATTGTGTGTTAATTCATTATATGTTTGGCCAATATTTGAATATTTTAAAAGTTCAAAATTATCTCTTCTTAAGTAATTAAATTTATAATGTTTTTTTATCGTGAGAGTTGTATCAAGATAAGTTGAATCTCTATTAAAATCAATTATTAGATACTTACTAATATTTGGTAATCTAGAATTTAAAGTATCTTTTTTCTTTTTAAAATTATTTAATAGAATATTTTTTTTTTCAACTTCATCTTCTATTAATTGAGGGTCTTGATTAAAATCATTATCCTGACTATATAAAAATGATAATGAGCTAAATATTATTATTATAAAAAAAGAATAAAATTTCATTAATTTACTTTGTGGTAAAGTTATATATTTCCTTGTATTAATGTTTTATTAATAGCTGATTTAAAATTAAAATAATGTTAAAACAGTATTTTTCAAATAATATTGAATGTGGAACAGATGAAGCAGGAAGAGGTTGTCTAGCTGGACCAGTGACAGCTGCAGCTGTAATTTTACCTAAAGATTTTAATCATAGTATGTTAAACGACTCCAAATTACTATCGTTAAAGAAAAGGATTTTATTAAAAAAGGTTATCCTAAATAATGCCATTGATTATGCGATTTCCAATGTGTCAGTTAGAACTATTGAGAAAATAAACATTTTAAATGCATCTATATTAGCTATGAATCAAGCTATAAGTAAATTAAAAACAAAACCAAAATTTATTATAGTAGATGGAAATTATTTTATATCAAAAAACAAAATTCCATATCAATGTATTGTTAAAGGAGATTCAAAATACACAAGTATCGCTGCTGCATCTATACTAGCAAAAACTGCTAGAGATGAATATATGATTAAATTATCTGAAAAATTTCCTCAATATAATTGGTCTAAAAATAATGGTTATCCAACAAAGGAACACAAAATTGCAATTTTAAAAAACGGCATAACCAAACATCATAGAAAAAGTTTTAAATTAATATAAATTGAATTTTTAGTTCATTACTTTTACATATATAATCGAAATGAAAAAAATCTCTCTATTTCTTTTGCTATTATTAATTACTAACTGTGATAATAGTTTTAAAAAAGAATTAGATCTAATTGATTTAGTTCCTACAAATCCTATATTATTAATCAAATACAACTCGACAAAAGAAATTGATGTAAAAAGTTTTCACAATAATTTTAATTCTTTATTAAATTATAAATCTGATTCCATTTCTAAAAAGTTTTTCAATAAACCTGTACTAATTAGTTACCATAAAATTGGAAAAAATGAAATTCAATCTATTATATATTCAGAACAAAATAATGTAATTAATAATATCAATATTCAAGATTCTGTAAAATACAATGGATTTACTATTAATAGAATTTTAAATGAACATAATGAATATTATAACACGATTAAGAATGGAATTTATATAGAATCAAAAAGTAAATTATTAGTTGAAAATTCATTAAGGAATTCCAATCATATATATACTGAAAAAAGTGGTGATTTAAAAAAGCTATATAATATTTCTAACTCAAATATTTCTTTATTTATTTCAAACAATTTTTCAAAATATTTAAAAAATTCTAATCTTAGAAAGATATTTAATAATTCTAATATTTCTGATTGGATCCAATTTGATATTGAATTAAATCAACACAAACTTACACTAAATGGAATAGGGTTTCAACATGATTCAATTTTTAAAAAAATTAATATTCTAAAAGATATAAATCCCAACATTTCAAATATAAATAAAATCATTCCATCTAATTTTAAACAATTTAAAAGAATTGCATATAATCACTCAAAAATTATTTCTAATCTAGAAAACAAAATTTCTATAAATGAACTCAAAAAAGCAATTAATGATTCTTTATTATATGATATAAATGAAATTGGTAAAATATTTTATGAAAATGACACTATTTCTACAATAAGTTTTAAAAGCAATAGATTATTAGAATCGCTAATTCAGAATAATTTTAAAGCAGATTATATCTACAGAAATAACAAAGTTTATAAATTCAATACTAAATTATTTAAAACTAAAATTCCATTCGTTGACTTTGAAATTTCAAAAAAAAATTATGGAACATTAATTGAAAATATATTGATTTTATCTAATAATAAAAATTCCATTGAAAATATTATATTAAATTTTAGAAATAATTCTACATTAATTAATTCTTCAAGGTTCAATAAAAATTATGATAACATTCCACAAAAAAGTAATCTATTAAATATTTATAATTTATCTCAATTTGATACTATTTTATTTAAGGATTTCAATTTAAAACAAGAAAATTATAGCTTTTGGATTAATCACTTATCCCTGGAAGAAAACATTATTTATAAGACTCATAGTATATCAAAATCAGAAAAAGAAATTAATTCATTGGGGCCTAAGATTCTGTTTAATTTAAAATTAAATGATGGTATTTTTTTAAAACCAAAGTGGATGACAAATTACATTACCAAGAAAAAGGAATTATTAACTCAAGACAATAAAAATAATTTGTACCTAATATCAAGTATTGGAGAAGTTATTTGGAAAAAGAATATGAAAAGTAAAATAATTGGTGAAATTACCCAAATAGATCTTTATAAAAACGGTAGATTACAGTATGCCTTTAATACTGAAGAAAGCTTTATCATTCTTGATAAAAATGGAAAAGAAGTTAAGAAGATAAACCATAAAAAAAATTCAAAAGTTCTTGGCCTTTCAGTTTTTGATTATGATAAAAATAAAAATTATCGTTTTTTAATTTGTTATGAAAATCAAATTAAAATGCTAGACTCAAAAATGAAAATAGTTAGGGGTTTTAATAAAAATAACATAAAATATAAAATAACTAATTCACCTAAGCATTTTAGAATTGGTTCTAAAGATTATTTAATAATAAATACTGATAAAAAATTATATATTACTGATAGAAGAGGAAATATTAGAATTAAAGTTCCTGAAAATCTGAATGTTTCTGGAAATGAAATTTATATTAATAAAAATTCAATATTAACTATTGATAACAATAATAATCTAATTAGAATTAGTTTAAATGGAAAAATTTCTAAAAAACCTCTTCCTTTAGAATCAAAATATTCAATTACTAGTAATAATAAAAACACTGCTTATATATCTGAAAATATTTTAAATATTAACAATAAGAATATAGAACTTAAGTACGGAAATTACTCTAAGCCAAAGTTATTTAATAATGAATTTATTTCAATAACTAATTTTGATGAAAGTAAAGTTTATTTATTTGATATAAAAGGGGACGCTATTGACAATTTTCCCATTTTTGGTAATAGCAACATTGATATAACTATAAATAATGAAAAAAATAAATTAATTACTGTTTTTGGGGATGAAAATGAAATTTTAACTTATTCCTTTGATTAATTCAATTTAGCTGAAAAAACATTCAAAAAATTATCAATAATTTTGTTCTTAACTAATTCCATTTTGATGTTTTTTTTAGATTCAACTGAAATTGAAGTAATAGATTTATTTTTAATTCCGCATGGAATTATATTTTTAAAATAATTCAAATCAGTATTAACATTTAAAGCCAATCCATGCATAGTTACCCATCTACTAGCTTTAACTCCTAATGCACAAATCTTTCTAGCATCAATCGAGTTTGGATTAATCCATACTCCAGTCTCATTCTTACTTCTTTCACCTTGAATCCCATAATCTTTTAAAGTTAAAATAATCGTCTCCTCTAAAAATCTTAAATATTTATGAATGTCAGTAAAAAAATTGTCTAAATCTATGATTGGATAGCAAACAATCTGACCAGGACCGTGATATGTAATATCTCCTCCTCTATTTGTATTAAAAAATTTTATTTTATTTTTTTCTAAGATTTCTTTATCTATTAATAAGTTATTTATTTTTCCGCTTTTTCCTAAAGTATAAACATGATTGTGTTCAACAAAAACAAGATGATTTTTAGTTTTAATGTTGGTGTTATTTTTTCTATTACTAAGCTTATTATCAATTATCTCATTAAATAAATTTAATTGGTATTCCAATGCATCTTCATATTCCATAAGGCCCAAATCATGAATTATAATATTTTTCTTCATTTTAATTAATTTTCAGGATTGTTTAAAATTACCAAAGCAGCAATAACACCTGGAACCCATCCACATAAGGTTAAAATAAAAACTATTAAAATAGAGCCACATCCTCTATCTAAAACTGAAAAGGGAGGGAAAATTATTGATAATAAAACTCTCCAAAAACTCAAATTACAAATTTTTAATGCTAAGATATATATATCTACATGAAATAAAACATCTTAGTTGTACCTTCTGTTCTATTCATTATCTTTGAATAAAATAAAAATATAATTATGCTATCGGAGCAAGAGCTAATAAGAAGAGAAAAGTTAGATAAACTTCGTAAATATGGTATAAATCCCTATCCAGCTGCTTTATTTAAGGTTTCAACAAATACAATAAAAATTATTTCAGATTTTAAAGAAAATAAATCTATTTCAATTGCTGGGAGATTAATGTCTAGAAGGATACAGGGTAAAGCAAGCTTTGCTGAAATTCAAGATAGTAAAGGAAAAATTCAATTATACTTTAATAGGGATGAAATTTGTCCAAATGAAGACAAATCAATGTATAATGATGTTTATAAAAAACTTCTTGATATAGGAGATATTATTGGAATTGAAGGTAAACTATTTACAACACAAGTTGGTGAAAAAACAATTTTAGTAAAAAAATTCACTGTTTTAAGTAAATCACTAAGGCCCCTTCCATTACCTAAAACTGATGCAGAAGGAAAAAATTATGATGAATTCAAGGATCCGGAATTAAGATATAGACAAAGATATCTTGACTTGATTGTCAATTCTCATGTTAGAGATACATTTTTAAAAAGAACTCAGGTAATGAATATTATGAGGTCTTTTTTTAATGAAAAAAAATATCTTGAAGTTGAAACACCTATTCTTCAATCTATTCCAGGAGGAGCATCAGCCAGACCATTTATCACTCATCATAATGCATTAAACATTCCATTATATTTAAGAATAGCTAATGAATTATATCTTAAAAAGTTAATTGTTGGTGGTTTTGAAGGAGTATATGAATTTGCGAAAGTATTCCGAAATGAAGGAATGGATAGAACTCATAATCCAGAATTCACAATGGTTGAACTTTATGTTGCATACAAAGATTATTTCTGGATGATGGAAACAACGGAAAATCTTCTTGAAAAAATTACAATTGATTTAAAAGGATCTTCTAAAATAAAATTGGGAGATAAAGAAATTGATTTTAAAACTCCATTTAAAAGAATCAGCATTTTAGATTCAATAAAAGAGCATACTGGAATTGATGTTTCAAATTTTGATGAAAAAGAGATGTTTGAAACTGCAAAGAAAATGGGTATTGATGTTGATAAAACCATGGGGATTGGAAAATTAATTGATGAAATATTTGGAGAAAAATGTGAACAGCATTATATACAACCTACATTTATTACTGACTATCCAAAAGAGATGAGTCCATTAACAAAAGAACATCGTGATAATCCTAAACTTACTGAAAGGTTTGAACTTTTGGTTGATGGAAAAGAATTGGCAAATGCTTACTCTGAATTAAATGATCCTATCGATCAATTGTCAAGATTCGAAGAGCAACTTAAACTTTCTGAAAAGGGAGATGATGAAGCAATGTTTATAGATAATGATTTTATAAAAGCACTTGAATATGGAATGCCACCAACTTCAGGAATTGGAATTGGAATCGACCGTTTAGTTATGTTACTTACAGATAATAAGTCAATTCAAGAGGTTATTTTTTTCCCTCAAATGAAGCCAGAATTATCTAAAGCTAAGCCAAAAAAAGAAGATTTTATTAAAATTGGTGTTCAAGAAAAATGGATAGATTGTATTATGGAATTATATTCTAGCCCTGAAAATTTACTTTCACATAAACCTACTCAAATTCATCAAAAACTTAATGGTTACAGAAAGAAAAACAAATTAACTATTGATGCTCTCCAGTTAGAAGAAGTAAAGAAATGGTTTATAAAATAAATATAAATTCTATTATATTAAGAATAATTTAATACCTTATAATTTTAAAAAATTTATTATGAAAAATTCATTAGTATACTCTTTAATTATCATTTTATTAATTTCTTTTCAGCTTAATGCTCAAAGACCTTCACAAAGACCTTTTCAAGCACCTACTAAAGTTGATAAAGAAAAAAAAGAAAATAGTAAAGAATCTAGTAAACCAAAGTCATATGAAGAAATAATTACAAAAGAGGCTAAGACTGATAAAGGGCTCTTTGATGTGCATAAAGTTAAAGACAAATATTACTATGAAATAAATGATTCCTTATTAGGAAGAGAAATGTTAATGGTAACAAGAATTGCAAAAACCGCTGCTGGACTTGGTTTTGGTGGAGGGAAACAAAACACTCAAGTACTTAGATGGCAAAAAAAAGATCAAAATATTTTATTAAGAGTAGTGTCACACAATGTTGTAGCTAATGATTCACTTCCTATAAACGAAGCTGTAGTAAATTCAAATTTTGAACCAGTCTTATATAACTTTAAAATAGCTACTGTTAGTAAAGATTCTACATCAACAGTAATTGATGTAACAAAATTATTTACAGATGATGTTAAGCCTTTAGGATTACCTCAATCTAGAAGAAAAAGTTATAAAATTTCTAATCTTGATTCTAAGAGATCTTTTATTGAATCATTAAAAAGTTATCCAATAAATATTGAATCTAGACATGTAAAAACTTATAATTTATCACAATCACCAGGTCCTAGTATGGGTCCATCTTTAAGTTCTAGTACTGGAGCAGTATCATTAGAAATTAATAATTCTATGATTTTACTTCCAAAGGTTCCTATGAAAAGAAGATATTTTGATCAAAGAGTTGGCTGGTTTGCAAGAAGTCAAATAGATTATGGATTAGATGTACAAGAAAGCAAATCTTTAAAGTATCTTGACAGATGGAGATTGGAAGTTAAAGAAGAAGATTTAGAAAAATTTAAAAAAGGAGAACTTGTTATTCCTAAAAAACAAATTGTCTACTATGTTGACAGGGCAACTCCAGAAAAATGGAGAAAATACATAAAACAAGGAATTGAAGATTGGCAAGTTGCATTTGAAGAAGCTGGGTTCAAAAATGCTATAATTGCTAAAGACCCTCCTTCTAAAGAAGAAGATCCAGATTGGAGTCCAGAAGACGTAAGATATTCCGTAGTAAGGTATTTAGCTTCTCCAATCCCTAATGCAAATGGACCTCATGTAAGTGATCCTAGATCAGGTGAGATTTTAGAATCTGACATAAACTGGTATCACAATGTAATGACACTTTTAAGAAACTGGTTTTTTGTGCAAACTGCAGCTATCAATAAAGAAGCTAGAGGATTAGCATTCAAAGACGAAGTAATGGGTAGATTAATTCGATTTGTTTCAGCTCATGAAGTTGGCCATACAATAGGGTTGCCTCATAATATGGGTAGTAGCAGTGCGTACCCAGTTGATTCTTTAAGATCTGCAACATTCACAAAAAAGTATGGTACAGCTCCATCCATTATGGATTATGCTAGATTTAATTACATAGCACAACCTGGAGATAAAGGAGTTGCTTTAATGCCAAATATTGGGGTATATGACAAACATGCCATAAAATGGGGATATAGACCGATTATTGAAGCAAAGAATGCAAAAGATGAAAAGGATATTTTAGATCAATGGATTTTAGATAATCAGTATAGCATGATGCATAGATTTGGAAGTGCAGGAATTGATCCTACTTCACAAACTGAAGATCTTGGAGATAATGCTGTTAAAGCTAGTGAATATGGAATTCTAAACTTAAAAAGAATTGTGCCTAATTTAATTGACTGGACAGCTGAAAAAGGAAAAGATTATAGTGATTTAAATACCATGTATGGTCAAGTTCTATCTCAATTTAATAGATATATGGGGCATGTTACATCTAATATTGGTGGTATCACTCAATATTACAAAACTTATGATCAATCTGGTGCTGTTTATACTCATGTTGAGAAGTCTCATCAAAAAAATTGTATGAATTTTCTACAAAATCAATTATTTAAAACTCCAACATGGATGATCGATAAGAATATCTTAAATAAAATTGAATTTGCAGGAAACACTAATAGAATTCGAAGTACTCAAACTAGAATTTTAAATAATATTTTAGATTTTGGAAGGATGGCTAGAATGATTGAGAATGAAGCAATTAATGGTTCAAAAGCATATACCTTATTAGAAATGATGTCTGATTTAAAAAAAGGAATCTGGAGAGAAGTTTATACTAATCAACCAATTGATGTTTATAGAAGAAATTTACAATTAGCATATTTAGATAGACTCAACTATATAATGACAGAAGAACAAGGATCAGTTCCTTCATTTTTTCGCAGCCGTGTTACAACTGTAAAGGTTAGTCAGTCTGACATAAGAACAATTGCTATTGGACAATTGTCAGAATTGGAAAAGGAGATTAAAAAATCTATAAAAAAGAATTCTGATAAAATGAGTAAAATGCACCTTGAAACAGCTGCTACCAAAATAAATAGAATTCTAACAGGAAAATCTATTTAAAAGGATTTGGGAATTTTTTTCAGTGTATTTAAAGTAAAATCAATATGTTGATAAGATAAAGTATCTACTCTAATTTTAAAACTTGGCCAATACTTATTGTATTTCCAGATAAATTATTAATATTTATTAAATCTGAAACACTTACTTTTAATTGTTTAGAAATAGAATATAAAGTGTCTCCTTTTTTAACTATATATTTTTTTAAGGTTTTATCATTTCTTTTATTATCTACAATTTTAGTTTTTTTATTCTTTCTCTCCTTTTTAGCATTTAAAGGTTTTTTTGAGCCATCTAATTTCCATAATTCATATCTCTCAATTATTGAAATCAATTTGTCTGCATAGGCTGGATCTGTAGCATACCCTGCCTTTCTTAAGCCCAAAGCCCATTTCACATAGTTCCCTTTTCTTAATTTAAATAAAAAACTATATCTATCTCTCGAAACTAAAAAAATAGAGTGGTCACGATAAGATTTTTCTGGATTTTTATATTTTCTAAAACATTCTCCTTTTTTATCATCATCATGATATACTTTTTTACCCTTCCAGCCTGAATGACACTTGATTCCGAAATGATTATTCGACTTTAAAGCTAATCCACCCTTACCAGAATTAGATTCCAATATTCCCTGAGCTATAGTTATACTTGCAGGAATTCCATATTTTTTCATTTCATTTATGGCAGTTTTAGAATATGTGTTTACATACCAATGAGTTCTTTGTTCACTAGTCATTGATTTAAAGAAACGATTAACTGATTTTAATGATTTGTTTTCTATTTTTTTAGGATTCTTTTTTTTGTATGAAAGTTTTTTAGATCCACATGAGTTAAGAAAAAATAAAAAAATGAATATTAATAGCTTATAATTACAGGTCCTTTTTTTCATTAATTTATATTATTACATTTACAAAAGTAATGTCTAGAAACTAAAATATAACATTTAGGCATAGTTATTGATCTATACTCAAAAAATTATATTATGAAAATATTTAACCAATATATCTTGATTCTTTTTATTCTAGGTTTTTCTTTAAACAGTTGTAATTCAATTCGAGTTTATTCTGATTTCGATTCTGACATTGATTTTAGCAACTATCAATCATTTGCTTTCTACAAAACAGGGATTGATAAAGTTGAAATTTCTGATATAGATAAAAAAAGAATTCTTAAGTCTATAGAAAAAAATCTCTTACAAAAAGGGATGGCTATAAGTGAAACTCCTGATTTATTGATAAATATTTCTACGAAATCTTCTGAAAATATATATATAGATAACTCATATTATAGTCCTTACTATTCAGGATGGTATCCCTATTATGGAAGAAATTATAGAAGAGTGTCTCATACAACTTCTGAAGGAGTTTTATACATTGACATTATTGATACTAAATCAAAGCAGCTAGTCTGGCAAGGAAAAGGGATAGGTTTTTTATCTACTAATAGAATGAATAGAGATGAATTAGTAGAAGGTTACGTCAACAAAATTTTATCTGTATACCCACCACAAGAAGAAGTTTCAGTTAATTAATAAATTCTCTAGATTTATTAATTACATTTTTTATTCCAGAAATATTATTTCCAGTTGTGGTTGCAAAAAATGATTGACCACCTCCAGTTCCACCAATAGAATCTCCTAATTTTTTAACTATATTTTGTGCATTTAGTTTATGGGACTCCGTTAAATTTTTAGAAATATAACACATAACATAAGCCTTTCCTTCAAAATTAGAACATAAAACTAAAAATAAATTTTCTATTTCCTTTCCAGCTTTAAAAGCTAAATTTTTTAAAACGTTAGGATCACAAGAGAATTCAATAGCACAAAAGTTTATATTATTTATTAACTCTAAATTTTGATTTAAATCTTTAATGTAATATCCAATTAATTCATTATTTGTTCTTTCTAATTTTTTATTAGAAGAAACATTTTGATTTTTAATTTTATTCAATGCATCAACAGGGTTATTGTCATTTAAAAGAATTGAATTAATTTCTTTCAAAGTTTTTGTTTGATTAATTAAGAAATTTATTGCATTTGGACCGCTTAATGCTTCAATTCTTCTAATTCCAGTTGATATTGCGGATTCAGATGTTATAATAAAACTCCTAATTTGACTTGTATTTTTAACATGTGTTCCTCCACATAATTCATAAGATTCTCCAAATTTAACTGATCTAACAACATCTCCATATTTTTCTCCAAAAAGAGCAATTACTCCTTTATCTAAACATTCCTTTAGAGAAGAATTTCTGTTTTCTTCAAATTCTAATTCATCTATTATTCTTTGATTCACAAAGTTTTGTATCTCTTCTAATTCCTTTTCATTTAATCTTGAAAAATGAGAAAAATCAAATCTCAAATATTTATCAGAAACCATAGAGCCCTTCTGCTGAACATGGTCTCCTAAAACATGTCTCAAAGCTTGATGAAGCAAATGTGTAGCTGTATGATTACTAGAACATGCAAACCTTTTATTTTTATCAACTCTTATATTAAAATCTTTATCAAATTCCTTTGGAAGAGATTTAATTAGGTGTATTATGGAATCATTTTCCTTAAATGTATTCAAAATTTGTATTTTCTGATCTGAACCAGTTTCCAAAAAACCAGTATCTCCAACTTGACCTCCTCCTTCTGGATAAAAAGGTGTTTTATCAAATACAACCTGATAAATTTCTTCTTTTTTATTGTTTTTTGTTTTTCTATATCTTAAAATTTTAGAATTAGAAATTAATTCATCATAACCTATAAATTTACTTTGTTCAGACTCATTAATTTTAATCCACTCTTCATTAGAAGAATGAGAAGCAGATTTAGATCTATTTTTTTGAATACTCATCAGAGAATTAAATTCTTTGGAATCAAAAGACATCCCATTTTCTCTTAAAATTAATGAAGTTAAATCAATTGGAAAGCCAAAAGTATCATAAAGTTCAAATGCATTTGAACCAGAGATATTTTTTGTTTTACTATTCAAAATAATATCATTTAGTTTTATAATACCCTTTTCTAAAGTTATCAAGAATGAGGACTCCTCCTCTTTAATTACATTTTCAATAATTTGAATTTGACTTTCAAGTTCAGGATATGCCTTAGAAAGTTGAGAAGAGAGTTTTTTTACTAGTTTATAAATAAATGGCGATTTTTGATCTAAGAATGTATAACCATATCGAATTGCTCTTCTTAATATTCTTCTTATAACATAACCTGCGCCATTGTTAGATGGTAATTGACCATCTGCAATAGAAAATGAAACCGCCCTTAAATGATCTACAATCACTCGAATAGCAATATCCTTTTCTTTATTAATTCCATATTTAATTTCAGAAACTAGCTCTAACTCCTTGATCAATGGTTGAAAAATATCAGTATCATAGTTAGACTTAACTCCTTGTAAAACCATGCATAACCTCTCGAAACCCATCCCAGTATCAATATGTTTAAATGGCAGTTTTTCTAAAGAACCATCTGTCTTTCTGTTAAACTCTATAAAAACTAAATTCCATATTTCAATCACTTCTGGGTGATCTTTATTCACTAAATTTCTGCCTGAGATTTTTGATTTTTCTTTTTCTGACCTAATATCAATATGTATTTCAGAACAAGGTCCACATGGTCCATGATCTCCCATCTCCCAAAAATTATCATCTTTATTTCCTAAAATGATTCTGCTTTCATCAATAATTTCACTCCATATATTATACGCATCTTTATCCTTTAACGTACCATCTTTTTTTGAACCTTCAAATATGGTTACATATAAAGAATTTTTATCAATTTTATAAATTTCTGTTAAAAGTTCCCATGCCCAGTTTATTGCTTCTTTTTTAAAATAATCTCCGAAACTCCAATTACCTAACATTTCAAACATAGTGTGATGGTAAGTGTCAATACCTACTTCCTCAAGGTCATTATGTTTACCAGAAACTCTTAAACATTTTTGTGTGTCAACTAATCTTTTATCATCACTAATAATATTCCCTAAGAAATTATCTTTAAACTGATTCATTCCAGCATTAGTAAACATTAATGTTGGATCATTTTTAATAACCATAGGTGCAGATTTAACTACTTTATGGTTTTTCTTTTCAAAAAAACTTAAAAATTCAGAACGAACTTTATTAGAATTCATATAAAGTAATTTTTATTAGATCTTTTACAAAAAAACTATTTTATATCTTTACTTAAGTTTAAATGTAAAATTCATTATAAATCACCAGTAAAAATACTATAATTTAGTTAATGTTTAAGACCAAGTATTATTACGACCAGAAAACTCTTTCCTATCGAAAGGTTGAAATTAATAGATCTACTCAATTTAAGAATATCTTAGCTTTTCTCTTAAGCTCAATGTTTTTTGGAATTATTACTTTACTTGTATTATTAAATACTCCATTATTAAATACGCCTACAGAATTAACTCAAGCTAGAGAGCTTTCAAACTTTAAGCTTCAATTTGATTTATTAAATAAAAAAATATCTCAACTTAATATAGTACTTGAAAATATCGAACAAAGAGATAATAATATTTATCGAGTTTTATTTGAAACTAACCCTATTGCAAATGAAGTTAGAATAGCTGGATTTGGTGGAATAAACAGATATGCAAATTTAGAAGGGTTTGAAAATTCAGATTTAGTAATAGAAACGACAAAAAAAATTGAGATTCTAACTAAACAAATAGTTATTCAGTCAAAATCTCTAGATGAAATTGAAAGATTAGTTAGTGATAAAGAAAAACTTCTTTCATCAATTCCTTCTATTCAACCAATTAAAAATAATGACTTAACTAGAATAGCTTCTGGTTTTGGTTATAGAACAGATCCTTTTACAAAATCTAGACGTATGCACAGTGGAATGGATTTTACTGCTCCAAGGGGCACTCCAGTTTATGCTGCAAGTGATGGAAAAGTCATCCGAGCTGATTCAAGATCTTCGGGATATGGAAAGCATATTAGAATAGATCATGGTTTTGGGTATGTTACTTTATATGCTCATCTTGATAAATACAATGTGAGAAGATATCAAAAAGTAAAAAAAGGTGATATAATTGGATTTGTTGGAAATACTGGAAGATCTCAAGCACCTCACCTTCATTATGAAGTTAGAAAAGACAAAAGACAAGTCAATCCAATTAACTTTTACTATGGCAATTTAACCCCTGATGAGTTTGATGAATTATTAAAGATTGCTAATCAAGAAAACCAATCTCTAGATTAATGCATGTCAACCTTCCCGAAAAATTATATTATACAATAGGAGAAATTTCCAAAGCTTTTAATGTGAATACATCATTAATTAGATTTTGGGAAAAAGAATTTGATGTCTTAAAACCTAAAAAAAATAGTAAGGGAACAAGAAGATATTCTTCAATTGATGTAGAAAATTTTCAGACTATTCATCATCTAGTTAAAGAAAAAGGTTATACTCTAGAGGGAGCAAAAGAACAATTAAAAATTCTAAATAAGAACTTTGAAGTAGTTAAAAAACTAGAAAAAATCAAAACAGCTCTTACAAATATTAAAGAAGAACTTTAATAAACACTATTTTTTTCTAAAAAATATATTAATCGGTACTCCAGAAAAATTATATATTTCACGAATCTTATTCTCCAAAAATCTTTTATAAGGATCCTTTATGTATTGAGGAAGATTACAGAAGAAAGCAAACTGAGGATAAGATGATGGTAACTGGGTACAAAATTTTATTTTTACATATTTTCCCTTATAGGCCGGAGGTGGATTCTTTTGAATAATTGGCAATAAAGAATCATTAAATTTTCTAGTAACAATATTTTGTTTTTTATTCTTATAAACTACCATAGCAGTTTCTATTGCTTTAAAAATTCTTTGTTTAGTTAAGCTTGAAATAAATACAATTGGGACGTCAACAAAAGGTTCAATTTCTTTTCTAATATTTTCTTCTATCATTTTAATAGTATTAGTTTTTTTATTGACTAAATCCCATTTATTTACCAAAATGACTATTCCCTTGTTATTTCTTGCTGCTAACCAAAAAATATTTTTTACTTGCGAATCAAATGTTCGCGTTGCATCAAATAAGATTAAACAAACATCTGCATTTTCAATTGTTCTAATTGACCTAACAACAGAATAAAATTCAATATCATCACTTATTTTTGATTTTTTTCTTATTCCAGCCGTATCAATTAAATTAAAATCAAATCCAAATCTATTAAAATGAGTATCAATGCTATCTCTTGTTGTTCCAGCAATTTCAGTAACAACATATCTATCATCGCCCAAAAGTGCATTAATAAATGATGATTTTCCTGCATTTGGTCTTCCAATAACAGCAAATCCAGGAATTTTTTCTTCATCTATCTTTAATTTTTCAGGAAAATAATTAACTAACTCATCTAATAGTTCTCCAGTTCCGCTACCATTAATTGCTGAAATATTAAAAGATTTTTTAAATCCTAGAGAATGAAATTCATTTGAATCAATATGCCTTTTATGATTATCTACTTTATTAACAGCAAGAATAATAGCTTTACCAGATTTATGAAGAAGTCTAGCTATTTCATTATCCATTGTATTAATCCCAGTATCAACATCTACTGTAAAAATAATAACATCAGATTCCTCAATTGCAATCATTACCTGATCATTTATTTCTTTTTCAAAATTATCATCTCCACCCAACATATAACCTCCAGTATCAATTACCGTAAAATCTTTTCCATTCCAAAATGAAAAACCATAATGCCTATCTCTTGTCACTCCACTCTCAGAGTCGACAATTGCTTCTCTTTTTTGGATTAACCTATTAAATAGTGTTGATTTTCCCACATTGGGCCTACCTACAATAGCAACAATAGAACTCATTTTATTTTATTAAGGGGTACAAATCTAATGTTTTAAAATAATAAAATCATTTTTGATTATATCCAAACCTTTTAAGTTCTATATCACTGGATCTCCAGTTTTTATTAACTTTTACCTGTAGATCTAAAAATACTTTTTTGTTAAAAAAGTTTTCCATATCTATCCTAGATTGAGTTCCAATATTTTTGATCGCATCTCCTTTATGACCAATAATAATTCCTTTCTGACTATTTCTTTCTACCATTATAATAGACCGAATTTTGATGATTTTAAGTTCTTCTTCAAATGATTCAGTAACCACTTCTACAGAATATGGAATTTCTTTTTTAAAATTAATTAATATCTTCTCCCTAATAATCTCATTTACAAAAAACCTCTCTGGTTTATCGGTTAATTGATCTTTAGGAAAATATGCTGGTCCAATGGGTAAAATATCAATAATTCTATTTTTTAATTCCTCAATATTAAAATTTTCAATAGCAGAAATTGGCCATATTTCAGCATTGGGTAACACTTCCTTCCAATAATCTATTTCACTTTCTAATTTTATCTGGTCAATACAATCAATTTTATTGATGACTAATATTAAAGGAACCTTAGAAGATTTTATTTTTTTTAAAAGTGAAGAGTCTTTTAGGTTATAATCTTTATACTCAACCATATAAAGTAATATATCAGAATCCTCAAAAGTCATATTAACAAAATCCATCATAGATTTGTGAAGTTTGTGAGCAGGTTTTATTATTCCTGGAGTATCAGAAATTACCATTTGATAATTCTCAGAATTTACAATCCCTAAAATTCGATGTCTAGTTGTTTGAGCTTTAGGTGTAATAATAGATAGTTTTTTACCAACAAAAAGATTGGTTAATGTTGATTTGCCAACATTTGGGTTACCAATAATATTTACAAATCCAGATTTATGAACCATAAATCAAAGGTAAGACCTTAATTATAATTGATAATACTTTTCTATATATTTTAAAAAAGTTGTAAATTCGCCCCTCACATCGCGGGATAGAGCAGTAGGTAGCTCGTCGGGCTCATAACCCGAAGGTCGCAGGTTCGAGTCCTGCTCCCGCTACTACAAAAGCCAGTAAAAACTGGCTTTTTTATTTTATATTTAAATATGGAAAGTATCAAAATTATAATTCAAGTAATAATTGCATTAGGAATATTTTATCAATGGAAAATTCGATTAAAGAATTATTCTATTATTGGAGGAGGAAATTCACAAAATATGGAATCTGAGTTTAAATCAAATGGTTTTAAAAATTCATTTTTAAAAATACTAGAATTTTCAAAATTACCTTTAGGATGTCTTTTAATAGCAGGAATTTGGTTTCCAAATTTAGTTGATGTTTCTGCATTTTTAATAGGATGTCTTATGATTGGAACAATTGGAGATCATTTAAAAATAAATGATCCTTTAATTAAATCTCTACCTGCTTTAATAATGTTAGCACTTTCTTCGGTCCTTATTATATTATAAAATACCCAATAGGATTGAACTTTAACCAATAAACATTATTTTTGCAATCTAAATTAGGGTTAAATGGCATTTAATATAGAAATGATTATTGAGATTTATCAAAAGATTCAATCTAAAGTTGATAAAGCTCGAAAAATTAAAGGAAGTCCGCTTACTCTAGCAGAAAAAATATTATATTCTCACCTATGGAATAATGAATTAGAAAAACCATATAAAAGAGGGGTTGATTATGTGGATTTTGCTCCTGACAGAATAGCCTGTCAAGATGCTACTGCTCAAATGGCTTTACTACAATTCATGCAAGCTGGAAAAAAAAAGGTTGCTGTCCCAACAACAGTACACTGTGATCACTTAATCCAAGCTTCAGTAGGAGCTTCAAAAGATCTTCAATCTGCTTTAAATAATAGTAACGAAGTTTTTAATTTTCTTGAATCTGTCTCTGATAAATATGGAATTGGCTTTTGGAAACCAGGAGCAGGAATAATTCATCAGGTAGTTCTGGAAAATTATGCATTTCCTGGCGGGATGATGATTGGTACAGATTCACATACAGTAAATGCTGGTGGACTTGGAATGGTAGCTATCGGAGTTGGAGGAGCTGATGCAGTTGATGTTATGGCTGGAATGCCTTGGGAACTAAAATTCCCAAAACTAATTGGAGTTAAATTAACTGGAAAATGTTCGGGATGGACTTCTCCTAAAGATGTAATATTAAAAGTAGCTGGAATTTTAACTGTTAAAGGAGGAACAGGAGCTATTATTGAATATTTTGGACCCGGTGCTAAGTCTATGTCTTGTACTGGAAAAGGAACAATATGTAATATGGGAGCTGAAGTTGGTGCTACTACTTCTACATTTGGATATGATGAATCAATGGAAAGATACCTAAGATCTACTGGAAGAAGTGATATTGCAGATGCTGCAAATAAAGTGAAGGATTATTTAACTGCTGATCCTGAAGTGTATAGCGAACCTGAAAAATATTTTGATCAGATAATTGAAATTAATCTTTCTGATCTAATGCCTCACGTAAATGGTCCATTTTCTCCTGATATTGCAACTCCTGTACATGAAATGGGAGAAAAAGCCAAAAAAAATGAATGGCCATTAAAAGTTGAATGGGGTCTTATAGGTTCTTGTACAAACTCTTCTTATGAAGACTTATCAAGAGCGGCATCAATTGCTCAACAAGCTATTGATAAAGGTTTAAGGACAAAGGCTGAATTTGGAATAAATCCTGGTTCAGAACAAGTAAGATATACAGCTGAGAGAGATGGATTTTTAGATGTTTTTGAAAATCTAAATGCTAAAATTTTTACTAATGCATGTGGTCCATGTATTGGACAATGGGCAAGAAAAGGAGCAGATCTCCAAAAGAAAAATTCAATAGTTCATTCCTTTAACAGAAATTTTGCTAAAAGGGCAGATGGAAATCCAAACACACATGCCTTTGTAGCTTCACCCGAAATGGTTGCTGCTATTGCTATTTCTGGAAGATTAGATTTTAATCCTATAAAAGATTCATTAATTAATGCAAAAGGCGAAAAAGTTAAATTGGATGAACCTACTGGATGGGAACTTCCTCCAAAAGGTTTTGAGGTTGAAGATGCAGGTTATTTAGCACCTTCAGAAGATGGATCAAGTATTGAAGTTAAAATAAGTAAATCATCTGAAAGATTACAGTTTTTAGAGCCATTTAGCCCCTGGGATGGTAAAAACATTTTAGATGCCAAATTATTAATAAAAGCTTTAGGAAAATGCACCACAGATCACATTTCAATGGCTGGACCATGGTTAAGATATAGAGGTCATCTAGACAATATCTCAAATAATTGTCTAATTGGAGCTGTAAATGCATTCAATGAAAAAACAAATTTTGTAAAAAATCAACTAAATGGAGAATATGAAGGAGTACCTGATGTTCAAAGAATCTATAAAAAAAATAATATTGATACTATAGTAGTTGGTGACCATAATTATGGAGAAGGCTCTTCAAGAGAACATGCAGCTATGGAACCTAGACATTTGGGAGTAAAAGTAGTTCTCGTTAAATCATTTGCTAGAATTCATGAAACTAACCTTAAAAAACAAGGTATGCTAGGTATCACTTTTAATAATGAAAATGATTATGATTTAATTCAAGAAGATGACCTTTTTGACTTTATTGATCTAGAAAAATTTAGTCCTGGAAAACAACTTACTATTAAAATCAAACATAAAGATGGTTCTGAAGATATTATTTTTGCAAACCATACCTATAATGATCAACAAATAGAATGGTATAAAGAAGGGTCTGCTCTAAACCTTATTAAAAAACAAAACAAAAAGTAATTTATTCTGGAGCAATTTCAAAAACCAACCCATCAAGCTCCTTATTAATTTGAATTTGACAACCAAGTCTAGAATTTTCTTTTACAAAAACAGCTTCAGATAACATCGCTCTTTCATCATCACTTATTTCATTTACTGAATTTTCTGAATGAATATATATTTGGCATGAAGCACACATTGCCATACCACCACAAATTCCTTGAATAGGGAATTCGTAACTTTTACAAAGCTCCATTAAATTCATGTTTACATCAGTCGGGGCTTTTAATGAATGCTTCTTACCATCTCTATCTATAAGGGTAATTGTGATCTCCTTCAAAATAAATTTTGTTCAAATATAAAAAAAAGGGCAATGCCCTTTTTTAAATAACAAGAAACTATAATTTTATTCTGTTTTAAATGAGTAAACAAGAGAGTAACTACTATGAGTTCCATCTGATGTTTTCACTCTCCAATAATAGGTTGTGCCTGCATCTACAGAAACAGCTAATGTTTTGACTGTTAGATTAGTCTGCGCTGAAGGTGGAGTTTGTTTTCCATCTATTTTATCTACATAAAGAGTGTAAGTAAGTGTATCTCCAGTATCTGGATCACTACCGTCCCATGTAAAAGTTACTTTACCATCTCCATCTCTAGAAACAGTAGATCCTGATTTAGGAGATTTTAAATCTGCAGGGAATGGAGCATAATTAGTAATTCCTTTTCCTGCTAAATAAAACTTCCAAGTATCACTGGCAGTAGTGGTAGTAGAAGAAGTACTTTTAGAGGTTATATTCCAAGAATAAGGAACTCCCTTATCTAAGGTTACTTTGGTAGTAATCGTAGTAAGACCTGTTTTATTTGTGATAGCACTAGTATTTAAATTAGTAATCTTCAGATCATAACTATTGGTGTTTGCCGATGCACTCCAAGTAAATGTTACTTCACTTTGAGTATCAGATACAC
>CABXGL010000004.1 GCA_902511755.1 uncultured Bacteroidota bacterium | reverse complement strand
GTATATCTGATACTCAAAGTGAAGTAACATTTACTTGGAGTGCATCGGCAAATACCAATAGTTATGATCTAAAGATTACTAATTTAAATACAAGTGCTATCACAAATAAAACAGGTCTTTCTACAACTACTACTAAAGTAACCTTAGATAAGGGAGTTCCTTATTCTTGGAATATAACCTCTAAAAGCACTTCTTCTACTACCACTACTGCTAGTGATACTTGGAAGTTTTATTTAGCAGGAAAAGGAATTACTAATTATGCTCCATTCCCTGCAGATTTAAAATCTCCTAAATCAGGATCTACTGCTTCTAGAGATGGAGATGGGAAAGTAACTTTTACATGGGATGGTAGTGATCCAGATACTGGAGATACCCTTCAATACACATTATATGTAGATAAAACAGATGGAAAACAAACTCCACCTTCAGCCCAGACTAATCTAACAGTCAAAACATTGGATGTTGCTGTAGATGCAGGTACAACTTATTATTGGAGAGTGAAAACATCTGATGGAACTCATAGTAGTTACTCTCTTGTTTACTCATTTAAAACAGAATAAAATTCATTTTAATCTATAAACTGACCTGGTTTATTGAATTTAGATATATCACACTTATCTAGTTTTCCAAATATTTTATATCTTTTTTTTGAAATATATCCATAAATTAAATCTGAAAGGGAAGTAGGTAATAATTTAAAAATCAATAATATTTTCCAAAAACCACCTAAAGTTTTAAAAATCTCAAAAAATGCAGTTGATTTAGTATAAACCTGATCATTTTTTTGAAATATAACTGTTTCAAAATCAGAATTAACAAAGTTTATCTTTTTAATTAATTCTTGTCCATTTTCACCTTGAAGAGTAGCAAATCTTAATTTGTAATTTCGATCTAATTTAACTAAGAAACCAATAAAGGAATTACATAAACCACAGATACCGTCAAAATAAACTATGTTGTTATTGTTTTCCATTAAATTTTTCCTTGGGAATTGATAAAGTAATTATATATATTAAAAGTAAAAATAAACATTTTCATTGAAGGTAAATATTGAAAAAAGTTGGCATAAAGAATTAGATAATGAATTTAATCAAGAATATTTTCATAATCTTTCACATTTTGTTAAAGAGCAGTATAAAAAAAAGAAATGTTATCCATCTGGAAAACTAATCTTTTCTGCATTTGATAATTGTAGTTTAAATAATTTAAAAGTAGTAATAATAGGACAGGATCCATATCACGGTCCATTTCAAGCAAATGGATTATGCTTTTCCGTTGATTCAAAGGTTGTTAACCCACCTTCCTTAAACAATATATTTAAAGAAATTTCAACTGATTTAGATTGTATTTTAAGGATCGATGGTAACCTTATTGATTGGTCTAATCAAGGTGTAATGCTTTTAAATTCTGTATTAACTGTTGAAAACGGATTACCTGGAAGTCATTCAAATAGGGGATGGGAGAGCTTTACAGATAATGTAATAAGAGTAATTTCCGAAAAAAAGGAAAATATAGTATTTATGTTATGGGGAGGATATGCTAAAAAAAAAGAATCATTAATAACAAAAAAAAACCACTTAATTTTAAAATCGGGCCATCCATCACCATTAAGTGCTAATAGAGGCTATTGGTTTGGAAATAAGCATTTTAGCAAATGCAACAACTACTTGATTAAAAATAATTTAAGTCCTATCAAATGGGTTTAGATAAGAATTTGTAGATTTAATTTTTCGTATATTTATTAAAAAAAATACCAATATGTTAATCACTACAACAGAAACAATTCCAGGAAAAAACATATCTGAAATTTTAGGTATAGCAAGAGGTTCTACTGTTAGGGCTAGAAATATAGGAAAAGACATTTTTGCTTCTTTCAAGAACTTAATTGGAGGTGAGATTGAAGAATATACCAAACTTCAAGCAGACTCAAGGGAACAAGCTTTATCAAGAATGATTGATGATGCTCACAAACTTGGTGCAAATGCAATTGTAAATGTTAGACTTATGACTTCTGTTATATCACAAGGAGCTGCAGAAGTTTTAGCTTATGGCACTGCAGTTAAAACTAGCTAAATACTTATATTATGTGGAACTTTATTTTTTGGGGAATATGTTTAATATTGATTGTTGCTGCTATTATTAATAGGTTTTCAAAATCTAACAAAGAAAAATTTGACAAAAGAGAGAATTAATAATAAATACTATATTTGAAAATTAAATTTTTCAATCTATGTTAAAATTCTTTCAATTTTCAGGGACAATAAGCGGAACAACATATTTCTTAAGATTGTTGTTTACAATATTACTTGCCATACCAGGAATAATATTACTTTTTTCTTTTTTTGGTAGTTATTTGATGAATGAGGGTTTTATAGATATGAATAACCCTGAAGGTTTTGATCAATTAGCTTTTCAGGAACAAATCGAAGCAAATCCTGAAGAGTTTTTTAGCAATTTGTGGTCTTCCTTCTCATTAGGATGGATTATTAGTTTTATTATTGCTTTTTTACCAGCTATGTGGTTTACTTTAGCGACCTATTACAAAAGAGTTTCTGCATTATTTTATGAGAATAGAAATAACATCTTTGCTATTATCATTGGATTTGAGATTATTGGTGATTTAACAGGATTAGGAATATTAGATTCCATTAGTTTTCTTAAAACGCCTTTTTCTATAATATCCTTATTGATATTTCTATTTTTAATTTTTAAGAATTCCGATATAGATAAAGATGATCACGAGGGTTAACCTCCAACTCTTTTTACTGAATGCCCCATATCTGTAAGTATTGAGGTAATCTTATCTCTAAATTTACCTTGAATGATTATTTCCCCATCTTTAATAGATCCGCCAACTCCACATTTATTCTTAAGAAGTTTAGCTAAATCCTTAATCTGATTTTTTGTCCCTTTAAATCCTTTAATAAGTGTAACGGGTTTTCCTGCTCTTCCTTTAATACTATAATGAGCCTCTAAAGATTGCTTGATTAATTGACTTTTTTTATTAGTTGAAACAGAGTTAGCAGAAGATTGATCTGATTTACTTATTAAAGATTTTAGATCAGAAAGAGAAGAGAATTTTTTCATTCTTTTTTCATGACTCCGATATCAATCAATCTATTAATTAAAAAATCATGTGCAGTGATATCATCAAATTTTTTAGGATTATTTTTATCAATACAATTTTCTAGAACATTTAGCTTCATTGATCCAATAGGATGTAAGAAAAAAGGTATAGAATATCTTGATTTTCCCCATAATTCTTTTGGAGGATTAACTACTCTGTGAATAGTAGATTTTAGTTTATCATTAGTATATCTTGAAAGCATATCACCCACATTGATTACAATTTCATCATCTGCTGCAATTGCATCAATCCATTCTCCATTGTTATTTTTAACCTGTAAACCTTTTCCATGTGCACCCATTAAAAGAGTGATAAGATTAATATCTCCGTGTGCAGCTGCTCTAACAGCTTTTTTGGGTTCCTTTTTAATAGGAGGGTAGTGAATGGGTCTTAATATACTATTACCATTTATAACAAATTTGTCAAAATGATCTTCTTCTAAGTCTAAAAATATAGAAATAGCTCTAAGTACATAAACGGCTGTTTTTTCTAAAGCTTTAAAAGTTTCTTTTCCTGTCTTATTAAATTCAGGAAGCTCATTAACAATAATGTTTTCAGGATAATTATAGTTTTTCTCTTGATTATCTAAAAACTGCCCAAAATGCCAGAACTCTTTTAAATCACCTTCTTTCTTTCCTTTCGCATGTTCTTTTCCAAAGGAAGTATATCCTCTTTGACCTTTATAACCATCAAATTCATATTTATTTTTTGTTCCTTGAGGTAAATCAAAGAACTTCTTTATCTGCAGATACAAATTATCTATATTATTTTTTGTAAGAAAATGTCCTTTTAAAGCTATAAAACCAATTTCTTGATAAGCCTTTCCAATTTTTTCTACAAAATCCTTTTTTAAGGCATTATCATTAGATAAAAAATCAGACAAGTTTAAAGAAGGAATATTAGGCATAATTAAATAATGTCATTTAAATCTGTATAATCAAGTTTAAAAGCATCAGCAACAGCTTTATAAACAATTTTACCGTTTATTATATTTAAACCTAATCTCAAAGACTTATCATCATCACAAGCATTCTTCCAACCTTTATTAGCAATTGATAAACCTCTGCTTATGGTAGCATTAGTCAATGCTTCAGTTGAAGTTACAGGAACTGCACCAGGCATGTTTGCAACACTATAATGAAGGACATCATCTATAATATAAGTAGGATCTTGATGAGTAGTTGGGTGTGTAGTTTCAAAACAACCACCTTGATCAACAGCTACATCTACTAGAACAGTGCCTTTATTTAGGTGTTTTAACATCTTTTTTGTTATAAGATTTGGAGCTTTTGCACCAGGAATTAATACTGCACCAATAATTAAATGAGCATCTTTTATTGCTTCTAGTATATTATATGTATTTGAAAACTGAGTATTAACATTCTTTGGCATAATATCATCTAGTTTTCTCAACCTATCTAAACTAATATCAAAAATTGTAACATTTGCACCTAGACCAGCAGCCATTTTAGCAGCTTGTGTTCCAACAACACCTCCACCTAATACTATTACATTAGCAGGCTTTACCCCAGGAACTCCACCTAATAAAATTCCATGACCACTTTGAGGTTTTTCTAAAAATTTAGCACCTTGTTGAGTAGCCATCCTTCCAGCAACCTCCGACATTGGTGTTAAAAGGGGGAGTGTATTATCATCATTTTGGACAGTTTCATAAGCTATACATATAGCTCCACTCTTAACCATTGCTTCAGTTAATTCTTTAGAAGAAGCAAAGTGAAAAAAAGTATATATAATTTGATCCTTTTTAATTAATGGATATTCTTGTTTTAAAGGTTCTTTTACCTTAATTATCATTTCTGATTTTGAATAAACCTCTTCTATAGAATTACATATTTCAGCTCCAACACTTGAAAACAATTCATCTGAAAATCCGCTACCTAATCCAGCACCTTTTTCTACATAAACTGTATGGCCATTTCTAATAAAAGAATTAACTCCTGAAGGAGTCATGCCAACTCTAAATTCGTTGTTTTTTATTTCTTTAGGAATGCCAATTATCATTTTAGTATTTTAAATTATGCATAGTTAATCACAAATAATCAATTTACAAAACTATTATCTATACAAAGAATAGTAAGATTATTCAAATAATTCCTTATCAATAGAAGGAAACAGTTTTAATGCATTTTTATAATATATTTTTTTCAACACATCATCTGGAAGATCAAGACCATACATTTTCCAAAGACCATGTCTTTTTCTATAATAATCAAAGTATTCATCTTTGGTTTCCAGAACTCTAAAATAAACATCAAATTCAGATTTTTTATAAGTGTCCTTTCCAAACATAATTCTATCTTGATAATCTATAAAAAATTGTCTTGCTCTTCTAGGTTGTCTTCCTAATTCACCTATCACAGCACCAAATTCTGTATATACATTTGGAAGACTATCTAAATGTTTTTCTAGTTTATCTAAATTATTTGCCATCCAACCCATGTGTGCATTAATAAAAATTGTATTTGGATGATTTTTAAACATATTATACTGTTCATTCATTACCGTATCAAAAGATGGATATTTATCTTGAGGTCTAAAACTTCTAGGTTTTTGTCTAGCATGAAGCCATCTTTCATTATACTTATTAATTGGATCAAAGAAAGGGGAGGGCTCGCCAGAATGAATTAGAACAGGTATATTAAGGTCTGCACAAGCTTCCCAAATAGGTGAAAGTCTTTTATCATCTACCTTAACCCTAATTCCTTTAGAATCCTTAAGATTAAGCCCTAAATTTTTATAAATTTTTAAACCAATAGCTCCATCTTTGACTGCATTTTTTAGAATTTTAACAGATGAAATAGTAAAATCTTTCTCGTCAATTTTATTTAGATTAAGATTAACAAAAACACCAAATCTTTTAGGATAATTTTCTCTGACATTTTTCAAGGATTTGGTAAGATTAATATCCATTAGAGATTGATTTCCTGAAAAAGTACCAAAACCTGAACCACTTAGATTAATCATATATTTCATGTTTAAACTATCCATTTCCTTTACAATTCCAGAAAGATCTTTAATTGGCATATCCCAATGATGACTATGAACATCAATAAATGGAAATTTAGATCTGTTTGTGGGGTTTTCTGGAACAACTAGAGTCGAAATAGGAGAATATTCTTCAATATCCATTAAATTGTTCTTTTTTTGAATTTTATCAATTATAAAATAAGAAATACCTCCAAAAACTAAAACAATAATTAGAAGAGAAACTAAAAAGATTAGAGCTTTTAAAAAATTTTTAAAAGAAAAAAGCATAGTTAGTTAAATGGAATTACTATTTCTGTCAAATCCCATCTTAATCTTATAGCTGTAGAAGAAGGACCTCCTGGTGGTGAAGGAATAAAATCAATAGTAAACTGCTCAATCGAATCCTCTAGCATATTAGATGGAACTGAAATTGTAAATAAATCCATTTCAGGATCGGGCTGCGTAATTCCAAAAAATGCATTAGTAGAATTAAAAGTAATATCCCAGGTACTTTCTCCTGGAACAGTATAAAGAGAATATTCACCAGCATTTAAAAGATTATCAGCAAATTTTAAATCAGAACTGGTTGTTATCATTGTATGTCTATTTGCACCTGTTCTCCAATATTTACCAAATGGGACTAGGGCAGACTCCGATTCATTACCAAATATCAATCTTCCTTTTTTAAATGGTCTACTATATGTAATCAATATTTCTTTATCATCTTCAGTATATGATGCTGTATCAAGTGGACTTACGGGATTACTAATAACATATGCTGCATAAATTAAAAATAGTGCTAGTACAAGCAATAGGGTATATATAATTTTTTTCTTCATTTTCTATATAATTAGTGATTCAAATACGATTTAACATAATATAAATTATAGTTCAATTATAATTAAACCTTCTTTACTTTAGAAGCATTTAAACCTTTTGCTCCTTTAATCGTGTCAAACTCAACCTTATCTCCTTCAGTTATTTCATCAATACATTCACTTATATGAACAAAATACTTTTCTTGAGTCTCAGGATCAATTATAAACCCAAAACCTTTAGAATGATCAAAGAAATTAACTTTTCCAATAAATCCTGTAGTTTTAACTTCTTCACGCTTAGGGACACCTATTACAATGCTTTCTGCGCTTATTCTTTCTTTTTCTGCTGGATCTGGTGGCGTATCAGTGAAATTTCCGTTATAATCAACATAAACGAACTCGTTAGTTACTAGCTCTCCACTTTCTTTAGCTTCTTTACGAGCCAACATCTTCTTTCTCTTATCTTCCTTCTTTTTTTTACGTTTTTTTTCTTTTTCTAGTTTATTAAAGGTTTGTTGTGATTTTGCCATATATAATTTTAATTGTGGCAAAAATAGATATTTTGTTTATTATATTAAAATATTAATAAGTTTGTAATACGATAGTATCTTTAATATGTATAAAATTTTAAATTTTTTTATTTGTTTTTTTATTATTTCAAATTCTACATTTGGTCAAACAAATGACTCTATTCCAGATATAGATTATTTAAGATTTGGGCCACCATACTATCCAGAAGTTAAACTAGTTGAAGAAGACTCTCTTGAATGGCCAATGGTATTTGATGTATCAATGGATTTTAAAGACATAAAAGATCTTGATGTAAAAAATAATTTTTTTATTGGGAAATTTGTTTTTGACATCTATTCTAAATATGATTTAGAATTCAACTCTATCAGTGGTGATTCACTTGATCTATCTCATCCTGAATGGGTTCAATTATATTTAAAGGAAAGTGAAATAAGATATTTTGGCCCTCTCGTGTATGCAAGAAAAGATGTTCCTGAAGATTCCGTTCTGTTTTATGATGATAGATTTACAAAAAGCTCAATGTATGTTGAAAATGAATTTGATCATAGTTGGGATTTAGGAAATTATCCCTTTGACACACAAAAACTAATATTTGAATTTCAAAGTACAGTAGACACATCTCTTGTTAAAATTCAACCAAGCAGTAAATATAAAAGTACATTTGAACCAATTATGAGAAATCTTACTGAAGGTTATCTTATAACAGATGTTACATATAGAAGCACCTACAAAACAAGCATGTCAACTATATTACAAATGACACCAACTTTAAAAAGACCTGAAGTAACACAAAACTTTATAGTTGAATTAAATATTCAGAGAAAAGGTGGTGTTTTATTTTTTAAAATATTTACTGGAGGGATTCTTTCTTATTTCATTTCCTGCATGGTATTTCTTATTCCACTTAGAGAACTAGAATCTAGAGTTAACCTAGCAGTTGGTGGTATTTTTGGAGCAATTGGAAGTAGTGCATTTGTTTATGAAGTTCTTCCTGTAGTAAACGTCTTTACTAAAGCAGATGCTATTAACAATCTAATTATAGCAATGGTTGTTTTCAATATTTTAATACTTCTTTTACAACAGGGAACATTTAAAAGAATTAATGTTGATGGAAAATATCTATATAAAAGTAATGAGATAAAATGGTTTAGAAATTTACAAGACAGTAAGTTTTCGTTCTTTTATTCAATCTTTGCATTTTTCGTATTGCTATCTGCAATATTACTATGGTAAACCCAATTTTAAATTAACTTCCCCTACTCTATTTATGAAAAAATATAATTTCACAAATAATCTATTATTTGCTTTATTGATTTCCTAATATTATTGGCAAACCATCTTTACCAGAACCAATTACAATAACCTTTGAGTTTGGTGATTCAGCAAGTTTTATTGTTGCTTCAATACCTTTATCTCTTAAAATATTTGTCGTTAAAGAAGAGTTCAGAATTCTATTTGCATCTGCTTTACCTTTCGCATCGATTCTAACTTTTTCTGCTTCTTTTCTAGCTGATTCAAGTTTAAATTCATATTCCAGAGCCATTTGTTCTTGACTAAGTTTTCTTTCAATTGCTTGTTTTATTGTATTAGGTAAAGTAACATCTCTAACTAAGACATCATTAATCTGAACATACTGTGATTCAACTCCTTTCTTCAGTTCATCAAAAATTTCACTTTCTATAGCATCTCTCTTTGTAGAATAAAGTTGTTCAGGTGTATATCTACCGACTACACTTCTAGCGACAGCTCTAATATTAGGAACAATAACTATATCTAAATAATTAGAACCTTTTGTTTGGTGTAATAACCCTAACTGATCTGATTTTGGTTGATATAATACAGAAACATCAAGGGATATTTCAAGTCCATTTGATGAAAGTACTTGCATTTGACTTTCAAATACTTCTTGTTGTTTTACATTATATAGGTAAACCTTATTCCAAGGAGCAATAATATGAAACCCTTCTCCTAGAGCTGGTTCATCAGTAACAACACCACCTCCAAATGTTCGAAATAACACACCAGCTTCTCCATAACCAATATTAACTGCTGATTTTACTAATACTATAAAAGTTACCATTATTATTACTACTACTGGTAATCCAATTCTGTTTAATTTTTCCATTTTTGTTTGTTTTTTTATTTAATTATTTATGTTAACATGCCACCATCGACATTAATTACTTGACCTGTTATAAAACTAGATAGGTCAGATGAAAGAAATAAGCAAAGATTTGCAACGTCTTCAGGCTTCCCTCCCCTTTTAAGAGGGATTCCTTCAATCCATTTACTAACAACATCTTCACTTAATTCACTTGTCATTTCAGTTTCAATAAAACCAGGTGCTATAACATTTGAACGAATGTTTCTAGAACCCAACTCTAAAGCGATAGATTTAGAAAAACCTATCATACCGGCTTTAGAAGCAGCATAGTTTGATTGTCCAGGATTTCCTTTCAAACCTACTATAGAGCTTATATTAATAATACTACCTGATCTTTGTTTAAGAAAAACACTTTGACATGCTTTAACCATATTAAAAACAGATTTTAAATTAACTTCTATTACCTTATCAAAATCTTCTTCACTCATTCTCATGAGTAAATTATCTTTAGTTATTCCTGCGTTATTAATTAGAATATCAAAAGATTCAAAATCATTTAAAATATTTTCAACCAAGGTTTTAGAGTCTTCAAAGTTAGCTGCATTACTTTGGTATGATTTACATTTTACTCCTAAACTAGATATTTCTTTTAAAAGGTTGTTAGCAGCTTCAACTGATTTAGTATAAGTAAAAGCAACATTGGCACCATTCTTAGCTAAAGTCAAGGCAATTCCTTTACCTATTCCTCTACTTGCTCCGGTAACAATTACAGTTTTTCCTTTTAATAGATTCATAAATTAAATAATTCTTTAGTAAAATTAATAATTATAGCAGAATCTCTGCTACTTTCTTACCTATTTCTGCAGGAGAATCTACAACATGAATTCCACATTCTCTCATTACTTTCTTTTTTGCGGCTGCTGTATCATCTGTACCACCTACAATTGCACCAGCATGTCCCATAGTTCTCCCTTTTGGAGCAGTTTCTCCAGCTATAAAGCCAACAATTGGTTTTTTATTATCATATTTTGAAAACCATGAAGCAGCTTTTGTCTCAAGCTGACCTCCTATTTCACCTATCATTACTATACAATCTGTATCTGGATCCTTATGAAACAATTCAATTGCATCTTTTATTGTAGTTCCAATAATTGGGTCACCCCCTATTCCAATAGCTGTAGAAATACCTAAACCTTGTTTAACCACTTGATCTGCAGCTTCATATGTTAGGGTTCCTGATTTTGAAACTAAACCAACTTTACCTTTTTTAAACACAAAACCTGGCATAATACCAACTTTTGCTTCATCTGGTGTGATTATACCTGGACAATTTGGACCTATAAGAACACAGTCTTTACCTTTTATATATTGGTAAACTTTGGTCATATCTGATATGGGAATACCTTCTGTAATTGCTACTATTACTTTTATACCAGAATCAGCCGATTCCATTATTGCATCTGCAGCAAAACTAGCTGGAACAAAAATAATTGAAGTATTCGCATCTACTTTTGAAACAGCTTCTGCAACTGTATTAAATACAGGTATGCCTAAATGTTTTTGACCACCTTTTCCTGGTGTCACACCTGCTACGATATTAGTTCCATAAGAAATCATTTGTTCAGCATGAAAAGTACCTTCACTTCCTGTAAAACCTTGAACAACAATTTTTGAATCCTTATTAACTAATATGCTCATAAATTTTTTACTCTTTCTAAATAAGATCCTTTTTCAGGATCTATCTTAATTAAATCACCTTCATTTATAAATAATGGAACATTAATTGATGCTCCAGTTTCAAGTTTAGCAGGCTTAGTAGCATTTGTAGCTGTATTTCCTTTTAACCCAGGTTCTGTAGCTTGAACTTCCAAAGTAACACTTTGAGGCATTTCAACTGACAAACTTGTTCCATCCTCAGTGTTTGTTAAAACAGTTACTATCTCTCCTTCTTTTAAGAATTGTGATGAATCTAAAAGATTACTATCTACAGTTATTTGATTATAATCATCAACATTCATAAAATGATATGTTGAGTCATCTTTATATAAATATTGGAACCTTTTGGTTTCAACCCTAACTTCTTCAATTTTGTGACCTGCAGAAAATGTATTGTCTACAACTTTTCCGTTAGTAACACTTTTAAGTTTTGTTCTTACAAAAGCTGGTCCTTTTCCAGGTTTAACATGAAGAAATTCTACAATTTTATATATATCATTATTATAATGAATACAAAGTCCTTTTCTTATATCTGATGACGTTGCCATAATTTAATTTTGAAAATAACCTTTCATTATTCCTCTTTGAGAATTTTGAATAAACTGTATTATTTCATCTCTTTCCTTAGTAGCTTTTATTTCTCCTTCAATAATTTTAACAGCTTGACTATTATTAAATTTCTTTTGATAAAGAATTCTATAAATAGATTGAATTTCCATAATTACTCTACTATCAAAACCTCTTCTTCTTAGTCCAACTGAGTTAATTCCAACATATGAAATAGGCTCTCTTGCAGCTTTTACAAAGGGAGGAATGTCTTTTCTAACAAGTGACCCACCTGCTACAAATGCATGATTTCCGATAGAACAAAACTGATGAATAGCAACCATCCCTGCCAAAATCACATGATTCCCAACAGTAACATGACCTGCTAAAGTAGAGTTGTTTGAGAAAATGGAGCTATTTCCAACAATACAATCGTGAGCTATGTGTGAATATGCCATTATCAAACAATCCTTTCCAATAACTGTTTTATTTCTATCATTTGTCCCTCTATTAATAGTTACGCATTCTCTAATAGTAGTATTGTCACCTATAACAGCAGTTGTTTCTTCACCATTAAATTTTAAATCTTGAGGAACTGCTGAAATAACTGAACCAGGAAAAATGGAACAGTATTTTCCAATTCTAGCTCCACTCATAATAGTGACGTTGGATCCAATCCACGTGCCTTGACCTATAATCACATTATTATCTATTGATGAAAATGGTTCTACAACAACATTTTTTGCAATTTTTGCTCCTGGATGAATAAATGATAATGGTTGATACATATTATATTTCTGTTTTTCTAATCATTTTAGCTAATAATTCAGCTTCACTTGCTAATTTACCATCAACAAAAGATTTACCTTTCATGTGTATAATTCCTCTTCTCAAAGGAGATAAAAGTTCTACTTTGAAAACTAAAGTATCACCTGGAACTACAGGATATTTAAATTTTGCATTATCAATCTTAGCAAAAAAAGTTAAATAATTTTGAGGATCAGGAACACTTTTTAAAATTAACACCCCTCCGGTTTGAGCCATTGCCTCTATTTGAAGAACACCTGGCATGATAGGTTTTCCTGGAAAATGTCCTTGAAAAAAACCCTCATTCATAGAAATATTCTTTAAACCTATTATATGATTATCTGAAATCTCTAAAATTTTATCTACAAGGATAAATGGCGGTCTATGTGGAAGGACCTCCATAATTTGATTAACATCCATTATAGCTGGCTTATTTAAATCAATTACAGGAGCAAGATTTTTCATTTCATTTTTTATGACAGATGCCAATCTTTTTGTAAACATTGTATTAACATAATGACCTGGTTTATTGGCAATCACTTTACCCTTAATTCTAGTTCCCAATAAAGCTAAATCACCAATAACATCAAGTAACTTGTGCCTTGCTGCTTCATTTGGGTAATGTAAAACTAGGTTATCAAGTATTCCGTTACTTTTAACAGAAAGATTATCTGTATTAAATGCTTTTTTAAGCTTGTTCATTGTTGATTTTGATAATTCTTTATCAACATAAACAATAGCATTATTTAAATCACCACCTTTTATCAAACCATTATCTAATAGCATTTCTATATCATGAAGAAAACTAAATGTTCTTGCATTAGCAAATTCATCATTAAATTTAGACAAATCTTTCATAGTTGCATTTTGAGTACCTAAAATTTTAGTGCCAAAATCTACCATTGTGGTAACCTCATAATTATCTGATGGTATCACTGTAATATCACTACCTGATGTCTCATCATAATATGAAATAACATCTTTGACTATATATTCATTTCTTTCTGTTTTTTGCTGTTTTATTCCTACTTTTTGTAAAGCTTCAACAAAAAACTTTGAAGAACCATCCATGATAGGTGGTTCAGAAGCATCAAGTTCAATTAGAACATTATCAATTTCCATACCTACTAAAGCAGCTAAGACATGTTCAGAAGTTTTAATCTTAACTCCATTTTTGTCAAGATTTGTTCCTCTTTCTGTATTAATAACATATTTAATATTAGCTTCAATAATTGGTTTTTCATCTAAATCAACTCTACAAAAGCAATATCCAAAATTATCTTCTGCAGGTTTAAAAGTTAAATTAACTTCTTTTCCAGTATGTAGACCAACTCCTTTTAAAGAAACAGCTTTCTTAATTGTTTGTTGTTTAGGCATCTTTACTTTTCTTAAAGAGGTTATTTAATGATTTCATAATTGATGGAAGATTCTTAAAATGCACATATGATTTATTATAATCTAAATATTTAATTGCAGGAATTCCCATTACAGATGTGTCTGACTTTATATTTCTAAATACTCCAGATTTAGCCTGAATCATTACTCTATCTCCAATGGTAAGGTGACCTGATATTCCAGCCTGACCACCTATCATACAATTTTTACCTATTGTAGTAGAGCCAGCTATCCCAACACAAGCGGCAATTACAGTACTTTCTCCAATTTCAACATTATGAGCTACTTGAACTAAATTATCTAATTTAGCTCCCTTTCTCAATATTGTAGAGCCTAAAGTAGCCCTATCCAATGTGCAATTAGCTCCTATTTCCACATTATCTTCTAGAATGACGTTTCCATTATGAATAACTTTTTTTTGATTTCCATTCTTGTCTAAATTAAAACCAAAACCATCAGATCCAATTATACATCCAGCATGTAAAATACAATTGTTGCCTATAATAGTATCCGCATAAATTTTAACTCCAGGGTAAATAATTACATTATCACCAATTGAAACATTCTCACCAATATATACCTGAGAATGAATTTTAGCATTTTTACCAATTTCAGAATCCTTTTCACATATAGAAAAATCACCAAAATATAAATCATTAGAAAATTTAACATTATTGGAAAGAATTGAATTTTTACTAATTCCTGATAATTTTTTTTTCTTATTATTAAAATGATCTAACAATTGAGAAAATGATTCATTAGGATCATCTACTCTTATTAGAGTTGATTTAATAGGTTTTTCTAATTCAAAATCCTTATTAACAAGAATTATTGAAGCATTTGTTGTATATAGAAAATTATTGTATTTCGGATTACCTAAAAAGGATAAAGATTGTTTATCTCCATTTTCAATTTTAGAAAGCTTATTAATAGAGATTTTATCATTTCCTTCAACTACTCCCCCCAACATCTCAGCAATCTTATTGGCATTTAATTTCATCGTGGCAAAAGTATGAAAAATGAATTAATTTCATCTTATATTTAAAAATGAAAAGGATTTATAGATAACTGATTAAATTTGAATAAGAATAAAATATAAAAATGATTAAAATTTTATGGGTTGATGATGAAATTGAACATTTTAAATCTCATATACTTTTTTTAAATAAAAAAGGTTATGATATTGATATGTGCAAAAGTGGTCCTGAATCACTCAATCTTCTTCAAGAGAATACTTATGAAGCAATATTAATTGACCAAAATATGCCAGGTCTTTCTGGAACTGAATCAATTAATATAATTAATGAAAATTACCCCCTTATTCCTATTATAATGATTTCTCAAAATTCAGATGATAAAACTATTGAAAATGCAATAGGATTAAGAGTTAATGATTACTTGATTAAACCATTAAACCCAAATCAAATTTTATTATCCTTAACTAAAATCTTTAGAAATAAAGAACTAGTTGCTAATAAAGTGATTTCTAATTATCAAAATAATTATCAGGAAATAAATGACAAAATAAATTATTGCAATTCTTATGAAGATTGGATTGAAATTTATAAAGTATTAATTTATTGGGAGTTACAACTTGGAGATATTCAAGAAAAAGAAGTTTCAGAAATATTATATTCTCAAAAAAAGCAAGCAAATAAATTATTTGCTGACTTCATTGAAACAAATTATCAAAGACTCATTGAGAATAAAGATTTTTTGTCATCAATAAACTTGTTTAAAAACAAAATACTTCCTGAAATAACATCAAACACCCCTACTCTAATGATTTTAATTGATAATCTTAGATATGATCAATGGAAATCAATTGAACCATATGTTGTTGAAAACTGTAAAATAAGTACTGATATTTTATACTCTAGCATTTTACCAACCACAACACAATACGCAAGAAATTCTATTTTTTCCGGATTAAGTCCATTAGAATTAAAAAAAACTCACAATAATTATTGGGTAAGCGAAGTAGATGAAGGTGGGAAAAATAAATATGAAGACGAATTATTAAAAAATCAATTACTAAAATTAGAAAGTAAAATCAAATACAAATACTTTAAAGTAACTAGTTCTAAAGATGGAAATCTTTTTTATGATAGACTTAATAATGAAAAATCAAATGATTTGACAGTATTAGTATACAACTTTGTAGATATGATATCTCATGCTAAAAAGGATGTAAAATTTATTAAAGAATTAGCCTCTACAGATCAAGCCTATAGAGAGTTAACCAAAAGCTGGTATAAGAACTCCAAACTAAATGATATAATAAATAAAGCAAAAGATTTAGGCTTTAAGATTGTCATTACTTCTGATCATGGAACAATTAATGTGAATAAACCAGCATTAATTTCTGGTGATAAAGAAATTTCAAACAATTTAAGATACAAAACAGCTAGACAGGTTCATTCAAAAAAGAAAGAAGTAATAAATTTAGATAATCCTTCAAATTATTTATTACCATCTAATCATTTAAGCAGTTGTTATATTTTTGCAAAAGAAAACACTTATTTTGTTTACTCAAATAACTACAACAATTACGTTAATATGTTTAAAAACACATATCAACATGGAGGTGTATCACTTGAAGAAATGATTGTCCCATTTATAGTAATAAATCCAAAATAAAATGGACCTTGTTTATTCCAAAAAAGATATAATTGAAGCTAGTAAATTAGTTATTAAAGAATCTAAAACTAATCATTACTTTATTAAAGGAATAGTTGGCGCCGGGAAAACTACATTAATTAAACAAATTTGTAATGAATTAGGTGTAAAAGAAACTGTCAGCAGTCCTACATTCAGTATAATAAATGAATACAAGGGAAAAAATAAAACCATATATCATATGGACCTATTTAGGTTAGATGATAAAAAAGAAATATATAATCTAGGAATTTTAGATTATTTAGATAATGATGATTTAATAATTATAGAGTGGCCAGAAATTTTATTAAATAATTTTGAATGCAACTACACATCTGTTGAAATATCTTATATTAATAATCAAAAAAGAAGAATAAACATCAACAATATCATAAAATGAATTTTTTTAAAAGATTACTATTTTATTTGTTTGGTTTTATGCTTGGTATGATATTCTTGTTTTATTTCATGGGTAAAAAAGAAGCTACTTTTAATTATTCTCCAAACAAAAGAGTATTAGCAGATATTAATAAAAAGGATTGGCTATTTGATTCAAATATTGATACCACTGAAATAAGCAGAAAAAACTTAACAGATAAATTCAAAGTTGATTTCTCAAAAAGCAATGTTGAGCTAGATTCTTGTAAAACATATGTATTAGTAAACAAAACAGAAAAAAAAGACTTTTTCTATAAAATTGAAAACTGTTCAAAAAAAGCAAAATTTAAAAAATTACTTTATTAAATTTTTTCTAACTTCCTTCTCTTTCTTTCATTAAGAATGAGCTGCAATTCTCTTCCTGTTTGCCCCTTAACTGAAGTATTCTCCTCTGCCCTTCTAATTAAATATGGAATTAAATTTCTTACAGGACCAAATGGAAGAATTTTAAAAACATTATAACCTTTTATGCCTAAATTAAATGATATATTATCACTCATTCCATAAAGCTGTCCAAACCAAATCTTATCATCATTTTTATCAATATTTTTTTCATTCATCAAATCCAATATTTTAAGTATAGAAGTTTCGTTATGAGATCCGCAAACAAGACTTACTCTATCAAGATTTTTAAATACTAAATCTACTGCAAGGTTAAAATTTATATCTGTAGATTCTTTATCTATACATATTGGAGATTCAATTTTTAATCTATTTGCAATTTCCCTTTCTTTTTCCATATATGCTCCCCTTACTAATTTAAAACCAAAGATTATATCTACATGATTATTTAAAATATTATTCATGTAATCTAAACGATCCCATCTATACATTTGAATTGTATTATAAACAATCGCTTTTTCTCTATTAAATTTAATCATCATTTTAAGAGCTAAATCATCTATTGCTTTTTGAACGGAGACTTCCTCAGCATCAATTAATATTTTAACATTATTTTGAAACGCTTTATTACAAACTTCATTAAATCTATTTATTACTCTTTTCCATTCTTGTTCTTCATTTAAATCTAATTTTTGATTAGAACTAACTTTTTCAAACAGACCTTCTCTTCCTAAACATGTTGGTTTAAAAACAGCAAAAGGAATCTCTGTTCTATTTGTAATAAAATCTATTATTGATAATTTCTTTTTTAAACATTTATCAAATTCAGTTTCATTTTTAAATGCTTCGGTTGAAAAATCTAAAACGGAACAAACATTTTTATTATACATCTTATTTATAACTGAATTGCAATCATTTTCAGATATTCCACCACAAAAATGATTAAAAACTGTAATCTTAATAATGGGAGTTATTGGAATGTAAAATTTTAAAGCAAGATTTATTAATGAGGAACCTATTTTAACTAAAAAATTGTTTTCAATTATTTTAAACAAAAAATGGGCCCGTAAAAGTTCAAAGTCTGTTTTTATTGAAAAAGCATCTTTGGTATTACTAAATATTGTATTCAATTAGGTAAAATATTTATAATGCTAATTTACATCGTTTTTTAATAAAAAAAGATGTTAATTTGTAAAAGATGATATACGTAAATGAAAGAAATAAAAGGTAATAATTACACTCTTTTCTTTAAAGATGAAGGATATAATAAATTATATAAGCATATCCAATCTGAAAATTATTCAACAATTTTTATTCATGTAGATAATAATACTAATATCCACTGTTTAAAAGTCTTTTTAAAACAAATTCCAACCATTGATTATAAAACTATAGTTTCAAAATCAGGTGAAGAAAATAAAAATATTAATTCATCTATTTCTATATGGGAAAAATTGTCAACTAGCAATGGTGACAGAAAAAGTTTAATCATAAATTTAGGAGGAGGAGTTGTTGGAGATATAGGGGGATTTGTAGCTAGTACGTTCAAAAGAGGAATAAGCTACATAAATATACCTACTACATTACTTTCCATGGTTGATGCTTCTATTGGAGGGAAAACTGGAATTGATCTTGGTGTACTTAAAAATCAAGTTGGCACATTTTATGACCCTAAAATGGTATTAATTGACCCGTTATATTTAGACACTCTTCATGAATCAGAACTAATAAGTGGATATGCTGAAATTTTTAAACATTCAATAATTTCTGATCTAAATTTTTTTAACAAATTAATATCTCAAGAAAATTCAATTGATTTTAAAAGTTTAGAAATAATTAAAAACTCAATTAATATAAAAAACAATATAGTTCTTAAGGATAGACAAGAATTAAAAGAAAGAAAAGCGCTTAATTTTGGCCATACTCTGGGTCATGCAATTGAATCTGTTTTTTTAAAAAACAATAAAAAATTATTACATGGTGAAGCAATTGCTATAGGTATTATCCTGGCAGCGTTCATTTCTAATAAAATTTTTGATTTTCCAATTGAAAAATTAAAAATAATTAAAAATCATATTTTAAAATTTTTTAATAAAGTAGATTTTAATAAGTCTGAGATAGACAGCATTATTAAACTTCTTGTTCATGATAAAAAAAACAGTCATGGAAAAGTGAACTTTATATTACTTAAAGATATAGCTGAGCCAATGTATGATATTAAAGTTGAGAATAGCCTAATTATACAGTCTTTTAACTACTACTCTAGTTAAAAGATTTATAGTTCATTGAAGATTTTATGCATTAATCTTTTCTTGTCGTTAATGCTTTCTTCTAAAGAAATCATAGTTTCAGTACGTGATACCCCATCAATTTCATCAATTGAAAAAATAATATCCTTAGCATGGTCAGTGCTTTTTGCTCTAATCTTACAAAAAATATTAAATTTTCCAGTTGTAATATGGGCAACTGTAACATGTGGATTTAAATGTAGTTGTTCTAATACAAATTTTGTTTTCTGAGTTGTTTCTAAAAAGAGACCGATATAAGCAATAAATGTATAACCTAATTTTCTATATTCCAGAGTTAGTGAAGAACCTTTAATAATTCCAGCATCTTCCATCTTTTTTACTCTTACATGCACTGTACCAGCTGAAATTAATAATTTTTTTGCTATATCAGTAAAGGCAGTTCTAGTATTGTCAATTAGAATATCTAAAATTTGACGATCTAATTCATCAAGTTTAATAAATCTACCCATATCTATAAACCTTTATTATTTTTTGAGAACATAAATATATTGAATTATCTTCAAACAAAATGAGAAATCATTGAATTATTCGCAATCAATTAACATTTAATAACAAATCATTAAGAATATCATCATCATTTCTAAAAGTTTTATCATTATTAGTAAAGTCTAATTCATAATGACCAAACATATTTATTAATTCACCTTTTTTGTCTATGTATGGTTCAAACCTGATTGTGTTATTAATTTTATCAAGAACTTCATTATACATTATAGAAATATTTGTTCTATATTCTTTAATACCATTATTAATTTTAACATTCCTTAGAAAAATATCAGATAAACAAGTCGTATTTTCAGGTATAGAATAATATTCCTTATAATCTATTTGTTGATATTCATTAGTTGTTATTGAGATTATTGCAGTAATTAAAGCAAAACACATATATTTTCTCGTATTTTCTCTATTATAATCATTCTCAAAGTGACCCGACTCAAATAACAGTGTGGGAGTGTCTAATGATTGAAAAGTGTCTCCAACACAGTTTGGGTTATATTCATCCTTATATCGCGATATATGGCCTTTTATAAGCTTATTTAGTTGGTTATTGATAGATAAAATAACTTTCATGCTTGTAATTCTTGAATTTGTTTCAGATTTCATTGGATCTGCCGCAGGAGATAGAAAAGATAAAATAGAAGATTTATTGGTATTTGCAACTGAGTATATGCTCCTTTGATCATGAAGATTGAAACAAAAATCTGGAACAATCTTATTATATAAGTCTCTTAAAACAATACTTTCATTCTGACTTAGTAAAGAGGCATCTCTATTTAAGTCAATTTTATTAAAATTTTCTCTGGTATAAAGAAGAGAACCATCAGGATTTAAAATCGGAATTATATGAAGAGTAAAATATGATAGATATTTTTTTTCAATATTTATAAAATATGAAATAGTATCAAAAAGTGCTTTTGTAGAAGTAGATTCATTACCATGCATCTGAGACCAAATCAATATTTTAATTGGACCAGAGCCTATTTTAAGATAATATATGGGTAAATTATTACAGCTTTTACCTATTTCAGAATAGGAGGATATCTCTGTTAATTGTGAAATAGAATCATTTGTAATATATCTACCGGATAAGGACTTAGTTCTAAATTCATAGTACTTATTAAATTTTATTTCCATTTATAACAAAAATTAAACAAATTTAGTAATACAATCAATTACAATTGTAAACAATTGTAAATTATATTTTAATACTAATTTGATATAAAAATTTACATTTATAAACAATTTTTAAAATACAGTGTTTAAGTAACTGTTATTAAACATTTTATAAATCTAATCTAAAGTAAAACTTTAATTAAATTTATGTATATATTACTTGATATAGTTATTTTAATTTATTATTTTTACAATTGTATACATGGAAGAATTCACAAATAGACTGTTAGAAATACTAGAAAATAAAAATCTGTCAGCATCACAATTTGCTGAAAAGATTGGTGTACAAAGATCAAGCGTTTCTCACGTATTAAGCAAAAGAAATAAACCAAGTTTAGATTTTATTATTAAAATCTCTAAAACTTTTGATGATATTTCATTAGACTGGCTAATAAATGGTGATAATAGTTTAAAATCAAGTGAAACAACCGATAAAAAAAACTCCTCTACTCCTATTTCTAAGGAAATTAAAAATATTGAGTCAACAGAGACAGAATTAGATAAAATTGTGTTTTTTTATAAAGATAAAAGTTATAAAATTTTTAAAAATTAAATTATCTTTAAATTATGAAACTACAGTATTTAATTGTAGTTCTTATCTTTTTTTCTTGCTACAACCAAGAAAGAAACTGCAAGAACTTCCAATCAGGAACCTTTAAGTTTGAAACTATTTCTTCTAAAGGAGATACCTTAAAAACATACTTTACAAGGACTAATAACCTTGAAGTTGATTATTTTGATAATAAAATTGACTCTTCATCAGTAAATTGGGTCTCTGAATGCGAATGTGTTTTAAAAAACATCAATCCAAAAAATTTATCTGAGGAAAAACCTATACAAATGAAGATTCTCAGTACTTCTAAAGATGAATATATCTTTGAATATTCATTTGTTGGAGATATTAAAAACAGCAATAGAGGAAAAGCCAAAAAAATTAGTGGTCAAATATTAAATAAATTTGACAATTAAAATTCTAATTCTGTTTGCCCCTCTTTATTGTTTGTTGAATTCTGTTCACTTGGTACATTTTCTTTCTGAACATCAACCTCATCATTCACTTCAAGTTCCATAAAAGGTGTTTTTTCTGGAGGAGTATAAGGAATAGGATCTAATAAATTAATGTTTTTGATCTTATGAGAGGAAAGCTGATTTCCTTGTGCTTTAATTCCTTTAATACTAATTAATTCTTCAATATTTTGAGTTAAATTATCTCTTGTACCTTTAGATGTCTTTGAAAAAGTTGTTTCTATAACTGGTTTCCAATCTGAGGAAACCATCTCAAGTTGAATTTTTGAGCCTGAAGGAATAAATTGTTGTTCTACCTTTCTATTATCAGCTTGAAAACGCTTAATAAAATACCTTTCTTTATTTCCATCAAAATAGATTGCTGATATTGGCTTTTCAACAATCCATTTCTCGAGAATAATCATATCTTCAGGGAAATGCATATTAAGGTCAGGTTTAAGAGTTTTTAATATACCTTTTTGTTGTACAATTAGTAATAAGTCATCTCCTTTAAATTCTCCTAAAAGTTCTCCCCTATTGTCAACATTAAGTCTTTGAATCGTTTCATCAAACCAAATCTTTCTTGGTTTTAATGTAGATAAACCTTTCTCTTTAAATTCTATTCTCTTAACAGTGTATTTTGTAACTATATTACCCTTTGAACTTCGGCCTTTTATTTCAAGGTCAGCAAAATCCAATTCCCATTTTAATTTCTTAATTGAACCAGATTGTCTTAGAATAACATTTACAATTTCAGCTTCACCATTAGGGTTTGCTGAAAAGTAAAGAATTTTAGTCCCTTCTGTTCCCCTTGTTAAGTCATACATTTTATCTCGAGTAATACTAGTTACACTAAATCTTTTAATATAAGAGGTTCCTTTTCTTCCATCTCTATATATCATGTTGTAAACTGTTCTATTATCTTTCTTTTTAAATACAGCTACATGCACTATATTTTTTGCAATAAATTTTTTAGAATCAACTTTAGTAACCATCATTTCACCACTTTGAGTAAATGCAATTACATCATCGATATCTGAACATTCCTCTACAAATTCATCTTTTCTAATGGAAGTCCCAATAAAGCCTTCTTCCCTATTTACGTAAAGTTTTGAATTTTTAACAACAACTTTTTTAGCATCAACATCAGCAAAAACTCTAATCTCAGTCTTTCTCTTTTTATCCTTTCCATAAACTGATTTCAAATTTTTAAAATAATTTATAGCAAAATCTGTAAGGTTATTTAAATCATAATTAATCTGTTCTAATTCAGACTCTATAGATTGAATTTTTAATTTAGCTTTATCAATATCAAATTTGGAAATTCTTTTAATTTTAATTTCTGTTAATCTGATAATATCTTCTTCTATAATCTCTCTTTTTAATTTACTTATATATGGTTGTAAACCATCTGAAATTGCTTTAATTACACCCTCCCAAGTATCAATATCTTCAATGTCACGATAGATTCTATTTTCAATAAAAATCCTTTCTAAAGAAGCATAATGCCATTGATTTTCAAAATCTTCTTTTTTATATTCTAACTCAAGTTTTAATAATTCTCTAGTGTGTTCTGTTGATTTCATTAAAATTTCTGAAACACCAACAAATAATGGTTTATTGTTTTCTATAACACAACCTAAAGGAGAAATGGATGTTTCACAGGAAGTAAAGGCAAATAAACCATCAATTGTTTTATCTGGAGAAATTCCTGTAGGAAGATGAACCAATATCTCAACATTATTTGCGGTATTATCTTCAATTTTTTTTATTTTAATTTTTCCATTATCATTAGCCTTGACAATTGAGTCTATTAAAGAAGATGTAGTAGTAGAAAAAGGAATTTGACTAATTACTAATGTGTTTTTATTTAATTGATTTATTCTAGCTCTCACCTTAATTCTTCCTCCTCTAAGACCATCATTATAGGAAGCTATATCCATTATTCCTGAAGTAGGGAAATCTGGAAAGAGAGTAAATTTTTTACCTTTTAGACATTTAATTGAGGCGTCAATTAATTCTATAAAATTATGAGGTAAAATCTTTGTAGACAAACCAACAGCTATCCCCTCTCCCCCTTGTGCTAACAACAAAGGAAACTTTACGGGGAGGTTAATCGGCTCCTTTCTTCTTCCATCGTATGAAGACTGCCATTTTGTTATTTTAGGGCTAAAAACTACTTCTAAGGCGAATTTAGATAGTCTAGCTTCAATGTATCTAGAAGCAGCTGACTTATCTCCAGTTAATATATTTCCCCAATTACCTTGAGTTTCAATTAATAGTTCTTTTTGACCGATCTGAACCATTGCATCAGCAATACTTGCATCACCATGAGGGTGATATTGCATTGTATGACCAACTATGTTAGCTACTTTATTAAAACGTCCATCATCTAAATCCTTCATTGAATGAAGAATCCTTCTTTGAACAGGTTTAAAACCATCTTCGATTGAAGGTACCGCACGTTCTAAAATAACATAGGAAGCATAATCTAAAAACCAGTCCTTATACATTCCGGATACTCTGGTTAATGAATCTCCTAACTCTTCTTCATTTAAATTATCTGAATTTAAATATTCTTCCTCCATTTATGAATCTATTCTGTCAAGTTCTACTTTAAGATTTTCAATTATAAATTTCTGCCTATCAGGTGTGTTTTTTCCCATATAAAAAGACAACAAGTCCTCAATACTAAAATTTTCATCAAGCATAACAGGATCCAATCTTATAGTCTCTCCAATAAAATTCTTAAACTCGTTTGGTGAAATCTCACCTAAACCTTTAAATCTGGTTATTTCTGGTTTATTTCCTAGTTTATTAATTGCTTCTACCCTTTCTTTTTCTGAATAACAATAAATAGTTTCTTTTTTATTTCTAACTCTAAAAAGCGGTGTTTGAAGAATAAATAAATGTCCTTCTTTTATAAGTTCAGGAAAAAATTGTAAAAAGAAAGTAATTAACAACAATCTAATATGCATTCCATCTACATCAGCATCAGTCGCAATTACAATATTATTATATCGTAAATACTCAATACTTTCTTCAATATTTAATGCGGCTTGTAATAAATTAAACTCTTCATTTTCATATACCACTTTCTTAGTCATAGAATAACAATTAAGTGGTTTTCCTCTTAAACTAAAAACAGCTTGTGTATTTACATCTCTCGACTTTGTTATGGATCCACTTGCAGAATCACCCTCAGTAATAAAAAGAGTTGAATCCAATCTATTTTCTTTATTCATATCATTTAAATGAACCCTACAATCCCTAAGCTTCTTATTGTGAAGACTAGATTTTTTAGCACGTTCTCTTGCAAGTTTTCTAATACCTGAAAGTTCCTTACGTTCTTTTTCAGCTTGTATAATTTTTTTTTGAATTCTTTCTGCTATTTCAGGATTTTTGTGTAAATAATTATCTAAATATTTGCTAACAAAATCATTGATATAAGACCTTACTGTAGGTAATTTCCCTCCCATTTCAGTTGATCCTAATTTAGTTTTAGTTTGAGATTCAAAAATAGGTTCCATTACTTTAATACTAATAGCAGCAATAATAGATTTTCTTATATCTGAAGCATCATATTGCTTTCCATAAAAATCCCTAATTGTTTTAACTAAAGATTCTCTAAATGCAGATTGATGAGTTCCTCCTTGAGTGGTGTGTTGACCGTTTACAAAAGAATAGTATTCTTCACTATACTGAATCCTACTATGAGTTAGAGCTATTTCTATATCATCTCCTTTTAAATGAATTATTGGATATAACAATTTTTCAACATCATTATTATCTTCTAATAAATCTTTAAGTCCATCATCAGAGAAATATTTTTCTCCATTAAAAACAATAGTTAATCCTGGATTTAGGTAAACATAATATTTAAGCATTTTTGAGACATACTCTGCTCTATATTTATAATGTTTAAAAATAGAACCATCGGGTTTAAAATAAACCTTTGTTCCTTTTCGTCTGGAAGATTCTTCAATAGGTCCATCTTCAAGCAAGTTTCCAATTTCAAAAGTAACAGTCTTTAATTTGCCATCCCTACAAGATTCTACTTTAAAAACAGAAGAAAGTGCGTTTACTGCTTTTGTCCCAACTCCATTAAGACCAACCGATTTTTTAAAAGCTCTTGTATCATACTTTCCACCTGTATTCATTTTTGAAACAACATCTACAACTTTCCCAAGAGGTATTCCTCTTCCATAATCTCTTACAGAAACACCAGAATCTGATATAGAAATTTCAATAGTTTTTCCAGCACCCATCACAAACTCATCAATAGAATTATCTAAAACTTCTTTAAGTAAAATATATATACCATCATCAGGAGATGACCCATCCCCTAATTTACCAATATACATTCCTGGACGCATTCTAATATGCTCTTTCCAGTCAAGAGATCTTATATTTTCTTCAGTATAATTAGATGAAATTACCATTTACTCTGTTAAATGGCTAAGATAGTACTTCAATAAAAATAATAAAATGGTGTATTAATAAATTAATTAACAATAAGAGATGTAGGGTTGTTGACATCTTTTTTAAACATTAAATCTAAAATGCATTATATCTCCATCCATTAAAATGTAATCCTTACCCTCAATATTTAATTTGCCTGCTTCTCTCGCTTTTGATTCATTTCCATAATGAATATAATCTTCGTATGAAATAACTTCTGCTCTAATAAAACCTTTTTCAAAATCAGAATGTATAACCCCAGCAGCTTTTGGAGCAGTCATTCCTTTTTTAATTGTCCAAGCTCTAACTTCCTTGATTCCAGCTGTAAAGTAAGTTTGAAGACTCAATAAATCATAGGCTTTTTTAATAAGTTTAGATGATCCTGGTTCAGACAAACCAATATCTAACAAAAATGCTTTTCTATCCTCATAACTTTCTAATTCATTAATATCTGCTTCAGTACCAATAGCTAGAATCATCAATTCAGCATTTTTATCGTTTAATGAATTTTTTAAATCATCGACATATTTGTTTCCATTTATTACTGATGATTCATCTACATTGCAGACATATAGAATAGGTTGACTTGTAATTAATTGAATTGAATCAGCAAATTTTTTTTCATCATCTGAAAAATTTAAACTTCTAACAGGATTAAAGCTCCGCAAATGATCTATTATTTTATTCAATACAACAGATTCTTTAATAGCTTCTTTATTTCCTGTTTTTACAAGTCTATTTAATTTTTCATGTTTTTTTTCTGCTGTTTCCAAATCCTTTAACTGTAATTCTAGATCTATAATTTCTTTATCTCTTACAGGATCAACTGAACCTTCTACATGAACAATATTATCATCGTCAAAACATCTTATAACATGAATTATCGCATCAGTCTCCCTAATATTAGCTAAAAATTGATTACCTAAACCTTCTCCCTTACTTGCACCTTTAACTAAACCAGCTATATCGACTATTTCAACGGTTGCCGGAATTACCTTTTCAGGATTAACAAGCTGTTCAAGTTTTTGAAGTCTTAAATCTGGGACATTTATAATTCCTATGTTGGGTTCTATAGTACAAAAAGGGAAATTTGCGCTTTGAGCTTTAGCATTAGACAAACAATTAAATAAAGTAGATTTTCCAACATTAGGCAGTCCAACAATTCCAGCTTTCATATATTAGTCTTCAGGGTGCATAAATTTTTGTTTTCCTAAAAGAAATTCTTCACTTTCTTCATTTTTTTCATCAGGGACACAACAATCTACAGGACAAACCGCAGCACATTGAGGTTCTTCATGAAAACCAACACACTCTGTACACTTGTTTGATGCAATAAAATAAAATTCATCTGAAATTGGTTCCTGTTCAAAATCAGCATTAGCAGATGTTCCATTTGGCAATATGATATCACCAGATAAACTAGTGCCATCAGAATATTTCCATTCGTAGGAAGCCTCATATATTGCAGTATTAGGACATTCCGGTTCACAGGCACCACAATTTATACACTCATCTGTAATTTTAATAGCCATGGTTCTTACAAGATCTTTCTATAGATTTGTATGCAAAAATAATTCAATAAATATAGTTACCAAATTTAGTGACAACAATAGATCAAAAAATTGAGGCATTTCATAAACTAGGAGAACTTTTTTATGATATTTCTTTTCAAAAAGAAAACTCTAAATATAAAAAATGGACAATTATTTTTAATAAAAAAATTAAAGAAGCTAATCAATATAATCAATGGTTTACTAGAGAAAGTTGTTTGCTTTGTTTTAAAAATTGGAGCAAAGAATTAACAACAAAAAAACTTTCAAAATGGATAAATAATTATGATTTAAAAGATTACTCAAATAAAACTATTGCTATTATCATGGCAGGAAACATTCCTTTAGTTGGATTTCATGATTTTATATGCGCAAAAATTTTAAACTACAAATGTTTAATAAAAATGTCCTCAGATGACAAAATTTTATTACCCGTAATAATTGATTTTTTGGAATTTATTTCACTTGGTTTTAAGAAGAATATTGAATTTACAAATAAGCCATTAAAAAACTTTGACGGGGTTATTGCAACTGGAAGCAATTCATCATTCAAATATTTTGAATATTATTTTAAAAAGTATCCTAAATTATTAAGAAAAAATCGTCATTCAATAGCTGTTTTAGACGGTAATGAAAGTAAAGAAAATCTAATTAATTTAGGTAACGACATCTTTAATTATTTTGGAATGGGATGCAGAAATGTTTCAAAGATATTTGTTCCAAAGAACTATAATTTTGATTTACTTTTTGAATCATTATTTGAATTTAAAGAGATAATAAAACACAATAGATATGCTAACAATTATGACTACAATAAAGCTGTTTATTTAATGAGTGAGGAAAAATTTATTGAAAATGGTTTTCTTATTTTAAAAAAGGACAAGAAGCTAGGTTCACCAATATCATGTTTATTTTACGAAACATATAATTCAATTAAAGAAATTAAAAAATATATTGATAGAAATTCTGAGTCCTTACAGTGTATAGTTAGTAATTCTAGCTTTTCTAATTCTATTCCATTTGGATCAAGTCAAAAACCAAAAATTGACGATTATGCCGACAATATTGATACAGTAAATTTTTTGTTGAAAATGTGATAATATCTTATTTAAAATTTAACATTATTTATGAATCATTTGATTAATTTGCAAACCTTTTAATTATGAAAAAACATAATTTTAGTGCTGGACCAAGTATCCTTCCAGATGAAGCAATAAGAATTGCTTCTGAAGCAGTTAAAGAATTAAATAATTCAGGATTATCATTAATAGAAATTTCTCATAGAAGTAAAGATTTTATTGAAATAATGACTAAAGCTAGATCATTAGCTTTAGAATTATTGAACCTTGAAAACAAAGGATATAAGGCTTTGTTTCTTCAGGGCGGAGCAAGTCTTCAGTTTTTAATGGCTGCATATAATCTGCTTGATCAAAAGGCAGGTTATTTAAATACTGGTTCCTGGTCAACAAAGGCAATCAAAGAAGCAAAGTTATTTGGTGAAGTTATTGAATTAGCATCTTCAAAGGATAGAAACTTTAATTATATTCCTAAAGATTATATTATTGATCCTAATCTTAATTATCTACATATAACTACAAACAACACAATTTTTGGAACTCAAATCAAATCAATACCAGAATCAAATGTTCCATTAGTAGCTGACATGAGTTCTGATATTTTTTCAAGAAATATTGATTTCTCAAAATTTTCTTTAATTTATGCTGGAGCACAAAAAAACATGGGTCCAGCAGGAACCACTCTTGTTATAATCAAAGAAGATATCCTAGGAAAAGTTAATAGGAATATCCCTTCTATGCTTGACTATAGAATTCATATTGAAAAGGATAGTATGTTTAATACTCCTCCTGTTTTTGCAGTATATACTTCTATGCTAACCCTTGAATGGATAAAAAAGAACGGAGGAATAAATTCCATTGAAGCAAACAATAACAAAAAAGCTCATTTGATATATAATGAAATTGACTCGAATAATTTGTTTCAAGGTTTTGCTGCTGTTGAAGATAGAAGTTTAATGAATGTTACATTTAATCTTAAAGATGATGCTCATAAGGAGATTTTTGATAAAATGTGTAAGGATGCTGATATTAGTGGAGTTAATGGTCACAGATCTGTTGGCGGATATAGAGCATCCATATATAATGCATTAGATATTTCATCTGTAAAAATATTAGTAGATGTGATGAAAGAATTAAAGAATAAAGTTTAAAGAATTTATAATGGTAAATATATTAGCTAATGATGGTATCTCAAAAAGTGGTATTTATAAATTAAAAAAGGAAGGTTTTAATATCTCAACAACCACAGTTGCCCAAGAACAACTCATAAATCATATTAATTCACAAAATATTGCAGTTCTGTTAGTTAGAAGTGCAACAACAATAAGAAAAGATTTAATTGATCAATGTCCATCACTAAAAATTATAGGAAGAGGTGGTGTTGGAATGGACAATATTGATGTAGAATATGCAAGAAGTAAAGGACTAAATGTAATAAACACTCCTGCTGCTTCCTCTTCTTCTGTTGCAGAACTTGTATTTGCTCATTTATATAGCGGCGTTAGATTTCTACATGAATCTAATAGAAATATGCCACTTGAAGGCGATAATAATTTTAAATTATTAAAGAAAGCATATGCTAAAGGAGTTGAACTTAGAGGAAAAACAATAGGAATAATTGGTTTTGGAAGAATAGGTAAAGAAACAGCTAAAATTGCTCTTGGGGTTGGCATGAAAGTGTTAGCATGTGATAAGAAAATAAAAAAGACTGATATTAAACTAGATTTTGGAAATGGGAAAACTATTGATTTTAATATTAAAATTTCTTCTTTTTTGGATGTATTAAAAAAATCTGACTTTATAAGCCTTCATGTTCCTGCTCAAAAAGAATACATTATTAATAAAAAAGAATTTAATCTGATGAAAGATGGTGTCGGAATTATAAATGCAGCTAGAGGTGGTGTTATTAATGAATTAGAACTTCTTTCAGCACTTGATTCTGGTAAAGTATCATTTGCTGGATTGGATACATTTGAAAATGAACCAAAACCTGCTATTAAGCTACTAATGCATCCTAATATATCTTTAACTCCTCACATTGGAGCAGCAACTAATGAAGCACAGGATAGAATTGGACTTGAGCTTGCAGAACAAATCATTAAAATTTTAAATTAAAATGTTAGAAAAATTAAAAAAAAAATGGGGAATAGAGGGTTCTTTTCAATTAACTATAGTTTTTATTGTTTTTGCAATTACTGGATCAGTTGCAACAAAAATATCTGACCCAATTACTGTATATTTAAATCTAGACACTTTACCTGGGTTGTTTTACTGGCCTATTAGATTATTAATCGTTTTTCCAGCATATCAAGTATTACTAGTTTTCTTCGGTTTTATCTTTGGAGTTTTAGTAAGCATCATTACTTTTAAAAAAGACAAATTTGTTTTTAATTTTTTTTTAAAGATGTCTATTTTATTTACTAAAAAATTAATTAGATTTTTATCGTTTGGACTATTTTTTAAAAATTAATTTATTTAAGCAAGGAACTTTTGCTATTCATTAATTTTTTAACCTTTGGTGAAATTATAGCGGAGCAATAGGGTACATTTTTATTTAGACTATAATAATCATGATGATAATTCTCGGCAATATAAAAAGTGTCCTTTTTTTCAATTGTAGTTACAATTTTATTTCCCAACTTATTAGATTTTTCTAAATCATTAATATAATCTAAGATTATTTTGATTTCATTTTCGTCATCATTAAATATTGATGATCTGTACTGTGTTCCAATATCATTTCCTTGTCTATTCAAAGAGGTTGGATCATGAGTTAAGAAAAAAATCATCAAAATATTTTCCAAAGAAATTATTTTAGAATCATAATCAACACTGATTGCTTCTGCATGTCCAGTGCCTCCTGTACAAACATCTTTATATGTTGGATTTTGAGTATGGCCACCAATGTAACCAGGAAATATGTTTTTAACGCCCTTAATTGTTCTAAAAATTGCTTCAGTACACCAAAAACAGCCTCCAGCTAATATTATGTTTTTAATCATGAATTATATAAAATAAACCTTCATTAATTATTGTTGTCTAAAATTAGTTAATTTCGCCTTAACATTTTATAAGTACCTGTTAATTAGATGAAATACTTTATCACCTTATTTTCTTTATTTTTTTTATCTATAAATCTAGGTCAAGAAAGAAAAATTATTGAATTAAAAAGATTTAAATCCCCTCCAAAAATTGATGGAATTTTAGATGATGCTAATTGGAAAACATTAGTCCCTGCTACTAAATTTGAAAGATGGATGCCAAATAATGGTTCTTCTGAAAAGGAAGGATATGAACATTTCGTATATATTGGTTATGATGACAATGCAATTTATGTAGCTGGAAAATTTAATAATCCAAATCCTATTCCAGTTGAGTTTAGCCAGAGAGACGATATATGGGAAGTAAATGCAGAGAGTTTTTTTATATCTATCAATTCTTATGACGACAATATTAATGAACAAAGCTTTATAGTTACAAGTGCTGGAACCTTAGGAGATTCATATACTTCTGGTGAAATGTCAGATAATGATTTTGATTTTGATACAGTTTTTGAATCAAAAGTATCTATTGGTAATAAAAGCTGGAGCATGGAAATGAGAATTCCCTATAGTGCGCTACGTTTTCCATCAAAAAATATTCAAAAATGGGGAATAAACTTTGGAAGAAAAATCATTGAATCTGGTGAAGTATATACCTGGAATTTTGTTGATCAAAAAAATGCAAATTATGGTGAATCTATGGGGATAACTTCTGATATTGTAAACATATCCCCTCCTCTAAGATTGTTTTTTTATCCATACGCACAGTCTTCTATAGACTTTAAAAAAGGGAGTAGTCCTTTAAATGGGTATTCTGCTGGAATGGATTTGAAATATGGAATTAATAATAGTTTTACATTAGATGCAACTCTTATCCCTGATTTTGGACAAGTAACATTTGATGACAAAGAGCTAAATCTTAGTCCGTTTGAACAACAGTTTGATGAAAATAGAGCTTTTTTTACTGAAGGTGCATCATTATTTAAAAAAGCTGATGGAATGAGTTTTAGAAGCGGGAGTTTCTTTTACAGTAGGAGAATTGGTGAAGAAATTGATTTTAAAGAAAATGATATTTTACAAAACAATGAAGAAATAATCAATTATGATATTAAACCTGATTTATTAAATTCAATAAAAGTTAGTGGAACTACAAATTCAGGATTAAGTATTGGGTTTATAAATTCTATTACAAACAATGCTTATGCTAGAATTATCAATAAATCTTCTGGAGAATTAAGAAGCGAGAAGATCGCTCCTGTAACTAATTATAATATCTTATCATTTAGTCAGCAAATTTTAAATGAATACTCTACTTTATCCTTTTTAAATACAAATGTAAATAGATCTGGAAATTTTAAGAATTCCAATAACAGTGCATTTGTTTTTGATTTATTTGATAACAACAGAAAATATAATGTAAGCGGAACTGTATATCAAAGCGATTCTCCAACCTTCTCTGATACAAAAGGATTTAGGGGGACATTTAGGTTAAGTAATCTAACTGGTAATTTTAGATATGCTATAGGTTGGGCAGGCGTTGATGCAAATTACTATCAAAATGATCTTGGTTTTTACAGAACTAGAAATGACCAAAGATTTTATGCAATGGTTAGATTTATGACCTTCAAACCCTCAAAGATTTACGAAAAAATTCAAGGTTATCTTTATCTTGGGGAAACAAGCAGATTTTATCCTAAAATCATTAAGTCTAGAGGAATAAGGTCAGGAGTTGATATTACAACACTAGAGTTGCATAAAATTGAGTTTGATGTTGATTATACCACAAAATATAATAATTATGACGAACCTAGAAAAAAAGACACTTTTATAATTGATCCTGCTGAATATGAGTTAGAATTGAAATTTAATTCAGATTCTAGAAAAAAAATTGAATATTCCTTTGACTTTGGACATTCATTCGGTTTAAATGAAGATTTTAATGAGAACAAAAAAGATTATGATTTTGGTGTTGGAATTGGAATTAGAGCTAATAATAAATTGAATTTTGATTATAAAGTAAAAAAATCTTTAAACTATGATGATATTGGACATGTTTTTAAGGATAAAGAAGAAGTTTTTTTTGGAAATAGAGATGTAAAAGCTATTGAAAATAATTTCTCACTTAATTATAACTTCGACTCTTACAAATCTATTAATTTAAAATTACGTCAATTTTGGAGTACTGCTGATTATCTTAACTCCTTTTATTTACTTAAATCAGATGGAACAAGAGAACTTTCCAATAAAAATATAAGTGATTATGATCCAAACACTAATTTTAACTTATGGAATTTTGATTTAGGTTTCAATTGGGAATTTGCTCCTGGAAGTAAAGCAACTTTATTGTATAGAAACAACCTATTTAATGAAGATAATATGTCTGGTGTTTCTTACTATACAAGCACTAAAGATTTATTTGATAAGCCTATTAACCATCAACTTTCTTTGAGAATAAATTATTTCATAGATTTCAATTTAATTAAAAAGAAAAAAAGCTAAACTCTTTAAAAATATGATTTCAGCAGTAAATATTACTAAAACATTTGATAACAAAAAAGTATTGGACAATGTAAGTATTGATGTTAAGAAAGGAGAAATAGTTTCAATTGTAGGTCCCTCAGGAGCTGGCAAAACCACCTTACTTTACATTTTAAGCACTTTAGATAAGGCTGATAATTTGGACAAGTATAATTTATTATTAAATGAAACTGAAATCATAAAACTCAATGAAAATGATATTTCTAAATTCAGAAATAAACAAATAGGTTTTGTATTTCAATTTCATGAACTATTGCCTGAATTTACTGCAATAGAAAATGTTTGCATTCCTGGAATGATAAAAGGTGACAAAACAGATTTAATTAACAAGAAAGCTGAGAAACTATTTGAATCGCTTGATATTCTTCAGATTAAAGATCAAAAACCTTCAGAACTCTCTGGTGGTGAACAACAAAGGGTTGCGGTAGCAAGAGCACTAATAAATGAACCTTCTATTTTATTTGCAGACGAACCAAGCGGAAATCTTGATTCTATCTCTGCTAACAAATTACACAAATTGTTTTTTGAACTTAGGGATAGATTAAATCTAACAATTGTAATTGTTACTCATAATAAAAAATTAGCTGACATGGCCGATAGAAAACTTAATCTTGTAGATGGTAAATGGGTTAACTAATTATGAAATAAAAGATTTTTTAGATGAAAAATCTTTTCAATACAATCAAAAAAGTTTTATAGATTCTGACCCTATTCAAGTTCCTCATAAATTCAAAAAAAAACAAGACATTGAAATTTCTTCATTTTTAACATCAACAATTGCATGGGGTCAAAGAAAAACAATAATTAAAAATTCATTTAAAATGATGGAAATATTAGATAATTCACCATATGATTTTGTTTTAAATGCTTCAGAAAAAGAAATTGAAAAAACTAATATAATTCATAGAACATTTAATTCTATTGATTTTAGATACTTTATAAAAACATTAAAAAGAATTTATTCTAATTATGACGATTTAGAAACTGTTTTTTGTCTCAAAAGAAATGAATTAAATATGCATTCTAGTATTAATAATTTTAAAAAAATATTTTTTAATAATAATTTTCCTAAAAGAACAACAAAACATATTAGTGATCCATATAAAGGTTCAGCTTGTAAAAGATTGAATATGTTTTTAAGATGGATGGTTAGAAAAGATAACAATGGTGTTGATTTTGGAATATGGAAAAAAATATCTCCTTCAATTCTTTCCTGTCCATTAGACATTCATAGCGGCAATGTTGCTAGAAAGTTAGGTCTTCTATTAAGAAAACAAAATGATCATAAAGCAGTTTTAGAATTAGATAGCAAGTTAAGAGAACTAGATGTTGAAGATCCAGTAAAATATGATTTTGCACTATTTGGATTAGGCATTTTTGAAGGTTTTTAATTTTTTTTTTAATCAAATTCCAAAATCAATCCTTATATTTGCCCAACATTATTTAGCAATGTTCTTACGGATAACTTGATTGCATGTCTATTATTCTTAAATCTGCAAAAGTTATAAATACCGAGAGTAAATACCACGGTAGAAAGCAAGATATTTTAATTACTAAAGGAAAAATTTCTAAAATTGACAAATCTATTTCTTCAAAGGGATCTAAAGAAATTAGTATAGAAGGTTTACACGTCTCTAAAGGATGGTTTGACAGTAGTGTTTCTTTTGGTGAACCTGGCTACGAAGAGAGAGAGACAATTAATAATGGTGGAATAATTGCTGGAAAAAGTGGATTTACTGATATTCTTCTTAACCCTAACACTAAACCTGTTATAGATACTCAAGCAGATATATCTTTTATAAAATCAAAATCAAATCAACTTATTACAAACATTCACCCAATTGGAGCTTTTACTTTATCAAGTAAATCCCAAGAATTAGCTGAATTAAAAGATATGCAAGAAAGTGGAGCAGTTGGTTTTTATGATTTTAAAAAGTCAATTGTAAATCCTAACTTATTAAAAACTGCACTTTTATACTCTCAAACCTTTAATGGATTATTAATGTCATTTGCACAAGATAAATATCTCTCAAAGGGGGGAGTAATTAATGAGGGAATAGTTAGTACTTCATATGGTATAAAAGGAATACCCTCATTGTCTGAAGAAACCCAATTAAATCGTGATATAAAAATTTTAGAATATACTGGAGGAAAGCTTCATATTCCTACTATATCATGTAAAAGCTCTGTTGATCTTATTAGACAAGCAAAAAACAAGGGTTTGGATATTTCATGTAGTGTAGCAATTCATAATTTAATATTTAATGAAGAAAAATTAAAAAATTTTGATACACGTTACAAAGTTTTACCACCTTTAAGAACTGAATTAGATAGAAAAGCTCTCATTAGAGGTGTAGAAGATGGTACTATCGATATGGTAACAAGCGATCACTTGCCAATAGATATTGATAATAAAAAAATGGATATAGATAATGCTGAATATGGAACTATTGGTCTAGAATCATTTTTTGGAGCTCTATTAAACATATTTAATTTAGAAAAAACAATAAAAATTCTTACATCTGGCAAGTCTAGGTTTGGAATTAAAGATTATACGATTGAAGAAGGATCTAATTCAAATATGTCTCTATTTACCATAGACAAACAGTATGTTTTTTCAAAATCAGATATATTATCTAAATCTAAAAACAGTGCTTTTCTGGGAACTAAAATGAAAGGAAGACCAATTGGGATAATTGCAAAAGAAAAGTTTCTAATTAATGACTGATTTACCTTTCTTACACATTATTAAAGAATCTAGCATTAAAGATAAGAGATCACCCCTACTTTTAATGGTTCATGGATTTGGAAGTAATGAAGAGGACCTATTTTCCTTTTCAAGAGCAATTCCAAGTGAATATACTATTGTTTCAATTAGAGGACCAATAAATACTCCTGGTATGGGTTATGCTTGGTATGATATTTATTTTGATAATAAAGGAAATAAAACATATGATATTGAAATGGCTATAAAATCTAGAGACCTAATACTTAAATGTGTTAAAGGTTGTTCAATAAAATATAACACTGACATAACCAATACTACTCTACTGGGATTTAGTCAGGGTTCTATACTAATTAATGCAGTTGCTCTAACCTATCCAAAAAATATTAAAAATGTTATTTCAATGAGTGGAGGAATAGATCCAAACATAATTACTTTATCAAAAGATAATTTAAATGATTTATCTTTTTATATTTCTCATGGAACAGAAGATGAAGTACTTCCTTTTAACCAGGCTAAAGAATCACTTAATTTTTTAAACCAAAACAATATAATTTATGATTTTGAAACATATCCTGTTGGTCATGGAGTATGTCCAGAAAATTTCAAATCAATGTTATCCTGGTTAAATAAAAAAATGCTATAAATTAATTTCTAGTCCATCATAAGACAAGAAAACAGAATCAGGTAATTTTTCTTGAACATCATTGTGAAAACCTAAAAGGTAACTAATATGAGTTAGATAAGTTATTTTTGGCTTTATTAACTTAATTAGGTTAAGAGCTTCATTTAAATTAAGATGTGAATAATGTGGTTCTATTCTAATGCAGTTTAAAACTAATATATCAAGATCTTTTAATTTATTAATTTCTTTATCATCAATAGTCTTTAAATCTGTTAAATAGGCAAAATTATTAAATCTGTAACCATATACTTGTAAGTCTGCATGTAAATAACTAATTGGAGTTATATTTAAATTAGAAATTAAAAAATTTTTATTTTCTATAACTTCAACAGGCTTTAATAAGGGTGCACTAGGATATTTTTTTTCTCTATCAAATATATAACTGAATCTATTTTTTAAATTACTTATAACTCTTTTATGAGCAAAAAATGGTATTTCACCTTGTTTAAAACAAAAAGCTCTTAAATCATCTATTCCTGATGTGTGATCAGCATGTTCATGTGTGTAAAGCACTCCATCAATTCGTTGACAATTTGATTTAAGCATTTGTTGTCTAAAATCTGGTCCAGTATCAATTACAAATGAAGATTTATTCCATTCTACTAAAATTGAAGATCTTAATCTTTTATCTTTCTTATTAGAGCTTTTACATACTGGGTGACTACTCCCAATAAGTGGAATACCTGTAGATGTACCCGTGCCTAAAAAAGTTACCTTCAATTAATTCTTTTTATTATAAATATATCATTTACTTGACAAAATTCTTATAACTTAGCTACATAATAGTATCACTGATGTCTGTTTCCCTAAAAGGAGATCAACCATTTGAAAACGTTCCTTCTGTTAAAGCAAAAGCTTTAAGGATAAATCTCAACGAACATATTTACGGTACTTTCGCAGAAATAGGTGCAGGTCAAGAGGTAGCTAGACACTTTTTTCGTTCTGGTGGAGCTTCAGGAACAATAGCAAAAACTATGAGTGCGTATGATAAAGCATTTAGTGATGCTATATATGGTCATGAGACAGATAATGGATATGTTTCAGAATCTAGGCTTAAAAAAATGCTAGACTATGAAACAAAGCTTTTAGAAGATAGAATGAACAGGAAAGAACATCCAAATAAGATGTTTTTCACCTATGCAAATACAGTTGCTACAATTGATTTTGCAAAAAAATACAAAGGTCATGGATGGATGGGTATAAAATTTCAAACCAATTCTAAAGAACCTTATAGTGAAGTTCATATACATGTTAGATTTCATTCTTTTGACGCTAAAGCTCAACAAGAAGCATTAGGACTTATGGGGCTTAATTTAATTTATGGAGCTTATTACAAACATAATGAACCAAGAAAACTTTTAAGATATTTATATGATCATATTGATCCTTCTGCAATAGAAATTGATACAATAAATTTTTCTGGCCCTCTGTTTAATCAAGTAGATAATAGGTTAATGAGTCTTGAACTTGTTAAAAATGGGATGACAAAAGCAGTCATGTTTGGACCTGATGGAAATAATATTTTACCAGCTAGGGTTTTATGGAAAAAAAATATTCTAGCAATTAGAGGAAGTTTCAGGCCTGTTACTTTAGTTAATGAAGACATGTACTTAAAATCTAAAGAACTAATTTCAAAAGAAAAAGATATTAAGGAAGAAAGTCTAATAAATATATTTGAAATCACCTTGTCTAATTTAAGATCTACAAATGGAGATGGTGATGTAAATGAAGAAGATTTTATGGATAGAGCAAAATTATTATGTGCCTTAGGACATACTGTTATGATAACAAATTTCAAAGAATATTATAAACTTGCTGAATATTTCTCTAATTATACCCAAAATAAAGTTTTTTTAACTATGGGTGTTAATAATCTAATTGAAATATTTGACGAAAAATACTATGATAATCTTAGAGGTGGCATATTAGAAGCATTTGGAAAATTATTTGTCAAAAACTTAAGAGTTTTCTTATATCCAATAAAAACAAAGGATGAGATAATTATTAATAGTAATAATATCCAGGTAGCAAATAAAATGAAAAATCTATATAAATATTTTAAAAGCAATAAAATTTTAATGGACATTAAAAAATATGATGAAAATCTTCTTAAAATCTATTCTTTTAAAGTTCTCAAAAAGATAAAAAACGGGAAATCTGGATGGGAGAAAATGTTACCAAAAGAAGTAACTAATCAGATAAAAGCTAAAAAACTTTTCGGATATAAGTAAAAATTATTCCTCCAATATTTGTTTTGTATGGTCTTTAGTTTTTACTTTTTCAATAACTCTAGTAATTATTAAATTTTCATCTACTATAAATGTAGTTCTCAATATACCTTCATAATCTTTTCCCATAAATTTTTTCATTCCCCAAACCCCAAAAGCATTAATTAATTTTTTTTCAGTATCTGCTAACAATGGATAAGGGAAACCTCCAAACTTACTTGAAAAAGAAGATTGAGATTTGACTTTATCTGCACTAACTCCAATTATAGTGAAACCCACTTTAGATAATTCAGAATAATTTTCTGACAAGTTACAAGCCTGAGCAGTACAACCAGGTGTGTTAGCTCTTGGATAGAAAAAAATTATTGTTTTCTTACCAATTAAATCTTTATTTGTAATTAAATTTTCTTTGTCATCAAAACATGAAAAATTTGGAATTTTATCTCCCACTTTTAATAAAGCCATATGATATATTTTTGTAGTAAATTTAAATAATTAAAATGAATAAAAAAGATAGAGTAAATTATATAATTGAAACACTAGAACTTCTATTTCCAGAGGTTCCTATTCCTTTAGATCATAAAGACCCTTATACTCTTCTAATTGCTGTCTTATTATCTGCACAAAGTACTGATGTTGGAGTCAACAAAATAACACCCTTACTTTTTTCAAAAGCTGATAATCCATTTGATATGATTAAATTATCTATTGATGAAATAAGACAAATAATTAAACCCGTTGGTTTATCTCCAATGAAATCAAAGGGGATTTATGGATTATCTAAAATATTGATTGATAAACATGACGGAAAAGTTCCTAAGAATTTTGAAGATCTTGAAGCCTTACCTTCAGTTGGACATAAAACAGCAAGTGTTGTTATGGCACAGGCATTTGGTATTCCTACATTTCCAGTAGATACTCATATCCATAGATTGATGTATCGATGGGGAATGTCTAGTGGGAAAAATGTAAAAACTACTGAAAAGGATGCTAAAAGAATTTTTCCTAAAAATTTATGGAATAAACTTCATTTACAAATTATATGGTATGGAAGAAATTTTTCTCCTGCTAGAGGATGGAATATTAAAACTGATATAATTACTCAAAAAATTGGAAGAAAATCTTTTATTAAAAAAAACTCTATATAATTCTAAACTAATTCCATTAATTCAGTTTTTAAAGAGGACTTATCCATTGTTTTTCTAAGATTATTAAGAGAATATCTAACTCTTCCTAAAGCTGTATTAATAGATATATTATTCATCTCAGCTATTTCTTTAAAACTCAAATTTTCAAAAAATCTTAATTTGACAATTTCTTTTTGTGTTTCAGGTAGTTGATCTATCATTTTAGATAGTGTCTTAGATAATGTTTTATCTGAAATTATTTTTTCTTTAAATGAATCATCTGATGACTTAATATTTGAAAAAGTATAGTATAAGTCTTTCTCATAAATCATTTTAGAACGTTTCTTGTATCTAAAATGATCCATTACTAGATTATGTGAAATTCTTAATATCCATGGTAAAAACTTACCCTGTTCATTGTAAGATCCTTTTCTTATAATTTTAAAGACCTTAATAAAAGTTTCTTGTAAAATATCATTAGAGATATCCACATCTAATACTTTTGAGTTTATATAATTAAAAATTCTTTTTTTATGTCTTAAAAAAAGTGAATGAAAAGAATTATTGTTTCCGGATTTAAATCTGTCAAGAAGGACAGAATCATCTACATAATTAACCATAACCTAAATTTTAAATTAAATTTAATTTCTATTATTTCAATATAAAAAAGTAGGTTTCAGGTATAGGCTGATTATTTATGTTATACTCAAATTTAGTAAAATCATTTTAAATATTAAATTGTTTAATGTTTAGTAGTTAAAAAAATCATTTAAAACCTATATTTATAGATTGATTTTTTGTCATTTTGAAAAACATCCATTTAGATCAAGATTTTATTAAAATTAGAGGTGCAAGAATGCACAATCTTAAAAACATAGACTTAGATATACCTAAAAACAAGTTAATTGTTTTAACTGGTCTCTCTGGATCTGGTAAGTCTAGTTTAGCTTTTGACACCCTTTATGCTGAAGGACAAAGAAGGTACATCGAAAGTTTATCTTCTTATGCACGACAATTTTTAGGGAAACTTAACAAACCAAAAGTAGATAAGATTATAGGAATTTCTCCTGCAATTGCAATTGAGCAAAAAGTAAACAACTCAAACCCTAGATCAACTGTTGGAACAAGTTCTGAAGTTTATGATTATTTAAAATTATTATTTGCAAGAATTGGAATGACCTATTCACCTATTTCAAATAATGAAGTTAAAAAGGATAATATTGAAACTGTTTTAAAAACTATTAAAAATTTTAATGAAAAGGATAAATTTTTAATTCTTTCTTTAAAAGAGAATAGCAATAATATTCTTGAAATGTTAAAAAAACAAGGTTTTGCAAGAATCTTAATAAACGGAGATATTAAAAAAATTGAGGATATAAAAAGAATTACTTCAAAAAAATTTCATTTAATAATCGATAGATCTATTTATAAAGATGATAAAGACTATATCAATAGATTGTCTGACTCTATTGAATTAGGGTTTTTTGAAGGAAATGGTGAAATATACATTAAAAACATAACGACTAATAAAAAATATTTTTTCAATAATAAGTATGAGTTAGATGGTATTAAATTTTTAGAGCCAAATGAATATCTATTTAGTTTCAACAATCCAGTTGGTGCATGTTCACAATGTGGAGGCTATGGAGATGTTATAGGTATTGATGAAGAACTTGTAATTCCTAATAATGGACTATCTATTTATGAAGATGCTATAGCTCCTTGGAGAGGTAAAAAATTGAGGAGATATAAAAATGAATTAATTAAAAATTCTCAATATTTTAACTTTCCTATTCATAAACCATACTTTAAATTAACTGAAAATCAAAAAAATACATTATGGAACGGAAACAGTTATTTTAAAGGTATAAACTCTTTTTTCAAAAAATTAGAATCTAAAAGTTATAAAATTCAAAACAGGGTGATGTTGTCAAGATATAGAGGAAAAACAAAGTGTAATCTTTGTAATGGAAAAAGATTAAAAAAAGAGGCCTCGTTTGTAAAAATTAATAATAAATCAATAATTGATCTAGTAGAATTACCAATTGATAAGTTATTAGATTTTATGAATGAATTGAAACTTTCTGAATATCAAAAAAAACTTTCAAAAAGAATAAGAAAAGAAATCAATAATAGATTAAATTTTATATGTAACGTAGGGCTAAGTTATCTAACATTAAATAGGAGATCTAATACTTTATCAGGTGGAGAATCTCAAAGAATTAATCTAGCAAATTCATTAGGCAGCTCGTTGGTAAGTTCATTATATGTGCTAGATGAACCAAGTATTGGGCTTCATCCAAAAGACACTAAAAAGCTTATTCAAATATTAATTAAATTAAAAGATATTGGAAATACAGTTTTAGTTGTAGAACATGATGAAGATATAATGAAATCTGCCGATCAAATTATTGATATTGGTCCTGAAGCAGGATCAAATGGAGGAAAGATTGTTGCCCAAGGAACAATAAAGGAAATTTTAAAATCTAAAAGTCTAACATCAAAATATTTAAACAATATTGAAAGAATAAAGGTTCCAATAAAAAGAAGATATTCATCTGGAAAAATCTATATAAAAGGTGCTAGAGAAAATAATCTTAAAAATATTTCTGTTGGTTTTCCATTAAACAATCTTACAGCTGTAACAGGTGTATCAGGAAGTGGAAAAACAACTCTAGTAAAAAAAATATTGTACCCTGCTATATTAAAAGACAAAGGAATATTTAAAGAAAAACCTGGTCAGTTTGATGAATTAAATGGTGATTTAAATAAAATTGAAGAAGTAGAATATGTTGATCAAAATCCCATTGGACTTTCTTCAAGATCTAATCCAGTTACATATTTAAAGGCATATGATGATATAAGAAATTTATTTGCATCTCAAAAACTTTCAAAAGCTAATTATTATAAAGCTAAACATTTCTCTTTTAATGTTGACGGAGGAAGATGTGAAACATGTAAAGGCGAGGGTACAGTTAAAATTGAAATGCAATTTATGGCTGATGTAAACCTTACATGTGAAATATGTAAAGGTAAAAGATTTAAAAGTGAGGTATTAAGAGTAAAATTTGAAGAAAAAAACATTGATGATGTTTTAAAAATGACTGTTGATCAAAGTATTGATTTTTTTTCAAAATATAATCAAAGTAGAATAGTAAAAAAAATTAAACCTTTAAAGGATGTAGGAATGGGATATGTTCAGCTTGGTCAAGCCTCCTCTACTCTTTCAGGCGGAGAGGCACAAAGAATAAAATTAGCAACATTTTTATTAAAAGGTGAAAATAAAAATAAGACCCTATTCATTTTTGATGAACCTACAACAGGTTTACACTTTCATGATATTAAAAAACTTTTAAAATCTTTTAATTCACTATTAGATAATGGACATTCAATTATAGTTGTTGAACACAACGTGGATCTAATAAAGAATGCAGATCACATAATCGATCTAGGATTAGGTGGCGGAAATAAAGGAGGACAAGTAATTTTTGAAGGATCCCCTGAACAACTAATAAAAGAAAATAAATCAAAGATCTCTCCTTTTCTTAAGGAAAAAATGTTTATTTAATTATACTATTAATCGTTCTATTTATTGTTTCAGAAAGGCGTAAAAAATATACTAAACCTATATATGAAATTGAAATTATAACACTTTTTAAAGCAATATCCAGTATTGGAGAAAATTTAAAAGTTATATAATTAAATATTAAATAAATTAATAATATAAGTGCAATAATTTTAATTGTATTATAATTATAAGGATGAATTTTTAATTTATGATTTATATAGATAACTTTTAATATTGTAAAAACAAATAAAACAATAAGTGTTGAAATAGCAGCGCCATTTATCCCATAAATATCAATTAAATAATCATTTAAAAGATATACGGAAACAGCCATAAATATTGAAAATGGCAATGTAATCTTGTAGAAGCTTGAGGTTGCTAAAATAGCTGGACCACATCCAAAGCTCATCTGAACTAATTTAGCACAAGAAATAATTAAAACGACCCAAATAGCATCAGAGTAATATTGATTATTCATTAAATCATAAAAAGAAACAATGTTTAGGTTTATTAGAAGAAAGAAAAAGCCACAAATAATTAAAAGATTTGTAGAACTCTTTTTATATAAACTATCAAGATCTTTAAAATCATTATTATTAATTGCTTTTGCAACCATTGGATTTAATATTTGAAACATTGCTCTACCAGGAATTTCAACAACTGTTGCTATAAAAACAGCAACAGCATAATAAGCAGTTTGAGATATAGCTTCTTTTTGTGGAATCATATATTTATCAATATCTATTAATAAACTTGCAGCTGAACCCGCTAATAGGATGTAAATCGAATATGATATAATTTCTTTAAAATTTTCGGGTATTGTTAATGAAAATTTTGGAATATATAATGAAAATGAATAAACAATCATTATTAAGAGTCTCAAATAATACAAACCAGTCAGCCACCATACAAAATCTTCTTTATTTATTAGGTTTATTGAAACTAAAATGAGTAGAATTAAAACAGAAACTCTTGGATAAATTTCTTTTAAAGCATTTCCAAATACAGATTTCAACTGAACTCTTGACCATGCATAAAAAACTTCAAAATATGAAGTTGCAAATGCAACTAAAAAAATTACCCAAACATAAGATTCAATAATTGGGTTTTGCATGGATAAAAAATTGCCTATAATATCATGTACCTGAATTACTAAAAATGTAACTGGAATAATAACAATTAAAGGAATAAAAATAATACTTGAAAGAAAGCTATCTTTTGATTTTTTATCTTTAAATGAACTATAAAATTTGATTATTGTATGCTGTGCACCAAGTGACATTAATGGTTGTAATAGATTTGATGTAGCTAATAAGAATACAACAAGACCATAATACTTGTCTTTTAAAAATTCTGGATAGAAATAAAGGGTATTGACTGCTCCTATTAACAAAGCAATAGAAATTGTAAATATATTTCTAGAAGTTTGCTTAATTACTATCCCCATTAATTAATTGTTTTTTTTAGTAATGCATCTATATTTTCAGATAAATTTTTATATGAATAAGATGCTAATCCCGAAGGAATAAAATTATTTGTTTTTGACCTATAGTCTGAATAAAGTTCTAAAATATGATTTTTTAAATCAACATGATTCATAAAATCAAATACTTTACCAGTTTTAGATTTACTTATAATATAAGAAACATCACTATTTAAATTAGAAAATGCAATAATTGGACGTTTAAAAGAAAAGTAATAAAACAACTTCCCAGGAATAATATTATTTACATCATTCAAATTAACACTAGCTAAAACCAAAACATTTGCCTTAGACATTTCAATATCAAGTTTTGATTTTTCTATATACCTTTCAAATTTAACTTTTGATTCAATTAGCTTTATATCATCATTTTCAGATATTTCATTATGAAAATCTCCTATAAATCTAACCATTAAGTCATTAGAAAAATCTTGATCTTCAATGCATATTTCTTTTAATACTTTCCAGAGATTTTTTGGATTTTGAATTGATTTCATCACCCCAGAATACATTATTAAAAACTTTTCTGTTTCTATATTTTTTTTAAACGAATTAAAACCATTAGTTATAGTATGTGAGTTAGAATTAATTACTAAATATCTTTTGGTTAAAGAAGGGGAAGTTGTAATTACTGCATCTGAAAAACTTAAACATTTATTTTCAAAACTGGAATGTTTAATTCTTTGATTTGATGTCATAGGAAGAAGTTTAAACTGAAAAAAATCTGACCATGGATCTCTAAAGTCAGAAATCCATTTTATGTTAGTATTTCTTTTAATTTTTAACCCTATAATATGGGTGCTAAAAGGAGGTGCAGTAGTTATTAAACAATTGATATCATTTTGTTTTATGTAATTAGATGCCTTTTTTGTAACCTTTTTAATCCAAAACATTCTTGAATCAGGAAAAAAAATGTTTGCTCTAATCCATAAAATAAATTTCTTAATAGAACTAGATGAATTAATATGATCTGAATTATTTTTTTTAAAAAAATGAGTTGGTTCAAAAATAGGTATTCTAAAAACCTTTATAGATTTATCTACAATACTGTTAAGTCCATTATCAATAATTGGATAATTTGCATTTTTAGCAGTAAAAATTGTAATCTCCCAACCTTTTTTAACAAGGTTGTTGGAAAAATTTAACCAGCGTTGAACACCTGACCCACCAGATGGCGGCCAATAATATGAAATTATAAGCAATTTAGTTTTACTCATAATACTTAACTAAATCTTTAGAAATAATATCATTATTTAAATGATTTTGAATAGCGTTAATACAATTTTCACTCATCTGATTTCTTAAACTTAAATTTAAATATAATTTAAGAAGCTTTTCTGTTAAATCTGATGAATCTTCTGCTCTAAATAACAAACCAACATTATAAGCATCTAAAAGTGCTTTCTGGGCTTTTACATCACTACACAAAATTGGACATCCTAGAGACATATATTGAAAAAGTTTATTTGCATAAGTAGTATCGTGATGTAAGTTAGAATGTAATGGAGAAATTCCTAGGTCAGCTACCTTAATATATGAAGGAAACAAATCTTCTGATTTCCAGCCTTCAAAATCAACAAATTTGGAAATATTATACTCTTCTACTATTTTAATAAGTTCTTTATCAAAAGAACTTGAACCAACAATTACTAATTTAAAATTTGAAATAGATTTAATTATTTTTGGAATAGATTTTAAAACAGTTTCCAAACCTCTTCTTTTTGATGTGTTTCCTAAATAAAGTAAAACAAATGAATCAGAATATTTTTCAATGATTTGATTATTTAATTTAAAATCAGAATAAAAACTTTTAGATACAGAATTTGAAAAGACCAATACTTTACTTTCATCTATTTTGATTCTGTCAACTAATTCTTTTTTAGCTAAATCAGTAACTACAACTACTAAATTAGACCTTTTACAGTACCTCTCCTCTGCTTTTTTCCATTTTGATGGATAAATTAACATCTTTCCTAAAAAGCTATTTACGTGTTTATAGGATTTCATTATTTCTGGTCTATTCTCATGTAAATCTAAAGTGATATTTAAATTAAAGGATCTGTTTGCATTAAAAACAGAGCTAGCAATTTGTAAATCATGAATATGCAAAACTTCTATATTAGATTCTTTTATAAATCTTTTTATTTTATTGGAAATAATCCATTTATAAAAGGGAAATGTATAGGCAAGAGCAGATAATTTATATGTTAACCAAGAACAATAAAATCTAAAGACATTTATTCCATTAATAACCTCTCTTTTCTTAAATTTTTTGTTATATGATAAACAAAATAAAAAAATTTCATTTCCAGATTTGATTAATGCATTTGCTTCATTAGTCACGCGTGGATCTGTAGGATATTTGGCGTCAATAATCATCCCTATTTTCATAGCAATTTCATTAAAGGTTCAAGACTCCTTTATAATAATTAGTGTATTCAGTTTTTGATCTTTCTGCATAAACTGCATAATATCTATTTGTGAAGTTTCTTAATAAAGGTCTTATCCCAATTTTATTTGATGGATTTTTCCAAAACTCCTTTCTAATTATTTTCCATCCAGATTTTTCTAATAACCAATCAAATTGCCATGGTTCAAACTCATGATAATGACGATCAAAGGAATCTGTTTTACTTCTGTAAGCTTTTGCAAACCACATTTTTATCGGAACAGTTAATAATATTCTTTTAGTCTTAATGTTTTTTAATAAAGGGTAAGGAGAAACTAAATGTTCAAGAATTTCAAAACCAGTAACTAGATCTACATCATTAGGAATTAAAATATTTGGATTCTCATCTAAATCTTCTCCTTTAGTATTATATACTTTATAATTGTTTTCTTTCATTATTTCAGAAAAAGGATTTACAACTCCTAAGTCAAAAACAACAGAAGGAGCTGGGCATACACTTTTAAGCATTTTTAAAGTGTTTTCATATCTCTTTTTTGGAAAAACTTTATACATAATACTTTTCTTTAATAAATTTTATTAAGACAAGAATAAGAATTAAATAAGCAAAAACAGAAATTATAGAACCTCTTTGTATAACTATTGGTTTAAATTCAAATTTAATTTCATGTTTTCCATTAGGTATCTCAATTCCACGTAATAAGTAATTTACTTTATAATGTTCAACAGGAATACCATCAAGGTAGGCTTGCCATCCTTTATAATAAAAAGCTTCAGAAAAAACGGCAAATTGATTAGTAACAGAATTTGATTTATATATTAATTTATTTGCATTTCTTGAAATAAGAGAAATTTTGTTTAAACTATCTCTTTTAAATGATTTTTCTTTCAAAATATTATTTTGAGTAACAGCTTTAGTTTTTAAATCAATTTCACCAAGGGAAAGTAATTCCTTTTCAGAACTATTAACATGAATTATATCATCAACAAACCATACATTTCCAAAATTATTAGCATTTCTTGTAACACCTATAGCATTATCGGGATCATCTTTTATTATATATTTCACATTAAGCATACTTAAAACATCATAATTATTCTTTAGAATATAGTAGTCATATAGATCTTGTATACGCTTAGGTTTTGCTGCATGATATCCTGCAATAGATTTATGATAAAAAGAAGTTCTAGCATTAGAAAATCCTCTATCAGGTTCAAAAACCCTATAATCTGATTTATCTTGTAAAATTGCTTTGTCAGCACTTGTCATTTTAAATGGAACTTCAATGTTTGATTTATTTACAAATTGATCTGCATTAACATATTGTTTATTAATAGTCCATAGATCAAAAACAACAAGAACAATAATTCCACATATGGTTAAGTTTTTATTTAAAACATTTTTTAAATAAGCAAAAAGTATAATAACTAGGGAAATCACTAAAAGTAAAGTCCTTAAACTATCAGCCTTTAATATTGACTTTCTGTCTTCAATCAATAAGTTTAATATATCGGGATAATTAGAAAATATTTCAAAATTTGATTTGAAATCAAATAATTTGATTCCAAAAAGGTAAATTAATAGAGAAAAAGGAATAAAAATTAATGCAGATTTAAATAAAGCTTTTAATTTCTTTTTTGTTTCTATTTTATCAGATAAAAAATTATGAATTCCAAAAACAGCAACAAACGGTATACAAAATTCGAGGATTACTTGAATTGAAGAAACTACTCTAAATTTATCATAAAAAGGAAAGTAATCGATCATTAAATTGGTTAAAAAATCAAAGTTTTTGCCCCAAGACAATAACAGGGATATTAATACTGATGGTAATAGCCATCTCATATTTACATTTTTAACTAAGAAAAGTCCAAGAAAGAAAATAAATAATATTGAAGCTCCAATATATGCTGGTGCTGCAACAATAGGTTGATTGCCCCAATAAAGTCTAGAATATTGATATACCTGTTGTCCTTGTTCTGGATCTAGAGTTTTGATGAAATCCATTAGTTTAGAATCATTGTTAATTCTATCAGAACTCGCTCCACCCATAAATTTTGGAATAAATAGATTAATACTTTCTAAAATCCCATAACTATATTCTGTAATATAATCTTTTGACAAACCTGATTGAGATTCTTTTTGAGTGCCATCAGGATTTATAGTTATCTCACTTTTACTTCGAGTACTAAATTCAGAATATTCTTTTGTAGCAAGTAATGCAGATGCATTCATCATAAGAGCGATAAATGAACTTAAAGCAAATGTGGAAAAACAATAAAAGAAAGTTTTTAAATCATTCTTTTTATAATAATCAATAAAAAATATTATAAACATTATCATTATAACAAATAAAGTATAATAGGTCATTTGATAATGATTAGAATGTATTTGAAGGCCTAGAGCTAAAGATGTAATAAAAAACCCTTTTAAATAATCTTTTCTTAAAATCATCAACACACCCATTATAACTAGTGGTAAATATCCTAATGCTAAAGCCTTGGTATTGTGACCAACACCTAATATAATTATCAAATATGTTGAAAAACCAAATGCAATAGAGCCAAACAAAGCATATCTATAATTGATTTTTAATGAAATAACTAATAAATAAAAAGAAAATAAATACAGAAACAAGTAATCTGCAGGTCTTGGAAGAAAACGAATAGATTGATCAATAATTCTCAATAAATCATATGGATATTTTGCACTAACTTGATAAGAAGGCATCCCTAAAAATGCATTGTCCAACCAATAAGGCTCTTCATCAAAATTTTCTCTATGATCAACTATTTGTTTTGACATACCCATAAACTGTGATATATCAGATTGTTCAATTCCCTTATTTAATAGAACAGGATAAAAGTATGATATAGATAAAATTGCCAATATAAAAACACAAACAATGTGAGGAAGGATATTTTTTAAATGACTTATCATGTTAATCTATTTCTTCAAAATCTACATACTCCCCTACTTTATCTTTTGAATTAGATTTGGGTTTCTTTGATTGGTTACTATAATTAGCATCATTCATCTTTTCAAAATCCTTTTTCATTTTATTTTGAAATCTTTTTAAAAAAAACTTTAAAATAAATGGGGATAGGAGTCTCAATGTATAGGAGAGTAAAATAAAAAAAAGAATTATTTTTAAAATTGTAATCATTTCCAATTGTTTGACTAGGTAAAAATACAATTATTGATTTTAAAATTTATTGATAAAACACTAATTCAATAATTTTTAATTTTATATCTTTTCAGAATATGAAATTTACTCTAAGTTTATTTTTAACAATTTTTACAATATCCTCTATTTATTCTCAATATACTGAAGTAATTAATTCTAATAGACCTGGTTCCTCTTATGGAGCATTTTCCGTAGGAAAAAATGTTCTACAATTTGAATTAGGAGGAAGTTTTTCAGATTTAAGTCATAAAAATTTAAATTTTTCCTATATAAAAGAATTAGAACTAATATATACTATTAGATATGGTTTATTAATGGAAAAATTAGAGTTAATTATTAATGGTTCTTATAATCAGAATAGAAGCGTTAATAATATGATTAATTCTAATTCAAAAGAAATCAAAACTGAATTTTTAAATAAACAAAGTATTGGTTTCAAATATTTAGTTTTTGACCCATATAAAAATCAAAAGTGGCATGGGACAAATTTGTTTAGTTGGAAAAAGAACAATAAAATAAGATGGATTGATTTAATCCCAGCTGTATCCGTTTATGTTGGTGCTAATTATGTCCCAGAAGAAGGATATTTCTACAATGATCCTTTCACTCATTTAAAAAAAGGAACTAGTTATGAAACGACTGAAGAAATAGTTAGTTTAAAAGGTAATATTATTACTCAACACCATTTTGTAGGAAAATGGGTTTTGGTGAACAACTTTATATATGATAGAATTGGAAATGAAAATACTACAATTAATAATATTACTACACTAACTCATAATTTCACAAATCCTATATGGTCTAGTATGTTAGAGAATGAATTTATAAAGAATGACATCTATTCTGATAATTTTATTAAAGCCGGGCTAGCTTATCTTTATAACAGAAATTATCAATTTGATTTTAGCATAGGCTCAAACTTTAAAGACACTCCAAATAAATTATATTTAAATGTTGGTTTTTCAACTAGACTAGATTGGCATAGAGACGTTCCTCCGGTTGATAAAGAATTAAAAAAGAATCAAAAAGAAGATAAAAAACTTCTAAAAAAGAATCGTAAAAATGAAAAAAAATCACAAAAACAATCAACCAAAAATCAAAAGAAATCTAATAAAAAGGAAAAAAAATCATTAAGAAAAAGTAAAAGAAAAAGGAAATGATTTTAATTAAGAAGGCCATTACGATAGATGACTATAAGGATTTTGTAAACTTTCCTTTTAAACTATATAAAAACTCTAAGTACTGGGTTCCTCCTATTATCAATGAAGAGCTTGAGATGATGGATAAGGAAAATAATCCTGTTTTTAAAAATGCCGAAGCAGAATATTTTATTGCTATAAAAAACAATGAAATAGTTGGAAGAATTGCTGCAATTGTCAATTGGATAGAAGTAAGAGAACAGAAAAAAAATAAAGTTCGTTTTGGATGGTATGATGTTATTGATGATTTAGACGTATCAAAAAAACTATTAAATGCTGTAATAGAATTTGGCAAAGAAAGAAATCTATCATTTATTGAAGGACCTGTTGGTTTTTCAAATATGGATAAGGCAGGATTACTTACTCATGGTTTTGATGAACTTAATACAATGATCACTTGGTATCACAATTCTTATCAAAAAGATCATTTAGAAAAACTAAAAATGGAAAAACTTGCAGAATGGGTTGAATATAAGATTCAAATTTATTCTAAAAAAGATGCGCCAGAAAAGGTTAAAAAGTTCTCAGATTTAATAATGAAAAGATATAAACTAAAACCATTAAAGTTTAAAAAAACTAATGATATTATACCCTATATTGATCAAATATTTGATTTATTAAACAAAACATATAATACCCTACAAACATTTGTTCCAATTCAGCAATATCAAATTGATCACTATATGGATAAATATTTAAGATATATACATCCTGATTTTATAAAAAGTGTTGTTGACCAAGAAGGAAAACTCGTTGCTTTTGCTATAACTATGCCATCTTTTTCAAGAGCTCTTAAGAAAATTAACGGAAAACTATTTCCATTTGGGTTTTTAAGAATTTTAAAAGCACAAATATTTAATAGTAAAGCTTCACTATATCTAATTGGGGTTCATCCTGACTATCAAAACAAAGGAGTAACAGCTATTTTGTTTAATGATCTTCAAACAATGTTTAATAAAAGAGGAATAAAAGAAGTGGAAACTAATCCAGAGCTTATTGAAAACAAATCTATCCAAGCTTTTTGGAAAAATTATGAAAGTGTTCTTCATAAAAAAAGGTGCACTTTTACTAAAGAAATTTAATGATAAGTAAAGAAACAATAATAGCATTAGCCACCCCTAATGGACTTAGTGCAATTTCTGTAATTAGAATTTCGGGCAAAGATTCCATAATTACTACAGATAAATTGTTCAAATCTAAAAACAAAAAACTTTTATCTAAACAAAAAACCCATACGGTTCATCTTGGTCATATTTTAAAAAATGGACATGAATTAGATGAAGTATTAATCACTTTATTTAAAGGTCCTAACTCCTACACTGGTGAAGATACAATTGAAATATCTTGTCATGGTTCTACATATATTCAACAAGAAATAATAGATCTATTTATAGATCATGGCGTTAGGGTTGCTAATCCTGGTGAATTCACTTTAAGAGCATTTATAAATGGCAAAATGGATCTTAATCAAGCAGAAGCTGTCGCAGATTTAATTGCTTCTGAAAATGAAGGCTCACATAAATTAGCTATGCAACAAATGAAAAGTGGATTCAGCAATGATTTAAAAAAATTAAGATCTGAATTATTACACTTTACATCAATGATTGAATTAGAGCTAGACTTCTCTGAAGAAGATGTAGAATTTGCTGAAAGAGGAGAATTTAAAAAACTTGTAATAAAAATTCAATCTGAGTTGAAAAAACTTATTGATTCTTTTCAATCTGGAAATGTTTTAAAAAATGGCATTTCAGTTGCAATTGCTGGAAAACCAAATGCTGGAAAATCTTCACTTTTAAATACACTATTAAATGAAGATAAAGCTATAGTTTCTGATATTCCTGGTACAACAAGAGATAGTATTGAAGATTCTATTATAATAGATGGAATTAAGTTTAGATTTACTGATACTGCTGGGTTAAGAGAAACAAAAGATATAATTGAATCAAAGGGAATTGAAAAAACAAAAGAAAAAATTGGTAGTGCTAAAATATTACTCTATCTATTTGATGTTAATGACATAAATATTAATGAGATAAAATCTAGTATAAAAACTTTTGAAAGGGATGATTTATCAATAATATTAATTAGAAACAAAATTGATTTACAAAATAATAACCAAACTCTGTTAAAAGAACTAAACAATAAAGAATTAATTGAAATATCTGCTACTGATCCCAAATCTGTTTCTATACTAAAGAAAAGACTAGTTAATGAGGTAGATATACTAAATCCTTACACTGATGTTATAATTAGTAATTCAAGGCACTACGAAGCCTTAAAAGAAGCCTTAAAAGCAATTGAAGAGGTTAATAATGGTCTAAAGAAAAATATATCTGGAGATCTTCTTTCAGTTGATATTAGAAGATCTATTGAACATCTAGGTGAAATAACTGGAGAAATAACAAATGATGATGTATTAGGAAATATTTTCGCAAACTTCTGTATTGGCAAGTAGATACTTGAAAATCAATAATTCTTATATTTAGGTAATGAAAAAAGAAAACACTATTGCAGAGTTATTAGAAAGGTTAAATACTGAGATTCAAAATCCTAAAGATTCAGTACATAAAATAGTTTTGCAAACCACAATAGATAACATAAATAAACTTTTGAAATGAAAAAACTTCTTGACCTATTTAGGAAAACATTTATTTTTTTACTCTACTACACTTTTTACTTAAATAAAAAAGACAGCCCTATTATTTCGCAGTAGTCCCGTCTCTATTTGGTTTTCTTATTGCTGGCCAACCTCTTGCCCTCATCATTCTACCAGATCTTGGATTTAGAACACTTTTAGGCATAACACGTCTTTCTCTTGAAGCTTTTTCTTCATCTTCACTAGCCTTATATGCAAGTATTGCTGTCAAAATAACATTGTTTTTTAAGTCATCAAAAATAATCTTATCATATGTATCAAGGTTCGTATGCCAAGTGTAATTAAAATATGACCAGTCAAGTGAGCTTAAACTAAATGCTGGTACACCGGCTGCAACAAAAGAAGCATAATCTGACCCTCCTCCACCAGGTGTTCCTGGAAAATCTGTTTTGATGTGCTTTGTAACATTTCGCGGAACTGCAGAAAGCCAATCAGAAACATATTCGTAAGAATGAAGGAATCCTTGACCACTAATGTTAACTACCCTACCTGTACCATTATCTTGATTAAAAACAGCTTGAGCATTTTCAACGATTGTTGGATAATCCTCCACAAAAGCTCTAGAACCATTTAATCCCTGCTCCTCACTACCCCAATGTCCAACCATTATTGTCCTTTTTGGATTAGGATAAAACTTCTTTAAAACTCTCATTGCTTCCATCATAACTATTGTCCCGGTTCCATTATCAGTTGTCCCCTGACCTCCATCCCAAGAATCAAAATGAGCAGATAAAATAACATACTCATCAGGCTTTTCAACACCTTTTATTTCTGCAATTGTATTCCAAGTAGGGACCTCACCATGTTCTTTTGAAGTTGCAACAATTTTCACCTTAGGAGTGATACCGTTTTCAACCATTCTATATAGCATGGTATAATCCTCAAGGTTTACATCAACATTTGGAATTTTTTCTGTTCTTGCACTAAAAACTTTGTTTGCTCCAAAGGCTTGAGACCAATAACTTGATATCAAACCAATAGCTCCTGCCTCCTCAAATGCTTTATTTATGTCTCTATATCCATATCCAGTTTTTCTAAAATTAGCAAACCATTTTTCATTCAGAGCAGATCTATCTTTCTTTAATTTTTCAAAAGATTCAGGAGTCGCGTATTCTTCCCACTGATAATCAGGTCTTCCAGTAATTTGGTTTTGACTAACCAAAACAAATTTGCCTTTTATTGTTTTTAACCATTGATCAAAGTCTTCTTTGCTATTAATTTCTGGTACTTTCGTAACGTCAGCTGTTATCCCTTTTTTGGATGTAGATGGACTCCATGCTAATTGTCTTCCGTTCAGTGTCCTTAGCCTAGGCTCAAGCATATCGATATGAGTAATTCCTCTCTCCCATCCTCTCCATACACCCCATTGATGATTGTATGATCTCATTCCCCAGTCTGTATATTTATTTACAGCCCAATCATGAGCGTTTTTCATTTGGGGAGTTCCAACAAGTCTTGGGCCAATAACATCAAATAATTCATGAGCTAAATTTGCAAGTTGAGAGCTGTTATTTACTTCATCAATAATGTTTTCTACGACCATGTCTTTACTGGCATCCTCGACAGGAGTTTGAAATCTTGGACCAGGCCTTTCAGTAGCTCCTGGTCTTTGAGCTGTAAGTGTAACAAAAAAGGATAAAAAAGTGATATAAAGTATTTTTTTCATAATATTATTATTAATTGCAACAAGTTACATAAATTATCTAAAACTTGTTAATCTTATTCCCCTTATAGAAAGAATACTTTATTGAATAGTACAGATCTTTTATAGGTGGTTATTATAATTTATTTTTGGATTAGGTATTTTTAATATCATTATATTTATTTTCTAAAAAGTTAGTATTACTATTATTAATTAGAACCTTATAAATTCATGATAAAAACCAAGGAAATTAAGTTTAATTACGACAATCAAGTTTTCTTTAAATTTCATGATATAAATCTCGAAAGTGGAGAGAATTTGTTAATTATTGGTAATTCTGGAATTGGAAAAACTACATTATTACATCTTTTATCAGGTCTGCTAAAGTCGAATTCAGGATCAATCGAATTGTTTGGAAAAGAACTTACTAAACTTTCTTCATTTCAACTTGATATATTTAGAAGAGATAATATAGGAATTGTATTTCAAAAACCACATTTTGTAAATTCATTAACTGTAAAAGAAAATTTAGAACTTGCTCAATATATAGCAAACAAAAAAGACAATAAAAGAATTGAAAATATTCTAAAAAACTTAAACATTTTTGATAAGTTAAACAAAAAGACAAATCAATTAAGTCAAGGAGAAAAACAAAGAGTTTCAATAGCCTTAGCTATTGTAAATTCTCCTAAATTAATTTTGGCTGATGAACCTACCTCCAGTTTAGATGATGATAATTGCTCCAATGTAATTAAACTTTTAAAAAAACAAGCTACAGATTTCGGAGCTCAACTTATAGTAATTACTCACGATAGTAGATTAAAGAAACATTTTAAAAAATCCATCGAATTGTGAATATATTTAAATTAAGCATAAAAAATATTTTCAATAAACCGCTAAGCTCTTTAATCACTGTAGCTTTATTAGCTCTAGGTATTGGAATTATATCATTACTGCTTCAATTAAATTCATTAATAAAAGATCAAATGGAAAATAATTTGAGAGGAATTGATATGGTTGTAGGGGCAAAAGGAAGTCCTCTTCAACTAATACTTTCATCTGTTTATCACATAGACTCTCCAACAGGTAATATTTCTCTTGAAGAAGCAGAAGAAATTAGTAATAATAAAATGGTTGGTTCAAGCATAAAACTACTTTATGGTGATAATTACAAAGGGTATAGAATTGTAGGTGCTGAAAAAAAATTAATTGAATTATACAAGGGTGTAATAAAGCAAGGTAAAGAATGGGACAATCCATACGAAGTTTTAGTTGGCTCAAAAGTATATGAAAAATTAAACATTAAACTAGGAGATAATTTGATCACCTCACATGGACTAAGAGAAACAGGCCAATCCCATTCTGATAAGAGTTTTAAAGTTGTAGGATTATTAGAGTCATCAAATTCTGTTATGGATCAGCTTATAATTACCTCACCTGAAAGTGTTTGGAATATACATAGTTCTCATGATGATGAGGAATATGAAGATGAAAATAAAGAAATAACTGCTATGCTGATTAAATTCAAAAGCCCAATGAATATAATTCGATTTCCTAGACAAATCAATGAAAACACAAATCTACAAGCAGCGGTTCCATCATACGAAATTTCTAGATTATTTAAACTTTTTGGATTCGGAATTGAAACTTTAACCTATCTAGCCTATTTAATTATAATTGTTTCTGGATTTAGTCTTTTTATAAATTTATTTAATTCTATGAATGATAGAAAATATGAAATGGCTTTGATAAGAACTTTAGGTGCCTCAAGATTTCAACTATCTAGAATGATAATTTTTGAAAGCCTAATTCTTACAATTGCAGGTTTTGCAATTGGATTATTATTTAGCAGATTTGGCGTAATGTTTGTATCTTCATTAATGGATGAAAGTATAAATTACAACCTTGATTCAATTAAAATTTTAAATGAAGAATATTGGCTTTTAGGCTTATCTTTTTTAATTGGATTGATATCGTCTTTAATCCCAGCTATTCAAGTTTACAAAATGAATATATCAAAAATTCTAGCAGATGAATAAATTCTTTTATATTATCATTCTTCTTATTTCAAACAGTCTATTTTCTCAAATTGAAATCGATTGGTTAAAATTAAGGTATGTTTATTATGAATCTGAATATAGTAAAGATCAATATGGATATGTTAAAGTTGCGCACTTCGGTGAAGCTGTAGAATCTTTAGACAATAAGGAAGTTAGAATTACGGGATACATGCTAACTCTTTCACCAGATGAGGGTATATTTATTTTATCAGAAAACCCTTATGCTGAATGTTTTTTTTGTGGGTTTGGTGGTCCTGAATCAGCAATAGAATTAAGGTTAAAACCAGGTTATGACGATTTTTTGATGGATGAATTAGTTACTGTTACTGGAATTCTTAGATTAAAAAGAGATGATGTTACTAGTGGAGTTTATTTAATAGATAATGCTATAGCAATTAAAAAATAAAACAATAGAAAATTATATGATCCAAATCATTTTTTTTTTTTAAATAATTTATTTTTTTTGAAGTATGAAAATGAATAGAAATAAAAAAATAAATTATTGAAATTAGAAAAAGTATTAAATGAATTCTATTTAAAAAATGGAATAGCTAAAAATGGTGGAATTGCTTATGACACTTTTCAAGTAAAAATTTGGTTTATAAACATCACTTTGCCTAACCCAAAATTTCGCAAAGATGTTATTCATATTCATGACCTTGAACACGTTTTAAATAATTGCGATACATCTTGGAAAGGTGAAGCATTTATTTCTGGTTGGGAAATAGGAACAGGTTTCTGGAAATATTTTCCAATTAATACTTTCATTTTTTTAACATTCGGTCTTACTTTATGGATATATCCGAAATCAGTATTTAAAGGTTTTAAGAAAGCACTTAACAATCATGGGTTAATTAATTTAGGATTAAGCAAATCTGATTTTATGAAAATGGAACTTGATAGGTTAATTGAAATCACTAAAAAAGAACAACATACTGAAATGGGAATTTTACAATGGATTGAATTTATTTTTTGGTCATTTTTTTGTCAAATCATTCTTCTCTCTCCATTAATCCTAGGAATCTTAGGATTGATTTTTTATTTTGATAATAATTAATCACTAAATGTAATGTTTCATTTTACTTTGAGGAATGATTTCTTGATTTCTACTATTTAAGCCTGATTTTAACATTACTAAAGAAGTGTAAATTATAACTACAATTACCACCCATCTAAGTGTATTGAGCGGCAATGATTTTACTAGAAATGCAGCAATTAAAACAGCAATAATTCCAGGGATAGCCATAGACACTGAAGCTTTTCTGTTATAAGCACCTTCTTTAATGAATTTTGCTGATGCTGGTGGCATTAAAAAAGCACAGGAACCCATCATGATTGGGAAAGCTACCAAAGGGGACATTCCTAAAGCATAGACTAAAGCCATACAAGGAGCGTACAAACCAATTCCTACAGTCATAAAAGCACCAAGAATGAAATTTGCTCCAATTGCTAAGGCTAATTTTCCTCCATTTAAGCCAATAGCTTCTCCTCCGTTTTGTATCCAATTCATTTGTCCGGATAACATAAAAAAAGCAGTAACTAGTAAGGCAAATCCCATGGTTAACTGAATTTTTTTTACAGACAACTTTGCAACTATTCCAGCACCAAGAATAGCACCTACTGCTGCTGATAACAACATGGATATCAGGGTAACGGGTTCTACTTCAACAATTTGAATAAAAATCAAGGCTTGGATTAAAACTGGAATTGTGTTTGATACATTCAATGTGCCAGGTAAAATCCTGTCTTCTGTTTGTTTTGTAAATTTCAACAATGCCGTTTGTGGGGCAAAAGCACCGATACCAAGAACATCAAAAAAATTAACAACAAACCCGATTAAAGCTGTTTTCACAACGCTAACATTTTCCAAAACTTTTCGGTGTTTAATAACGTCTTTGCTTAGAAAGTATATAAAAAATATTGATAATATAATAAGGGTAATCCAAATAGCTATAGTCATAATTCGGAGGGTTCTAATAATATTAATTCATTAATCTATGTTTGATTTAGGGAGTAACTATGATTTTTTTTGATGTCATTTTCTTCTTTATAGCACAAGCAGTTTTTGTCATAGCAAGTCCACCCTTTCCCGTACATTTAACACAACTTGGCATTTGTTTGCTAACTGAAGAAACAGTTTCTATAACCTCATTTAGAGGAATAAGAGCATTATAGCCAGCACAAGACATTGTTGCTGATGAAAGCGCATTTACAGCTGCACTGACATTTTTTCCTAAACAAGGTGCTTCTACGCGATCTGCTATAGGGTCACAAACCAATCCAATCATATTTTGAATTGCCATAGAGGCTGCATCAACGGCCTGTCTAGCTGTTCCTCCAAATAATTGAACTATGCCAGCAGCTGCCATTCCTGCTGATGCTCCACATTCAACTTGACAACCATGTTCCTCAGCAGAGAACCCTGGTCCCATTGCAAAATACACCCCAATAATTCCCGTGGCAAAATACGCTTCAATCAATTCGTCTTGAGTCGCATTTATATCGTCTGCTACCGCTCTTAATACTCCCCCTACAACACCACAAGAACCAGCCGTTGGATTTGCAACAACAACTTCCATAGCACTTTTCGATTCCATTATTGCCGATACATTTTCTATAATTTGATTAATAATAGAATTTTGTAGAATTTTATTACGTTTTTTTGCACTATTGATTAAATGGGATTGTTGTGGCAAAATTCGATCTTTATAGGTCGTTCCTTCTAAACCTGTTTTAATACTATTCTCTATGATGCTAACAAGTTTCTTCATTCTATTAATGACAGCAGAATCTTCTAATCCACTCTGGCATTGTTCGTAAATCAATCCAAGTGCTCCCAAATCGAGATTTTCTTTTTCGGCAAATTCTAAAAGTGATGAAACCGAAGTAAATGGCAGGTCCGTTTCGTTACCTGCAATAATTGGTAATACCGGTTTTGTAATAATTAATTTATCAAAGCTTACTATATGATTCAATTTTTTAATTGTTTTGTCAGAAACTTCTTTTGAGAACTTCATATTTATAAGCCGTCTATCGCCGCTAAATGATTCGACAATAGATTTGCTTTGTGGAAACATAGATTTAAAATTTTCTAAACTCGTTTCTTTTGAGCTATTAAAAAGACATACCTCGTAAAAATCTCCGCAAATTTTAACCTCAAAACCATCAATATTTTGAATTTCAAAGGATCCTCCACCTATTGATATAGCCACTACTTGAATATTTTTTCCATTAATACTTTCCAACAATAAGCGAAACGTATTTACATGATTTGTTTTAAATGAATTTATTTCATAATGTATTGAAACACCCAGCTCATTGGCAACTAATTCTGTGTTTTTCATTCGGTCATCAGTCATTTCTAAACCTAACAACCCTCCCTCTATTCCAAGCGATGTGCCTTGCTCTCTATAGTTAGACGCCCACGCACCATCCTTATCAAAGTCAATAATAGCTTTTTTAAGAGGTTCATTTAAGATATCCATAGAAGTTTTCGCAGCACGCCATGCCGCCGCTGTATGTGAGCTTGACGGTCCTCGCATGATTGGTCCAATGACATCATTAAAAATTCCCGGGACATTTTGTTTATTCAACTTCATAAAATTAACTCTATTTTCTTTTTAGGCTGGCAACTCAAAAACACAAATGCTGATAAAAGCAGAAGTTTTTTTATTTCATAAATATAGCCATTATGTATAAATTTAACTTTTTTGATAAATCTTCAAATGTAATTTTATCAAATAAGCCAAAAGCTTAATGTATCAAGCCTTTTACGTATTTTTATCCTATGAATAAAATCAAACAAATTAGCACTGAATTTATTGAGGAAAACACCAATTTCTTGGAATTGATTTCTGAAATAAAACACTGTTTTTCTTCTGATGAAGTTATCGTTCCAATGCGTCATCATCACGATTTTCCAAATCCAAAAGTACAGGCCGACTCTACTTTGTTTTTAATGCCTGCCTGGGTTCCAAATAAAAATGTTGGAGTAAAGGTTATAACTGTAAATCCAGAAAATGGACAATTTGATTTACCATCCATCCATGGAGTTTATATTTATTTTGATGCCTTAAAAGGGTTTATTAAAGGAATTATAGAAGCCAAAAGCTTAACTGTAAAAAGAACTGCTGCTGCTTCTGCTTTGGCATCTTCCTATTTATCAAGAAAAGATGCATCCTCTCTATTAATGATTGGAACTGGAGCCTTGTCTACAAATTTAATCAAAGCACATGCTGCTGTTCGTCCTATAAAAGAAGTGTTTGTTTGGGGGCGAAATTTTAAAAAAGCAATAACTATTTGTGATGCATTAAAAAATGAAAATTTTAAAATTATGGCTATAAAAACCATAGAAGAAAAGATAGGGGAAGTTGACATTATTTCTTGCGCTACGTTATCAAAAACACCACTTGTTTTAGGGAAATATTTAAAAATAGGACAACATATTGATTTGGTTGGTTCTTATAAAACAGACATGCGAGAAGCAGATGATGAAACAATTTCAAAAGCATCTGTTTATGTCGATACTTTTCAAGGTGCCTTAAAAGAAAGTGGTGATATTGTGACTCCATTGAAAAACAAAACATTAAAACAAGAAGATATTAAAGCTGATTTATTTCAATTATGTTCTAGTGAAAAAACAGGAAGAATTAATAAGGAAGAAATTACAGTTTTTAAATCTGTTGGTCATGCTTTGGAAGATTTAGCAGCTGCGAATTATTATTATAACAAATGTTTAAATGAGTAAAACATATCAAAACATACTTTCAAAAAATAATTTTACACCAAATAAAGATTGGTTACAGATCAAAACTATAGACATGCATACAGGTGGAGAACCTTTACGTGTTATTATTGATGGGTTTCCAGAATTAAAAGGAAATTCAGTTTTAGAATACAGACTCAATTGCAAAGAAAACTTTGATTATTTACGAACAACATTGATGTTTGAACCTCGTGGACATGCAGATATGTATGGATGTATTTTATTACCTCCAAATGACGATCAGGGAGATTTTGGAATTATCTTTTTACACAACGGAGGATACTCAACAATGTGTGGTCATGCAATTATTGCTATTTCTACATTAGCCATTAAAATGAATTGGGTTGACATAAAAGAAGGAGACAATGTTCTTAAAATTGATGCGCCTTGCGGAAGAATCACTTCTTTTGTAAATGTTAAAAACGGACAGGTAACAGGAGTTCGTTTTCATTGTGTCCCAAGTTTTGTTGTTGGTTTAGATAGAACTGTAAAAGTTAAAGGATTAGGAAAAGTGACCTATGATTTGGCCTATGGAGGTGCTTTTTATGCGTATGTAGACATGGCTAAAAACAATTTTGATTTTGATTTAAGCACAGATTCCTACAGAGCTTTAATTAACAATGGAATGAAAATCAAAAATGCTGTAATAAAAGCAGACAAAGAAATTGTACATCCTTTCGAAAAAGATTTGAGTTTTAATTACGGAACGATTTTTATAGATAATCAGAAACAATCCTCTGGAACTGACAGTAGAAACGTCTGTATTTTTGCTGAAGGAGAAGTAGATCGCTGCCCAACAGGTTCTGGAATTTCGGGTAGAATGGCCATTCATAAAGCAAGAAAAGAAATTGACTACGGAGAAACCATGACAATTGAAAGTATTATCGGTTCAGTATTCAAAGGTTCTGTGATTTCTGAACAAGATTACGGGCCCTTTAAGGCTGTTATTCCACAAGTAGAAGGAACTGCTTACATCACAGGAATGCAAACTTTTGTAATTGATCCAAATGACCCAATGAAAAACGGATTCATTTTTAGGTAAATGAATGTCAAATAAAAATTCAATGCTATAACCATTTTATTAGCTTTTACATATTTCTTATATTTCTAAAATAAAAAATCTCAATAGTATTTTTTAAAAGGAATAATTAATTTTAATCAAACAATGTAATTTATAATAAATAAGATGCCATTAATTACTCCTTTAACACCAGATTATGATTCTGAAACTAAAAAACTAGCTGAGTTCTTTAATGAAACACTTGGGTTTTGTCCTAATTCTGTCCTTACCATGCAAATACGTCCAGAAATAAGTAAAGCCTTTATTAATTTAAATAAAGCTGTTATGTCTAATAAAGGACGGGTAACATCAACTCTTAAACGTATGATTGCATGGGTTTCAAGTAATGCAACTGGCTGCAGATATTGCCAAGCTCATGCGATTAGAGCAGCTGAACGTTATGGAGCAAAACAAGAACAATTAGATAATATTTGGAATTATAGAACACATAATTCTTTTAATGATGCTGAACGTGCGGCATTAGATTTTTCCTTAGCTGCATCACAAGTTCCTAATAATGTAAATAAAACAATAATAAAAGAATTAAAGAAACATTGGGATGAAGGTGAAATTGTAGAAATTACAGGTGTAATTTCTTTGTTTGGTTATCTAAATCGATGGAATGATTCTATGGGAACTTCTATTGAAGAAGGAGCTGTAGAGAGTGCTGAAAAATATTTACAGAAAACAGGATGGGTAAAAGGTAAACATGTCTAGGAACTATAAAGCAATATTTATAGTATTAATAATTTTGATGGTTTTGTATTTATGGGCAGAACTTGGTGTAGGTATTTTTTTTCAAGAAAGCTGGGGAGGAGATTAAAAAATAATTCATATATTAAATGTCCGATTTATAACACATGAAAAGAAATGTTTTAGATATAGAATTCCCATCTGGAGTAAAACATTTATATGTTAACGGAAAAAGATTTACCAAGAAAGATTTTTTAAAGACTGTAGAACTTGAAAAAAGACGTGATAAAAAAGGTAGGTTTGTCTCATTAGCTAAATAAAAAGAAATAATTAGGAGTTAACAATGCTGTGGAAAAGGGTTAATAATGTTATACTAACTCTAATTCATGCTAATACAAACAATAATACTTAAGTTGCAACCTAAACACAATGAATAGAAAAAAAGTTTTTGTAAGTGGTTGTTTTGATATGTTACATAGTGGACATGTCGCTTTTCTAGAAAAGGCAAATCAATTTGGTGATGTATATGTTTGCATTGGTTCTGATAATACAGTTAAAGAAATAAAAGGGAGATATCCTGTAATTACTCAAAAGGAAAGAAAATATATTTTAGAATCTATAAAGTTTGTAAAAGAATGTCGTATTAATAAAGGAAATGGAAATATAGATTTTGAGGAAGAGTTAATAGATATCTCACCTGACATTTTTATTGTAAATGAAGATGGCAATTCTTCTACAAAATTAGAATTGTGTAATGATATGGGTATTGAATATAAAATTTTTAAGAGAATTCCATCCATAGGATTACCTATTAGAACTTCTACAGATTTGAGAATAAAAACAACAATTCCTTTTAGAATTGATCTTGCTGGTGGGTGGTTAGATCAACCATTTATTAATCAATTGAATTCTGGTTCAGTATTAACAATTTCCATAGAACCAACAATAGAATTTAATATTAGAAGTGGAATGGCAAGTAGTACAAGAAATAAAGCAATTGAATTATGGAATTCAGAATTACCAATTGGAAATCCAATTAAATTAGCTAAAATATTATTTAGCTATGAAAATCCTCCAGGAAATAAAGAGATATCCGGATCACAAGATGCTTTAGGTATATTATTGCCAGGGCTTAATAAATTATTTTATAATAATGGATATTGGCCTAATAGCATTGACTCAATAAATGATGAATCAATATTATTATTTTTAGAAAAACATTTATTTTTAATATCACTAGGGTCTAGAGAAAATGATTATAATGTTTTAGATAATATAAAAATATCAAAAGAGGGTGCTAGTCAATTAGCAAAAGCATCGGATGAAACTTGGAAAGCTATAATGAATAAAGATGTAGAAAGTTTTGGAAAAGCATTTTTAAATTCTTTTAAATCTCAAATAAATATATTTCCAAATATGGTAGATAATGATTTGAAAAAAACTATTAATAAATATAAAGATCAATGTGTAGGTTATAAGTTATCTGGTGCAGGTGGAGGCGGATATTTAATAATGGTTAGTGTTAAGCCTATAGTAAATTCATTTAAAATAAAAATAAGAAGAAAAAATTCATTTTGATGAAATATTGTTTTGCTTTAGATTTAAAGAATAATCAAAATCTTATCAAAGAATACGAAGATTATCACAAATCTGTTTGGCCCGAAATTTTAGATTCAATTAAAAATTCTGGGATTGATAACATGGAAATTTATAGATCAGGTAATCGTTTATTTATGACAATTGAAACAAATTCAAAATTTAGTTTTAATAGAAAAAACCAATTGGATAAAAAAAACAGTTATGTTCAAAAGTGGGAAAGGCTAATGTCTAAATACCAAAAAAATCTCCCATTTTCAAAACCTGGAGAAAAGTGGGTATTAATGAAAAAAATATTTTCTCTTTAATGTAAACAGATTTCTCATTAAAAACTTTAATCTGCCATAACTTATGTCTTTAATTTTAAATATGATTTAATGAAAAAATTAAATTCTGTACCTGTAGTTTCAAAAGAAATGATCATACCATTTGTTTTGCTTACATCTTTATTTGCACTTTGGGGTTTTGCTAATGCTGTGACAGACCCGATGGTACAGTCATTTAAAAAGGTTTTAGAATTATCCAACTCGCAGGCAGCTTGGGTACAGATGGCTTTTTATGGAGGATATTTTTGTATGGCACTACCTGCAGCATTGTTTATGCGAAGATATTCCTATAAAGTGGGTATTTTGATTGGACTTGCTTTATATGCAACTGGAGCACTATTGTTTTACCCAGCAGCTATAACAGAGCAATTTTGGTTTTTTTGTTTAGGTTTATACATTCTGACCTTTGGTTTGGCTTTTTTGGAAACTGCAGCGAATCCATATGCTTTAGCTATGGGTGCTAAAGAAACTGCCACTCAACGTTTAAATTTGGCTCAGTCCTTTAATCCGCTTGGATTGATTTTAGGTCTGTTTGTAGCGCAACAATTTGTATTGAAAAAATTACAATCAGATGATATCACTGATTTTAGTGCTTTAGATGAAGCTTCTAAAGTTTTAATTAGAACCACAGATTTGATAGTCATTAGAGATCCATATGTAATTTTGGGATTGGTTATATTGGCCATTTTTGTATTATTTTCCATAAGTAAAATGCCAGAGTTTAAGGACACATCATCTAAATCACATATCAGTCATGCTTTTAAAAAACTCGCAAAAAACAACACATACACTTCAGGTGTATTAGCACAAATATTATATGTAGGTGCTCAAATTATGTGCTGGACCTATATATACCAATATGCTGAAGGAATAGGAATGGATAGCGTTACGGCAGGGTACTACCAAATGGTGGCATTTTTGCTATTTACTCTTGGTCGAGGTATTGGAACTTATTTATTACGTTTTGTAAATTCAGGAACACTTCTAATGATTTTTGCAATATTTTCAGCTATATGTTGTATAGGAACTATTTTTATTAAAGGCTTATTTGGACTTTATTCTCTTGTGGGAGTTTCCTTTTTTATGTCTTTGATGTTTCCAACGATTTATGGGATTGCGCTTGGAGGTTTAAGTGAGGAAGAAAGCAAAATAGGTTCTGCTGGCTTAGTTATGGCAATTGTTGGTGGAGCAATAATGCCAAAATTACAGGGAATGATTATTGATTATGGAGGTCACAAGGTAGATGATATAAAAATATTAGGTGTATCAGAAATTAACTTTTCTTTTGTGTTACCTCTCTTCTGTTTTATACTTATTTCTATATATGGCTTCAAAGAAAAGAGAAGTTAATTTATTCATTTTTTTTAAATAGATTGGCAAACTTTATGGAAGCCAATAAACCTAAAATTGAAAAAATAGCTAAAATTGTGAATACATATTGATGACCAAGAATTCCAGGATACTTATCTAAAAAATAACCAAAAATTGGGGTTGCAAATATATCAGGAGTATATCCTACAACAGAAATTAAACCTACGGCTGTTCCAGTTAATACTAAAGGAATACGGCCTTCCTGCATAATAGAAAAATATAAAGCACGAATAGCATATGTTCCAGTAGCAACAACAACTAAAGACAAATAAAAAATAAAATTCATATTTAACTGAACGATTCCAAATGCGAAGATTGTTGATCCAATTAACATTGTAAGAAAACCAATTATTATAAAATAGATATAACTGGATTTGTCTGCTAAAAGTGCAATTAGTATACAAACTAATGGGCGAAGATATAATTGCAACGAACTAACATTTGCAGCTTCTATCTGATCAAAAAGCATAACATCAGAAGCATATAAAGAATAAATATCTGTAACCTTATAACCTATATATGCAGAGATTATAATGATCATTATAAGCCAGACTGATTCAATTTTTAATACAGTCTTAATATTGGAAAACGAATTTGTAGATACAACATAATCTTTTTTATCTTTTTGATTTGAATCCATAAAAAAGAGAACTAAAAATCCAGTTAAAAACACCATAAATGATGAGAATAAAATGACATATCTAAATGCTTCTTTACGTTCTATTAAGCTAGATAATTCTATATTATTAGTCAAAAACGCAGAAAAAATTAAAACGCCTAAACTTCCCATTGATGCAGCGACTAACCCTCTTCCAGCATCTAAAAAACCAAATGCCTGACCCTGATTATCTGTTCCTCCCCAAACACGAGTTGCTTTTATCATAGCTCCCCAAAACAAAAATACAGTTGTGAATCCCCAATAACCATACAAAATTTGCATTACAAAATAAGAAGGATATGAAGCTAAAACTATTCCTCCAAATGATGTGAAAAAAAGAGAATATGCAATTAACTTCTTAGGTTGAAATTTATCTGAAATTACACCTCCATAAACGTAGGACAATAAGGCTATAATTCCATAAACTGAAAACAAACTTCCTAATTGAAGATTATTTAAATTGAATACTTCTAAAAATGTAGGTCTAAATATTCTAGCTAAAACATATGGTAATAAAAAAATTAATTCTCCTGAAAGTATTAGTAGAGTTATACTTAAAGGAGAACCTTTTTTAATTTGCTGATCTTTCAATTTAAAGTTATTGATTCGCAATATACATCAATAATAATAGTAGAAGATAAATAATTCTTAAATTTAAAATATGAAAAAACTAATCTTACTATTACTGTTTATTCCACTTCTTTCTTTTGGGCAGATTGATGAAAGACTTGAAGGAATAGACAAAGTACTTGAAAAAACTTTAAAATCATTTAATCAAACAGGATTTGCTTTAGCAGTTGTTGAAAATGACCAAGTTATATATTCAAAAGGATTTGGATATAGGGATTATGAGAATAAGATAAAGGTAGATTCTAACACATTGTTTGCTATTGGCTCATGCACCAAAGCATTCACGTCATCTATAATAGGTCTATTAAAAAACGATGGCAAACTTAATTTTGATGATAGCCCAATAGATTATATAGATGAATTAAGGTTTAATAATTCTAATTTAAATGAACTAATAACAATAAGGGATTTGATGTCTCATAAGACTGGTATTCCTAGACATGATCTATCATGGTACTTCTTCCCTACTTTCTCTAAAGATAGTTTGGTTTCAAGAATCAAATACCACGAGCCAGTCACAACTATAAGAAACAAATTCTTTTACAACAATTTCATGTTTATGTTACAAGGTGTTGTAGCTGAGAGAATTACTAATAAATCTTGGGAAGAAAATATTAAGGAATCTATTTTCAAGCCTTTAGGAATGGAACGTTCTAATATTTCAATTGCAGAAATGGAACAGGCAGAAAATGCAGCTATTGGCTATTTAGAAGATTATAAAAAAACAGATTATTATAAAATTGCCGGCATGAGCCCTGCAGGAAGTATCAATAGTAGTGTAAATGATATGTCTAAATGGCTTATAACTTGGTTAAATGATGGAAAATATAATGATAAGGAAATTTTACCACAAGCTTATATTGAAGAGGCTATTAGTTCTCAAAATGTAGCAAATCCAAATTTACCGTCTGATGAAAATCCTGGATTACATCTAGCAAATTATGGTTTTGGATGGATTATCTCATCTTACAAAGGTCATTATAGAGTTTCACATGGGGGAAATATTGATGGATTTTCAGCTAGCACAAGTTTGATGCCATCTGATAATATTGGTATAGTAGTTTTAGCTAATCAAGATAGATCTATTATTCCTTCAATTGTACAAAATATTATTTATGATAGAATACTTGAATTAGATGAAACAGATTGGATAAAAAAGGGATTAGATGAAATTAAAGAAGCTAAAAAGAATCAAAAGGAAGTTGAGAAAAACAGAGTATCTAATAAAAAGGAAGGAACAAAGCCATCTCACCCAATAAAAGATTATGTTGGAGATTACACTAACTTGGGGTATGGAACTTTAGAAATAACAACTAAAAATGACTCTTTATTTTTAAAATCTCCGTATAAAAAATTATGGCTAAGTCATTATCATTATGACACCTTTTTACCTTATGAATTAAAAGAAGGTAAAGTCGATATGGAAGCATCCTATGATAATTTTTTAATTACATTTTACAATAATGATCAAGGTGAAATAATAACCTTAACATCAAAATTTGAACAGTCCATTGAGAATCCTATATTTTTTGATAAAAAATTAAAAGAACTTGAATTAAAAAAGGAAAATTTAGAAAAATATGTTGGCAATTATAAATTTAATTCTGATTCAGGCTGTAAAACATATTTAAAAGATGATGTGCTTTATGTTTTTGTTCCTGGTCAACCAGAATATGAATTATATCCTATTGAAGAACATGTTTTTGCATTTAAAATATTAGATGGTTACAAGGTTAAGTTTAAAGTAAATAAAAAAGGAAAAGTAACTGAAATATCATTTGTTCAGCCAAATGGCACTTTTAACGCAAAAAGAGAAGACTAATTGGACTTAACAATTCTAAACCCAAAATGATTATTACCTCTATTTTCAAAATCAGCAGCCCTAGAATAAGTCAATAGTGTTGCAGAATGGTAATTCCATGAACCACCTCTTCTTACCCTTTTATTATCAGAGTTAGCAGTTACATTAACAGGATCTTTTGAATTTTCAGTATAATAATCTTTTGCATAATAATCTATACACCATTCCCATACATTTCCACCCATATCATATAATCCGTACGGATTTGAAGGATAAGAACCAACTTCAAGTGAATACCCATTTGGATTATAAACAGCTGGAATATCACCATTATAGTTAGCTTTAGAAGAAGAAAGAGTTCCGTCATCAGTTGGATATTCTAGTTGCTGCCCTCCTCTAGCGGCATATTCCCATTGAGATTCGCTAGGTAAACTTACGCCGTAATACTTTGCAAATGCATAAGCACCGTACCATTTAATCCAGTTAACTGGTAAATTACCTTTCTCTGAATCAATTAATTCAAATTTTTTGTTTGAAAAATTAAAAGAAATCCAACTCTTATTATCAATATGTTCTTTTTCTCCACTGCTAGTACATCCTCCTGTCTCTCCTAATTGCAAGTAAATTTTACCTGCATTTGGAGCATTACCTAATCCTTTTATAACAAACTCTGAATATTTTCCACAAGGATCCATCATCTCTTCTTCAACAACTTGTATCCAAGAATCAAGGTAAGCTGAATTTAAAAAATCTATATATTCCTTATTTGTAATTTCTTTTTCAGAAATTTTAAATGCAGACATTGTAACACTTATTTCAGGAGCATCATTGTCTTTAGTATTTCCTCCCATTTTAAATGTTCCAGCTGGAACATCTTTTAATATTATAGTTGATGGTAAATTTTTATTTCCAGTTACGGGATTGGTAATGGATTCTTCTACATCTACAGAGCATGAAAATAAAATGTTTATTGATATTAATAAAAAAACTAAACTATTTAATTTCAATTTAAAAAAAGGATTATGTTTATTATTAGTAAAATTAATTTCCCCACATTTGACTTCGAATATTTACAGCCGCAGAAATTATATCTACCCTACTAATAATTCCTACAATTTTATCTGAAATCATTACAGGAAATCTTTTTCTATTTAATTTCATAAACTCAGAAGCAGCTCCAAAAATTGTTTCATTTGGTGAAATACAATCTACTGATTTTTTCATATACTTAGAAACGGTAGTTTTTGAAATTGGCATATTATAATATTGACTATCTACTATGTTTTTCATTATATCCGTTTCTGATATAATGCCAACTATCTTTCCAAATTTATTAACTATTGGAGCACCTGAAATTTTATTATTTAGTAATTCCTGCATGACATAATAAATAGAATCCGATTTACGAAAAGTTATAACATCTCTACTCATATAATCTTTTACAAGAATATTTTGAATAGTTTTCTTAGTTTCTTTTTTTGAAGGACCCCTAAAACTTATAACTGACATCGCTATAATTTACAAAAAAAAAAATAATTCATAATTAAGGATTCTTGCACAAAATGATTTGAACATTTTATATATTTAAAAAATATAATTGTTATGGAAAAAAAAATTAATGAAATCTTAGATTTTCATAAAACTAAAGGTGGAACTGGAAAAATTTTTAAGTTTAAATTTCTCGAATATAGAGAAGGTTATTTAAAATTAGAAGGTGAATTTCCTACAGAAACTTTAAATCCAAATGGAAGTGTGCAAGGTGGTATGATGACTTCTATGTTAGATGACATAACAAGTCTATTAATAATATATGAAAGTCAAGGGGCTATCTATCCTACCTCTACTAACCTTCATAGTATTCATCACAGACCTTTATTCAAAGGGAAAGTAATTACTATAGCAGAAATTGTTAAAAAAGGAAAAAACATTGCTACCATAAAAGGAGAAATATATAACTATAATGGTAAGTTAGCCACAACACTTATGCATACTGTTATATTAATAAAAGCAGAATGGTAATTAAGATTAAAAGACTTTTTTATTATTTAAGTTGTTTCATATTTTATAATCAAACTACTATTTTATGAGTTGGAAAAGAAAGTGATAAATTTTTAAATTTAAAATGCTAATCTAAAATTTTAAATGTCTTACTGTATCTTCGTGATTGATAATTTGTTTTAGAGATTCAATTCCAATTATAAGATGTTTTTTATCAAATAATTCTGCATTTACGTCATCTTGAGCTTGAGTTTTAACTCCATCTGGAATCATGGGTTGATCTGTAACCAATAACAAAGCTCCAATTGGTATTCTATTGTGAAATCCTACTGTGAATAATGTAGCTGTTTCCATGTCTATAGAATAAGCTCTAACTTTTTTCAAATAATTCTTAAATTTATTATCAAATTCCCATACCCTTCTATTGGTTGTAAAAACAGTTCCTGTCCAATAATCAACCTTCTGATATTTTAAAGAAGAAGAAATAGCTCTTTGTAAAGAAAATGATGGCATAGCAGGAACTTCAATTGGAAAATAGTCATTTGAAGTACCCTCACCTCTTATAGCACCAATTGGTAAAATAAAATCTCCTATATTAATTCTCTTTTTTAATCCTCCACATTTTCCTAGAAAAAGCACAGCTTTTGGTTTAATAGAAAATAATAAATCCATAACTGTAGCAGCATTTGGACTTCCCATTCCAAAATTAATTATTGTAATATTTTCAAAAGTAGCAGAAGGCATATTTTTATCTTTACCAGATATTTCTACTTTATTAAGCTTTGCGAATTCTTCTACATATTTTTGAAAATTTGTGAGTAAAATAAAATCTCCAAAGGATTCTAAATCAACTCCTGTATATCTAGAAATCCAATCCTTTACAATTTCTTTTTTTGTTTTCATTGATGCAAAATTACTAAAATCATAAGATAGTAACTGAATTTTATTAATTTTAGTAAAATGGAGAATACAGAAATTGATTTACACGGCCTTACTTATCATGAGGTAGAAGAAGTTTTAATGAATAAAGTTATTCTTCATTATAATAAAGGAAATTTTCCACTTAGGATAATTACGGGAAAAAGTGAAAAAATGAAAAACATAGTTAGAGATCAGTGTAGAAAACATAATTTCAAAGTAGATGATTCATGGGATGGTAATCCAGGAGTACTAATTATCAGCTAGCAATCTTAATTACAATTGGCTTCATATTTATCCCAGTTTTTATCGGTAGAAGAATTAGGGAAATAATAACAAGTTTGATTTCCATTAGAAAAAGTTAAATTTTTCCAAAATCCGGTTGGCACATGAACCCCAGTACTTCTAATTTGATGATTCGCTGCAAAAACTAATTCAATTTTAACTTTCACATTTCCATTTACTGACCAATCTCTTACCTGTTGTTCTAATTGAGCCCACTCACCCCTATTTAAATTATCTATTTGCATTGCACAATTTATAAATGAAAATGTTTTATTGAGATTATCTTCACTATCACTAAATGTTGCAGCTGGAGCTAAATGACCTTTATCCCATTCATTTTTATAATAATCAGCATTATCAGAAGTTACTACTCCCTCCTCTAAATAAAAATCTTTATTACCTCTATCTACATTTTTAGGACGATTTGAAACAGTATACTCTATCCAATTTGGTTGTTCAAATTTTTCATTATAAGAAACTTTATAAATTCCTTTATCTATCATTACATTAGATCTAAGAGCAGAAACAGGGTCTTCTCCTCCACTTTCACCACATGAAAAAAGAATTATAAAGGATAATAATAAAAGATATTTTTTAAATTTTAAATAAATCATAAATACTTCCTTAAAGTTATTAAATTGCATTTAAATTTTATTTAATAAATGAAAAAAAACATTCTTATTTTTCTTAGCATAGCAAGTTTAATTATTTTTTCATTCTCTATTAATAATTCTAATAAATTAAATAGAGATTTAAACTCTTTTGAAAAAGGTAGGGACCAAATTCCCTTTGACAGAAACGTTGAAAACTTTACTCCAATTATTGATTCGCATGTTCATTTTATGCCATTTGGTGGAGAGGCTATTCCATTCTCTGATTTAGTTGATTATTTCAGAAAAACAAATGTAAGGTTTGTTAATGTTTATGGTATTGGTCAAAGAGTACCAATTGACTCAGATTGTACATATTATTTAGACTGCCCGGGAATTCCTGTCCTTCCTACTATAAAAAACGACATCATTAATGCTGAAAATTTTATTAAATCAAAACCAAAAGATATTCATTTAACTATCTCTATGACATTCCCAGATTTAGCAAATCCTGGCGACATTTTACAAAAAATGAAAATTTTAGACGATGAATACCCTAATATTTTTAATTGGATGGGAGAAGTTAATCTAATAAAACAAGCACTTTTAAATAATTTTCATGAACCAGCTATATTAGAAGACATATCTAAATGGAAAGATTTTATGGGTGAATTAAATGAAAGAAAAATACCTATAAATATCCATTCAGATTTAGGAAATAATCAATCTAATACTAAATATTTATTTCTAATGGAAGAAGTATTAAAATTATATCCAAATAACAAAATTGTATGGGCTCATATGGGTTTATCTAAGGAATTGTCTAATATGAATCCTAACGAACACATAAAAATCATGAAAAGGCTATTAAATAAATACCCTAACTTAATGCTAGACATTACTTGGCGGGTTCTGGAAGATAATTATTTTAAAAAATATCGTGATTTATATGTTAATTTTTTCAATAACTATTCCGAAAAAATATTACCAGGTACAGATTTCGTCGCTTCAGCTAACAAAAATTTTGATTCGTATAAAACAGATCTAATGGTAACTAGTGAAATAAACAAATATTTAAATGATAAAGCATTTAGAAATATTGTTTTAGGTAACAATTATTTTAGATTGCTTGATTTGAATTATGAAGCTCCAATAATTTCATTAAAAAAATAAAAAAATCAATGAAAAAATGGTTTAAAAATATTGGCCCAGGACCGTTAATAGCTGCAGCATTTATTGGTCCAGGTACAGTCACTTTATGTAGTATAGCTGGACTTGATTTTGGTTTTTCTCTTTTATGGACTTTAGTTTTATCAATAATTGCTACAATAGTTCTTCAAGAGATGTCTGCCCGTCTTGGTATAATATCAAATAAAGGACTTTCTCAAGTTATTAGAGAAGAAATTAAAAACCCTGGTTTTAGAAATATTGTAATAACATTGATACTATCTGCTATAGTAATAGGAAATGCAGCCTATGAAGCAGGAAATATTAGTGGGGGCGTATTAGGATTAGAAGCTGTCTTTGGAGAAAAAGGTTTGACTATTCTAAATATGAATATCAATTTTTATAGCATTATTTTAGGATTAATAGCATTTTCTTTGCTGTACATAGGAAATTATAAAATTCTTGAAAGATCCCTGATTTTTTTAGTAATAATAATGAGTTTATCGTTCATTATAACTGCTATTATAACTAAACCAGATATAACTGATTTATTTAATGGTTTATTTGTACCTAAATTCCCAGAAGGAAGTATTTTAATAATTATTGGATTAATTGGTACAACTGTAGTTCCATACAATCTTTTTCTTCATGCTTCATTAGTTAAAGAAAGATGGAAGAATAAAAGTGATTTAAAATTTGCTAGAAATGACACGATAGTTTCTATTGTACTTGGAGGAATAGTATCTATGTGTATTATTATTTCTAGTGCTTCATTAAATATTGATAATATTAACAATGCTGCTGATTTAGCTAAGGGAATTGAACCACTTTATGGTATTTATTCTAAATATATCTTAGCTATTGGATTATTTTCAGCTGGGATAACAAGTGCAATAACCGCTCCCCTAGCAGCATCTTTTGTAGCTGCTGGATGTTTAGGATGGTCATTGAATATGAAAGGATTAAAGTTTAGAAGCGTTTGGATCTTTATTTTATTGGCTGGAGTTATATCTTCATCTTCAGGATATAAATCCATAGAGATAATAAAATTTGCACAAGTGGCTAACGGAATATTATTACCTGTAATTGCTGGTTTTTTAATATGGATTGTAAATAAAGATTCTATTCTAGGAAAATATAAAAATTCTAAATGGCAGAATTTTATTGGATTACTAATTCTAGTTATTACAATTTTTCTTGGATTAAAAAGTATTCTAAAAGTTTTTGAATTATTATAAATGAAAAATCTTAAAATTGATATAAATGCAGATGTAGGTGAAGGTATCGGTAATGAAGATCTGCTTTTTCCATTAATTTCTTCATGTAATATTGCTTGTGGAGGACATTCTGGTGATTTAGAGACTATGTTGTCAATTGTAAGATTAGCTAAAAAGAATAATTTAAAAATTGGTGCTCATCCATCTTTTCCTGACAAGAAAAATTTTGGTAGAAAAATAATGAATATTAGTAAGGATAAACTAGTAAAATCATTAAAAAATCAAATACAATCTTTAAGATCTATATTAATTCAAGAAAATGTTGAATTAAATCATATAAAAGCCCATGGAGCACTTTATAATTTTGCATCAAATGATAAAGAAACTGCAAGAATTATAATTGATATAACAAAAGAGATGAAAACAAAATTATATGTCCCCTATTCATCTCTTATTTCTAAAATGGCAAAAGAAGAAGGAATTATAATATGTAATGAATTATTTATAGATAGAAACTATAACTCTAACTTAACTTTAGTTTCTAGAGATAATTCTAATGCATTAATAGAAAATTCTAATGAAATGTTTAAACATGTTTATAATATTATTAATAATAAAATTATAAGTATTGACAAGAAAGAAAGAAGTGTTGAGTTTGACACCCTATGTATTCATGGTGACAATCCAAATGCTATTGAATTACTTGAAGAGTTACATTTAAAATTAAATAATCTTGGAATTGAAATCGTATAATTTAAAATATAAAAGATTTGGAGAAAGCTCTGTTTTAGTTGAATGGCCTTCGAAAATCAATGAATCTATTTTAGAAAACATTTTATTATTTAAATCAGAAATTGAAAAAAAATATCTAAACAAAAATATTTATTTAAAAAACTCCTATAATTCTCTCCTAATTACATATAGAGAAATTATAAATTCTAAAGCTAAAATCTCTGAATTAAACAATATTTATATAAAAATTGGATCAAAGCAAAAACAAGTTTTTAATAAATGGGAAATACCTGTATGTTATGACATTGATCCTGGACATGATTTAGCTTATTTAGAAAAAAGCCTTTCTATAAAAAAAGAAGAAATTATTTCTTTACATAATTCTAAAGATTATAGAGTTTATAACATAGGCTTTCTTCCCGGATTTTTATATTTAGGAGGATTAGATAAAAAAATACATCATCCACGTAAAGCAAAACCAATTTTAAATGTTCCTAAGGGTGCTATAGGAATTGGAGGATCACAAACTGGAATATACCCAAACAATAGTCCTGGAGGGTGGTATATTATTGGAAACTCACCAATTAATTTATTTAATATAAATAAGACCTCTCCATGCTTTATTAAGCCAGGAGATAAAATAAAATTCAATCCAATATCATTAAAAGAACATGAATTAATCAAGATACAAGTTGAATCTAATATTTATAAACCTATAAAAACTAGAATAAATGATTGAAATTGTTAAATCAGGACTTTATACGACAATACAAGATCTTGGAAGGTTTGGATATGAAAATTATGGAGTTCCTATATCTGGATCAATGGATCAACTTTCATCAATTCTATCAAATAAATTATTAGGAAACAATGATAATGATGCCGTAATGGAAATAACGATGACAGGACCTGTTTTAAAATTCTTGGAGGAAACTAAAATATGTATTACAGGAGCAGATATTAGCCCATCAATAAATGATAATTCTATTGATGTAAATCGAGTATATCAAATGAATCAAGGTGATGTTTTGAAATTCGGGAAATTGAAATATGGATTACGTTCTTATATAGGTGTTTCTGGAGGTTTCTTATCAGAAAAAATCATGAATAGTAGAAGCATGCATTCTAATATTACTAAATCAAATAGAATAATAAGGGGTGAGAGTTTAAAAATTAAAAAATCAGTAAAAACAAAGACTAAAAGAACTAAAATTAATGTTAATTATTTGAAACATTTTAAAAACAATACAATTGAAGTTTTCAAGGGACCCGAATTTAATAAATTAACAATAAAACAAAAGCAAGTTTTATTAAAGAAAAAATTTACAATTTCAAATAATAATAATAGAATGGCATATCAATTAAATGAGTCATTTGATAATCAACTTGATTCCATAATTACTTCATTAGTTATGCAAGGAACAGTCCAACTAACTCCATCTGGAAAAATAATAATTCTTATGAGAGATTCTCAAACATGTGGTGGATATCCAAGAATACTTCAACTATCTAAAAAATCAATAAATAAACTATCTCAAAAACACATGGATAATAATATCAAATTTGAATTAATAGATCCATAAAAAACAGATTAACTATTAAGTATTCCTATAGTTTTTTCTATCTATTATTTCACTATCTTGAGAGCTAATTAAAAAACTATATTATGAAAAATTATATTTTATTATTTAGCCTAATTGGGCTATTTATTTCATGTGCTGATACAAAACCCTGTGATGTGCCTACAAATGGTTTTATTGATGGTTCAGATCAGACTATTATGATGGGAAGTCAAGAAACCGTAGAAGTATTTAAAAAAATTGATGCGGCCTGGGCATCGAGAGATTATGAAACTTTAAAAGCTCATATAGGTAATGGAACTTTTTATCATGACGATGGAACAGTTTCTAATAATGGTGATTCATTTGTAGCAAAAATTGAAAGTAGCTATCAATCGTCATTAGAAAAAGAAGAAGAATGGGGATGGACAACTAATTTTGCGTTTTCGGTAAAACCAAGTGCATCTGACGATCCAAAGCAAACAAACACTAATGGTGAATGGGTAAATGCAAGATTTACCGGTGCTGATGGAGCCGTATACGAAGAATGGTACCAAATAGATGATAATAAACTTATATGGTGGAGTTCAGCAAAAAGAGAAACGGGTTTTCCTCCACCTCCACCAGTTGAATAACATTAAAAAAGAATAAATTATTTTTTTACTAAAATATATTGAAAAAGCTATTTCTATTAATTTCTTTTTTTCTATTTACTTTCATTGTATATGGACAAATAAAAATTGAAACTATTCAATTTGATAGTGCAAATCCATACTCATTCAACGATGTAATAACAGATTTAGAAAATCAAGAAAAACAAAAAGTATTTGGCAAACTTGTCATTCCAAAAGATTCAATTTCTAAAAACAAAAAATACCCATTAGTCATTGGAGTTGCTGGAAGTCTTGGATGGTCAGAGCATCATCATGAATACCTGAAAATGTATCAAGAAATGGGTATTGCAACTTTTGAGTTAAACAGTTTTAAAAGTAGAAATATTACTTCCACTGTTGGAACTCAAACTGAAATAACTATGGCTGCAATGATACTTGATGCCTATAGGGCTTTTGAAGTATTATCAGAACATCCAAATATTGATAAGGACAAGGTTTCAATAACTGGATGGAGCTTAGGAGGTGGTGTCACCTTATTTACTGGTTGGCTTCCACTTAAAAATGCAATTAATAAAGAACTAACTTTTGCCTCTCATCTTGCATTTTATCCACCTTGCTTTATTGATCCTGATAATACAGAATTTACTAATTCACCTATTCATATATTGATTGGTGAATTAGATAATTGGACACCTTCATCACCTTGTAAGGATTTTATTAATAAATTAAAACCTAAAACAAATATTGATCTCACAATATATAAAGATTCATATCATTCATTTGACAAAAAAGGTCCAGTAATAAGAAGTGAAAACGCTTATAACTTTAGTGAATGTATTTTTAGACTTGACGAAAAAGGCAATGTTTTGATGAATTATCTAAACATTCCAATGTCAAATCCCTTTTTACAAAAAATTGGATTTATGATGTGTGTTTCTAGAGGTGCTGATTTTGGAGGTAATCCAGAAGCTAGAGTAAAATCATATAATTTTAGTAAAGATTTTATGAAAAAAACATTATTAAAATAAAAAAATAACACTTAATTTAAATCAAAATAAATATAAAAACTATTTGAAGTGAAGTTTTGATATTTTACCTTTTCCTGCAGCATAGGCAGTACATTCATTTAAAAACCTTATTGTATAGAAGCTTTCATCGCTTAAATGTTTCCATGTATGTCCTTTATCATTTGAAATGTCTATTCCATTATAACCTACAGCAACTAAGGATTTACCTTTGCTATTTGGAAAATACTGAACACAACTTCTATATCCTGGATCTTGATTTTCAGCAACTGTTTTCCAAGTCTTTCCGCCATCATTTGTAATAATCTTATTTGAGATATTCTCCAAAGGTTTTGTATAATCTCCACCAATGGCAAAACCATTCTTCTTGTCATAAAAATCAATACTATAAATACCTTTTGTTGATTCTCCTTTAATAATAGGAGTTTCTATTATACTCCAACTTTTTCCAAAATCATCACTGTAATATATTCTACTATTAATTCCTCCACTTGCAACCCATGCTCTATTTCCAATA
>CABXGL010000003.1 GCA_902511755.1 uncultured Bacteroidota bacterium | reverse complement strand
AAAATAGCAATAAATGAACTGTTTTTTTGTTTAAATTTAATTTTTTATATTTGCACAAAAAGGGATTATGGGTTGGTTTGTTGCATATACTAAGCCAAGGGCTGAATTTAAGGCTCAAGATTTTTATTCTAAAACAGGAATAGTTTCATACGTTCCTGCGTTTTCAGAAGAAAGACAATGGTCTGACAGGCAAAAAAAAGTTAAGCGCCCTGCAATAAGCGGATATGTGTTTATTAAACTGGATAAATTGACGTATAATCTGATTAATTCTAATCCTTTTACAAGAAACATAGTTAAAAGTGAGGGTGTTGCCGTTGAAATAGAAGACAAAGAAATTGATGTCTTAAAAAATGCCTTAGAAAGGGGCTTGGTTAAAAAGACTGATTTCTCATGTGGTGACATGGTAGATATCCAAAATGGGCCTTTTAAAAATAATAGAGGAGTTGTTGAGCTTATAGAAAACAACGCTATTGTCTTGCTTCTAAACAAAGTAAAAGTAAAGCTTTCGTTAGCTAAATCAAGATTGAGCCTGGTGGGCTAAAATCGCCAACAATTTGCTTTTTTCTTTGTCTTATTCTGTAAGTCGAATAGCGAAGCTTTTAAATTATATTATGAAAAAATTTATTTCTTTTTTCCTTGTTATGATTACGATAACAATGTCCGGTCAAGATATTCAAAGTGCTATTAATAGTGCCTCTGCTAAGAATTCTGCAAAAGAGCTTAGTAAAATGAGTGACAAAGAGCTTTTGTCTTATTGGACCCAGGCACAACAGCAGGGTTATACATTGAATCAGCTTAAAACATTGGCAAGGGCACAAGGGGCAACAGAATCAGATATTTCACAATTTGAAAAAAGAATCAAAGGGCTAAAGGCCTTTTCAGAAGAAAAGGAAGATTCTAGAAAGAAAGTAGAAAATGATCTTACCTCCATCTTTGGAATAACCGGCCCTGATCAAAAGACAGAGTCAGATGATTCGCCGGCCTTTTCGTTGCCAATTTTTGGAATGAAGTTTTTTGAAGTTGATGCCTCCTTTTCAATTGATAATTTTAGCTCTTCTCCTCAGCTCAACATTGCTACTCCGTCATCCTATCAATTAGGGCCTGGTGATGAGTTAGCAATTAATGTATGGGGAGCATCTGAAAATGTATACACATCAACAATAGACACCCGTGGTTATATAAAAATAGACCGAATTGCTCCTGTTTATTTGAGCGGATATACAATAGCTGGAGCTAAAAGAAGAGTTGGGAATGCTCTTTCCAAAATATATTCCGGGATAAACTCATCAAAAGAGTCTTATCAAAAAGTTTTTTTTGACATCAGTCTCTCGGGATCTCGATCAATTGTTTTAAATATTGTTGGGTCTGTTAAAAGGCCTGGGACCTACACTCTTTCTAGTATGGTTTCTCTTTTAAATGCGCTTTATGCTGCTGGAGGACCTACGGAGACAGGAAGTTTTCGAAATATTCAAGTTGTAAGAAATGGCAAACTTTTTAAAACAGTTGATTTATATGATTATTTTGTTAAAGGTATCGCCCCTATATTTAGTCTTAGAGACCAAGACGTAATTTTAATCCCAGCATACGAAAATAGAGTTTTTGTAAATGGTGAATTTAAAGAGACCGGGATCTTTGAGTTTAAAAACAATGAAACGCTTGAGGATATGTTAAGTTTTACTGGCGGCGTTTCTTCCTTTGGATATAAAAACAAGATTTTTATTGAATCTGTTTCTGGCATTAACAAAAAAATATCTGCCATTGATTCTGGCAATTTTAACAGCACTGAATTATCAGATGGAGATATTATTAGGGCCAATCCTGTGGCGGACAAATACACAAACAAGGTCAGTATTGATGGGGCTATATATCTTCCAGGGAATTACTCCATTGAAGGAAGCCCTAATTTAAAATCGCTCCTTACTAGTGCACAAGGACTAAAGGACGATGCGCTTCTGTCTAGGGCTCTAGTTTACAGGTTTCGTGAAGGAAAAGAGAAGGAGGTCCTTTCTGTCAATCTGTCTAATATTCTTTCAGGGAAAGAAAAATTTGAGTTTGAGCCAAATGATCGGGTTCGTGTTTTTTCAAAATCAACAATTGAAACAGCCTCATTTGTAGAAATTCGAGGGGAGATAAACAACAGTGCTGTCGATAATCCCGGAATTTTTGAGTTTTTTGAAGGGATGAGAGTGTCTGATTTAATCTTGCTGTCGGGAGGAGTTAAAAAAAATGCTGACCTTTTCTCAATTAATGTGTTTAGGCAAACATTTGATAAGTCTGGAAAAGTGCCTTTTAGGTCTATTTCTGTCAAGCTAAACGTAGACTATACTAGTAGCTCGCTTGAAGAAAACCCTGTTTTAGCCGCCGGGGATCTTGTTGTGGTTCGTATAAAGCAGGGAGTTGTTAAGCCAGAATATGCCGAAATAACAGGGCTTGTAAAGTCCCCTGGTGTTTATTCGCTCTTGAACAATAAGTATAGCTTATATGATTTGTTAAATGATGCAGGCGGAATATTAGAAGATGGTGCAATCTCAGGAGTAAAAATTAAAAGAATTAATAGGGCTAAAGAAGAAATTGAGGCGGTTATTGGTGATTTAGCAAAAGACTCTTTGGGGTTTGAAATTGGAAAACAAAAAGATTACATAGAATTTGGGGTAGATATTGCTGAACTTTATAAAACTAAAGGCGTTGACCCAAGATATAATGTTGTTCTTAAGGGGGGCGATATAATTGAGGTGCCAAAAGTGGACAATACTATTGAGATAATAGGAGCGGTTGAACAGCCAACTGTTATAAGCTACAAAAAAGGGCTAAGCGCCATGCAAGCGATTAACCAAGCGGGAGGTTTAACAGATTTAGCTAAAAAAAGAGGTGTTTTTGTCGTTTATCAAAACGGAAACGTTGCCTCAAATAAAAAGTATTCTATATTTAATAATATGCCAAGGTTAGAGCCTGGATGTAAAATTATTGTCCCTAAAAAAATTGCGAATCCAAATAAAACAAGTCTCGCGGAAATTATTGGTTTAACTTCAACGTTAGCAACATTAGCGGTTCTAATTAACTCTCTTTAATTTTTATGAAATCTTTAGAAAACAATTCGGACGAAATCGATTTAATCGAGTTGCTTAAAACCCTTTGGGATAGCAAAAGATTAATTATTAAAATTACGTTCTTTTTTGCTATTTTAGGAATTGCTTCATCTCTTCTGTCGCCAATAGTCTATACTGCTTCTTCTACATTTATTCCGCAGTCTAGTCAAGCTGGATCAGGAGCCTCCAGTTTAAGTGGAGTTGCGTCTCTGGTTGGTATAAATTTGGGCGGAGCTATGTCAGCCGCCGAAATACCGCCATCTATTTATCCTCAAATTCTTGAAAGCGTTCCCTACAAAAGAGAGCTTCTCGAAACCTCATTAAAATCTTCCAAAAAAAACTCCAACATATTATTAAAAGACTATCTCCTTAACGAAATCTCTTCTTCTAGTGCCTTAGACCTTATTACAAAATATACCGTAATGTTGCCTTTTACTATTGTAAATGCAATAAGAGGCAATAAAGAAGGGCCGTCTGCAGGCTCACACTCTATAATGTCTGTAAGTTCTGATGAAGATGATCTTTTTGAAGCCTTGGAAGACATCTTGTCTTTAAGTGTAAACACCAAAGATGGCTTTGTAAGCCTCTCAGCTGAAATGGGCGACCCTATAATTTGTGCTCTTGTTGCAAAAGAAGCTCAAAAAATTCTTCAAAAAAGTGTAATTAATTATAAAATTATAAGCGCTTCCGAAGTGTTAGTTTTTAATCAAAAACAGCTTAATTTAAAAAAAGTTGAATTTGATAGTTTGCAAAACAAATTAGCCTTGTTTAAAGATTCTAATTTAAACATAATTGATTCTCGTTTTGAAAACAGGCTAAGTGGGCACGAGGCCGAATTTTCCCTAGTAAGTTCTGTTTATCAAGAGCTTGCCAAACAGCTAGAGCAATCAAAACTTCAGGTTAGCAAAGATACTCCTATTTTTTCCGTAATAAAGCCCGTTACAATTCCTAACAAAAGGTCTGCCCCTAAGAGGGCGCAAATGGTTCTTGTGTTTTTGTTTGTTGGCTTTATTCTAGGCTCTGGCTATGTTCTAATTAAAGAGCCTGTTAAAAATATCCTGGAAGAAATTAAAGCCTAAAAAGAAAGCTTACAAAAGATTCTTTGGGAGAAAGCTGTTGGGTTATTTTATAAATTTTATATCTTTTGTCCTTGGGGTCTTTAACCTCCTCGATTAGGTTTAGCTTTGTCCCTGTAACGTTTTTGTAAATCTCATTTACCTCTTTTATAAAATCTGTTCTTAATGCGGTAAAATGGGATTTTACAAATTTTTTAGGCGATATGATTTCGTTAAGCTCAAAAGAGGTAAGCTGGCCGTGGAGATGTAGGGTCTTAATTGCTGAAATTTGTTCAGGGCTTAATATAGCGTATTTGTCTTCAAAATAAATTCTATTTTCGTCATACAAAACAAGGCCTTTTAAAAAATCTTTAAAAACAAACAGCTTGTATGCTGTCCAACAAATAAAAAGAACAACAAACAGTGTTAAGAACAGTTGGAACGGAATTGTTTTTTTATAAGAAATTTGATATAGCTCTGGAGTTATTGTGTTTAAAACGCTTAAGGGAAGTTTCGACAAGAACTCTGATTGATCTTTCTTTTTTATAAAAAATAGCGTGTCGTTTAATTCAAATACTGGTTTTTTAGTGTTAATGTTATTAAAAAGGCCTTCCTTCTGATAGCTTGTAAAGGTGTCTTTTTGAAAATCAAAAAAAATTGCACTGTCGTTTTGAAAATATGCTTTTTTGCCATTAATTATGGCGTTAGAGATAACATAGGACCTAAGCGGAAGTTTTGGGTTTATCTGGCCAAGATTTATAAACTGTTGTGTTTTAAGGTCAAAATAAAAATGGTCGTTTAATATTACATCTTTTTGGTTAGATTCAGGGGGGTTGTGTCGTCCTCCTAAAACATATAACCTGTCGTTAAAAGAATGTGCAACGGCTCTCCATCTTCCTGGAGGTATATACTTAGATTTCGGCAATACAATTTCCCATTGGCCTGTTTGGTTGTCTAAATAAGTTAGATAGTTTTTAAATGTCCAAAAACCATAGCCTCCATACATATAAAGTCTATCTTTATAAAAAAATGTAGATGCCTTAAGTTGGTTTCTTTGGATTACAGAATCGTCTGTTCTTGAAAGCAAGTTTTGATTTAAAGACAAAACATGTCCGCCACCACAGAGGGCTAATGTCGTCTCTTCTGAATTATAAAATGGAATAAAGCGTTCATTATTAAAAGGGCTTATAGCCTTTATAAGGCCTGGCCCAAGCTTTAAGGAGTCTGTTTCTAGACTAGCCTGTGTCCATTCCTTTTTTAGCCGAAAGACTTTGTTTTGGGTTATAAGCGTTGGAACGCCATTAGGCCCTAGGCTAAAAACATATTCTGACGGCAAGCTACTGGGCAACAGAATGTCTTGCCCGCTTAGGCAAAAAGGCATAAAAAATATGCCGATCACAAAAACTTTAAAAAACTTTTTCATTTTTTTATAAATATAATTTAATCTTTAAAACTTTGACCGCCTCTTCTTTTTTTTCTGTCGCGTTATTTTTAGGTCTATCTTCAATAACGTCTTATTTTTTGAATAAATACATCTATGGTATTTTCTCTAACAATAAAATACTTGACCCTATTACAAGCCGATCCTCTCATAGGTCTAAAGCGACTCGCTCAGGCGGGCTTTCTGTTTTCCTTAGCATTTGTTTTTGTTTTGCAATAGCTTCTTCTACTTACAGCTTAGCGGTCAACCCTTATGCTCTATTAGGTGTAATATTTATGGCTTTAACTGGAATTGCTGATGATTTTTTTAATGTTCGATATCGAGAAAAGTTTTTTTTACAAATTTTTTCAGGGATTATCCTTCTTCAAGCAGGATATGAGATAAATTCTTTTCATGGAATTTTTGGAGTCTACGAGCTCCCTGAGTGGCTGGCCACAACAGTAACCTTGTTTGTATATATTATTATTGTAAACGCCGTTAATTTAATAGATGGCCTTGATGGTTTAGCCTCTCTGTTATTAATTAAATTCTATGTTGTGGTAGGTGGCGTCGTAATGGTTGGAACCAGCGAGATGGCGCTGTTTTTTCCAATAGCAATTGGAGCGCTTCTGGGGTTTCTCCTGCATAATTTTAGTTCCGTTAATAAGGTTTTTCTGGGTGATACAGGCTCATTGTTTATGGGCTCAGTAATGGCTTTTTTTGTTTTTTACATTATGGATAGTTCAAGCCAAATAGTAATAGATACTTACATTTCAAGACCTCTTTTTTGTGTCCTTTTATTGCTCTACCCACTAACTGATACTCTTAGAGTTATTCTTCTTCGATCATATAAAAGAAGGTCTCCTTTTGTTGCTGACCGAATACATTTGCACCACCGTCTTGCAGACAAAGGCTACGAGCATTGGGAAGCCTCCTTGTTAATTTTTTGTCTTTCTATCTCGCTTCTTTCTATTAATTTGTTCTTGTTTCAATACATAGGCCTGGTTTTATGCGTTCTTGTTTCTTTAACCTTTATGTTTTTATCCTTTTTTTGGTTTTTTAAATGAAAAAGCTCTTAATTTTTGTTGTCTTCTTCTCTTTCTTTTCTTATTCTCAAGAGGGGCTTTCCGATTATTTATTAGTCGAAAAAGACTCTGCTTCATTTTACACTTTTACAAAAGAGGGTGTCTATTTTTCTTCATTTGATGAAAATAATGTCCTTGATTACAGATACAGAGCATACAGCAAGCCCCCTCCTAAAACTTTTAAAGACGTTCCGACCGATACTTTTTCCGCGATTAATTTACATGGGGTTATTTATTTGTTATATCCTGGTGGAGGAGTCTTGTATCAATATTCTAATGGGGCTATTGAACGAATAGACGAAAGCTTCCCGCATCGAAATCAATTTGCTGGATTCTTTTTTGCTTACAACAGTGAACTTTATCTTCTAGGGGGATATGGATATTGGGCTTCTAAAGAATTCTTGACTAAATTTAATTTTGAGTCTAGATCTTGGGAAGTTGTTTCTCTTTCTGGCGAGGCTCCTAAAGGCGGTATAAACCAAGGCTCCTTTTTAAAAGCCAAAAACTCTATTTATGTTTTTGACTTTTTTTCAACGCAACCAGAAAGCTTGATTGACAAAAAAAATGACTTTCTATACGAATTAAATCTTTCGAAGTCTTTGTGGGTAAAAAAAGGGCGCCTTTCCGCTCCTTCTCCTGCTGTTTCAATTGAAGAAGCCTTCCTTTCTGTTCGCACAAGATATGGATCTTCTCTTTTTGAGAGGGCTGCACATACAAGTGCTTTTAGAATAATCGATCCTTTAAAGAATGTTGTTAAAATCTTTTCGGCTGAAAATGAGCTTTCTAAACTCAGTAAAAATTCTATTTTCGTCGGTTCTAAGATCGTATATGCTTCTCAAAGCGCTGACAACAAGAGCTATAAGGTTACTTTTGCGGATATTAATAGTTATCCTGTTGTTGACGAGAAAAAGCACATATTAGACAACCAGGGCCTCTTTTTAAAATATATAGCTTATTCATCAGTATTTCTGGCGCTTCTTGTTCTGTTTCTGTATGCTTTTTTTAAAAACCGCGACACTTTATATTCCCTTTCGGATCAGTCTTTGTTTAATGAAAAAGGGCTTGTTTTTATTTCTATAGAAGAGAAAAAAATATTGTCTCTTTTTCTTGATTCTTCCGTTGTTGAAAACAATGTTCTTTTAGAGCTTTTTTCAGACGAAAGCAAATCGTTCGATGCAATTATTAAAAGAAAAAACAAGGCTATTAAAGACTTGAACGATCGGTTTAAAGAGGTTTTTAGTCAAGATTTGATTTTTAAAGACACCGATAAACATGATTCGAGACAGGTAGTCTATTCTCTGGCCCCTAAAACACAACTTATAAGCGAAGTAAAAGGTTTTTCTTCCTCTTAATTGTTACAGCTCATAACCCCTTCTACTATTTCTCTGTCGTTTGAGAGTCTTGGCAATTTGTTTTGTCCCCCCAGCTTTCCAATTTTTTTCATATAATTTTTAAACACATCCTTTTTAACTACAACTACCTCTAGCTCTTTTAAAATCTTTCCGTCAACCAAATCTTTATAGTAGGCGTTCCTAATTCTTACGTTTTGATCCAGTTTTTTTGCAAATTTCTCAATCTCCTCCTTTTTTGGCAAAACATCAAACTCTATCCACCATTCGTGACAAGGCAACCCTTCTTCTGGGTTTATTTTAGGCGCGACAGTAAACTCCTTAACGTTAAGGTTACTAGACGTGACAACTTCTTTTAGCGCCTCTTCCACTTCGCTTCCAATAACATGCTCTCCAAATGCCGATATAAAATGTTTATACCTCCCCGTGACTTTTATTTTATGCGGACACAAAGACACAAAACTAACTGTATCTCCTGTATTATATGCCCAAAGCCCTGCTGAGGAAGAAATGACCAAAACATAATTTACTCCCAGGTTTACAGTTGCAACATTGTGTCTAATTGGATTTTTCTTCTTCATTTCACTAAGCTCTATAAACTCGTAATAAATCCCTGAGTTTAAACAAAGAAGCAGGCCTTTAGATTTTTGCGAATCCTGATATGCAAAAAACCCTTCTGAAGCAGGATAGTACTCAATGCTGTCTATTTCCTTCCCTATAAGTTTTTGAAAAGTTTTTTTATACGGATCGTAATTTACTCCGCCATAAACAAATAAATTAAAGTTGGGAAAAATTTCTGAAACAACCTTTTTGTTTCCCGCTTCTTTTAATGTCTCAAAATACATTTGAACCCAAGGGGGGATTCCTCCAATAACAGCCATGTCTTCCTTTATGGTTTCTTTTGAGATTTCGTTCACTTTTTTTTCCCAATCTTCAATACAGTTTGTCTTCCAGCTAGGCATAATATTCGCTTTTAAATAGCTTGGAGTAACATGCGCAATTATTCCTGAAAGTCTTCCTGTCTTTATGCCGTTTATTTTTTCTAGAACTGGGCTCCCCTGTAAAAAAATTACTTTTTTATTAAGAAATGCTGTTTTGCCTGTCTCTTTTATATAATGAAAAATTGCATTCCTTGATCCTTTGGTGTGGGTTGGCATAGATTCCTTGCTTATTGGAATATATTTTGTGCCTGATGTCGTTCCTGATGTTTTTGCAAAATATATTGGTCTTCCTGGCCAAAGAACATTTTTCTCTCCGCCAAGCGCTCTTTCAATGTAGGGCTTTAGCCCTTCATAGTCTTTAACCGTTGTGTTTAAAACAAAGTCTTTATAGGATTTTATTTTTTCAAAGCTGTGATCTTTTCCAAAAGAAGTGTCTTTTGCTTTAGACATTAGGGTTTTTAAAACTTTGTTTTGTGTTTTTAAAGGGGTTTTCGCCCATTTTCTTATCCGCCACACATATAGTTGGGATAAGCATATCGCCATCACTTCTTTAATCGTCATATTGTTTTATTCAAAAAGGACATAGTCTTCTGGGTCTACAGGATTTCCGTCTCTCCAAAGCTCAAAGTGAAGATGGGGTCCAGTGCTTAATTCTCCCGTGTTGCCAGACAGGGCAATTACTTGTCCCGACTCTACCATTTCTCCTTGTGAGACTAAGCCCGACTCGTTATGTTTATATATGCTTGTTAGTCCAAAAGAATGTTCAATAATAACGACATATCCTGTTTGGAGCGTCCATTCAGCAAAAACAACAGTGCCGTTTGCAACAGACTTAACTGGGGATTTTGTTGGGGCTGCTATGTCTGTTCCAAAATGTTTAATCCCGTAATCAAAGCCTGATGTAACCTCTCCGTATAATGGAGAGAATAAAATAAACTTCACTTTTGTCGATGCTGATTCTAGCGCATTAAAACGATCTTCTTTTTCTACCTCCCCTCTTAAAATAGAGTCTTCTTTTTTTATTTTAAGCTCTAAGCTTGAGGATTCTGCCCTTAGCCTTTCGCCTTCTTTTTGCACTTCTCCTTTTGTGGCCTCCCCTGTAATAACTGCTCCAATTGAGTTTATGTAGTCTTGATTTTTTTCAATAACCATCGTCAAAGAGTCTAGGGTTTCAATATTATTGATTGCGCTTGTTCTTAGTGCTGTGGAGTCATAGCCGGGGATATATTCTTTTACTGAAGTAAATGCAATTAAAATAATTGTAGAAACAACAATTACTAGGCTTAGCAATGCGGCTAATAAAAAAACATTTAATCCGCTAAGCTTGTATGAAAGCCTCTCTTCATAAGTGGCTTCGTTTAATATAACTAGCCTATATTTATTCAAAAGCCTTTGCCTAAATGGTTTTTTAGATTTTTCTTTCATTCTATAACAAAGATAATAATAGCTATATATATTGAGGCTGTTAGTTATATTTTAAAATATCTCTAATAAATTCTATTTTTCTTTATATTTTTGTTTAAATATCTTTTAATATGTTATCATTTAATTTATTCTTAGCTATTGGTCCTTGGCAAGTTGTTTTAGTTGCTGTGGTAATTCTTTTGTTGTTTGGAGGAAAGAAAATTCCTGAACTAATGAAAGGCCTAGGTAGCGGCATTAAAGAGTTTAAAAAGGGGGTTAAAGAAGAAGATGAAGATTCAGGGGAGACTTCTGATAAATAGTCTTTTTCATTGTTTAGTTGCTTTTGTTTTTTTGCTTTATAATTTTAAGCGACTTAAAAATTGCCTCAAGCTCAAAAACCATCTCTCTTTTTTTTGATGAGGGAGAAAAAACAAACCCTTCCAAAACAATATTTCTTTGGTTTAGAGTGTCTTGTATTATGTAATTTAGAAAAGGGCCTGCCATAAAATCATTTTTCACCTCCCAGGTTCCTCTGGTTTCTATAGCCGTTAGCCCGCTTACTTTCACTTGATTAAGATAAGGTCTATAAGCCTCTTCAGTAATCATATGAGAATTTTTATTTCTGCCTGGCACAAACGCCCTTCCAACAGAATCCCTGGTTCTTATAATTTTATCAAGGCTGTAAGAGCTTAAAGAGTCTTTTGTAGAGAGTTCATACGCCAAAATATTAACGCTCCCTTTTTTAGTCTTTTTTTGAAACCAAATAGTTTTATTTTTATCTTTTTTGAAAAGCTCATATGCAGAAGGCATTATTAGATCTATCGACAACAACGCCTTTAGGTCCTCTGATTTTAAAGGAGAAATTTTCATTCGTCTTTGTTTTTCTTTTAGATCATTCTTTTTTATTTCATTTATAATTCTTCCTTTGTTTTCTATTATGCTTTCTATTATATTTTTTTTAGATGTTCCTGTGAGCTTCGCTACAACTTGTGGCTTGGCAAACTGATCATAAGAAAGGCTAAAGGCGTCTTTTTTTGTTTTCTGGATTAGCAATATATTTCTGCTTTCTCTGGTAAAGTCCGAAAAGGTGTTTAGAGGAATCTGCTTTAAAGAAAAAATTGGCTCTTGCTGAGGCAGCCCTATAAATTCTGCTGCAAAAGCCCCTCTAATTGCATCTCCCACAGAAGAAGACCACAAAGGGTTTTCTATTACTACTGTAACCGTATTAATGTTTCCGCTAGAGCCTGGCTTATATACAATGGTGTTGTTTTGACAAGCAAGTAAAGAGACAAGGATAACAAAAAGAATTTTATATTTCATTTTTATTCGTTTTAGTTTGATAAAGCTTCTATCCCGGGCAATATCTTGCCTTCTAAGCTCTCAAGCATCGCTCCTCCTCCAGTAGAAACATAGCTCATTTTGTTTTGCAAATTAAACTTTCTAACTGCTGCCGCTGAATCCCCTCCTCCCACAAGCGAAAACGCACCTCTTGTGGTGCTTTTAGCTACAGAATTTCCTATTGCAATTGTTCCTTTTGAAAAGCTTTCTAGTTCAAACACGCCTACTGGTCCGTTCCATAATATTGTTTTGGCTGACATAATAGCTTTATTAAATATTTCTATTGACTTTGGGCCAGAATCTAGCCCTTGCCATTTTTTTGGAATTTTGTTTGTTTCAAAAAGCTTTTTCTTTCCTGTGTTTGAAAACTGATCTGAACATAACGAGTCAACTGGCAAATAAATCTTTACGCGTTTCTTTTTTGCTTTTTCCATTATTGATAAAGCAATGTTTAGTTTGTCTCCTTCAACAATGGAGTCCCCTATGCTCCCTCCTAGAGCTTTAATAAAAGTAAAGGCCATCCCTCCTCCAATAATAATCTCGTCTACCTTGTCCATAATATTTTCTATTATGGTAATTTTAGAAGAAATCTTGGCCCCGCCCAGTATTGCTAAAATAGGCTTCTCTCCTTTTTGAAGAACGTTTTTTATTGCGTTTACTTCATTGTATAAAAGGAGTCCTGAAAATTTCTTTTTTTTAAAAAACGCTGCTATTGTTGTTGTGGAAGCGTGTGCTCTATGTGCTGTTCCAAAGGCATCATTAATATAGCAGTCGGCATAAGAGGCTAGTTTTCTTGCAAACTCTTTGTCTCCTTTAATTTCTTCAGGATAAAATCTGAGGTTTTCTAACAATAATACTTCTCTTGGCCTAAGGGCCTTTGCGGCTTCTTTTGTTTTGTCTCCTATAGCGTCTTCGACAAATTTCACTTTTAGGTTTAATGTTTTTTCAATTTCTGGAACTATGTGTTTAAACGAAAGTGCCTTGTCCTTTTTCTTTGGCCTGCCTAAGTGTGACATTAAAATACAGCTTCCCCCATCATTTAACACTTTCATGATCGTTGGTTTTGCGCCTTCTATTCTAGAAGAGTCTAGCACTTGATTGTTGGCGCCTAAAGGGACATTAAAGTCAACTCTAATAATCGCTTTAAGCTGTTCAAAGTTTTGTTTTTCAATTGAAATCATGTTGAAATATATTCCTTTTCAAAGATATGCATTTGTTAAGTTTTTAGAACATATTTCTGCTATCTTTGGGATATGCTGTTTAGAGATATTATAGGAAATGAGTCAGCGAAAAAAGAGCTCTCTAGAATTAGTAGCTCTGGTAAAATTCCACATAGTCAATTAATTTCGGGCCCCGTGGGATCAGGAGTTTTGCCTATGGCTATTGCTTATGGCAGGGGAATTCTGTGTAGTCCACAGGTTAAAAATGCTGACGCGTGTAATATTAAATTTAGCGCTCTAAAACACCCTGACCTACACTTCGTTTTCCCTGTGGCTAACACTGTAGAAATAAAGAGTAGGGCTATTTCTTCTCATTTTCTTCCTAACTGGAGAGAATTTGTTAATTCAAACCCTTACGGGAGCTTGTTTGATTGGTATACCCGTCTAGGCATAGAAAACAAACAAGGTAAAATTGGGAAAGATGAGGCAGAAGATCTTATAAAAAAGCTCTCCTTAAAATCATACGAGGGTGGATGGAAATGTGTAATTGTTTGGATGCCTGAAAAAATGAATGCTAGTGCAACAAATAAACTTTTAAAACTAATTGAAGAGCCTCCCAAAAACACTGTTTTTTTATTTGCGTCAGAGTCTCCACACCTTTTAATGGATACGCTCCTTTCAAGATGTCAAAGAATTGATTTAAAAAAAATTTCTGTGCAAGAGATTGAAAAAGCCTTATTAGAAAAGGGGTTTTCTGTGGAGCTTTCTAAGCGGGCTGCGCTTGCTTCAAGTGGCGACTATAACAAGGCTCTTTCTTCAGCAAATGGCTCAGAAAATGAAATTTTGTTTGAGGCTTGGTTTCAGTCTTGGGTTAGGTCTGCTTTTAAGGTTAAACAAAATAAAGAGGCTGTTCTAGAGCTTGTTGATTGGAGCAAAAAGATTTCAAAGTCTGGGAGAGAAACTCAAAAAAGCTTTATTGGCTATAGCCTAGAAATTTTTAGACAAGCCCTCTTAACAAACTATGGTATTGGTCAAATCACGACCCACACTCCTTCTACGGACTTTAATTTTAAAAGCTTTTCAAAATATGTTTCCGGTGCAAATATCGAAGATGTTTTCATTGAGCTTGAAAAGGCTTATTTACAAATTCAATCCAACGGAAACGCTAATATGGTTTTTTCTGACCTTTCTTTAAAACTAACGCGTTTGATACACAAAACTTGATTTTACATATTATGGCTAGCTCTAAAATTGCATTCCTTTTAATATTGTGTTTTTTCACAATAGTCTTTGCGCAGAGCGGCCTAGACAAGGTTCTTGACAAAAAGAGGAATTTAAATTATTTGGATTCTCTTCTTGGGCCCTTCTTTTCAGGCCTTTTAATTCGTCTTGCTTTTTATGGTGTAACGATCTTAGAATTAGCGTCTGGACTATTCTGTTTGGCTGGTCTAGTTGAGTGTTTCTTTTACGGCTCGTCGTTTTTTGGATTAGTCGGACTGGTTGTTGGTTCGCTCGCTCTGCTTGTTCTTTTGTTTGGCCAGCGTGTGTCAAAAAATTATGACGGCGCTAAAACATTGGTGGTTTATTTTATTTTAGCAATGGCGGGCATCGTATTGTCTTAGCCTAGGAAAAATACCGCTTTCGTGGTTCTTTTATAAAAAACGGCTTTTATAACTTCTCTTTCTGGCGCTTTCTTTTAGCTCCAATCACGAGGTGTGCTGATGTGGCGAAACGCTTGTTAAAACAGCTTTAATTGATTTTTTTTCTAAAAATATAGATTTGTGAGGAGAAATTGCCGTGAAAAAGTCCGTTTAAATTAGAAATGATGCCGAAAAAAATTCCTTTAAAAAAAGGCGTTTTGCTTTTTTTAATTTTTTCAGACAAAATGGAAATGTAAAGCGCGTCTAAAAACATTGGCTTGACATTGGTTTGTTCAAAGCCTATGGGTTCTAAAATAATCTTTAATGATTTTGGAGAAAAGTGGCGCAAATGCCTGGGCACGTCCCACGCGGCCCAGTTTTTTTTATAGTATTCCGCGTCCCAAGATTTGTAGTTCGGGCAGGCTACTATCAGTCTGCCTCCTTTTTTTAAAGCCGCAGCGGTGTCTTTTATCGTCTCGCCTAAGCTGTAAACGTGTTCTAAAGAATGCCAAAAAGTTATTAAATCAAATTCTTGAGGGCTGCACTTTTTTATGCTCTGAAAATGATAAATGCCTAGAGCCCTGGCTTTTTCTCTTGCTTGTTTAGCCGGCTCAACTCCAGCAACCTCCCACCCTTTCTTTTTTAGCGCAAAAAGAAAGTCTCCGGTTCCTGACCCAATGTCCAGGGCTTTTCCTGGTTTGTAAAAAAGCTTAGAAATTATTCTTTTTTTGAAAAGAAGCATGATTTTTTTAGACAAAAAATAGCTCTTCATAAAAAAAGTCGCTCCATTTTTTTGATGAGACAGGTATTCGCTTGAATCATAATAGGCTGAAAGATTGTCTGGCGCAGGTTTAGGTGTTGTTTTTAGAATCTCTGTGTTTTTTTCAAGCTCTAATGAAAAAATTTCCTGGCTTAAAAAGTGATCTTTAATTTTATGTTTGGCCTTTTCTTTTTTCATTATAATTGCTGGTTCCACGTGGAACGCTTTCGTTATCTTCCCATATAAACCATCAAGACATTAATATCGTTTGGCGAGACTCCGCTTATCCTTGAGGCTTGAGACAGTGTGGTTGGCTTTATTTTTTCAAGCTTTTGAATCGCTTCTGCAGACAGTGAATTGACTTTTGAATACACAAAAGAAGAGGGAATCTTGATCCTTTCTAGATTGTTAAGTTTTTTTGCGTTTGCTTTTTCTTTTTCAATATACCCGGAATATTTTATCTGGACTTCCGTCTGCTCCAAAACCTCATTGCTAAAGGTGTTAGCAGAGCAGTATTTTTGAACAGACTTAATTTTTAGCATATCCTTCATGGTTAGGTTTGGTCTAGAGAATATCTTGTGCAGCTTTACGGATTGTTTTGTTTCTGACGAGCCCTTCTTTTTTAGTGTCGGATTTATCTCTTCTGGCTTAACGCTTGTTTTTTTAAAAAAAGAGACAAGGGTGTTTGTTTCTCTCTTTTTCTCATCAACATTATTAAGTCTTTCATTAGAAGCAAGCCCTAGGTTGTTTGAGATTTCTGTTAGTCTCAAGTCTGCATTGTCTTGTCTTAAAAGAGTTCTGTATTCGGCTCGTGAAGTAAACATCCTGTAGGGCTCATCTGTCCCCTTAGTAATAAGGTCGTCTATTAAAACCCCTATATATGCTTCGTTTCTTTTTAGAACAAACGGCTCTTTGTTTTGAATTAAAAGATGTGCGTTTATGCCAGCCATTAGGCCTTGGGCTGCGGCCTCTTCATATCCTGTTGTTCCATTAATTTGTCCTGCAAAAAACAGCCCTGCAATAGGTTTTGTTTCTAGCGAACTCTTGAGTTGCGTCGGCGGAAAGTAATCATACTCTATTGCATAGCCAGGCCTAAAAAATTTAACGTTTTCAAACCCTTTAACTAATTTTAGGGCGCTAAACTGAATGTCTTCTGGAAGGGAAGTGGAAAATCCATTTACATAAACCTCAACGGTGTCCCATCCTTCGGGTTCAACAAAAATTTGATGCCTGTCCTTTTCTGAAAATCTATTAATCTTATCCTCAATAGAGGGGCAATACCTCGGTCCTGCGCTATTAATTGCTCCGTTAAACATAGGAGACCTGTCAAAACCTTCTTTTAATAGATCGTGAACCTTTTGGCTGGTATAAGTCATGTGACAGTCTAATTGTTTCTTTAGGGGGGCGGTTGTGTTTAAGTACGAAAATTTTCCTGGGTCTTGGTCGCCTGGTTGTGGGGTCATTAAAGAATAATTTAATGTTCGGCCATCAACTCTAGGCGGTGTTCCTGTTTTCATCCTTCCAGAAGAAAAACCATAGTCTAGAAGCTCTTCTGTAATTCCAACTGAAGCCTTTTCTCCTGCGCGACCACCACCAAATTGTTTTTCGCCAATATGAATCAAGCCGTTAAGAAATGTTCCGTTTGTTAAAACCACTGTCTTGGCCATAATTTCAAGACCTAAGGATGTTTTAACGCCCGCCACTTCTCCTTTAGAAATAATTATTCCCGAAACCATTTCTTGATAAAAGTCAAGGTTGGGGGTTTTTTCTAACATAAGCCTCCAGGATTCTGCAAAACGCATTCTGTCAGACTGTGCTCGTGGGCTCCACATGGCTGGGCCTTTTGACATGTTTAGCATTTTAAATTGAATTGCTGTTTTGTCTGTTACTATTCCGCTATAGCCTCCCAAAGCGTCTATTTCTCTAACAATTTGCCCTTTTGCAATTCCTCCCATAGCGGGGTTACAAGACATTTGAGCTATGTTTTGAAGATTCATAGTAATCAAAAGGGTTTTGCTTCCCATGTTGGCGGCGGCGGCGGCGGCTTCAGAGCCTGCGTGACCAGCCCCAACAATAATAACGTCATATTTTGAGCCAAACATAGTTTATTGTTCCTCGTGGAACATTTTAAGTTTTAAATTTTCTGCTTTTCTAATGCGTGCCTTTTCTTGTTTTGTGCCGTCCCTATACCCAAGACAATGGAGGACGCCATGTACCATTACCCGATAAAGCTCCTTGTCAAAAGAAGAGCTGTATGTCTTTGCGTTTTCCTTAACCCTATCAACAGACACTGCTATGTTGCCGTTTACTCTTGCTCCTTCTGAAGCATCAAATGAAACAACGTCCGTATAATAGTCTTGTTTTAAATGCTTAATGTTTATCTGTCTTAAGTCCTCGTCATTAAAAAAAGCGAAAACCAGCTCTCCTAAAGTGTGTTTTTCCGAAACAATAACCTTTTTAATCCAAGACGTGACTGTATTCTCGTTCTTGAGAGAAAACCCTGTGTTATAAACATACTCTATTGGCATGGAATGTTTTTTTGCAAATATAGGGTCTTGAAGGTTATAATTAAACATGACAATCTTTTTTTATCTTTAAAGAAATGAAAGACCTTAAGTACATGGCCGCTTATACAATCCCGCTAGCAACGGCCGTTGCTATTGGATCAAGAGGGTGGCTTGCTTTTTCTACCGTTTTGTTTAGTTTTGTGGCCCTGCCAATAATAGAAATGCTTGTGGGAAAGGATGCTGAAAACCTTAGTTCAGATGAATTAGAAATTAAGGGCTCTCAAAAGATTTTCGATATAATGCTTTACCTTAATGCCCCGATTGTTTTTGGCTTGCTTTCTTGGGCTTTCATAAATGTCTCAACTATTGAATATTCGACATTTGAGCTGGTCGGCCTTTCTTGTTCTGTCGGAAGCTTGTTAGCTACAAACGCTATTAACGTAGCGCATGAGCTTGGTCACAGAAAGTCTCTTTTTGACAGAACATTAAGCAAGGCGCTTTATGTTCCTTGCTTATATATGCATTTTTATATCGAACATAATTTTGGACACCACCTGAAGGTGGGGACTCCAGAAGATGGCGCTACTGCCAAATACAATCAGTCCGTTTATTCTTTTTGGGTAACATCTGTTTTAACACAATATTTCGATGCTTGGAAAAAACAAAAAGAACTTTTAAAAAAGTCGGGGTCTGGCTTTTTTTCTATAAAAAACGACATGGCCTGGTATGTTTTAATACAATTGGCATATTTAGCCCTTGTTTTCTTTTTATTCTCACTAAAAGTGATGGTTTTTGCTGTAGCTGTAGGGGTAATTTCCTTTTTATTCCTTGAAAGCATAAATTATATAGAGCACTATGGGCTCAGAAGGCTGAAAACGGAGTCTGGAAGGTATGAACGAGTACAAAAGGTGCATTCTTGGAACTCTAATCACAGCATTGGAAGAATTGTTCTATATGAGCTTACTAGACATAGCGATCATCATTACAAATCGTCAAAAAAATATCAAATCCTAGACTGTTTTGAGGAGAGTCCGCAGCTCCCCTATGGATATCCCACGTCTATTCTTATGTCTATGGTGCCTCCGTTGTGGTTTAAAATAATGAATCCGCTAGTTCCTGAAAAAATGAAAATAACATAAAAGCTATTAAAAGTCTTTTCAACAGCGTATTTTAGCAAAAAATTTCTATGTCCAAAAGAGTTCGAGTGCGGTTTGCCCCAAGCCCAACAGGGCCTCTTCATATAGGTGGGCTCCGGACAGCTTTGTTTAATTATCTTTTTGCTAAAAAAAACAACGGAGATTTTATAGTGCGAATTGAAGACACGGATCAAAAAAGGTATGTTGAAGGAAGTGAAAAACATATTTTAGATTCGCTTGAATGGTCCGGCCTAAAAATAGATGAAGGCCCTTATAGGCAAAGCGAACGAGACGCCCTTTACAAAGAGAAGATTGAAGAGTTGCTTTCCTTGGGCCATGCATATTATGCTTTTGACAGTAAAGAAGAGTTGGGGCTACACAGAAAGTCACATGAAAAAAAAGGGGGAACTTTTATATATAATTATCACAACCGGCTAAAACTTAAAAATTCCCTGTCCTTAGAAAAAGACGAAACAAAAAAACTAATCGAAAGCGGAAAAGGCTATGTTGTGCGATTTAAAACTCCCAAAAAAGACGATGTTGTTTGTTTCGATGTCTTAAGAGGAAGGGTTGCTTTTCCTGCAAACGTTCTGGACGACAAAGTGCTATATAAGTCAGACGGAAACCCTACTTATCATTTTGCAAATGTTGTAGATGATTTTTCAATGAAAATTTCTCATGTTATAAGAGGAGAAGAGTGGCTTCCTTCGCTGGGTTTACATTGGCTTCTATATGAGGCTTTTGATTGGGAAAAGCCTAAGTTTATTCACCTGCCGCTTATATTAAAGCCTGTAGGAAAAGGAAAGCTTTCTAAAAGGGATGGGGACAGGTTTGGTTTCCCGGTATATCCAATAAAATGGGTCTCACAAGGAGAGGGTATAGAAGGATACAGAGAAAAGGGGTACCTTCCTGAAGCAACGGTTAATTTTCTTGCGCTATTAGGCTGGAACCCAGGGTCTGAAAAAGAGATTTTTTCTTTAAATGAGCTAACAAAGCTTTTCTCAGCAAAAGGGCTTAATAGTTCTGGCGCCAGGTTTGACCCAGAAAAAATAGCTTGGTTTAACCAACAGCATATCTTGTTGGCTAGCCGAGAGTTTTTGGAAAATTCTCTGCAAGAGGAGCTAAATGAAAGCGGTATCCGCTATGATATCTCAAAAATTCCCAAAATTATTGATTTAATTCGTCCAAGGCTTGATTTAATGACAAACGTTCTGAGGGCTTCCGCTTGTTTTTTTGAGGCTCCAAAGGCTTATGATCAACGAGGGCTTGACAAACTGAAAGACAACAACAGTTTTAAGGTTTTAAAAGGGGTAAGTGTAATTTTTCAAAACTCCTCCGAGTTTTCTTCTGCTAATTTAAGGGCTGCCATACAGGATTATGCAAAGGCTTCTTTTTTAAATTTTGGCACTGTCCTTGGCTTAATAAGAATGGCTGTTGTGGGAGAGTTGTCTGGCGCAGGGCTGTTTGACATTATTGAATTAATTGAAAAAACAGAAGCAGTTAAAAGGGTTGAGGCCCTTGCAGATTATTTAAACCGTTAGCTTTTTAATCCGGCATGGTCTTTGTACTTTAGTGGATATAACCTTAAAACTAAAATCGAATGTCATTTTTTACTCCTATAATAATTTTATTTGTTATTCTTCTTCTTTTTGGAACTTTTTTTGTGGTCAAACAGCAAACTTCTGCGCTTGTAGAGCGTTTTGGGAAATTCACAAGCACTCGTCAGTCTGGGCTGCAAATGAAAATTCCAATAATAGACCGAATTGCAGGAAGGCTTAGTTTAAAAATTCAGCAGCTAGATGTGGTAATTGAAACCAAAACAAAAGACGATGTCTTTGTAAAGCTAAAGGTGTCCGTTCAGTATAAGGTTATTAAAGAAAAAGTTTATGATGCTTTTTATAAACTAGACTACCCTCAGGACCAAATTACCTCCTATGTTTTTGATGTCGTTAGGGCTGAAGTTCCTAAAATGAAGCTTGACGACGTTTTTGAAAGAAAAGACGACATCGCAATTGCAGTAAAGTCTGAGCTAAATGAGGCTATGCTTAATTATGGATACGACATAATCAAAACCCTTGTTACAGATATCGACCCAGACCTACAAGTAAAAGAGGCTATGAACAGAATTAACGCTTCTGAAAGAGAAAAGGTTGCTGCACAGTTTGAGGGTGATGCGCAGCGTATTTTAATAGTTGAAAAAGCAAAAGCCGAAGCCGAAAGCAAGAGGCTTCAGGGCCAGGGGATTGCAGACCAAAGAAGAGAAATCGCCAGGGGACTTGAAGACTCCGTTAAGGTTTTAAACAACGTAGACATTAATTCTCAAGAGGCCTCCGCTCTTATTGTTGTCACACAGCACTATGACACCCTTCAGTCTGTTGGTGCCGAAAGCAATAGCAATCTTATTCTTTTGCCTAATTCTCCTCAAGCAGGATCTGAAATGCTGAACAACATGGTCGCTTCGTTTACTGCAAGCAATCAAATTGGAGAGGAAATGAAAAAAGCAAGCGAAAGAGAAAAAGGAAAGAAAAAAGAAGAATAATTATCACGCTTTCCAAGTGTCTCTAAGGCCAACGGTTTTATTAAAAATTACTTTGCCTAAAGAGGTGTCGTTGTCTACGGCATAATATCCTTTTCTTTGAAACTGAAAGGCGTTTCCAGGCTTTACATTTGTTAAAGACGGTTCGGCAATTCCGTTTCTTTTGTTTAGTGAGTTGGGGTTTATGTCTTTTAAAAAATCTCCGCTCTCTTCGCCAGGAACTGGTGTTAGAAAAAGCCTGTCATAGTCTCTTATTTCTACTGGAATCCCGTGGCTCTGCGAAACCCAATGTAGGGTTCCTTTAACCTTTCTTTGGCTTTCTTCTGTTCCGCTTCCGCTTTTGCTTTTCTTGTCATAAACACACAAAACCTCTGTTGTTTCCCCTTTGCTGTTCTTGATGGCTTTTTCTGCTTTTATAATATATGCGCTTTTAAGCCTTACCTCTTTTCCAATAGTAAGCCTAAAAAACTTTCTTCCTGCTTCTTCTAAAAAATCTTCTTTTTCAATATAAAGATGTCTTGAAAAAGGAATTTCTCTAGATCCGGCGTTTTCGTCTTCTGGATTGTTTTCGGATTTTATTTGTTCGACTTTGTCTGCTGGGTAGTTTGATATAGTAAGCTTCAGAGGGTTTACGACAACCATTTTTCTGTTTGCGCTTTTATTCAGGCTGTCTCTAGCACAAAACTCTAACAAAGAGGCGTCTATGAGGTTTTCGCGTTTTGCTACCCCTACTTTTTCTACAAAAGCTCGTATTGCTTCTGGGGGATATCCTCTTCTTCGAAGACCCGAAAGCGTTGGCATCCTTGGGTCATCCCATCCGCTTACGTTATTGTGTTTTACAAGCTCCGACAATTTCCTTTTGCTCATTATTGTATAGGTTAGGTTTAGGCGCGCAAACTCTCTTTGTTTTGGAAAAAGGGGGAGAGATGTCTCTTTTTGATCCCTTAGGCTATCGACAAACCAGTCATAAAGCTTTCGATGTGGTTTAAACTCTAGGGAGCACAAAGAGTGTGATACCTGCTCACAATAATCACTCTGTCCGTGGGCCCAATCATACATTGGGTAGACGCACCATTTGTCTCCCGTTCTGTGATGTGGCTGATGTATTGTTCTATACATCACCGGATCTCTTAAAAGCATGTTTGGGTCTTCCATATTGATTTTTGCTCTTAAAACATGGGCTCCTTCTTTGTGTTTTCCGCTTTTCATTTCTCTAAAAAGCCTTAAACTATCCTCTATTGGCCTGTCTCTATAGGGGCTGTTTGTGCCAGGCTCTGTGGTTGTTCCTTTTTGCTGCGCCATTTCCTCCGACGTTTGCGAATCTACATAGGCTTTTCCTTGAGTTATTAAGGCCTCTGCCCAACCATATAGTTTGTTGAAATGGTCTGACGAATAGGTTACTTTTTCCCATTTGTATTTAAGCCAGCGAACATCTTCCATTATTGAGTTTACGTATTCTGCCTCCTCGTTTGCTGGGTTGGTATCGTCAAATCTAAGGTTTACGGGGGCGTTATATTTTTCGCCTAGTCCAAAATTTATTGCAATTGCTTTTGCGTGGCCAATATGAAGGTGTCCGTTTGGCTCTGGGGGGAATCTCAGTTTAAGGTCTGAGGGGAGAAACCCTTCTTTAAGGTCTTGGTCAATTATGTTTTCTATAAAGTTTTTTGAGTCGGCCAATTCACAAATAAAATATCAAAGTTAAAAAAATCATCTCTCTTATTGTTTATTTATCTTTGTTAATTATGATTGAGGTTTGTTTAAAAAACATTCGCTGTTATTCATATCACGGGTGCTTAAAAGAGGAAAGGGTTGTTGGGGGTGAGTATTTGGTGAGCCTCTGGGTGTGGGGAGATTTTAGCAAAGGGTCGGACAGCGACAGCCTAAAGGACACGGTTGATTATGTTTGGTTAAACAAAATTGTGATTGAAGAGATGGCTGTTCGCTCGCGGCTTCTTGAAAGCGTTGCCAACAGGATTGTTTCCCGGATTCTTCAAGAAGAGTCTCGTTTAAAAAAAGTCTCTGTTTCTGTGAGCAAACTTTCTCCTCCTGTTGGCGGAGATGTTGGGCGGGTGTCGGTAAAAATCTCTAAAAAAAGAAAGTCTTAATTTTAAAAAAATGTACTTTTGCTTTCCTTTTGGCACTGTGGCCGAGTGGCTAGGCAGAGCTCTGCAAAAGCTTGTACAGCGGTTCGAATCCGCTCGGTGCCTCAACCCCCCCTCCTTTTTTAGGGGGGTTTTTATTAAATCCTGTTTTTTTTATATTTGCTTATGGAAAAATCGGAGCTTATAATTTTACAGTTCACTCTTCTACCTATAGTTGCTTGGGTTTTTCTTTGGGGCTACGACAAACTAGAACATGTTTTGTTGCATAAATATTTTGAATGGACGTTTCGAGTAGAGCGCCCTAAGCGCCCCCTTAAAGAATCTTTTAAAAGGCTTTTTGCCAGTCTTTCTGCTCGCAATTTTAAAGGGTCTTTAAAACACCTAAACGACATCAGCCGTTCTGGCTTCCTTAAGTTTGTGTTTGCTTACGCTATCGGGGTTGGGCTTGTGCAGCTTGGATCCTATGGTTGGCTAAAAATAACTGCATTATAGGGAGGTGTTGGCGTTTTGGCTTTATGACATTCCTTTATAAAGAAGGAAGAGGCCACAGACAACAATAAAAAGGGTTACAATAATTTTTATTCCCTTAACCACATTGTCAGTAAGCCTATTCTTAAGTTGTTGGGCTAAATAAATCTTTGCCAAATCAACGCTAAAATATGTGCCTACTATTACAATAAAAAAGAGAACTATCCTGTACTTTTCCATGTCTAGCTGGGGGCCAAAATAAAGGATTATTCCAACCCAATAAAACAGCACCACGACGTTTATAATGTTTAAAAGAAATCCTTTTATCGCTAACTTTAAAAAATTAGGAGCATCATCAAGGGCCGCCCCTTCCTTGTCTTCTTTCTTGTTTTTTTCTTGTAAGATTTTTATAAGACTGACCCCTCCGTAGGTTGCAAGTAAAACCCCTCCTAAAAAATACCACGAGCCTGTGTTTTCTTCAATTGAATTTAAGAGACTGGTTGTTCCAAAAAAGGCGATAGCAAAAAAAGCAGCGTCAGATATTACAACGCCTATATCAAGAAAAATTGCTGCTTTTGTTCCTTTGCTTATGCTTGTTTCTATAACGGTAAAAAAAACTGGGCCTATGGTAAAAGAAAGAAGAATGCCAATAGGAATTGCTGGAATAAAGTCTGTCATGGGGTTTTTCTGGCTATAAATTTAAAGCTTTTCTATCAATAATAGTTCAATTCTTTTTTTGTGTTCATCTACACTTTTGACTTTTACTAAAACTTCGTCGCCTAGACGGTATTCTTCTTTTGTGTGTCTCCCTAACATTAAATAGTCTTTTTCTTTAAAAATAAAATAATCGTTTGGAATATCTTTTGTTTTAATAAAACCTTCACACTTGTTTTTGTTAATTTCTACAAAAACCCCTCTTTCCATAATTCCTGAAATCGTTCCAACAAACTGCTTGTTTATTTTGGAAGACATGTATTTTACCTGCATAAACTTTATTGAGCTTCTTTCTGCCTTTGTTGCTAAATCCTCTCTTTCGGAAAGATAAAAACATTTGTCTTCTAGGGTTTTTTCTTTTTTTGTATAAGCCCCTAAAAGAATCTTTTCAAGATTTCTATGAACAATTATATCTGGATATCTCCTTATCGGAGACGTAAAGTGTGTGTACTTTTCAAACGAAAGGCCAAAGTGTCCAATGTTTTTTGTGTCATATTTTGCTTTACTCATGCTTCTAATGACTAAGGTGTCGATAAGGTTCTTTTCCGGAGCTGTATTTATTTCTAACAAAAGTTTATTAATGTTTTTGTGCATGTTGCTCGCGTTGTCAAACCTATAATTATAGCCCAGTTTTTTAATTATTCTTTCTAATGAAATTAATTTTTCCTCATTCGGTAAATCATGTATTCTGTATACATTTTTTTTGTTTTTTTGTTTCGAAAAAATCTCCGCCACTTCTTTGTTTGCCAACAACATATACTCTTCTACCAGATTATTAGACTCTCTTGATTCTTTAATTATCGTGTCTACCGGCTCTTTCTCTTTGTTTAAAACAAAACCTACCTCCTTCTTATTAAACAAAATAGACCCTTCAGATATTCTTTCTTTCCTAAGTTTTTTCGCAATCTCGTTTAATAAAACAATTCCTTCTTTGAGATTGTTGGTGATTTTATATTCTTTTTTTGTTAAAGAAATTTCTCTAGGAATTTTTGTTGTTTTGTTTTCTATTATAAACTGTGCTTCTTTATAACTAAGCCTGTAATTTGAATTAATTATAGTTTTTCCTGCCCAAGTCCTTGTAATTTTTCCTTGATTATTAAAAGAAAAAATCACTGAAAAAGTTAATTTATCTTCATTCGGTCTTAAAGAACACAGGTTGTTTGATAGAGATTCTGGCAACATCGGAACAACCCTATCCACTAAATACACAGAGGTTCCTCTAACATACGCCTCTTTGTCTAGGTCTGTTCCTTTTTTTAAGAAATGTGAAACGTCTGCTATATGAATCCCTATTTCTGTTTCTGTTTTCTTTTTTTTAATTGAAATGGCATCATCAAAATCTTTTGCGTCCTCCGGATCAATAGTCAAGGTTGTAGTTTCTCTTAAATCCTTTCTTTTTTTATACTCCTCTTTTGAGTGAAGTTTTGATAATCCTAAAGCTTCTTTTGTGTTTTTTTCTGAAAAACTATATGGCAAACTATACTCTTCTAAAATGGCATGAATTTCATTATCCACAACCCCTTGTTCTCCGATTGTTTTAACAATGTCTGCTTCTGGAAATTCCCTTTCCCAATTGTTAAATTCTATAACTACAATTTCTCCCTCTTTCGCTCTTGTTTTGTTTTTAATATAAAATTCTGCTTTATCTTTCTTTCCTGTTGTATAAACAAAAACATTCCTTTTTTCTTTTCTAACTATCCCTACAAATCTTTTTTTTCTTCTTTCTTTTACGTTTATAATCTTTGCTTCTCTATTAGAAATCATTTCAAATTCTACCAAGTCACCATCAAAACAATTGAGTATGTTTTTTTCCGAAACATAAACGTCTTTTTCTATGTTTTTTTGAATTATATATCCCGATCCTTTATTTGTTTTGTCTATTGTCCCTATTAAAACATTTTTGTTTTTTAACAGCCTGTAGCTGCCTGGATTAATTTGTTCAATTTTTTTTTCATTTTCTAACAAAAACAACGCCTCTTTAATTTTATTTTTATTTATTTCATAGGGTAGGTTAGATAATATTTGTCTATAATTAAATTTCTTTTTTGGGGAAGAAATAAAAAAAGAGAGTATGTGATTAATATTTTTTTTTGTCCCTTTTTTTTTCATTTTATTTATTTACTAAGGTAATTTTTATTTATGTTATTCTTTCAAATTTTTATAATCAACAAACAACTATTATTAATTATATTTTTAAATTTAAAATAAGAGACTATAATAGTCTGTTAATATATACAATAAGAAAAGCACATTATGTTATTTTAAGAAGAATTAACAAAAGATAAACACACATATTTAAAGAAATCACTGATAATCAAGCAATTAAAAAGAAATAAACAGGGTGTTAATTAAAAAAATGTTAATAAATAAAACAAAAATCCCTGTTAATAATTAGAGTAATATTGTTATTAATAGAATAATAAAAAATGATAAAAGAGAACTAAATTTAATAATACAATAAAAAAGGGGAGTTATTAAAAAAAGTAAACAAGTAATAAACAAAAAACAAACAACATGAAAATTTCTATAGGCAATGACCATGCAGGAACGGAATACAAAAAAGAAATAATAAAACATTTAGAATCAAAAAAAATTAGTGTTATAAATAATGGAACAAACGAGAAAGAAAGCGTAGATTATCCAGACCACATACACCCCGTTGCAAACCAAATAGAAAAAGGAGAAAGCCAGCTGGGAATAATTATTTGTGGAAGCGGAAACGGAGCAAACATGACAGCAAACAAACACCAAAAAATAAGATCAGCCCTTTGTTGGAATAATGAAATAGCCAAGCTAGCAAGAACACACAACAACGCAAACATATTAAGCATTCCCTCTAGGTTTGTTTCGTTAAAAGCGGCTATAGAAATGGTAGAAACATTTATAAAAACCGAATTTGAAGGAGGAAGACACCTAACAAGAATCAACAAAATCCCTAAATAAAGTTTGGAAAAAATAGAGTGGAACAACAAGGCCTGGAAAGAGCTTACAAACGAAGAAATAGAAGAAGTTTTTATGTTAAGAGCAAAAGTGTTTGTGGTAGAACAAAACTGTGCATACCAAGACATAGACAGCTATGACCAGAAAGCAATTCACGTTTTAGGAAGAAAAAACAACAAAATTATAGCATACTGTAGGGCTTTCGATGAGGGAGACTTTTTTAATGAGGCCTCTTTTGGAAGAGCATTAATCGAAAAAAAACATAGAGGAAAAGGGATTGGACACCAGCTGGTAGTAGAAAACCTAAAGATAATGCAAGAAAAATTTAAAGACAAGAAAATAAAAATATCTGCACAAGCTCACCTATCAGGGTTTTATCAAAAACACGGATTTAAACCAAAAGGAGAAGAATATTTAGAAGACGGAATTCCGCACGTAGCGATGTATAAAAACTAAGAGGGGTCATATTTTTTTTGTTAATTCTTTAAGACCGTCATTAATTTCTTTGGAGGAGAAAACGGATTTAGAGCCATAAACAACAAAAAAAGATGTTCCTTTTGAAAAGTTTTTTAAAAAGCCAGAAGACAGAATTTGTTCCCGAAGCCTTCTTTTTATCAAATTCCTTTCAACAGCAGAAGAAAAAAGCTTTTTAGAAACGCTTACTCCAAACTTAATTTCACCATCTTTAAAGGGGTGCGTTTTTAATAAAAGTCCCTTTGCTTTTATTGTAGAGCCTTTTTCAAAAAGGGTTTTAATTTTTTCTTTGCTTTTTAATGATCGTATCATTCTTTAAGTTCAAGCACGTTCCCTTTTTGATCTATATCTGCAAGCCTTTTGGAGGGGTCGATCTCGATTTTCACAACCTTTTTCTTTCCTTCAATTAAAAAACCATATTCAGGCGCAGCCCACGCCCAAGCATTTAACACAATAACGTTGTCATCAAAAGATTTGACCCCTTGCATTAAATCTATAGGAATATAATACAAAGCAGTTGAGCCATCAACAAAAGACACTTCTATTTCAAGAGGCATAGGAATGCTGGCTTTGCGCTTAACCGTAACGGATCTCGATATTGGGTCATATAAGGAAACGTTATAATCAACCTTGCTTGTGGTTCTTGTCCAGTCGTTTAAATACCACTCAAGCTCTAAGTCAGAAACCTTTTCAGCAACTCTTTTAAAGTCGTTGGGAGTAGGGTGCTTAAATTTAAACTCATTATAATACCTTTTAATTGTTTTAGCCAAGTTTTTTCTTCCGATAATATACCCAAGCTGAGAAAGAAAAACAGATCCCTTGCTATAAGAGGAGGCCCCATAAGCAAAATTCCAGTTCCATCTATCTGAGTGAACTGTTTGAGGCTGCTCTAAATCAAGCCCCGAATTTTGTGCCTGAAATCGACTTAAGGCATAATACCTGTCATAACTACTTTTGTGAGGAAACTCTGAAAAACTATTTTGAACAGCCTCCTCAGCAAGCGACGTAATATATTCCGTAAACCCTTCGTCCATCCACGGATGCTTAGCCTCATTATTTGCTAGAATGTGCTGAAACCAAGTGTGCGCCATTTCATGAGCAGTTACACCAAAGAGACTTGGGTATGACCTTTTTCCAGTTATCATTGTGCACATAGCATACTCCATACCCCCATCACCGCCCTGAATAACCGAATATTGGCCCCAAGGATAAGGGCCTATGTTTTTTTCAAAATAATCTAGCAGCCCTACAGTATCGTCTTGCAGCTTTTTCCAGTCCTCTATATTAACAGTGGGCTTATAAAAGAAATGAAGATCAACGCCAGAAGCAGAAGTGACCTTGTCATGAATATAGTCGGGGTCAGCAGCCCACGCAAAATCATGAACGTTTTTAGCCAGAAACTTCCAGGTTAAAACGTCTCCCTTTTTATTTTTAGGATTTTTAGAATATCCGTGGCCGATTTCATCAGCGTTGACAAGGTTTCCTGTACCCCCAATAACATAGCTTTTGTCAATAGTGATGTTAACAGCGTAATTGCCCCAAACGCCATGAAACTCTCTGCCAATATATGGGTTAGGATGCCAGCCTTCAAAATCGTACTCAGACAGCTTTGGAAACCACTGTGTCATTGTTAGATGAACCCCCTCTTTGTTCATTTTTCCCGATCGCCTAATTTGTAACGGAACCTGACCCTCAAAAACCATTTTAAGCTCTGTTTTTTCTCCTGGCAAAAGAGGACGCTTTAGACGAGCCAACAACACGGTTTCGCTTTGTTTAAAGAAAATATTTTTACCGCCCTGCTTTAAAGACACAACATTTAGTGAACCATAATCTTTTTCGTCAAGCTCAAAAATTCTACCACCAACCCTCCTATCAGGGTCTTCAATTGTTCTTGAGCGCACGTCCATTTGACTGCCTGGCCGAAAGGCATTAAAAAACAAATGGTAATAAACCTTTTTTATTGTATCGGGCGAATTGTTAGTATAAATAAGCTTTTGATCCCCTTTAAAAGTAAAGTCAGAAACGTCCATTTTAATATCCATATAGTATTCAACATGTTGCTGCCAGTTGCTTTGAGAAAAAACAACCATAGGAAAACAGAATAGAAAGCAAAAAAAAGATCTCATATAAATCAATTAAAAAGTTCATTAAAAGAAAAAGTTTTGTCTAGCCTAACCCCTTTTTCTGTGTTTTTTAAAGTAATAATTTCATTGTGGGCGTCATGTTCTAAAAACAAATAATAATTTTTTTCAACAGCCTCTTTAAACAAAAGAGCCTTTTCGCTCATGGAAACCAGGGGCCTAATATCATAGCCCATTATATAAGGAACGGGAAGGTGCCCTAGGGTTGGAATAAGGTCTGCCGCAAACACAATAGATTTGTTTTTATATGTGATTTTAGGAATCATTTGTTTTTCTGTGTGGCCATCAACAAACAAAACATCAAACCCCAATTCTTTTTTAAATGCAAAACCAGAATTGTGTTGGGCCACGTAAGACAAGGCGCCTGAGGATTCAATTGGCGCAAGGTTTTCGTTTAAAAAAGAGGCTTTTTCTCTAACGTTTGGGCTTTTAGCCCACAACCAATGATTTTCATTGCTCCAATACCTGGCTCTTTTAAACAAAGGCCTGTAAAAAGAGCCGCTTTTGTCACGGATTGTTCCGCCGCCGCAATGATCAAAATGAAGATGAGTAAAAAAGACGTCCGTAACTTCATCACAAGAAAATCCAGCTTTTTTTATCGAAGAAACAAGCTCATGCTCTCCCCACCGATAATAATAACTAAAAAACTTTTCCGACTGTTTGTCTCCCATTCCAGCATCAACAAGAATCAGCCTGTCGCCGTTTTCTATAAGTAAACAACGCGTTGCCATGTCAATCATATTGTTGGCATCAGCAGGATTGGTTTTTTCCCACAAAGACTTAGGGACAACACCAAACATAGCGCCGCCGTCTAGCTTAAAATTTCCCGCCTCAATAGGGTATATTTTCATTTATAAAAGAATTAGCTTTTCATTGTTAGCCTTAAAACAGAACAAGCAGCGCTTTCTGTAAACCTATCTTTTCCAGTGCCAAAAAGCACATTAATCCAACTGTCCTGTTCAGGAGCCCCTAAAATTAATAAATCAAATTCAGAAGAAAGCTCGGACATTGAACCCATAGGGTCTTCGCTTTGAACAATCCGCAGCTCCGTTTTTACTTTTAAACCCGACAAAAGGCCTACAGACTTTGCTTCCATTTTTTTTGCCGCTCCTTTAGAAAACGTTGGGGTTACGATATGGAGTAAGGTCAAAGAAGCGTTATAAAAACGACAAATCCTTTCAGCAACGGCAAGGAAGTTTTTGTCTTTTCGGCCTGGCCGCAACGCAACTAAAACCTTTCCAATATTTTTAATACCATTGTCTTTAAATAAAGCAAAATTGGAATTAACATGTGCAAGAAGCCATCCTATAGGGTTTCGCACAAGAATGCCGCTGTGCGCCCTTCCGTCCCAACCCATTACAAGCCAGTCGCAGTTGGTTTGTCCGCTTAGCCACGCTACGGTGTTAGAGAGCTCATGGGTCACCACAGACTCAAAGTCAATGCTTAGCTCCTGGCTCTTGGAAAGCCTTTTAAGGCGCCTTTCAATAGAAAGAATTTTAGGAGTATCTTGGTTTAGGGCCTCTAAAAAAGTTTGATTAGGCACTTCAGTTATGTTTACCGCCTGAACAGAGCTCCGGGTGTTAATCGCAGAGGCCATTTCTACAAGCATTTCGGCAGAGTTTTCATTACCCAACAAAGGAACGATTGTGCCGGCATCAGAAGCAAGCTTTCCGTCTAGGTTTGAGGCTGTCTGCAAAGACGAATCAGGCTCAACAGAAACATCTTTTTTATAAAACAAAAAAAGCGCAGGCCTGTGTCCGTAGTTTGTTAACACCCCAGTTCGGGTAGCTCGTCTGCCTATTAACAAATATGTTATGGCTCCAATTACTGAAATTATTAAAATGGACAAGAAAGGGAGTAGACCCAAAAGCAGCAACAGGAAAAACCCGCTTACAATTCCAAAAATCTGCAAAAAAGGATAAAAAGGAGACATGTATGTGGGCTTGTACCATTGAGCAGACGTTTCTCTTAAGATAATAACACAAAAATTGACAGAAATAAACATCATTACCATAAACGCACTAGCAAGCTTTGCAATTTTCACCACGTCTAAATAAAGAATAACAAGCGTCATCAAAAGACCAGTAAAAAGAATGGAAAAAACAGGAGTTAGATATTTGGAGTGGATTCTAGAAAAGAACTTGGGCATCAACAAATCTCTTGCCATTGCAAAAGGAAAGCGAGAGGATGCTAAAACCCCAGAGTTTGCACCAGACATAAGTGTTAAAACCCCAATTACAGCAGCAAAATAACCAAAGTAGTCTCCCCCCACATTTTTAGCGGCCGTATGAATTGGACGTATGTCAATAGACAAAGAATCTGGATTAACAGTCCCCGCTAAAATAAAAGACACAAAAACATAAATAGCAGCAATAGAAAAAAGAGAAAGAATCATCGCCAAAGGAAGGTTCTTATCGGGATTCTTTATTTCGCCAGCAATTGCGGCAACCTTTATAACTCCTGAATAAGAAATGTAGACAAAAGCAATAGCAGAAATTAAACCAATGTTGCCATTAGACATAAAAGGGTCTAAATAATCAGGATCGACTTTTGGAAAGCCAATGAAAAAAAGAGCAGCAAGACAAGCCAGGCTAACGCTTACAATATACAGCTGAACTTTTCCAACCTTTTTAACGCCAAAAATATTTAACAACACAATAATAGAAAGAAAACCAAGCGCAACATAAGGGGTTAGGCCGTCACTTATATTAATCAGAACCGCCAAATAAGCCCCTAGCCCAATTAAAGCAAAAGAACTTTTTAATAATAGCGAAAGCCAAAGTCCAATGCCAGAAATAGTCCCAAACAAAGGTCCAAACGCCCTCTCAATATAAACATAAGTTCCGCCAGATGAGGGCATGGCAGTGGCCAATTCAGACTTAGAGAGAGCGGCGGGCAAAACACAAACAGCGCCAAGCAGATAAGCCAACCAAACAGAGGGGCCGGTTAAGCCCGAGGCAAACCCCGGAAGCACAAAGATGCCGCTTCCTAGCATTCCGCCAATGCTAATAGCAATTACGTACGGTAAGGAAAGGCTGCGCTCAAGTTTTTTCATGTTTCTTAGAGGTAATCAAAAAAATCTTTTTCTATAGCTTCTTGCTCCTCTTTCTCTTTTAATTTAATAAAATCTAATATAGGTTTATTTTTCAAACGGATTTTTTCGATTTCGACAGAGTCAGAATCAACAGGCAACCAATAGATTTTGCCTGATTCATAGTCTAGAATATGACCGCTTTTAGACTCAACACTCCACATTATATCATTTTCTTCATAAAATTGAGTTGATTCATACTCAGCAAAAAAGTCATTTTGATAATCTCGCCCAAAGGAAAAGGAATTTATATCAAATTTCATCCAACTATAGCCACACATATGACATTCAAGAGTAGGCGTGTCACAAGGGTCACAAGACGAGAGATCTATATAATAATCAGGCATGTCTTTAGAAAAAGTATACGTGGAGAATCCATTTGTCCAAGTATCGCCATCATTTCTTGTTAAAAAAGACTCAATTTCAAGCCCACCCATCTCTTCTCTTATTAATTCAAATAATTGCAAAAGCTTTTCAGATGTGCCATCATAATCTCTTCTAATCCAGAATAAAGTTTCTGCAGGAACATCGGGAAGGCCACTTTCAATTGCCTTTAAGGCAGAATTAGGATTTTCTATGTTGTTTATAATCGATTCAAGAGCATTGCGACTATCCTTGTCTGAAAAATAATCAGAAATTTTATTTGCCAACAGTCTCCTGAGTGGAATTTTAAAACGCATTTCATAAATTGGGTTAATGAGTTTTTTTAAGCCTGGCGACAAGGCCTTGAAAGAGTCAGTTAATTTGTCTAAAAACAAGGGGTTATAGTATCCAAAGTCACAATCCGAGCAAGGAAATCTATTAGGATGCGGAGAAGAAAGAAAAACAGGAATCCCAAAAATTTTTTCAGCCAGCGCGATAACACCCGGAAAATCTATCCAATATCCTTTAAAAAACGAGATGTTTTGGCCAGAGTAGATTGGCTCACCTATAAGCGCCTTGAAGGGCTCAATATTATCCTCAATCAAGTTTTCTCCAAAAGAAACAACAGGAATCACATTTATATCTTCAGCCTTCTTTTCAGGCTCATAATTGAGAGTGTTTCCCCTTGGAATATAACTCAAGCTTAATAATTCGTCGCTGTATTCAAGGACATAATATTCAAAAGGGTCAAGCTCATCATCATTTGTTAACGTCAGACGCTCAAGAGTTGTTTTTTCGTCGCCGAATCCCTTTAAGCTTTCTATTCGCGTTTGGAAATCGTAAACATCAACCTCTACATAATCCTTCATTTGGTAAAATAAAATCCATTTTCCGTTTTTAATTTCAATGCCAGAGAGAGAATCAGTTGTGCTTATCCACCGGCCGTTTTTAAATTCCGTTTTTTTTGAAATCTTTTTGGATTCTTGTGAATTGCAAGAAAACACAAGTGGAATAAACAGTAATAGTAGAATAAGTTTTTTCATTTGTTTAAAGCCGGACTAGCCCCTACGCTTAAAAGCATTGACCCTTTTTTGAATATCTATTACTTTAGACTCAAAACTATTTGCTTTATTGATTTCGCTTTTATTTAATTTAACCTTTGACAAATTTTCATAAACATCATCCCAATTGTCCTTAGAGTAAGCGTTCATTAAATGGGCAGCGGCCAGATTTAAATATAAATAATCAATAATTTTGTCTCCTATTCTTGTCTTTCTTTTATTAGGAGCGTATTCTTGAATTGCATTTTCCCATATTTTAATACAACTATCAAGCTTTAAGAAGTTGCTTTGTTCGTCATCAGTTCTAAAATCACCATATCTAGAATGACCATCTTTTCTAAAAGCCTTAGATATATTTTCCGAAACACTTTTAAAGTCGTTATACGCCTTGTTCAAATCAGAATAATTAAATTTTCTGCCTTTACCCCTAACAAAAGCCATATAGTAGGTGCGCAACGGGAAGCCATAGGTGCTGTTAAGCGCATTATTAAATTTATTTATGGAGAAATAAATCATGTTTCCATATAAATTAAAAGCGTGTCTGTCACGATTGTTGTTATGAAGCTTTACTGCCTCGTTATAGCTTTTAATTAAACCAGAATTAAAAGTGCTAAATTTTATAACACCCTCATTAGAGACTAAAGCGGAGCCGTTCTTTATATCATTAACAAACTCACTGTAATTCATTCTTGCTTCAACCACATATCTTCCTCCCACCGCCTTAACATAAGTGCTGTCGTTTATTTTTTTGTTAAACGCTTCTTTCTTAATATAACTAGAAAACGAAACAGCATTTATTATGAACTTAATCTCTAAATCAGCACTATCTAAATAATCCACCTCTTGATAGCCTTCCAGCATTAGTTTGGAATTTGCAGCATAAACAGCAGTAGACCTATTGATGATTTTAGAGAAATACGTTTCAATATTTGCATTTAGAGGAGAGCTGGGATATTGAAGGTATGGGATTGCGATTTGTTTCGCGCTTGGCCTTTGAGCATTTAACAGAGAAACGAAAGGAAGAAACAGCAACAGCAAGATTGTTTTTTTCATAATCTTAAATTTAGCTCAATTTATAGTACAATCAAAAACAGAAAAACTTTTCGAAGAAGGACCTAGTTATTGAACATATGCACACTCGTAAACGCCTGTTCTTTTTAATTCTAGACTAGAAAGATCAAAAATTACTTTCTCATAATATCCAATAGACTGTGTGCCGTATCTTTTTAATTCTTCTGAACACTTAACTTTGTGCATATTCCTGGCGAAATCATAGCCGGGCGTTCCTTTTTTAGACGAAACGCTTATTTCTTCATCAAAATAAAACTTATTGTCTAGGAATTTTAAATATCCACTAGAGAAAAAACCGTAAACAAACTCCTTCTTTTTTAAATCAAAAACTTGAATATACCTTTCAGGTCCAGTTCCACTATCAATAATTATAATATCTCCAACTAATCCTTGAAAATACAACGACTCTACATCAAACACCCAATGCTTTGTAATTCCTACTAATATATCACCATATCTTTCCTTCAAGTATATTGAAATAACCTCACCTGTTCCACTTTTACAACCATCTTCTCCTACAGGCTCTGTACAGACTATTTTATAGGAATCATAATCAAAAGTTCTTTTAAATTCTGGAACAAATTTTCCTCCTTCCCCGTAAAAATTCTGTTCACATTTAGGAGTATATGAAGCCTTCCCCTCGATCGTTAAGGCAAAGGGGTCTGACCCCTCTAATATGTTCCCCTCAAAAACATTATAAATTTCACTTCCGCTTGTTTGATCTCCCCAGCTTCTTTTGACCAGATCATTTCTAGATATAATTTGTCCAAAGGCAATAAGCGGGACAAACAGCAACAGTAGAAGAAGTTTTTTCACTGGAACTAAGGTATATAAAAGTTACAACAAGCTTTTTAAAACAGCAATGTCTTTTACGAGCTGTTCGGCTTCTAGCTGCAAGGTGCCATTATAGATGCCTCTAATTTTTTTGTTTTGGTCAACCAGAATAAAGTGTTCAGTATGAAGAAAGTCTGTGCTGTCTTTTGTAAAACCAAAATCTTCTTCAGCGAAATAGGATTTTCGAGCCAAGTCATAAATTTTAGATTTGTCACCAGTCAAAAAATGCCAATTGTTAGATTTTATTTGATAAAACGCAGCATAATCTAGAAGTTTTTTTGAGTCATCGATCCAAGGAGTTACGCTAAAAGACAAAATCTTAACCAAAGAGTCATTAAAGAAAGCGTTTTCAGCAATCTTCATATTTGAGGTCATGTTTGGGCAAATGCCCGAGCAGGTGGTAAAAATAAAATTAGCAACATGAATCTTGTTGTCTAAGGATTTTGACGAAAACAAGCTTTCGTTCTGGTCTAAAAAAGCAAAATCTGGAATAGAGTGGATTACTGTTTCTGCCGCCTGTTTTTCTGTTAAAAAAAGCGGCGTAAAGTCAGGGGTATTATAATAGGGCAGCTCGGAAACCGGAGCGGATGAGCAAGAGGCCATAAGAAAAACAATGCTAAGATTTCTTAAGGCTGTCAGAAACTGTAACACAATTTTTTGTTCCAAGAAGACCATACCTTCTGTTATCTTTTATTATATAATTAGACTTAATCTTTCCGTTAAGATACCACCTTTTTTGAACCCCATTTTCGTAGCCAGCGCTAAAGTTTGCTTCTTCGACAAGGACCCCTCCTTTAGCCCAAACCTTGTTGGTTCCCTCATATTCTCCGTTTTTAAACTGAAACACAAAGTTTTTAGACCCGTCTTTATAAAACCCTAGATAATCGCCTTCTTTTTTATTTTGTTTGAAAAGGCGCGTTTCTTTTATTTCTCCGCTCTGAAAATATTTTTTCCACACCCCATCCTTTATTCCGTTTTTATATTGACAGGACCAAAGGGTATCGTTTGAAGAGGGGAACATCTCATAAACTAATCCTGAAAAAGGACTGTCTTGGTAAATAATAATTTTTTTAAAAAGATTTATTTCTGAGCTAGAAGAACTAAGCCGAATTGTTTCTCCTGGATTAAAACATCCAAGGAACGTTATAAAAAAAAGAAGAAAAGAGCTATTCGCTAACTGTTCCAGGCGATCCATAATATCCGCTTCCGTTAATATAAGGGGCATCTCCAGTAGTGTGGTAGTGATAAATTCCGCTAGGGAACTCTTTTGTCGTAGCAGTGTGCCCGTGATAGGAGTCTAAATCGGAACTTGTGATTGTTTTACCCCCTTCTTCTGGCCCATATACAGGAAACCCATCAAGAAGAAAGCCCAAAAGAGCATCCTTGCTAGCATTAGCAGTAAGCCAAAAAGGCTCCATATGGTAATGATACCTTCCTGAAGAGCCATTTTCTCCCCCAGGAGATAGTGGGGCAGGATGGCCATTATAATTGTCAAAGGAATTAATTTCTCGAGTTAAAGGCTGGTTAGGGCCAGCATATTGATTATAAAAAGGAATTCCATTTAAAGACACTCCGATAGGCCCCATTGAGGTTGGCGCATTCGTTGATGCCTTAGAGGGTGAATTAGGAATTTTAAAAGAAATATTAAGCTCAGAAACTCTATTAGGATTCATATTGAAACTTCCGGCGTGAAATTTATTAGGATTAGAAGCGTCATATGGCTCATACTTTGCATCATGCCATTTTGTGTCTTTAAAATAAGGGCTTTTGTGATCGGGAACCCCATTTGTGTTTATATAAACATACCCTGCTTGAATTGTAATTTCGGAGGTAGTACCATAAACTTTTTTATAGACCTCTAGGGGAATAGTTATAGAGGGAGCAGCGTTTGATCCGTTGCCTTCCTCGTCAGAACTAGAACAGCCAAAGAACAAAAAGGATAGTCCAAGAAAAAAAACAAAAGGATTAAGAAGGTTTTTCATGTATTACAATTAGAACATAAAAACACATTAAGGTTTAATAAAAAAGCAATATTAGTCATTTAGTTTTAAAACGGCCATAAAAGCTTCTTGAGGAATTTCAACACGCCCGATTTGTCTCATTTTCTTTTTCCCCTTTTTTTGTTTTTCAAGCAATTTACGTTTTCTAGTAATGTCTCCGCCATAACATTTGGCCGTAACATCCTTTCTTAAAGCTTTAACGGTTTCTCTAGAAATAATTTTAGATCCAATGGCGGCCTGTATAGGAATATCAAATTGTTGTCTAGGAATTAATCCTCGAAGCTTTTCGCACATTTTTTTCCCGATGGTATATGCGCTGTCAAAATGAATTAACGAAGAAAGCGCGTCTACAGAATTTCCGTTTAAAAGAAGATCGACCTTAACAAGCTTTGAGGGGCGCATTCCAATTGGAGAATAATCAAAAGAGGCATACCCTTTGGAAACCGTTTTAAGACGATCATAAAAGTCAAAAACTATTTCAGCAAGAGGCATGTCAAAAACTAGCTCCACCCTTTGTGTTGTTAAGTAGGTCTGATTTATTATTTGACCTCTTTTTTCTATACACAGGCTCATTACATTTCCAACATAGTCAGACTTAGTAATAACAGTAGCTTTTATATAAGGTTCTTCAACCCTGTCTAAGCTGCTCGGGTCAGGAAGGTCCGAGGGGTTGTTCACCAAAATACCAGAATCAGGCTCCTTTCTTGTATAGGCTCTATATGAAACGTTAGGAACGGTAGTGATAACAGACATATTAAATTCTCTTTCTAGTCTTTCTTGAATTATTTCTAAATGCAACATTCCTAAAAACCCACACCTAAAGCCAAAGCCTAGAGCAGAGGAGCTTTCCGGAAGAAAAACAAGAGAAGCATCGTTTAATTGAAGCTTTTCCATAGAGGAGCGTAAGTCTTCGTATTCCTCCGTGTCTACGGGATAAATGCCAGCAAAAACCATAGGCTTTACATCTTCAAAGCCTGAAATACCTTTTGACAACTTAGAGCCTGCCTCAACAATAGTATCACCAACCTTTACTTCTTTCGCATTTTTAATTCCAGTAATTAAATACCCAACATCTCCAGCTTCAATACACTTCTTAGGAGTTTGAGTTAGGTTTAGCGTCCCCACCTCGTCAGCGCTGTACTCTTTTTGTGTTGCGAGAAATTTAATAGATTGCCCCTTTTTAATTTGACCATCAAAAACCCTAAAGTAGGTTTCCACACCTCTAAAAGGATTGTATACAGAATCAAAAATCAATGCCCTTAATGGAGCGTTAATATCCGAGGATGGCGCGGGAACAACAGAAATTATGGCATCAAGAATTTCTTCAATTCCTTGTCCAGTTTTTGCAGAAGCATGAATAATTTCCTCTTTTTTACAGCCAAGCAGATCAACAATATCGTCGCTAACCTCTTCAGGATTCGCCGAAGGAAGGTCAACCTTGTTTAAAACAGGAATAATTTCTAGGTCATTTTCTAGAGCGAGATAAAGATTTGAAATGGTCTGAGCCTGGATGCTTTGAGCAGCATCAACAACAAGCAAAGCCCCTTCACATGCGGCAATTGAGCGGGAAACCTCATACGAAAAGTCTACATGTCCTGGAGTATCAATTAGGTTTAAAACATAGCTTTCCTCACCTTTTGTATAATTCATTTGAATAGCATGAGACTTTATGGTAATCCCTCTTTCTCTCTCTAAATCCATATTGTCTAGAAGCTGGTCCTGTTTTTCTCTAGCTGAAACGGCGCCTGTAAAATCAAGAAGCCTATCGGCAAGAGTGCTTTTCCCGTGGTCAATATGGGCAATAATACAGAAGTTTCTAATGGCGCTCATTTATTGTTTAATAAGATGGACAAATATAGTTCAATTAATATTTTACTTTTGCTAGTAATTAAAAAAATAAGCTTGGTAAAAATAGGCAACATTGAATTAAATGACTTTCCGCTTTTGTTGGCTCCAATGGAAGATGTTAGCGACCCTCCTTTCAGGGCCCTATGCAAAGAACAAGGGGCAGACGTTGTATATACGGAATTTATTTCAAGCGAAGGACTTATTAGAAGCGCGCATAAGAGTGTTATAAAACTGGATATATATGAAAAAGAAAGGCCTGTAGGAATTCAAATTTTTGGAGCAAACCTAGACTCAATGCTTAAAGCTGTTGATATAGTTGAAAAAACCAACCCAGATATTATTGACATTAACTTTGGATGTCCAGTAAAAAAAGTAGTTTCTAAAGGGGCTGGCGCAGGAATTTTAAAAGACATTGACCTAATGGTAAAGCTAACGTCTAAAATGGTTAAAAGAACAAGGCTGCCTGTCACAATAAAAACAAGATTGGGCTGGGATGAAAAAAGCATTAAAATAGTTGAGGTGGCGGAAAGACTACAAGACGTTGGTGCAAAAGCAATATCAATTCACGGTAGAACAAGGGCACAAATGTATAAAGGGAATGCAGACTGGACGCTAATATCAAGAGTTAAAAACAACCCAAGAATGACAATTCCTGTTTTTGGAAATGGAGATGTTGATTCGCCTGAAAAAGCCAGAATAATGAGAGACGAATATGGATTAGACGGAGCAATGATTGGAAGAGCCTCCATTGGAAATCCTTGGTTTTTTAAGCAAGTAAAAGAATATTTAAGGTCAGGAGTTTTGTCCGGAGAACCTCTGTTAGAAGAGCGAATAGCAACAGCGAAAAGACATCTAGAGATGTCTATAAAATGGAAAGGAGAAAGGTTGGGGATTTTAGAAACAAGAAGACACTATTCAAGCTATTTCAAAGGAATAACAAACTTTAAGCCATATAGAACAAGGCTAGTTACGGGAGAAACAATTCCAGAATTAATGGGAGTTTTTAATGAGCTTAAAGAGAGAGCGAAAATGTTTGAAACTACAGTTTGATTTTTTTCAAAGCAAGCAAAGACAAAAGAGCACCGCCTGTTCCAACCAACATCATCCAACCAACTACAACGCCAAAGTTATTAATGTCAAAGACTACGGGATAAGGAATAGAGGTTCCAGAAAGGGAGATAATTCCAAACTGCTCTTGAAGGAAAACAATTAGGCACCCTAATAGAAGGCCAATAGATCCTCCAGAAAAAGACAAATAAAGACCATGTTTAAAAAAAACATTAGACACCTGAGTTTTGTTTGCTCCAATTTTATATAAAGTCTTAATGTCTTTTTGTTTTTCAATTATTAAAATAATTACAGCCCCAACGGTATTGAACATAGCTACAATTAAAATAAGCCCTAGAACAAGGTTTAAGATTAGCCCCTCGGCATTCAGCATTTTATAGTAAGTCTCGTTTAATTCTTCGCGAGATTTAACAGAAAAATCATCTCCAAAAACCTCTTGAATCTTTTTAATTGTTTTTTTGTTGTCGTTAGGATCAGTGAGCTTAATTGCAACAGCAGAAATCTTATTGTGATCAAGGCCTAAAAGGTTTTGTGCAGAAGCCAATGGAACAAAAATGTTTTTTTGATCGACAGTTTCGCTCGATCCGAAAACACCCGAGACCATATAAAGAGAGGAATAAAAAGGGTTTTGTAAAAGAGAGTTTCTTGTTTTTCTAGAAGGAATCAGCACGGTTAGGCCTCCCCCATAATTATACAGACCAAGGCTGAGTTCATCGGCTAGGGCATGGCTTACAACAGCTTCATTGTTGCCAGGAAGAGGACTTAGCCATCTGCCAACACTAATAGTTTTTTCAATATCAAAAACAGAACTGTACTGTTCTTCAACCCCATTCAAATATGCAAAACCGCTATTCTCGTTGTTTTTTACAAGCACTTTTTCTTCAACAAGTTTTGAAATAAAAGCAATGTTGGGAGCGTTTGTTAATTGTTCAGACAGCGCGGCGTCAAAGTAAAAATGTTTAGACCCTTTAGAAAAAACTTTAACATCGGGATCAAACGCTTTTGAATAATCAGCTCCAAAAACTTTTAATCCTGAGAAAACTGATAGAACAACAAAAAAAGCACATACTGCTACGACTAAAACAAAAGAAGCAGAACGGCTAATTATGTTTACAATATTCCATTTGCTTTTAAAACTATAGTATCTTCTCGCTATAAAATTAGAAAAACCCATGTTATATTGATTTTCTTTTGTTAAGAAGGGTGGAATTTTTAATAGGATCCTCCACGCCTTTTAGAGCAGCTTCTATTTTATCAATATGTTCAAGAGAATCATCAATATAAAAAGCAAGATCAGGAATTCTACGAACTTGATTTTTAATTAATTCGCCAAGAGAACGTCTAATAGAATTTTTGTTTTTGCCAATGAGCTTAAGTATGGAGTCGGCATGTAAAACAGGGAAAACACTAACATAGATTTTTGCCAACGAAAGATCAGGGGAGACCTTTACCTTAGTTACAGAAGAGAGAATGTTGCTCTTTCCAGAATTTTTTAAAAGGGACAATAAAAGAACGGCAAGATCATTTTGTAAGATGCCCGCTATTTTTTTTTGTCTTGTTGTCTCCATTTAACAAAAATAAGGAAAAGCAGCCTGTTTATATTTTAGAGACCCTTAGGGTGTTTACTTCTCCTCGTTTAGCAATAGGCATTGCAGACAAATTAATTACAAGATCACTCTTTTTTATAAAGCCTTCATCTTTAGCTAGGGCATTTACTTCTTCGACGGTGTTGTCAGTGCTGACAAAATTATTGTAAAACATACATTTTACTCCCCAAAGCAGGTTTAACTGAGCAAGTATTTTTTTGTTTGAAGTGAAAACAAGGATCATGGCATTAGGCCTCCATGATGAAATCTGCCAAGCGGTATAGCCGCTGTTTGTAAGAGTGCATATCGCAGAAGCGTTAATTTCGTTTGCTATTTTACACGCGTGGAAACAAACAGTCTTTGTTAGAAGCCTTTTAGCCTTTGTACTAGGCTGGTCATGAGGGGTTTTTATTAACGGAGAGCCCTCAACGCGACTTATAATTTTTTCCATTGTTTTTACTACATCAACAGGAAACTGGCCCAAAGAAGTTTCTCCCGAAAGCATCATTGCATCAGCGCCATCCATTACAGAGTTTGCAACGTCATTAACCTCTGCCCTTGAGGGGGTAAGACTGTCTATCATAGACTCCATCATTTGCGTAGCAATTATAACAGGTTTTCTAGCTTTTTTAGCTGCGATCACCAATTGCTTTTGGTTTAAAGGAACTTCATCAGAAGGAATTTCAAGCCCAAGATCCCCTCTTGCCACCATAATTCCATCTGCCTTGTTTAGGATTTCATCTATATTATTAATTGCTTCAGGCTTTTCAATTTTAGCTATTACAGGAATTTTGAAGCGGGATTCTTTTTTAATGATCTTTTTTAAGGCTAAAACATCATTTTTAGACCTAACAAAAGAAAGAGCAATCCAGTCGAAACCAGCTTTAATTGCAAATAGCGCATCTTCTTTGTCTTTTTTTGTCAAAGCAGGCAGCGAAATGGTAGTGTTGGGAAGATTAACTCCCTTTCTAGACTCTAAAGGCCCTCCTTGCAAAACCTTAGCTTCTACTAGATCTTTTTTATTTGATTTGACGACCTGAAGAATCAGCTTGCCATCGTTTATAAGAATTTTTTCTTTTGGATTAACATCTAGAGCAAAGTCAGAATAATTTATAGAAACACAGCCCGCGTCACCTTTCTCAATCTGTTTAGAGGAAAATTTAATAATATCACCCTTCTTTAAAGAAACCCCATCGTTTACTTCTCCAATCCTTATTTTGGGCCCCTGAAGATCTCCTAAAACAGACGCATGGATCTTCAGCTCCTCACTGAGCACTCGAATGTATTTAACAGCAGCTTTGGCCTCTTTGTGTGTTGCGTGTGAAAAATTAATACGGAATACATCAACGCCAGCTACCATCAAATTTTTTAGCATAGCCCTTGAATTAGACGCAGGCCCTAAAGTGGCGACAATTTTAGTTTTATTCAGCTTCATGAATCAAAGGATTAAATTGTGTTTAGACTTTATTTTTGAATTCTCCACTTTATAACAAGAGGAAATTTCTTTAAGCAAAGATAGAGATTTAATAAAAGACTCCAGGGTGTTCTTTTCATCTACATATTTAATTAGATAGTCTGCTTGTCTAAGCTCTGGCATCAAAGCATACTCTGTGCTTTCCTGATCAAAAAGCAAAGGGGAGTTTTTATTAGTTTGGGACTTTATATATGAATTAGAGAAAAGAAAAACTAAGGCGCCTTCAGAGCAGGATTCATTAGAGTAAGCCATGTAATTTTCTTCCGTTTGCTTAAAGCTAATGTCATAATTTGTGCGAACCAGCTTGATGTCTAAACGACTATTGATTTTAAACGCCAGGTCAAAAGGCTCTAAAGAACAATGAACAGCAATGATTTCACTCCTGTCGTCCGTTTCGCTATGAGATAGTACGTGATTAGACACGCTCAAAGATACAATTTGTAAAATTTAGCTTAGAAAGGAACAGGGCGGCTATTCTTCATGTTTTTTAAAAAGAACACAAGCGTTGTGGCCTCCAAAGCCAAAAGTATTACTCATTGCAATATTGACTTTTCTTGTTTGGGCAGTATTGAATGTAAAATTAATTTTATCATCTATTTCCTCATCCTTTGTGTGGTGATTGATTGTAGGAGGGACAATACCTTTTTTAATTGAAAGAATAGAAGCAATTGCCTCAACAGCTCCAGCAGCACCAAGAAGATGTCCTGTCATAGACTTGGTAGAGTTAATATTCATAGAGTATAGGTGTTCTCCAAAAACATCACATAAGGCTTTCGCCTCAGCAACATCTCCCAATTGCGTAGAAGTTCCATGCATGTTCACAACATCTATTTCCGACGGGCCAATCTTAGCATCATTAATACAGTTTTGCATCACTTTTATTGCGCCAACCCCATCAGGATGTGGAGCAGTCATATGGTAGGCGTCTGCAGAAAGACCTCCGCCAATAAGTTCCGCATATATTGTGGCACCTCTATTGACAGCATGATCATAATCTTCTAAAATAAGACAGCCTCCCCCCTCGCCTAAAACAAATCCATCTCTATCTTTGTCAAAAGGGCGAGAAGCAGTTTTAGGATCTTCGTTTCTTGTGGATAAAGCATGAAGAGCATTAAACCCTCCAATACCTGAAATTGCTACGCCCGCTTCTGATCCTCCTGACACAATTATATCAGCATAGCCTAGACGAATATAATTTAACCCATCTATTATAGCGTTAGCGGAAGAAGCGCAAGCAGAAACAGTAGCAAAATTGGGGCCTCTAAAATCATTTCTAATTGAAATTATTCCAGGAGCAATATCGGGGATCATTTTAGGAATCATAAACGGATTAAACCTAGGGGTGCCATTTCCCGAAGCAAAACCAAGAACTTCATTTTGAAAGGTTTCTAGGCCGCCTATTCCAGCGCCCCAGATCACACCAATCCTATCTTTATTCAATTTATCCAAATCTATCTTAGCGTCTTTAATAGCCTCGTCCGAAGAAACAATCGCATATTGAGCAAAGCGATCCATTTTTCTAGAAAGCTTTCTGTCCATAAAATCTTCAGGATTAAACCCCTTTAATTCACAAGCAAATTGAGTTTTAAACTTAGAAGCATCAAAGTATGTTATAGGCGCAGCTCCGCTATCCCCACTAATTAACCCTTGCCAATATTCAGGGACGGTATTACCTATAGGGGTGAGAGCCCCTAGGCCAGTAACAACAACGCGCCTTAGGCCCATAGAAATGTTATTTGGAACTTTCGATATATTGAATAGCCTGTCCGACAGTGGCTATTTTTTCAGCTTGGTCATCAGGGATTTGAATATCGAATTCTCTTTCAAATTCCATTATTAGCTCCACAGTATCAAGAGAGTCTGCTCCTAAATCGTTTGTGAAACTAGCATTTGGAACAACTTCGTTTTCGTCGACACCTAATTTGTCAACAATGATTGCGTTTACACGAGATGAAATATCTGACATAATTCTTTTGTTTAAAGTTCTGACAAAAATAAAAAACTTTACATTATAACAACTCTTTTTTAAAAAAATTACAAAAAAAGAATGCACATTTAAGTTGATTAGAGCGTCAGAATTGCGTTATTTTGTCTTAGAGTTATATATAGATTGAACACAAAAAAAATTATAGTATTTGCCTCGGGATCGGGATCTAATTTCGAAGAGATATGCAAATACTTCAAAGACAGAAAAGAAATTTCAATCGACCTATTGATTTGTAACAATTCAAAAGCAAAAGCTTTAAATAAAGCAATAAAACATGGGGTAAAAACCTTGCTTATAAGCAGAAACAGCTTTTATGAAACAGACGCTGCATTAAATGCAATTTTAAAAATAAGCCCAAACTTAATAGCCCTTGCAGGCTTTTTATGGAAGATGCCAACTAAAATAATAGACCATTTTCCGAACAAAATACTAAACATACATCCAGCGCTCTTGCCTGATTATGGAGGAAAAGGAATGTATGGCATGAATATTCACAAAGCTGTTATAAAAAACAATGAAAAGGAATCAGGAATAACAGTTCATTATGTGAACAAGAATTATGATGAAGGAAAAATTCTTTTTCAAAAAGCGATAGCTCTTGAAGAAAAAGAATCTTCAGAATCTCTGTCAAAAAAAGTTTTAAAACTAGAGCACAGTTGTTTTTCAAAAATAATTGAAAAGACTTTAATCAATGGATAAAGAAGTAATAAACATATATACCGACGGCTCATCAAGAGGTAACCCGGGTCCAGGAGGCTATGGAATCGTTATTGAGCAAAAAGCAACAAAGCGCTTTAAAGAGTTTTCAGAAGGATTTAGAATGACAACCAATAACAGAATGGAGCTATTGGCGGTAATAGAAGCCCTAAGAAAACTAAAAAAAGAGGGGCTGCAGGTATCAGTTTATACTGATTCAAAATATGTTTCAGATGCAGTAGAAAAAAAATGGGTCTTTGATTGGAAAAAAAAGAATTTTAAAAAGAAAAAAAATGCAGATTTATGGATGGACTTTTTAAAAATATACCCTAAACACAATGTCAAATTTTTTTGGATAAAAGGGCATAATAATCACCCACAGAATGAGCGATGTGATTATTTAGCAGTAACAGCCTCAAAAAAGAAAACTCTTTTAATAGACAAGGGTTACGAAAAATTAAATCAAGTCTGATATGAAAAAAACATTAATTGTAGGAACAGTTGCTTATGATGACATTGAAACGGCTTATGGATCTTCTGGCAGAACTTTAGGAGGATCAGGCACATACATTGCTTTAGCCTGCGCACATTTTAAAACCCTCTCTTCTGTTGTTTCTGTTGTTGGAGGAGACTTTGAACAAAAGCATTTGGACCTTTTAAATAAAAAAGGAGTTCAGACCTCTTCAATTGAAATTATTTCTAATGGGAAAACTTTTTATTGGAAAGGGAAGTATCATAAAAACTGGAACAAACGAGACACAATAACTACAGAACTAAATGTTTTAGAGGAATTTAACCCTCTAGTTTCAGAAGACTTTAAATCTTCTTTTGTAGTTGTTTTAGGGAACTTACATCCATTAGTTCAAAAAAGTGTTCTGGATCAGTTAAACGGCAGTCCAAAAGCAATTATTTTAGATACTATGAATTTTTGGATGGATACAGCCTTAGAAGATTTAAAGAATGTTATAAAAAGAGTAAACATAATAGTGATTAATGACGAGGAAGCAAAACAGCTGTCAGGCAAGGAGTCTTTATTTGAGGCTGCTGAAGAAATTTTAAAATTAGGCCCAAAATATATTATAATTAAAAAAGGAGAAAACGGATCGGCGTTGTTCGGACAGAATCAGCATTTTAATTTGCCGGCATTTCAGGTGAATAACGTGATTGATCCAACAGGGGCAGGAGACACGTTTGCAGGCGGGTTTTCAGGATTCCTTTCAGAAAAGGAAAATATAAGCTTTGAGAACCTTAAAGATGCGATGGTCCACGGAACTGTCATGGCATCTTTTTGTGTAGAAAACTTTGGAACACGATCAATGGAAAATTTAAAAAAACAAGAGTTTGTAAACAGGCTTAATGATTTTAAAAAAAGACATAATCTTTCTTGAAAAAAGTTAAGAATTTGCCTACAGAACTATAAATAAAATACCTACTTTTACAGATAATCTCAATAGCATCTATGAGTGACCAAATTAAGCATGAATGCGGAATAGCTCTTATACGACTGCTTAAGCCCCTGGAATTTTATCAGAAAAAATACGGAACGAAAAGTTATGGCGTTAATAAGATGTATTTGATGATGGAGAAACAGCATAATAGAGGTCAAGATGGAGCAGGCTTTGCAAGTGTAAAACTAGATACAAGCCCTGGCGAAAAGTATATTTATCGAGAAAGGTCAGCAGGCAAACAGCCCATACAGGAAATTTTTTCAGAAATAAACACACAAATTTACAATGAAACTAAAAATAAAGAAAAAGCGAATATCCCCTATTTAGGACAGCTAATGTTAGGCCATGTTCGGTACGGAACCTTTGGCAAAAATAACATAGAAAGCGTTCACCCATTTTTAAGACAAAACAATTGGAAACACAGGAATTTGATTGTAGCAGGAAACTTCAACATGACTAACAATCAGGAGCTTTTTGATAACTTGGTTAAGCTAGGGCAACATCCAAAAGACAAGGCAGACGGAATTACAGTAATGGAAAAAATAGGACATTTTTTAGACGATGCCGTATTAAAAATTTACAGAAAATTAAAAAAACAAGGAATTGGGAAAATTGAGGCTTCTGCTTTAATTGAAAAGAAACTAAATATTGCCAAAATCTTAAAAAAAGCCTCAAAAGACTGGGATGGAGGATATGCAATGGCAGGCTTAATAGGGCATGGCGACGCATTTTTTTTAAGAGACCCTGCGGGAATTAGGCCAGCATACTATTTTAAAAATGAAGAGCTAGTTGTTATAGCTTCAGAGCGACCAGTAATTCAAACAGTTTTTAATGTAGGGTTTGAGCAGGTCAAAGAGCTGGAACCCGGTAAAAGTATAATAATTAAAAAATCAGGAGACTTTTCGATCGAATCCGTTTTGGAAGCAACTGAGAAAAAAGCCTGTTCTTTTGAAAGAATTTATTTCTCAAGAGGAAGTGATGCAGAGATATATTCTGAAAGAAAAAACTTAGGAAAATATCTTTTTCCAAAAATATTGGAAAGACTGAAGGGGGACCTTATAAACACAGTTTTTTCATATATCCCCAATACAGCAGAAACCTCTTTTTATGGACTAGTTCAAGAAGCACAAGAGTATATGCACACCCAAGCAATAAGCGAAATAGTTGAGAATAAACAAAAAATAACAAAAGAGAGACTAAGTCATTTGTTCTCTAGCAAACCAAGAATAGAAAAGGTAGCAATTAAGGATGCAAAGCTTAGAACCTTTATAGCTGATGACATTAATAGAGACGAGCTAGTTGCGCATGTTTATGATATTACATACGGCTCAATAAAAAACACAGACAACCTTGTTATTATAGACGACAGTATAGTTAGAGGAACAACTCTACAAAAAAGCATTTTAAAAATCCTAGACAGACTTAATCCAAAAAAAATTATAGTGGTTTCTAGCGCCCCGCAAATTAGATACCCCGACTGTTATGGAATTGACATGGCCAGGATGGAAGACTTTATTGCATTTAGAGCAGTGTTGGAGCTTATAAAAGAGAAGAATAAAGACCTTTTAGAAAAAACCTATAAAGAGTGCTTAAAAGAGTTAAAGCTGCCTGTTGATAAGATGGGGAACAAGGTAAAGGCAATATATAAAGGCTTTTCAAGCGATGAAATCTCACAAAAAATATCTGAGATTCTAAAAGAAGAAACCATTAACGCTGAGATTAATGTTATTTTTCAAACAATAGAAGGGCTGCACAAAGCTTGTCCTAAAAATTTAGGAGACTGGTATTTTACAGGAGACTACCCAACCCCTGGAGGCAACAAGGTTGTTAATCAAGCGTATGTTAATTTTTATGAAGGAGTTAAAAAAAGAGCGTATTAATAAAGCCTAACTTTTTTTTGAGAAGCTTTTTGAAACAGCACTCCAATTAATAACATTAAAAAAACCCGCTATATAATCAGGCCTTCTGTTTTGATAATTTAGATAATAAGCATGCTCCCAAACGTCTAGCCCGAGAATAGGATATCCCCCACACCCAATACCTTCCATTAAAGGATTATCTTGATTTGCTGTAGAACAAACTTCTAGCTTTCCTCCAGGATGAACGCAAAGCCAAGCCCACCCAGACCCAAATCTAGTTGCGGCAGCTTTAGAAAAAGCGGTTTTAAAATTTTCAAAACTTCCAAAAGAAGAATTGATAGCAGAAAGCAAGTTGTCATCAGGACTCCCTCCACCACTGGGAGATAGTATGTTCCAAAAAAGACGATGATTAAAAAAGCCACCACCATTATTTCTGACAGCTTTATTACTCATGTCCAAAGACGATAAAATTTCTTCAATAGAAAAGGATTCAAGCCCTGTTCCCTTGATTGCATTGTTTAAATTATTAGTATATCCAGCATGATGTTTGCCGTGATGAATTTCCATAGTTCTTTTATCTATATGAGGCTCTAAGGCGTCATGAGAATATGGTAGTTGAGGTAATTCAAAGCTCATAATTAGGATTTTTATTTTTATAAAATTAACTAATAATCATGTATTTTTATACATACACAAACATTTTTTTTGAAACCTAATTATGAAATTTATAACGCTTCGGCAGGCTCGGGGAAGACCTTTGCTTTAGCAACTAAGTATTTAGCAAGATGCTTAGGCTCTAGTGAAAACGATTTTTATAGAAGAATATTGGCATTAACCTTTACTAATAAAGCTTCAGAAGAGATGAAAACGAGAATTTTGTCTTCTTTAAAAGAATTTTCAAAAACGACGTCAATTCAAAATCCGTCCGAAATTTTTAAATCCGTTAAAGAGGAGCTAAACATTCCCTTTAAAGAAATTCAACTTAGAGCAAAAAAAAGACTACAACACTTGCTTCATAATTATTCCTTTTTTCAAGTCTCTACTTTAGATAGCTTTAGTCATAATCTTATAAAATCTTTTGCTCAAGACCTTAAGATAGTTTCAGATTTTCAGCTCGTCTTAGACCCAGAAACTATTCTAAACGAAACAATAGATAGACTCCTTGAATCTGTCGGGGAAAACAAGACAATTACAGAGGCATTGGTGGGGTTTGCAAACACAAAAGTTGCTGAAGGAAAATCCTGGGACATTAGCTTTGATTTAAAAGAGCTTTCACAGCTAATTACAAATGAAAATCATTATCATAAAATAAAAGAATTAGAAACAAAAACCGTCAAAGATTTCTTGTTAGAAAAAAAAGAAATTTTCAAATCACTAAAGAAACTAGAGCCAGAGATTATAAAAGAAGCGAACCTATGCCAAGAGAGAATTAATGCTACAGATACAGAGCTGGGTTTTTCAAGGAATTCTTTTCCAGGATTTTTAATAAAACTTAAAAACAAGGAATTTAAAAACAACAATTTAGCATCGACAAAAAAGCTATTTCAAAAAGACGCTATAATTACTAAAAAAAGCGCTTCAAGTAATCAAGAGATTCTTTCAGAATTAATGCCAAGACTATTAGTCAGCTTTAATAAAATTGAACAAAATCTATACAAATGGCAGAGTTTAAAAGCCTTTAGCAACTCCATTGTTCCCCTTTCATTATTAACACAGATAAAAAAAATTTCTAAAGAAATACAAAAAGAAAAAAGTGAAATTTTAATTAGTGAGTTTAATCAAATAATTAATGAAGAAATCAAGGGGCAACCCGCACCATATATATATGAAAAGACAGGAAATAGATTTAAGCATTATTTAATCGATGAATTTCAAGACACCTCTATGCTACAATGGTCCAATTTAACACCGCTTATTTCCCACGCGCTAGAATCAGGAGAATCCGAAAAGGACCGAGGCTCTTTGCTTTTAGTTGGAGACCCAAAACAATCTCTTTACAGGTGGAGAGGAGCAGATCCAGACAAATTTATTTCGCTATTAAATGAAGAAAACCCGTTTACGATCCCAAAGAGCATTAAAAATTTGCCAAAAAACTATAGAAGCTGCAATGAAATTGTGTCGTTTAACAACAAATTTTTTGAATATGTTTCAAAACAGTTTGAGTTCCAAGAAAATGCTCAAATTTATTCATCGGGGGCAAAACAGGAATTAAACAAAAAAAAAGGAGGCTATGTCTCTGTTGAGTTTATTAAGAACTCAGGAAAAAATAAAAGTTTTAGCGAACAGCATTTTTTAATAAAAACATTAAAAACAATTAACGAGAACATCTATAGAGGATTTATGTATTTAGATCAGTGCGTTCTAGTTAGAAACAATAAGCAACAAGCTTTAATAGTAGACTTTTTAATAAAGCATAAAATTCCGGTAATTTCATCCGAATCACTATTGTTAAAAAACTCTTTTGCTGTTAATGCATTAATAGAGTTAGTAAGACTCAGAATAGACTCAAAGAATCTAAAATCTCGAAAGGTTATTATAAAATATTTTATAAAAGACAAAGCCCCTAAAGATGTTTTTAACTTTTTCAAAAAATCCTTAAGCTTAAGCATTGAAGAGTTTTTTAAATATTTTTTACAAGCTTCGTACGAAGAATTTGTTCAAACACCTATATATAATGCAATATCAAAAGTAAACAGAAGCCTACAGTTAGACCAAAGGGAAGATGCACATGTTCACTTTTTTATGGAAGAACTCTTTGCTTTTTTCTTGCCAGGGAACAGAAGAGAAGATGATTTTTTATTGTTTTGGGAAACAAATATGGAAAAGTTAGCAGTTGTCACAAATGAAGAAATAAATGCCGTACAGGTTTTGACAATACACAAAGCTAAAGGGCTTGAATTCCCAATTGTTATATACCCTTTTGCTGACTCAAAACCATACATTTCAAATAGTCAAAAAGTATGGCTTCCTTGTAAGGTTAATAAACAAAACAGCGAACTTTTAGTGCCTTTTAGTAAAGCTATAGAAAACTCAGGAGAAGAGGGGAAAAAGACTTATAGAAGAAGAAAAAAAGAAGAAGAGCTAGACAACATGAATGTTCTTTATGTGGCTCTAACTAGAGCAATAAAAGAGATGTATATCATTTCTTCTTTCCCCGATAAGACACTAAACAATTCACATAATGAAATTTTAAAGCAGTTTATAATAGATTGTGGAAAATGGGAAGATGTAAAAGAACAAAGTCTTTATGGATTTTACCATGAGAATTTAACTGAGGAGCTGGTTAAAAGACTGCAAAGCAAAGCTAATGAGCTGAGCGAATGGGACTTGGAATTGAAATTTAATCTAGAATTTAAACCTCCTTTATACATTCCCATTAACATACAAATTTATAAATATACTTGCGGAGAAAGGTCTTGGAGGGAAAAAGTAAAAAGGAAAATAAATACAGCATTAAAAAAAGATGGTGAGGCAAGTTCTAAATTAAAGCTTCCAAAGAAAATAAAAACTCCAAACTTTTATAAACCTTTTGAAAATAACGAAACGCTTTTTGGAACAAGCTTTCATGAGCTAATGTCTAAAATTGAATATTCTTTTCAGCTAGAAAAGCAGGCAAAAATTTTTATGCAAAAAAAGAATATTAATACAAAGGATCAAAAGGAAATAATAGAATTGGCCAAAAAGGTAGTAGCTCATAAAGACTTAAAGGAATATTTTTCTAAGAAATATGATGTGATTTGTGAAAAAGAAATTTATAATCAAAAGAAAGAAATAATAGTTCCAGACAGAATCGTTGTGTCAAAAGAAAAAACACATACAATTATTGACTATAAAACAGGAGAAAAGAGGGCTTCAGACGTTACACAGATAAAGAAATATGAGGATGCGCTAAAAAAAATGGGCTTAAAAACAGGAAAATCTATACTTGTTTATGTAAGGCCTTTAATAGAGGTAGTGGAGGCATAATTTTATAAAACCTGACCGTCAGAGGACATATATTCAGTAAATTCATTAAGTTTGCAGTTAAGGAATTTTTTAAAAATTATAATAATGAAAAAATTAGTAAAATTAATTTTAGTTTTTACTGTGTTGTTTTACATCAATTCTATAACAGCACAAGACAAGAACAATCAATGGGCGGTTAGCTTTGGAAATAACGCGATTGATTTTCATCCCGTTGGAACTGATTCATCGGACAACGCTACAGGACATTGGTTTAGTGAATATTTTAATATTCATGAAAACTGGAATACTCAAACAGCACTTAATAGTGTTAGCCTTTCTAGATATGGAAATGAAAAATTTAATTTTGGAATAAGAGGATCTTTAAATCAAATTACTAGACTTGGAGATGAAAGAAAAAGAATCTCTGCTAAAAGAATAGCAAGTTTGGACCTCATAGTCGATTATAAACTAGGGAAAAACTTTAATTTCTGTAATATTGAGCCTTATTTAGAGGCAGGAACAGGATATACTTGGTTTGGAAGTCAAAAATCTTTGACCATGAACGGAGGTTTAGGAATAAATGTCCCGCTTTCTGAAAAGGTTTCATTAAATGTTAACTCTGCTTATAAGCATGCGTTTAATGACATGCAAGACTTACAAGCACACATTCAGCATACTGTTGCAGTGGCTGTTAGTTTTGGTGGAAAAGATACAGATAGAGACGGAATATATGACCAACATGATGATTGTCCAGAAGAGCCAGGATTACCTGCTTTCAATGGATGTCCGGATAATGATGGCGATGGAATAGAAAACAGCAAAGATACCTGTCCTGATACACCAGGGCTAGTTGAATTTGATGGATGCCCAGATACGGATGGAGACGGAACGCAAGACTCTGAAGATGCATGTGTAAATGAACCGGGATCTATAGAAATGAACGGATGCCCTGATTCGGATGGAGATGGAGTGGGAGACAACGTTGATTCATGTGTAGATGTTGCTGGACCTGTTGACAACAATGGATGTCCATGGCCAGACACAGACGGAGATACGGTATTAGATAAAGATGATAAATGCCCTGAAGTTGCAGGACTTGTTTCAAACGAAGGATGCCCTCAGCCAACTAAAGAAGTTATGGATGAGCTAAATGCAATGGGAGCAAAAGTCCCTTTTGAATTAAACAAAGCTTTATTAGGAGGCAAGACAACAAAACTTCTTGATGCTGTAGCTGGAATTATGAATAAGTATCCTACGGTAAGTTTTGTAATAGAAGGTCACACAGACACTTCTGGACCAAAAGCATTCAATCAAAAACTTTCTGAAGACAGAGCAAACTCTGTTAAAGACTTCCTTGTAAATGCAGGAATTGCATCAGACAGACTTTCTGCTGTTGGATATGGAGAAGACAAACCTTCAAGCTCTAACAAAACTAGAAAAGGAAGAATTGCAAACAGAAGAGTTGAATTCAAGGTTGTAGAATAATTTTAAAATTCTTTAATAATTTAAAAAGCACCTAATTTTATTAGGTGCTTTTTTTATTTTTATACTAAATGAACTCTTTTTTAGAAAAAGTAATAGACGACTTAAGGATAAATACAGCTGATCTTAATAAGCTTTCCTTTATTCTCCCTAATAAAAGATCTGCTAACTATTTTAAAAAACTACTGTTAAGCAAAATAGAAAAAGCAGCTTTTATTCCAGAAATACAAAGCGTTAACTCATTTATAACTAAGGTTTCTGGCCTAAATGAGGCTGATGAAAAGACATTAATTTTTACGCTATACGAAAGCTATATTGAACTAGACCAGAAGAACAAAAAAAGCTCCTTTGAAGACTTTAATACATGGGGCATGAAGCTATTAAGGGATGTTAGCGAAATAGAACAAAACCTATTGAGCCCTCAACTGATATTACAGGAGTTAATTGAAATTAATAAAATTAACAATTGGACAAAACAGGATATGTCTGATAAAGAAACCCCTTTATTCTGGGAAATTTTACCAAAGCTATATACCCTTTTGCGAAAAAAATTAATAGATAATGAAACGGGAACAAAAGGGATGTGCTACGCTGAAGCAAAAGAAAACTTAGAGCACTATAAAGAGGCAAACAACAATTTAAAACATGTATTTATAGGCCTTAATGCATTAACCAAATCAGAAGAGCTAATAATTCAGGAATTATTAGACTTTAATAATGGAGAAATTTATTGGGACATTGACAAAGAGTTTTTAAAAAATAAAGATCACGGAGCGTCGTTTTTTATTAGACAGTATAGGAATGGCTGGAAAAGATTTAAAAAGAATCCATTTAAATGGGAAGGAGAAGACTATAAAAATCAAAAAAAAATAAATATAATAGGAACAGCTAAGCTGATTGGACAAGCAAAGGAGACTTCAAGAGCCCTTGCCAGTTTGGATAGAAAAAAACTAAAAAACACTATTGTTGTTTTAGCTGATGAGACTATGATAGGCCCAGTTTTAAACTATAACACATTGCCTTTAAAAGACATTGAAGCAACGATTAAGACAAAGTTAAATGTCGAAGAATTTAAAACGTTAATCGGAGAAGTTTTTGAAATTCAGCAATCTTCAAAAAAGACAACAATAGAACAGGGCGTTAGCAGACTGAGAGCTTCCAGGGTTTTTGTGAGCTACTTTTCAGAATTTAAAAAATTAGAGACAAAACAGTTTAAAATAATTCAAGCAATTTTAAAAGCTTGGCACTCGCCAAAACAAGCAATCATATCTATTATAGAGCTTCTACTATACATAAGCAAGCAATCAAAAAAAGGGACGACAGATTTTCTTAACTCAGAACATTGTATAAAATCTTTAGAAGAAACCGAACGCTTGATAAACAGGTTTTCGTGTTTTAAGGACATAAAAATTTTAAAAAGTGTGATTTTTTCATCTTTGGAAAACATAGCCTTAGGCTTTGAGAATAATGAAAATGCAAAAGTCAAAATTATGGGCCTGTTAGAGTCTAGAGCCTTAGATTTTGAGAATGTAATAATAACTTCTGTCAATGAAGGAGCGCTTCCAAAAGGAAAAATGCACAGCTCACTAATACCATATGATTTAAGGAAGAAAAATGGCCTATTAACTTATAGCGAAAGAGACGCTATTTATACATACCATTTTTATAGACTTATTAAAAGAGCAAAAAATGTTTTTTTGATTTATAACAACTATAATGAAGGGGTTATGGGAGGGGAGAAAAGCAGGTTTATTCATCAAATTGAGCTAGAAGAAACTCATCAGACATTTATTGAAAGTAGCGGGCCAAAAATTTTTACAGAAAAAGAAGACCTAATATTAAAAAAATCTCCTGAAACAATAATAAGATTAAATGAAATAGCAGAAAAAGGGTTTTCTCCTTCTACATTAGAACAGTATATAAAAAATCAAGAAGAATTTTATTACAAAACTCTTTTGAACATTTATGAATTTGATGAGAATAAAATAAACCCAAGGGTTATTGGGACCCTTTTTCATGAGTCAATAGAGGAAATTTATAGACCTTTAATAGGTAAAAAAATTAACAAAAGCGACATGCTGAAGGCTCAGTCTGTCATTGAAGAAAAAATAAAAGGAGCGTTTCTTAACAATGGTCTTAACAACCTTAAAAAAGGAAAGACTTTAATTATATATGAAGTAATTAAAAATGGAATTGCCACATTAATTAAAAACGAGATCAAGGACATTGATTTAGGGAATGAGATAGAACTTTTTGCTTTAGAAGCGAAAATGAGTTGTGAATTAAAAATAAATGAGCTAAAAAATCCTGTAAAACTAAGAGGCTTCGTTGATAGAATAGACAAAAGAAACGGAATACCTAGAATAATAGACTATAAAACAGGAATTGTTAGGCCCAATGAAGTGGTAATAAAAGACATGGACTCATGCCTTGATGTAGCTAACACAAAATCTATGCAGATAATGTGTTATGCGCTTATGTATTTTAAGAATTTCCCAAAATGCACTAATGCAGAGGCAGGCCTTATTTCTCTTAGAGACTTAAGGAAAGGGGTTATGAAATTTGGAATAAGAGAATCAGGCAAGAAAATAGATCATTTGATTGACAAAAAGAAAACTGTTGAGTTTGAAAAGAAATTAAAAAAGCTAATCATAGAAATTATGAACCCAAAAATTAATTTTAAAAAAGCGATATAGGGGTAATATATAAAAGAGCTATTTTGTAATTGAAAGATCTTCAAACCTAGTATTGGCTATTGGATATTGTTTCCAGTCCTTATAATCAAAATGCCACCACTCATAATCATACACATTAAACCCTTCAGACTCCATCACCTCTCTTAATAATTTTCTGTGCCATCGCTGCTCTGATGTCCCCCCATAATAATTAGGGAATGATCGACTAGTCATCTCATCATATCCGCCAACCATTTCTATTACTTTCCCTGTCTTTAATTCATATAAAGTAAGGTCAACAGCACAACCACGATTATGCCTAGATCCATCCTTGGGATTTGCTACAAAAATTTTTTTATCATCAGGCGTTGCATCCCAAAACATTTTGGTTACATACCAAGGCCTATAAGCATCATGTATAAGCAGGCCATATCCAAATAAATTTAATTTTTTATGCGCTCTTGCCAATGCTTTAGCGGCAGGACGCTGCATATATGCACTCGCTTTAGAATAAAATTTATTGCTCATAAAATTGTTTGTTCCGGCATAACGAATATCATATTTAATTGTTTCCTCGAAATATTTTAATTCAACGAGGTCAATATTTTTAAAAGTATTTTTTTCAGCAGGAGGGCTAGAATTTAACGCAATTTCTTGTAATTCCCCTATAGGCTTTGTTGGAACAATTTTAAATGTTTCTGATGCTGAACCCCGAAGATTAAGCCGCTTAAACTCAGGGCCATTTAAAATAGCCACTTCAGTAGCAACCCCATCTTCATTTCGTTTAAACTCAAGCTTTTCGCCATGATACATTCCTGAATTTTTAGGAAAAGAAAACACATCTCCTTCAATATGGGACAATTTGTCTTTTTCAATCCATTCCATTAGAAGCCATAAGCTGCCCATATCTTCATAAACAAAGAGAATATTATGGTCCCAGCCATACTCCCCAATAAGACCTTCCCAGTTTTTAGGAAATGGAATTTTTTGAGGCTTATTTTTCTTAATATATTTTTTCTCGTTTACTAATAAACCGCCTTCAATTTTTTTAATTTTGTACGAATCTTGAACCAATCGGCCATCTGCGATTATTCCTTCATTGTTTTTTCGAAGAGGAACTTCAAAAAAATCCGTTACAAGCATCGTTTGACTTCCCCTAAGCTCTATATCAATCTGGGCATTATTATGAATATAGTGGCCGACATATGCCTCAGCCAAGTTTCTAGAAATAGTAGAAGTTTTTTTATAATTAGGCAGAGGCAGATTTTTCTTATGTGCAATCAAAAGGTCTAAAGCATAATTTGAAAGCTTAGTAGTAATAGAATTAGTAATATCAACTGAAGAGGCTGTAACAACTCCAAGCTTTATTTCAGGCAAAGCAGAGAGCTGAGTGGAAAACCCATAAATTGCTCCACCATGGCCAATTTTTTGATAGCCTTGGTGTTTTGACAATGCGAAGCCAATACCATAGCCACGGTTATAATCACCCCCAAACTGTGGAGTAACCATCTCTTTAAGCGTATTAGGACTAATTACATTTCCTTTTTCTCCAATACCATCAGAGAATAGTAATTTTAAAAATTTTGCTAGATCAGTGACAGGGGCATAAAGACTGCCAGCTGGAATCATCCCTAGCTCAAATGTTGGGGCGGGAAACTCCCGTCCATCATAACTCCACATTTTAGCTTTTGCTAATCTTGAATGAATTTTTTTATTTGGTGCAAAAGAACTGTTAGACATTCCTATTTTTTCAAGAATAGTCTTTTTCATATAGTCCACATAAGGAGTCTCAAAAACAGATTCTAGGGTATACCCAACTACTGCAATTGCTGCATTTGAATACTTGGTTTTGCTTTCAGGAGGATGAACTAGCGTTGATCCAATAATGCTTTCAACAGTTTTTTTTAAAGAAACCTCATCATCAGCGAAATAGTTTCCCGATTTTGGCTCTCTGATTAAACCCGAACGATGAGACATTAATTGTCTTAGGGTTATAGAAATATCGTAAGGGTTGTTTGGAGTGAAATCAGGCAAATATTTTTGAATAGGAGCGTCAAGATCAAGTTCCTTTTTTTCAACTCTTTGCATAATAGCCATGTCCGTAAAAAGCTTTGAGACAGACCCAACCCTATAAATAGTATTTGCATCTGCAGGAATTAAATTTTTTGGATCTTGATAGCCAAAGCCTTGAGCCCAAAGAACTTTTTGGTCATTTACTAACGCTATTGAAATTGCATTTAAATCTTTACCAGTTATTTCATAATTTATCGCATCTTGAAGCTTTTCTACAATTAACTCATAGCCTGGCGAAACAGGAATGTTTTGTAGGCGATTATCACAGCTTTGAAACCATATAAAGAGAAATAAAACAGGGAAAAATATTTTTTTTAAATATGCTTTGTTCATATAATGAGAAATGAATAAAACTAAAAATACAAAAGATTTATAAAATCTAATTTTCAGGATATTCTATTTCTATCAAAACCTCATTGCGCCTATTGAAAACCTTGTAGGGACTATTATAGGAAAGTGAAATAGGATCCTCCCCAAGAATTTTCAGCTTACTTCCTTTAGCTTTATCTAAAAGCAGAGCATAATAAGCATTAACTTTTTTAACACTTGCGTACCCTCCAAAAGATATTGAAGCATAATATCCAGGCGTTGAACGGTAAATAACAATGTCTTTATCATTTGGCTGAATCATGTTTTTTTCAGAATATTTAGAAGGCATAACAAATTCCATTGTAATTTTTTCTTCTTTTTTACTCATATAAACAGGAGTAGTCATCGCAATTTTTTCATTTTTTTCATTATTGCCGCTTATATATTTAAACAGTTTTGAAAAATTTCGATTAGAACTAACCCTTGCTTTAATTGTTGGAGGATAATAACGTATTTCAAAAGTATCTACTGTTTTAATGACGTCATACTTTTGAGTTTCGTATTTCTGAGAAAGCATAATTAATGGCAAAAATAACAAGAGATATTTATACATAAAAAACTATATACGGGTTAATTTATTGGGATATGTTTTTCCCGAATTCCATTGAGGGACATATAAGTTCCATTCATCATCAACACATACGTCATGAGGGTTTCTAAAACTTTTTTGATCATAGATAGGACTAAGAAGAATGCCGTTATTGTAAACAGGGGCACTCCCTCCAGGAAATGAAACCGCTTTGTTATTTTGGTCTAACACAGCAATCATACCGTCATAAACACCCCAATCTTTTGTAACAATTACTGCAAACAACAGATAATCATTTTTTATAACTGGCCTGCAAATATAGCATCCGGGCATGCGAATAGTTTCTATCCATTTACCATCTAAACTAAATCTTTTAAATTCATTTTTGCTTCTAGAAGTTATTAATAATGTAGGGGCTGATTCATTTCTTTTGTCTATTGTGATTCCGTGACAGCAATCAAATAATTCCGAACCATTTCCATGGCCTCCAAAATGTCTAATATAATTTCCAGCCTGATCATATTGTATAATATAATCAAGCCCGTAGCCATCACAAACATAAATGTCACCATTTGGAGAAATTGCAGTTTCTGTAGGCTTAAATTGCGAAGGACTTTTATATTCAGGGATTTCAGAAGGGTAATTTACCTCAAAGAGCTTTTCTCCTTTCAGCGTGGTTTTACAAAATCTATGTGAATCAGGATCAGTGATATACAAAAAATCTTCACCTCCTTCATCATTAACCGTTAGTCCATGCGCTCCATTATAGTTGATGCTCCAAGAATCAACAATTTTCCCAGATCTATCATAAATTAAAATGTTATTTTTTGGATGAGTTGTGGTTAAAATGATCCTGTTTTTAGAGTCTATAACCATTTCATGGCAATGGCTTACTGGATAATTATTGGGATTTTGAATTCCCCACGCTTTATCTAAATTAAACTTAAAGTCTCCATGACCAATAGAATGGTTCTCTAAATTATTAGACCCAATGGAATAAGCCGGTTCAATTAAGGAGCAGGCGGAGACCATTACAGATTTTTGAATAAAAGATCTTCTAGAGTTTTTTTTGGACATCAGCATAAATATATTGTTTTTTAAAGCACAATAATAGTCTATATAACATAAAATAATATTACAAAATAATGCGATGCGCTCCCTCCTAAAACAAAAACGTGCCATATTGCATGAGAATATTTCATCTTTTGAAGGCTATAAAAAATAGTTCCAACGGAATAAAGCACCCCGCTTAATACTAACAATAGAATTCCGTTTAATGGAATGAGAGTCAAAACAGAATCAAAATCTAGGACAATTAGCCAGCCCATAAATAAATAAAGTAGAAGAAACAGTCTATCAAACTTCCCAGTAAAAAAAACCTTACCAAGCGTTCCTATTATGGCAAGGAGAATTACATAAGCAAGAATTTTGACCCCAGGGCCATCATAAAGAGTTATTAAGCAAACCGGAGCATAAGAGCCAGCTATCAAATAAAAAATGCTAATATGATCAAAAACTCTAAACTTTTTCTTTAATTCAACATTGGAAGTGTAATGATAAAGGGTTGAAGCAGTATAGACGCAAATTAGCCCAAATTCAAAAAAAAGAATTCCATGAATGCTAAACTCAGTTAGAGCATTATCATGATATATGAGAAAAGGGAGTCCAATTAAGCTTAAAATTAACCCAACAAAATGCGTTAACGTGTTCCAGAATTCCTCTTCTTTAGTTTCCTTCATGTAAATCCTTTATAAGTCTGTTTTGTATGTTTTTTCGATTTATTTTTCCATGTTTCCTGTTAAATGAATTTAAAGCAAATATTTCTTTAGGTTTTTCATAGGAGTTGAGCTTTTTGAAAGCTAATTCTGGCATGGATGGTATTTTGTTTTCAAAAACCAAAACAATCTTTTCTCCAAGCTGTTCATCGGGGAGCCCACATATTATAAACGGGATAGCATAATGTTTGCTCAGAGTTTTTTCTATTTTTTCGGGACTATGCTTAATTCCCCCTGAATTTATTGTTAAGCCAGCTCTTCCTAGCCATTCAAATGCCGTTGAAGAGACTAAATTAATCAAATCGTTAGTTATAATAGGGCTTTTAGAAAGGAAGGGGGCGTTGATTTCTAAAAAACCATTGTTTATTGAAAAGGTAATTCCAGGGAGAGCAACAAATTCTTTTTCTCCAAGACTAATGTTTTTAATAGCAACATGTGATAAAGTTTCTGTCATTCCGTAGGTTTCATAAACTCCGGAAGTATTGTTTTCAAGCCTCTTTTTAATAGCTTCTCCTACTGGGCTCCCCCCAACAATCAAACAATTTACCCTGTTTAGGAATTCAATAGACTTTTCTAATTGATAGGGAGTCATAGCGACAAAGTCAAATGATTTAGAAAGATTTTTTAAGGGAGAACGACTAGGTTTAGTGATATATAAATCTAATCCTAAAACTAATGCTCTTACGACCATCATTTTCCCAGCAACAAAAGATAAAGGCAAACAAAGCAAAGCGTTATTCCCGGACTTTAAATTAAAGCGTTCTCCAGTTTTTTTAGCTGAGGACACCATAGCAGATTTCTCCGCCAGAATTTTTTTTGGGACACCAGTTGAACCTGAGGTTTGCAGAGAAATAAAAGGACTATTATTTAACCAACTTTCAATAAAGTCTAAAACCTCACTCTTGTCAGACAAGAATTCTTTATGTGATGAACGGTCAGTAAATTCACTATATAAGAACCCATTTAATTTAAAACTAGGATGAATGTTATGAAAGGAATGATTCATGCTAAAAGATGTGATTTAGAAAAAACCCTGTTTCCCAATGAGTTTTAGGATTATATTTAAGACACCCATTTTGGATATAGTATGGGGAATCAATATTGTTTGAATAAAGCATTCCGGTGCCTAGTCCCTGATGTAAATCAGAAGACTTTTCATACAGCCATTGTGATATGGCATTTAGCCCAATATTGCTTTCCAATGCGCTTGTGCTCCACCAACCTATTCCTAATTCATCAGCTGATTTAATCCAAGAATCTGCTTTTTTCAGCCCTCCGATTAAACTAGGTTTTAGAATTATATAAGCGGGATTTATTTCATTTAACATTTTTTTTTGTCTTTCAACAGAGAATACTCCAATTAGCTCTTCATCCAATGCGATTGGAAGCGGAGATTTCTCACAAAGAGAGGCCATTTCACTCCATTGATTGGATTGAATAGGCTGTTCAATGGAATGAATTTTATATTGAGAAAGCTTTTGGAGCTTACTTAATGCAAATTTGTTTGAAAAAGAGCCATTAGCATCTACTCTTAATTCTAAATCAGACAAGGAGTATTCGGAGCGAATAAATTTTAGCAGATCACATTCCGAAGAAAAATCTAAGGCGCCTATTTTTATTTTTAAACAATAAAACCCCTCATTAATTTTATCTTTTATTTGTTGCTTCATAAAAGCCTTATCTCCCATCCAGATCAGCCCATTAATAGAAATTCCATCTTGTCCAGTTGTTAGTTTAGATTTTGAAAAGACAAAAGGGTCCTTGCAGTAGAATGATCTAAACGCAGTTTCAAGACCAAACAAAATGGAAGGAAATTTTACTAAATCTACAGACAATTTATCAAAGCCTAAATGAATGTTTTTGCAGACTTCCTTTAGCTTTAATTCAAATTTAGAAATAGGGTCAGGGCTTAATCCAGGGATTAAGCTACACTCTCCAATGCCATAATTATTTTCATTTGCAATAATTATAAACCAACTTTCTTTATTTGATAGAATTCCTCTAGACGTACCACTAAGAGCTTTAAATTTTAAGAGATGTTTAAAAAAGAAAGCTTTCATAGACTAGAGAATTCCTGAATAATGGATGGACAATAAAAGAGAGTATAATATAGTAGAAAAAACAAGAGGCTTTAAATAGAGGTCAAAGTTTTTTGCTTCAAAAGTTTTGTAAACCTGGATGAGTTGAAAGAGGAGCCATAACAGCAATAAAGCAAAAATTATGGTTAATAAAGGAGATTTTATATTGCTCAAAAAATGAAATTTAATCATTAGAATAATAGCAAGTAAAATTAATATAGAATGGTATATTTTGGATTTATAAGGGCCCAATATTACAGCAAAAGTATTCTTTTTGTTCGCTCTATCATTGTTAACATCCCTCATATTGTTTAGGTTTAAAACTCCAGAGGATAATAGACCGATTATACATGCAGGATATATAAGTGAAAAACTGAAAGAACTTGTAAATAAAAAATGGGACCCCAACACACTAACTAAACCAAAAAAAACAAAAACAAAAATATCTCCAAGCCCGAAGTATCCATATGCATTAGAGCCAACAGTATACTTTATTGCTGAAAAAATAGCAAGCGCACCTAAAGAAATAAAAATAAAAATGTTTACTAAATTATGGGGAAAAGCACTATAAACTAATAGAACTGTCAAAAACAAAGAAAAAACTGTAGTCACAACAATGCCTCTTTTCATTTCTTCTAGCTTAATTGCTCCACTTTGAACTGCTCTTTTAGGACCAATTCTATTCTTGTCTGTTCCTTTTATCCCATCCCCATAGTCATTTGCAAAATTTGACAGAACTTGATAAGAAATCGTAGTTAAAAGAGCAAGTAAAAAAACAGAAAGGTTAAATTTGTTTTCATTTAAAGTAGAGAAAGAGCCTATCAAAATTCCAGAAACGGACAATGGAATCGTCCTAAGTCGAGCTGCTGAAACCCATTCATTAAATTTTGAAGCCATTTGGTTTAACAAATAATTATTAAAAATAAAACTAAGGGAACTTGGGATATTTTTTAAAATTTGGATCCCTTTTTTCTAGAAACGCATTTTTGCCTTCTTGCGCTTCTTCTGTAAGATAATATAGTAAAGTAGCATCACCCGCAAGCTGCATTAAGCCATGCTGCCCATCGAGCTCTGCATTAAGACTTCTTTTAATCATTCTTAAGGCCAAAGGACTTCTTTTTTGCATAATTGTACACCATTCTAAAACTGTTTTTTCTAAAACATTTAAGGGAACAACTTTATTTACCATTCCCATTTCTAGAGCTTCATTAGCAGAATATTGTTCGCATAAAAACCAAATCTCTCTTGCCTTTTTTTGACCAACGTGTCGAGCTAAGTAGGAGGCCCCAAACCCCCCATCAAAACTTCCGACCTTAGGCCCAGTTTGGCCGAAAATAGCATTTTCACTTGCAATTGTAAGATCACATACAACATGCAAAACATGTCCCCCTCCGATAGCAAAACCATTAACCATGGCAATTACCGGCTTAGGAATTTCTCTAATTTTTTTATGTAGGTCTAAAACATTTAATCTAGGAACTCCATCTTTACCTATATACCCACCTGCGCCTTTCACATTTTGATCTCCTCCACTACAAAAAGCCTTTTCTCCAGCCCCTGTTATTATTATAACATCTATATCTTCCCTTTCTCTACAAACATCCATAGCTTCAAGCATTTGAATATTGGTCTCAGGTCTAAAAGCATTGTAAACCTTAGGCCTATTAATAGTTATTTTTGCAACGCCATTATAAAAATCAAATTTTATATCAGAGTATTTTTTAATGCCTTGCCATTTGATTTTCATGAATGTATTTTTTATTAAATATAAGGCTTTCTAGATCTTTTCGAAACCTTAGTTTTTAGACAAATATTCAAAATAATTTTTTAGAGTTTTAGAGCTTATTGCAGAAGGAGTAGAGATCTCTAATATTTTAGGTTTCAGGGATTTTTTAAAAAAAGTTTTTAATGTGGTTTTAACCCCGTACTTTGATTTTGTGTTTTGATAGCTAAAACCATATAATTTAGCCAATTCTTTAGCGTTTAAAGAATGATTGTTCTCTATAAATTTTGAAAAAATTTCATTGTCTTTATGTCCAGGGAGAATTCTAAAAATTCCACCCCCGCCATTATTAATAATAATAATCCTAAAGCTAGATTTAATATAATTATTCCAAAGCCCATTTATATCATAAAAAAAACTTAGGTCTCCTGTTATTAAAAGCATTGGCGAAGAGGATGCAACAGATGCTCCGACAGCTGTTGAGGTGCTGCCGTCAATTCCACTAGTTCCACGATTGCAATATGTTTTATTGGATGATAAAAGTTTAAAAAGCTGCAAGTATCTGATAGGTGAACTGTTAGCTACTTGAACTTGATATGAAGAAGGAATGCTAGATGAGATGATTGAAAAAACAATTAGATCTGAAAAAGGAGCCTTTTTTAAAAAGTCTTTGTGAGGAGTCATCCTTTGATTGGAGATTTTTTTCCAGGAATTGTAATAGCCAGATTCCGAGTTTTTAATAAAGGGAGCTTTTTCAAAAAAAAGATTGGGATCCTTAAGAATATGTTTTACCCCTTTATAATAAGTGTCATTGGCCTTATTTAATCCAACATGAAGATGAATCTTAGGGGGGAAATCCCTTAAGAAAGATTTAATTTTTTTAGAAATAATCATTCCTCCAATGGTAATAAGCAGATTTGGACTCAAAGAATCGAAAATATCATAGCTGTTTTTTAAAAGTTCAATAGGAGCAATTATTTTGTCGATGTTTCCAAAGAATGAATCGTCTTCTATATTAGAAGTAGACTCTTTTAATACAACAATATTAGAATATGATTTTATATTGTCAATGGTTTTTTTGGTTAAATAATTTGGCTGGCAACAGCCAATTAAAATTATAATTTTAGAGTGTTTGTTAAGAACATTAAAATCATAATTAGCACCCTTTTGTAAAACAGAATAGCTTCTTTTATGTTTTTTAGAAAGGGAAATAGCAGGCTTTTCTAAAAAGTCATACAGAGGCTCTTCTAACGGAATATTAAGATGAACAGGTTTATTTAGTTGTATACATTCATGAAATCTTTTGCGAAGTAACTCTTCATTATAGCGCTGGATATCAAGTTGTAGTTTGTTAATTTCTTTTCTATTAATTGGAGTTTTTATTAATTTTTGACGATTGCTTTTAGAGATAGACGAAGTTTGATGGCTAACATCTTGCATTAAAGAATCCGAACTTAAAATGTTTTTCCCAAAAACATTAAGCTGATTAATAGTTTGACCATCTCCAATATTGATTTTGTAAAGAGGCCTATCAGCAGAAATTACAATTAAAGGAATTTCGCTGTAAAAAGCTTCTGCAATTGAAGGAGAGTAATTTAGTAAGGCAGAGCCTGAAGTACACAAAAGCACGGCAGGACGTTTTGTTTGCTGTGCAATTCCAAGAGCAAAAAATCCAGCAGACCTTTCATCAATAATGCTAAAGCATTTGAATTTTTTATTTGATGCAAATCCTATTGCTAAGGGAGCATTTCTTGATCCGGGAGAGATAACAACATGGGCTATTCCTAGCTTAATACAAGAAAGTATAATTGTTTGAGCAGAAGGGATTATAGGAAACATCATTGACTTACAAATGTAATAAATGAATCAATGGGCTATATATAAAGAGCTCTCAAAATTGTTTGAGATTTTTCTATTATTTCTTCCCATTCTTTTTCAGGGACGCTATCTTTTGTTATTCCTCCACCCACAAAAACTTTAGCTCTATTTTTTTTAATTTGTGCACACCTTAGATTTACAAAAAGCTTACAGTTAAATCCGTTGATTAACCCTAGATATCCAGAATAAAAAGATCTTTTTTGAAGCTCTTTGTTTTCAATAATTGAAATTGCAATATTTTTTGGAACTCCAGCGACAGCAGGTGTTGGATGAATGGCGCGAACAATTTCTAAAGGGCTAAAGTTTGTTGTGCCAGTTAGTACAGTTTTTAAATGATCAATATTACCAGCATTTGAAGTATGTGTTTTTTCAGCTTTTAGATTTTTACAATAACGAGCTAAGTCATTGAGAATTTCATTTTGAACTATTTTTTGTTCAAGGATTTCTTTTGCCCCCCATTTAGAAACGCCTCTAGTTTTTGTGCCTGCAAGCGCCATTGTAGTTATTTTTTTATCTTCAATGGTTAGCAAGGTTTCAGGACTTGCACCTATCCAGAATCCTTCTTTGGGATGATAAAACAAATAGCAAAAAGAATTAGGGTTAGAATTTAATATCCTTTGAAAATATTCATTGAAACGGTCTTCGTTAACAACAAAATCAAAACTTTCAGCATACACAAGTTTAGCTAATTCTGTTGTTGAAATTTCAGAAATAATATCTGAAATAGCCTTTAAATATCGCTTTTTTTGTGCAGCAAGCGAATTAGATTTCGTAATGGGGACTTTAGACAAACCCCCCTTGTTAGAAGAAATAATTTTAGTAGAAAAAGATTCTTCTTCCGGAAAAAGATATCCTTTTTTTTTGAGATTAAAAGGCATTATAACAAAGCCTGGCTTTTTGTTTAGAAAACGCGGGCTAATAGATTCTGTTTTAGAAGTCCTTAAGCTTAATTGATTGGAGTTTGGAAGCCTAAAGGCAACAAAAGGAATTTCTTGCTTGTGAAATGTTTTTAGCTTTGAAAAGAATAGACTATTAGAAATCATTTCCAATTTATAAAAGAGTTTTAATATTATTTTTGAGCGACATATATGGAAGTTGCTCCAAGCATTTGCCGCTTGGTTGTAATGTTTTTAAATCCACAATCTTTTAAAATCTCAATAAATTGATCCCCACTAGGAAACTTCTCAGCAGATTTTTGCAAGTAATTATAAGCGGATTTGTCTTTTGAAAAAACAAGACCTAAAAAGGGGATATATATTCTGCTAATCACGAAATAAAAAAATTTAATTATAGAGTTTTTAGGAACTGAGCTTTCCAAAATTATTAGTTTTCCATTTTCTTTCAAAACTCTCTTGCTCTCTTTCAGCCCTTTAGTTAAGTTTTGAAAATTCCTTACACCAAACCCAATTGTTATTGTGTCAAAAGAACTATTGGAATAATTAAGGTTTTCGGCATCCCCTAAAACAAGATCTATTTTATCAGAGAGATTTTGATTAGCAATTTTTTTTCTTCCTATATCTAACATTTTTTCAGAAATATCTAAGCCAATTATTTTTGCTCCTTCTATATTGGCAAGCTCTAAAGCGATATCTCCGGTTCCTGTAGCAATATCTAAAATGCTTTGAGGGCCATTTTCTTTTGCAATCTCACATACTTTTTTTCGCCACTTTATATCGTTTCCAAAAGTGATTAGCTTGTTGATATAGTCATATTCAATTGATATGGCATTGAACATGCTTTGGACCTGTGTTTTTTTAGAAGTTTCTAGTTGTTGATTTGGCTTCATTTGTAGATTTACATCAATAACAAAGATAATTAATTAGTGAAACTGAAAGGATGATAATTCTTAATATAACAAATGCTTTTTATTTGAATTTTTCCATCCAGACTGATACTTATAATTGACAAAAATAACTTTCAAATCAGCCTGATATTCATAATCAACAAAGAAGATTTTTTTATTGGAAAGATATTCTTGATTAACAAAATGCCACAATCCTGAATTGCCCTCTGCTTGATAAGGCTGCTTGACTTTAAAGACTTTTAAATCCGCTTGATACTCGTGCTTAACGACAAATACTTTTAAATCCGCCTGATAGGATTTATTGGAAGAATATATTTTTTGAGATCTTACAGAACAGCTTATAAGCAATACGAGAATTGGCAGAATTAAATTTTTCATACCAAGAATCATTCAAAAACAATGCCAAGGAAAAATTATATTTTCCAACCCTGTCGATATTTTCTAGTAACAAATTGATTTGCCTCTTCTAGGTTTGTTATCCTCATGTTCTCCCCATCCCAAAGCAGTTTTTTTCTAGCAAAAAAGTCTAAATTTCCTTTAGCATTTTCTTTTCTTAGCATATAACTTCTTATAGCTAAATTCCCCATTAAAACCGTTTCAGTCATTGGGCCTGCATAATCAAAAGAAGAGGTTAGCTCTAAATGCTCTTTACTATTAAACCCAGCTTTGCAAGCATCTACCCATTTTCGTTGGTGGCCATATTCAGGTTCGGGCATTTTTTCAGTTTCAGGACCAAATTCAGTTTCTCCATTATATAAATATAATTTTGGAGTAAGAGGAGAGCTGTCATTAATATTGGTTGAGATAATGCCTTTTTCTCCAATCATTAAAACGCCATTATAACTTCCAGGGCCGCCAATATCATCATTTGCTGGAATAATTTCAGGATGTGGAGGGCGAATACCTCCATCAGTCCATGTTAATTGCATTGGAGTGTTATTTTTTTTAGTTGCCCCAAAGCTTAAAGTTATTAATGAAGAAGGGGGGCAGCCTTCAGGATAATAATCGGCATTCCACATTTTAGTATATACGCTCCCTACGCTACATTCAGCATCTTTGGGATATTTTAATCCTAGTGTTCTAAAGGGGATGTCAATTAAATGACACCCTACATCACCTAATGCTCCAGTTCCATACTCCCACCATCCTCTCCAATTAAACGGATGTAAATTGGGAGTATATGGTTTTTCGCTAGCAGGGCCGAGCCATAAATTCCAATTTAAAGAGTCTGGCTTTAGACTAGCATCGGGATTAGGCATTTTAACCCCTTGAGGCCAAACAGGTCTATTTGTCCAAACTTTTACTTCAGAAATTTTTCCAACTTTTCCTGAATCAACCCATCCTTGAACCATATTTAGCAGAGGATTAGACCCCCCTTGATTTCCCATTTGGGTCACAACCTTTTGCTTTCTTGCCATTTTTGTAAGCATTCTAGCTTCTCTTATATTATGTGTAATAGGCTTTTGAACATACACATGTTTATTTCTTTCCATTGCATAAACAGCCGCAGGACCATGAACATGATCAGGTGTGGAAATAGTTACAGCATCCAAGTCTTTTTCTTTGTCTAGCATTTCTCTAAAATCAGAATATAACTTTGCTTTAGGGAACTTTTTAACGGACCTTTTAGCGCTTCCAGAAAAATCAACATCACATAATGCTCCAATTCTTTCTCGCCCATTTACAGAAGCATTTGCAATATCACTAGACCCCTTTCCTCCAGAGCCAATGGCAGCCAGATTTAGTTGGTCGCTTGGAGGAGTATAGCCAGTTCCTCCCAAAACGTTTCTTGGAACAATGAAAAATCCAGCGCCTAATACGGAGGATTTTTTGATGAAGTTTCTTCTAGATTTTTTATTCATAATGACATTAGTTTTTTTAAAATTAACTTAATATCAATAAGAATCAAAAGAATCTAGCTCCCTTTTTTATAAAAATTAATCTTTTGTAATTTCAACTCTTGACGGGGTGTCATGACCCATTATTATTGAGCTTGTCCCCGCTGCAATTGCCTTTATAGTTTCAGAAATAGTATAAGGATCTAGGGTATTAGCTTCGTCAGTAACTTGGTGATAGTCAAGGTCTTTATCCATAGGGCTTGTAGAAAAGGTATGGGCAGGAATTCCTAATCTAGCCAATGCAGCATTGTCAGATCTATAAAAGAGCCTCTGGTTTATATAAGGATCAGGAAAAACTTTGTATTCTGAATCCGTTAGATTTTTTTGAATAATTTTTCCAAAAGAGGAACGATCAAATCCTGTTATCCAAGCAGTTTTAGGCCCAAAAGGGGATTCTTTACCAATCATTTCAATATTTATTCCTGCAATAACTTCTTCTGGACCAACTTGTTTCCCAAAATACCTTGAGCCTAACAGGCCCATCTCTTCAGCAGTAAAAGCTACAAAAAGGATAGTTCTGTTGTTTATCTTGTTTTTTGAAAAAAATTCAGCAAGAGCAAGAACAGCAGCAACCCCCGAAGCATTATCATTAGCACCATTAAAGATTTTGTCCCCCTCCAAATTATCTTTAGTGCCCAAATGGTCGTAGTGTGCAGAAATTATTACAAACTCATCTTTTTTCTCCTCCCCTTTTATACAACCAATTACATTAAAAAGGGAAAGCCCTCTCTCTTGAAAGTTTTGCCTGTATGAATCGAGGCCCTCAAACTTTTCTAGCCCAATTCTTTTAAATTCTGACTCAATATATTTTGCAGCCTTTTCAATTCCTTTAGTTCCCGCTCTTCGCCCCTCCATATTATCATCGGATAATTTATAAAGATGTTTTTTAACTAATTCCTCAGAAATAATCTGGGAATTACCATAATTTGCAATTAAGAATATTATTAGGAGAAATAGTTTTTTCATAAACAAGTCTTATTTAATTTTTTCATAAACGGCACTTTCATTCACACTAATCTTGTCAATTCTTATTTTACTAGCATCAGAATTAATATAAACATGAGCATCAAAAAACATAATTGGCCCTGTTGATACAGTTATTTTTGATCTGTCATAAGTTCGAGAAGTTAGAATCAAAGGAATAGAGTCTAATCCGAATTTAATGGTCATGCTTTCTGCACTAATCTCTATAATTTGATTTGAAGATTGCCATTTGCCATTAATTTCATCGATAGACTTTATTTTATCAAATGAATTATTGCAAGAAATTAGAAATGCTAAAACGAAAAGGGACAATATTTTTTTTATCATTTTACTTTCCTCTATCTTTAATTACCTTGTGGATTCCGGCACAAGCATCATAATTTTCCATTCGCTCATATTTATAAAGCAATTCGTAGAGCTCATTTATAGTTGCTCCTTTATCAAGCCGAGAGACAGCTTTTTGGTAAAATTTATCAGTTGTGCTCATATATATTTAAGTACAAATAAGATACCAAAAAAAACAAATCTGTCAAAAAGTCAAAAAATGTAAATAAAAAAAGCTCTTCTTAAAAGAAGAGCTTTTTTTGAAAATATCTTATTAATATTAGTTGTTAGGGCCAGCTAAATCAAACTTGCCGTCAACTAAATGCCCTACATGAATATAAATTTGATCTGAATGAGAACCTTCTACTAGGCTCCAAAATTTAGATCTTGCTTCAGGCCTGTCAGTTCCTTGAGTACTTATAGATTCAGCAAATTCTTTTATGTTTTTAAACCCTCCATATAATTGTACGTCCGATCCAGATCCTTTATAATGAAGAGTTGATCCCCCCCCAAGTTGAAGTCCATTCTCTACGCCGGGCCTTGTAGACCATTCCATATACGCTTTTGCTAAGTCAGCTTCGGAACCACTAGAATTGTAGCTTCCAACAACAAAGACAAATGGGATATCCCAATCTACATCAGGCTTTGAAACATGGTCTGTTTCAGGATTCCACAATCTCATTTCGTCCGTATGATTATTAAAAAAGGACCACCATTCGTTGAATACCTCTGACATTTCTTTTTGTTCAGCCTCTGAAAGCTTGTCAACATTTTTTCTTAATGCAGCAAAAAAGTCGTCTTTTACAGCGTCTTCAACAGAGTTAAACTGATCATATATTACAATGCTATGGCCAGATCCATACCAGTGTCTATATACCCATGACCCAACAATGGTTCTATCTTCGCCCTGAGCCATGTCGGTCATTGTTTTGTGTAGCTCAACAAACCTGTCAATTTTTGTTGCAGGGACATCTAGATAAGTAGATTCCATTACAGCTTGAGCGGACATGTTTATTGTAGCAAATAACATTAAAATTAAATTAAACTTGTTCATAATTGTTTTTTTAAATGAAAAATGAAGGTAATGAAATTTTAATAAACATCCTTTAGGGTATGTAAAATAAAACACCCTCCACAAATTTGTAAAGGGTGTTTTGGGTGGTCCCACCTGTCCTATAAGGAGGGTAGTGTATACTCTGTAAACATTGACTTTTTCACTTTTCTTTGGTTCGGGTCCCGAACCACTTTTGGTTAGTATTCCGAACCTACTAAAAACACTCCGAACCAACCTGTATCCCTGTTAAATATAAGAATTGTTCATAAAAAAGTGGGTAAGAGTGGTCTTTTTCTCAGAAAGGTGATACTTATATATGTAAGGTTCTATCCAACAAGGGGTAAATAGAACACCATCCACGAGGTTCGAAAGTTAGTTAGTGGATTAGACATCGGTTAGTAATCTGTAGATATATACGGATGAGGTTTCACCGGTACTTACGAAAATAGTTTTACTATAAATCAGATATGGGGAACAATGTACTGGTCTGAGGAAATGTAAAATTCATAATTCTGAGAGGATAAAAATCTCTAAGGGGTTTGTTATATCTAAACTATACTATTTAAGTTAAGGGTATATACTGTTTTTTTAATACTGATAAGATTTGAAATAAACTTGACAACCCTTCACTATTAAACTAAAAACTAAATATGAAAAAGACTTGTAAACTAAAGAATGAAAAATTAAAACTCAGATTAATGGAATTAGGTAATCCAGAAGAATGGATTAATCTAGATACGTTAAGTCGAGAACAAATGAAGACTATAATAAGAGAGGTATTAACTGAGGAATTTCGGAAGGAATTATTCGATTAGTATATATGTATATAAGGTTAAACATTACTAATACTATTAAAATCAAAAACAACTATGAGTAAAAGAATATCTAAACAACAATTACAACAGATGTATGGGGTAAATCGTAAAACAATTAATACTTGGGTTAATGAATACGGACTACCTATGTTCAGTACATCACCATACAAAAGATATGTTAGAGAAGATGACCTGTTAAAATGGGAATCCTCTAATATTATGAACTCTGAAAGAAACTGAACCTTACTGAACTAACTACCCTTTCAGACTTACTATCCTTGATTTACCACCTATCACTATCGTATCACAATAGTCTCAGGTGGTTTATCTTTTTATCTTGGACTTCCAAAGAATTTATAGAATTTTTATAGGTTAATTATACAACCATATCAACTTCTCTTCTCAATTTCTTAACCTTCAGAACTAAACCAGATCCACACTTTCTCATTTCCTTAATTTCTCTTATTGTATATCCATTATCTAAATCCTTCATAATCTTTTGTGATTTATCCATTTTAAGGAACTTTAGAGGAGGAACTACTGAACCTATCTTTCTACCACTATATTTCCAAGGTTCTAATTCTTTCGTTCTCTCAATACCTTCGGTTCTCCGAATATCAATCATAGACTTCTCAAAAGATGACATACTGACTAAAATTTCTAAGAGTAGGTTGGAGAATGGGTCAGTTTTACCATTCTCATCCATATTCTGAATATTTGGGTTTCTACATATAACTCTAACACCCAAATCAGTTAATTCTTTCCAAACAGATAATACTAATAGGGTTGAACGTCCAAGTCTATCAATATTATGGATGTGTAATTCTTTTAATTTTTTTTCATCTATTAGTTTTCTTATCTGTTTCCCGTTTGGACGAGTCCAAAAATCTGAAATTCCCGATATGGTATCACATAAGATGTAGTCAAACCCCTTTTCGGTATCTTTTAATTGTCTGAGGTGGGATTGACCCTCAGTACTTACCCTTGAATAGAATATTTTCATAATTACTTAGTTTTCAATGTGCCTAAATAAGGTTACCCTTATTATAACCCTAAGTTAGGCATATTGTCTGAGACGAACAAACAAATACCACGATATATTTGTACCTCAGATGGGTGTACTCTTAATTAGGTTTTTTAGGAATAGTGTTTATTCGGTTGGTGGTGGGAAATGTCTGATGAAACCTTTACCTTCTTCAATCATAAATCCAATCTTACCCTTATAAGATGATTCAGAACAACTATATGTTACATAATCAGTTCCATTATAGTTGATGATTTTATAGTACTTACATTTTTCTTTAATATCCTTAACAATTAAATCATAAGGGTTTTCAGAAGTATCATCCTCAGTTCCAAAGAAGTTTCCTAAAAGTGATGTTCTACTGAATGAAAAACTAAATCTATCATCTTTAGTGTTGTAGGAACTCCATTTAGATGATTTATTTCCTTCAATTGAATCTCTTACGATATTAAACCCATAGGATATCCAACCTTCTTCATCAGTATCATTAAATTCATATCCATTCTCTATTACAACCTTTTTAAAAGTATCAACAGACTTAATACTCATAACATCTTTATAGGTTATTTGAGAATAAGACACAATTGGAATAAACAATAGTAAGATTAACATCCTTTTCATAGGACTAAGTTAATATTTTCGAAATAAAAAACCTCTGGGAACCCCTATAAAACAAGGAGGTTACTCGGAACTAGTGTTTTTTCCTCTTAGATGATAGACTCTTTTTCACTTTTCTGTCGAGATTATACTTATAGTAAAGGAAAGTGAAACAAAACGAAACAAAAGGAAGAACATTATGAAAAATATTACAGAAGATTTACCAAAAGAAATGAGAACCCCAATGTATGAATTGGACTCTCTAAAATTAATTATGGAAGAGGGAGGAATCAAGTTGTGGAGTAAATTTTGGAAAGAAATTTCCATTTTACATAGTCAAGAACGTGGTTATTTACCTACCTCTCGAAAAGAACTGATATCATCTCTGAGGACTAATACGGATTGGAATACATCTCAAATAGTCGAATTGGTGAATAACATTGAAAGGATTGAGAAACAATTCCCATCATATAATTTAAAAATAAATGAACATCTAAAACGAGTCGAGATGAGGTATAATTCAATAATCCCATTCAAACCTATAGGAGAGATGATGATAGGATTTGTTAAAGAAGATGGAATTAAGGTTTATGAAGGATACTCTGGAATCAAAATAGGAGATATTAATGAGAATTTCAGTATTAATTGGAATAATAATATCACATTGACTCCAATACAACAACGATATGTTGTCGATGGAATTAAAGAACTAAAGGAGAACATCATATGAAAAACGATTTCAACGAATATATCGAGTGTTTAAGTTCATATCGTTGGGTTGGGGTTAAGGATTTGAGTGAGGACTTACAGATCTCGAAGAGAACAATCTTCACATATCTCAAAGAAGGGAAGTTCGAATCGGTAAAATGGAAAGGGAGGAGACTTATAGATACCATCTCAGTACTTTCCTATTTTCTCAAAAAGAAGTCCATAGAAATGAGGGATATTAAGTTAAGGGAAATCCGAGATGAGATTGAACTAAAAGAATTTCAAGAATCTGTTTAATAGTCGAACAGATGAGAGTATTCGAGGGGAAATTCTACACACTTTCCGATTTTGATTATTACACTAAACTCACAATATTGGATGTTACGTAAAATCCCCTCTTTATTCTCTATAAGAAAAACCCCCACCAAAAATTTAAAAAAGGTGAGGGTAATTCAACGTAAATATTAAAACAATAATTAATTCAATTAAGGGGATGAATCCAACCCATTCTTTCCATACACAATAATTAAAAGTTTACTAAATTGTTTTTCACTCTCATTTTCATTACTTGACCTTCTAGTTTAGAAAGTCTTTGTAAAATATCTTCAAACTCGAGTGAAGGTTTGAAGGTTTCTTTACTAACTACTCTTACCTTATTATCTTCCCATTTCATTTTGAACTCAGACATCAAATACCCAAAATTATCATACATCAAATTCCATTGATCTAAAAGTTCCCAATCCGATAAGTTAGAATCCAACTCATCCACTAGATTTTTAAGTTTTCTTCTCTCATCAATCATCAGTTTATCTACAACCTCAGATAAATGTATTTTGGAGGTTCTTAGTAGTGTTTTCCTGTTCCTCTGAGAGAGTTTCTCATTACCTTGGATGTAGAAGTTATATCCTCTAAACTTCTTCTTAGATGGTGTTCCGTTATACTTTTTCATAGTTTTAAACTAATACTGGTTTTAATGTCTTTTTAACGTGTTTTTGAAAATCCGATTCACAAAATTTATCTAAAGTATCCATCATAAAATCTTGTAATGGTGACCCCTCAATATCTTTATCTTTAGAAACTTTCCTTGATAATTTAGGTATATCCATCGTTAAAAACTTATAGTTAATATCATCGTGAGAACCACTTACATTTCCCCAATTATCACCAATCTCATCAGTACCATATCCATTAGTTCCTATCTGAATTTTTCTCAGATTTTCAAAATCAGTATCCACAAAACCAGTTTTAAATTGTGAATAGTTGTACTCACCAAGAACCCAAGTTTTATGTGGGATACTTCCTTTTCTTACCCATTGTTCTCCCTCATCTTTTCCAACACTTAAGTGAAGTATTTGTTCTGTTTTAAATAAAGAATAAACACAAACTACCTCTTCAGAAGGATTTGAAAGAAGATTCGATTTGATGAATCTTGGATTGTTTTTAATATCAATTGACCAAGAAGGATTTTGTACACCCTCTTTTAACATTTTATGAAATTCAGATTTATACATTACCCTATACAGAGGAATAAAAGTTTCTTCATTTCCATCCCCGTCATTGATTGGTAGTTTAGAAACAAATTCATAAAATTCATTAAACCAACTTTTAAATTTATTACCATAAGTAACATATGGTCCAACCACAAAAACCTTTAAGATAGAATCATAATATTTTAGGTCTAGAGATTTTATTTTTATTAGTTTATCTAACACATAAGGTTTCTTAAATGAGTTGATGATTTTCCCAAATTCTCTCTCACCACTTTTGTGTAATTCAAAACTTTCATCAGTTGAACAAGTACCTTTCCCTTTGAAATGAAGAATATCCATATTGGGGTTTCCAAACATTTTTAATATTCTTTCATAAGGGGAAAGATTGTTTCCGTTTTGTTTATTTTTTTTGAACTTTTTTTTACCTCTATTGTAACTCATAATTTTAATTTTTAATTGTTTATTATTTATTTCTCAATCTTACAAGTACAATATACCAGTTCACATACCATAAGCCATAAAAGGCAGTATTGTATGGTGAAGCTTATTTAATTTTGTATATTTGTATTATGGGAAAAAGAAGGGTAAAAGAATTGGTGTATTTGGAGAAGGAGAATTATGATATTCTACCTAAAAAACTTAGAGAAGATAAATTAGAATACCAATCATTATACTCTAAAATCAAACGGAGAGAGAACCACCTCAAAACATTATTTGAATCATATAAGAAAAAGAAAGAGGAATTGAAAGAATGGAAGATTCAACAAACGGAGAAATATAGTGAGTTGATTGATTTACACGATAATCTTGTTCCAACAATATCAATATCCTATTCTGGTCAAACGGATGGGTGGTATGATAATAATAGTTGGAGTATAACGATGAGGTTGAAGAGTTCTTTGTTTTGTATCTACATTGGAACAGATAAAAATGTAAGAAATCATCTAAATGAGGTTCTAAATACTACAGAATATTGGGGTGATCAATACAGAGAGGGTAAATCATCTCGGAAACAATACAAAACACACTACAGGAGTGATATAAAGGAGTTACAAGGGGTTTTATACAATCTGATTAAACCTAACATCATTAAGAAATTAGTTCGTTTAAATAAATCATTTAACGGATATGATGAATGGTGTAAATTATATGAAAATAAGAAGTTGAAGGGGATGGATTTCTTACAATCCTAATTTATCTTTTTTTATTTTATCAAACTCTTCTTGTGTTAAACTCTTACCAACCATTTTACTCATCTTATCAATAAATTCTAGGTCTTTAAGTCCAACATCTATTTTCTCTTTTGGAGGAGGTGTGTTTTTTGATTTGGGAATTGTAAGGTCATTAGAAAATATCTTATCGTTTACTCCTTCAATCATATCCTTATCATAAGTAAAATATGATTCAAAGACTTTCGTTGATTGATGTCCAGTTTGATTTTTAATTCTTTCATAAGGAACTTTCAATTGAACCATTCTTTTTATATAGGACTTCCTACCCAAGTGACTGGATACTAAGTTATATATCGGAATTGGTTTATCAGAACCCTTTATTATTTTATCTCCTAAACTATACATCGGTTTTCTAACTCTTCTCTTCATAAAACCAACCCTCTCACAAATCCTTTTTATATGATAATTAAAAGTTTGATTTGAAATAGGTCCTCCTAATTTGTTTCTAGGGAAAATAAAATCATCGGAGGATTTATTTTTGATGTATTTAATCATAATATCCATAACCACTCGATTCACATCCAATATCACCTCTCTATTTGTTTTTTCCATATTGAAGATTAAGAACCCTTTAGTTCTAATATCCTTACCATCCTTATCTTTTTTATACTCGAAATTCTCCCATTTCATTTTAATCATATCACCATACCTCATCCCAGTATTACATAAGAACACCATCATATCTTTATAAACCTCCCAATTAGTAAACTTGTTTGGTTTCCTACCACTCTTTACAGAATAATCGGTGATATATTCAATTTCATTTACATTATATCTTAGGTGTTTGGGGTGATTATCATCATTAATATCAAATTCTTTAAAATTCCATAATTGAATGATTTCATTATTAGTTAGGAAGATGGGTTTTCTTGGGACTGTAGATTTTAATTTCTTAGGAATTCTAATTGTATGATTGATTCCTTTTCTGTCTCTACACCAATTACCAAACCTCACCAATGTCTTACATCTCTTCCTAATTGTTATTGGTTGAATGTTTTCATTTTTCGAACAACTTATGATAAATTTATCCATCCACTCATCATCAATATCCCTAACTAACAACCGAAACTTGTTAACAATCTCGTATTCGGTTATGTATTCTTTGATTCTTCGGATTGAAACATTCATCGTACTAGTATATGATTCTGAGTTCCCCCACGATGTTCCATTTATGTATTTGGTAAACTCCTCAAAAAGAACATATAGGTGAATATCTGTATATGATTTTTCATTCCTTTCAATTTCAATTTCTCTTAATTGGGATTTAATATTTCCTCCAGTTGGATCAATACCTTTTTTATCCAACATTGAAACAATAGATTGAATTTCATATGTTTTGTTTCTTATCTCTTTATTCTTCTCCCTCCACCTATTATCAGATTTAAGAATTGGTTCTCTTTTAGGATTTAAATGATAATCACCATTATAATCTTTAATCTTACATTTTACTCCAGTACTTAAATTGAGTTTCTTTCCTTTAAAATAATATCTCATTTGAATAACAAATTCCTTCTTCTCATCATAAACAGGAGGATTCTTCTTTTCTTCAACGGAATTGTTACTTCGAACCTTATCTAATATGTAATGTATCGAACTCATACTCAAATATACACATTTTTGGTTCGGAATATGGTTCGGACTCTAAAAAAAGGTGTTTAAAATTAAAATTTAAACATATTCTGTGGGCCCACCAGTACTTGAAGGATGGCAGTATAATACCCTTATATTATTGAGTTTATTAATTGATATGGTTCGGAAATAAAACACCCTCTACTAAATTGTAAAGGGTGTTTTGGGTGGTCCCACCTGGGCTCGAACCAGGGACCAAATGATTATGAGTCATCTACTCTAACCAACTGAGCTATAGGACCGCGTTTGTTTTAAAAACGTGAGAGCAAAATTAACAATTAATAAATCTTTTTTAATGATTAATTGACATTAATTAAATATTATTAAGTTTTTAACAACATGTTCCGTTAGTTATGAGAACACACTATCTTAATAACTTTTATTGCATTTTTGTTAAAAAACAAATAAAAATTTTGTAAATTACGCACTTAACCAATAAAAATATTATGGATAAAATTACGAATCTTATTGATCAACTTCTTGATTTACCTAAAATGGTAAACGAGAAACTTCCTTCCAATAACTTTAATGCAATGATGGATAATTCAGAAGGGTCTATCGCTGGTTGGACAGGAACATTTTACAGATATGGCGCATTTGTTGTCCTTGTAGGCGCATTAGTTGCTGTTATAACTGGCGGAATAGAGGGCATGGGAGCCGCTGAAGGCATAGGTAAAGCTGGAGCAGTTGTTGGCATGCTTGTTATGATTTATGCTGCTTTCCCTATTACACAAGTAATTAGATCAGCTGGAGACAGCTTAGGGGCATCTAAAAGTGGAATTGTAGATTTTGTTTTTAAAGATGTTGTTGTAGCAAACATTACAGTTTTAGGTCATGTTACAGCGCTTGTAGCTCTTTTTGGAGCAATCAACGCAACATTTGGCTGGGCTTTAGGAGCTGATATGGGAGCCGCAGTTTCACCTGACCTAATTGATGGATTTGCATATGCCTATGCATTACCAATTAATGCAACTGCTGCATTTATGGGAATGATTGGGCTTGAGTTTGTTGGAAACGTATTAAACGACTGGAACGCATGGAGCGTAGTTGAAGATGTTTCTCCACAAAGTCTAGGAGGACTAGTTTCTGTTGGATGGGGATATGTTGAAGTTGCAGTTATATTAGCTAAGCTATATGTAGCACTTGCTCTTTATCACTTCTTTTGGGGAATTTTAAACACTTTATTTAATTGGATCAAGAGTCCATCGCTTCCATTTAAATCAAGCTAAAAATCTGTATAATTAATTGTTAATAATTAAGCCCAGTCAATAAAATTGACTGGGCTTAATTTTTTGGGAGTAGATGAATAAAAGTTATTCAGCGGGAGGAGGAGGAACTCTGCTATAAATCCAAAAAGCACCTATTTTCCCATCCTCAATATAAGCATCAGCTAAATCAACGCTTACTTTTTCTTTCCCGTCTACAGTTGTTGTAAGTCTATGACCTGAAATTACCCACTCGCCAATTTGACCATCAACCTTCATGGTATAAGAAAAGAATGTTTCCCATTGTGGATTTTCGGCGTCAAACCATCCACTTATTCTTTCTATATGGCTATCAACACCATCGACAACACCTCCAGTGGGATCGTATACTTTGAAACCACCAAACTGTTGTGTTGAATCGGCATTCATTTCACGAATACCCTCTAAGTCTTTGTTGTTATGAGCATCAATATATTTATCCCATAACTCTAAATTTGATGGATCTCCATCGAACGCATTAACTTTTCCATTAGCTGTAGCTAAATATCCCGCAGGAGTATTCACCTCAACCTCTACAATCTCTGCGTCTGGAGATAGTGATGACACTACTTTTTGAACAGCAGTATTATTGCAAGAAACCAATAAGCTTACAGCAAATAATAAGAATAATTTTTTCATAATAATAATATTTTTTGTGAATACTAAAGATACTAAATCTTAATCTACTAGTTATGTTTTTAGAGAATTTACATATCTTCGAGAATAAAGAATATTCATGATAATATTAAAAATATGAAGAGAAGAGATTTTGTTTTAAAAAGCACATTGATATCTGCTTGCGCTGGGATCCCATTTTCTTTGCAAGCAAATGAATTATTTGATTCTGGCTTCGCAGTAAAAGATTTTGGAATTCAGCTGTATTCCATAAGAGCTGATATGACTAAAAATCCAAAAGATACATTAAAGAAATTAGCATCCTATGGATACAAATATTTGGAGGGCTATGAAGGAAGCCTTGGACTTTTCTGGGGGATGTCTAATGTAGAGTTTAAAAAATATTTAGATGATTTAGGTCTAGAGATGATTGCCAGTCATTGTGGAGAAACAGAAAATTTAGAAAGTTTCAACAAAAAATGTGATCAAGCAGCAGAAATAGGAATGGATTATTTAATATGCCCGGGTTTGCCAAGAAAATTAGAACTAGACATTTTTAAAAGTCATGCCCAGAGGTTTAATCAATGTGGTCAAATTGCCAAAAAAAATGGAATTAAATTTGCCTATCATAACCATGCGTATTCTTTCGAAAAAAGGGAAGGAATTTACCTGCAAGATGTATTAATGAACGGTACAGACCCCTCGCTTGTAGATTTTGAAATGGATATTTATTGGGTGGTAGTAGCGGGTGAAGACCCAATAAAATGGTTTGACAAACACCCAAACAGATTTAACTATTGCCATGTAAAAGATTATTTGAAGGTTGATGGGGGGAAGGGCTATGAGTCTTGTACACTTGGAGAAGGCTCTATTAATTTTTCAAAAATTTTATCCCATGGAAGAACCAAAGGATTAAAAACCTTTATTATTGAACAAGAAGCTTATCGAGGAACTACTCCTCTTCAGGCCGCTAAAGACAATGTAGATTATATGCAAAATCTAAAAGCCTAAGTCTTTTTAATAGGAATTAATAAAATCAATAGAGATATAAATTACCTTTTTTAAATCATTCGGCAACTCATCAGATTTCCAAGGATGTCTGGCAGAAAAAACGTGATCTGCCCCTTTGATTCTTCCCATTTTATTTTTTTTGTTCCACGAGAATAAGTTCTCTCCCTCAAAGGGCAAAACAGATTGGTCATTTGTCCCATGAACGACTAGATAAGGGATTTTAAGATTTTCCACAGCAGATTGCACATTTAATCTCTCTTCATTTTTTTTAAAGTCTTTGTAGAACTGGAAAAAATGCGGCATCATTTGCTTTGTTCTAGAATTTTCTACATACATCACCCCTTTCTTTTTCCACTTTTTAAATCCAGAAGTTCCCTCATTAAATCTACTTTTAAAATCACTTACACCAGCCCACGTAATTACCCTTTTTATTATTGGATTTTCCGAAGCTTTTATCAATGCGCTTCCCCCTCCTCTACTATGGCCAATTAGCGTAATGTTATCTAAATCTATTTCTTCACTAATCTCCTTCTTATTTAAATAAGCAAGAACCCTGTCTAAGTCATCTAATTCATGTGAAAAATTATTGTTGCCAAAGGCAGCTAGATCAGGAAAATCAATTGGGTTTTGCTCAGTTCCACCATTGTGAGAAAAATTAAATTTTAAAAGAAAAAAATTATTAAGAGCGAATTCTTTCCCCATCAAATTCCACGCGCCCCAATCTTTAAATCCTTTATAGCCATGACAAAAAATAACAATAGGCTTTTTTATATTGTTTTTTTTGTAAAAAAGATCAAATACAATTGGCTTCTTGTTATGATCTCTAAGAACATGATTTAAAAAGGAATTCATTTATTTGAGATAAATTTAAAGTACGTAGGCGAAAATTAATCTTAGTGCAATGTAGCAAAGGACAATTGCCCAAATTATGTTTTATTCTTTAGATACCATTCCATAGATTATTTTTTTAATAGATTAATTGCTTTTTGATGATGCTTAAAATGAAAATCAAAAAAATCTAAAGCTAAAGTTAAGTTTATTCTTCCTAAAATTGGGTGTCTCAAAATAGCCTTTTTATCGAAATTTTTTTCTTTAAGCTCAACGATAAGCTGATCCAATGATTCCCTTGAGTTTTTCCACTCCTTGTTGAGCTTGTGAAAATCGATTTTTTCTGGAAATGTCGATACAATTTTTGGAGCCTTAAGCTTTACTCCAAAGGCTAATAGCAATTTTAGAATTTTTGGTTTTAAATAAGTTAAAGGAGACACGCTTACAAGAGAATCGGGATATTTTGTCTTTTTTTGGATATACTTTATAGAAGAAGTTTCCACTACCCATAAATGATATAGGATTTGATTAATGGACCAATTGCCATTAACAGAAGCGTCTAACTTTTCAGTAGAAAGGCTCTCTAGATTTTCAAATAACTTTATTCTTTCTTCCTCTAAACGGTTTAGCCTTTGATTTCTCATAGAAACATTAAAATGTTTGAGCCAATTTAACCAATACTTCTGGATAAATTCTATGATCCCCATCGTACTGGGTTAGCTTATAGTTTAATTCATATTGCGAAACTAACTTTATAAACATAGCCTTCATCTCCTCTGAAATTAAGTGATCTTTTTTGCCCATTACAAGATGTGTTTTTATGGTTTTCCACTTGGCTTTGTTTTCTTTTGTCAATGTATCTTTGGGAACATCTCCTGCCCATAATATTAAGTTATCCACTTTCATTTTAGAGCGAAACACCCACCTACATGCTGTCGCTCCTCCTTGAGAAAACCCCAGGATATTAAGCTGAACATTATCGTGCCCAATTTCTTTAAAGATATTTTCTATTAAGGCATTTAAATAGGTGCTGTTTTCTTCAATATCACTTTCCCTCTCTTCTTTTGTCATCCAGCTTGCCCCTACTCTTTGATAGCTTTCACCAATATAAAACCTGTTTAATCCTTCAGGAGCAATAATTAATGTTTTTCCGTTGTCTAATGTTTCAAATTTTTTTATAAAAAATTCACTTAGCATGGCATAGCCGTGTAAGACTACCCAAAGGGTTGAGGTATCTTTATTGGCATTTCCTATCTGATAATACCTCGCCTTTTTGTTAACAGCAATATACTTTTTAAGCATTTTCCCTTAATTTAATTCGTCAAACTTATAACAATATTAAAAATTAATAAAAATAACTACATTTAATAGTTAAAATTTTGACCGCTTTATGATAACAAAAAGCCAGATAAATGAAGCCCAATCAAAATGGGGAAATTATGTAGTTGAAATAGGAAACCTAAAAAATAATAAAGAAGCATATGTAACTTCTACCAATGCAATGCTAAATCAGCTTTATGCTTTTGATTTGGCAGAGGTTTTATTTAAACCAACTGGGGCTTCCAACAAACAGTTTAGATTAAATTTTGAAGGGGCAAAATCCTATTTTATTGGAGGAAATCCAAATTATTCTGAGGATACTGGATTTGCTCTTCAACCGTGGGTTTTGGTAAAATTTGTCAATAAAGCCATATCTCTTAATGAAAATCATGCTATTGCTATGGGCAATTATTTTTTTACAAATTCTGACGGACAGGAGATAAAAGTAGAATATACTTTTGGCTATATCCAAGATAAAAACGGCAATTTAAAAATCAATCTTCACCATTCTTCTTTACCATACAACCATGAAAAATAACACCATAAAAATATTAGCGCTATTAATTTCATCTTTCTGTTTCTCTCAACAGGACGTAGTAGGAACTGGCGGGGATGCCAAATCTCTTTCAGGATCTTTTAGCTACAGTGTTGGACAGATTTTAGTTTCACAAATGGGCTCAGACGACAACACTTGGTCCAGCGAAGTGATTACTTTAAACCATGGAGTTCAACAATATTTTATTCCATCATGTGAAAAAAATAGCATCATTAAAATTTTAGCTTCCCCAAACCCTTCTAAAGGCCTGGTTAATATCACTTTTGATAACTGGGACGATGTAGAACTTAATCTTTCGGTATATGATGTTTTAGGGAAGCTCATTTTAAGCGATAGATTAAACCAAAGAACAACACAATTAAATTTAGCTGGCCTTAGCTCTGGAATGTATATTATTTCCATTCAGAATATCTGTGGCGGAGCCAGCTCCTTTAAACTAATTTTAAACACTGACTAACCACGAAAAAACAATGACTAACCACACAATTTAACATTATGAAAAATATCATTTTAACCATTACAGCACTATTTTTTTGCTTAATAAATTACTCTCAATCCCCGGAAAAATTCACCTATCAATCTATTGTTAGGGCAGCCGATGGGAGTATTTTAAAGACAACCAGCTTAGGCATTAGAATAAGCATTTTAAAAAGCTCAAAAAACGGCACGACCGTATATAGCGAAACCCACACTGTCTCATCCAATATCAATGGACTGGTTACTTTTATTATTGGAGACGGAATTACTTCCAACAAGTTTTCCGATATCGACTGGTCTACTGGCGAGTACTTTTTAAAAGTCCAGGTGGATCCTACAGGCGGAATTAATTATGCTATTGAGCAATCTTCTCAACTGTTGAGCGTTCCTTATGCTCTTTATGCGGGGAATAGCTCCAGCTCAGATGTGGATTTGTCTCAAGATGTTATAGGGGTGCTGCCGGTTCCACGTGGAGGAACAGGGTCTTCTACTTCCCCTATGATAGGATTGGTAACTGCTCCAAATGCATCTGTTGCAAGAGAAATGCTTGGAACAACACCTGTTTCACTTGGAGGAACAGGATCTACTACCTCCCCAATGATTGGTGTGGTTACTGCTGCTGACGCAGCAGCGGCGAGGGCTGTTTTAGAAATTGATAAGACTGGTACGGATAATTCAACACCAGTTTCATTAGCTTACGTTACTAATAATTATTTAACATTAAGTGGTCAGAAAATAACTTCAGGAAAGGTGCCTATTACTCTTGGTGGTACGGGTTCTTCTACTGCCCCAATGGTTGGTGTAATTACTGCAGCGAATCCCGCTTCAGCAAGAACAGTTTTGGGCATTGAAGATGCTACTATAGAGAAATATACCATTCCTGTTTCATTAAAGTATGTGCCACAGAACTATTTAGAATTAAATGGTCAGCAAATTACTTCTAAAAAGGTGCCTATTACTCTTGGTGGTACGGGCTCTTCTACTGCCCCTATGGTTGCGGTAATCACTGCCGCTGATGCTGCAGCTGCAAGAAAGGTATTAGGTGTGGACGCTGCTGGTAGTGGAGGGCAGGTGTTTTTATCTACGGTCAAAGACAATTATTTATCCATTCAAAATGCAACGGATAATTCTGGAAATCAGACCCTAACAGCAGGGACTGTCCCCATCACTCTTGGTGGTACGGGCTCTCCTACTGCTCCTATGGTTGCTGTAATTACTGCAGCAGATGCTGCTGCTGCCAGAACAATTTTAGGTTTAGAGGATGCTATAGAAACATTTACAGTTCCCGTTTCATTAAAGAATGTTCAAGACAATTATTTAACATTAAGCGGCCAGGAATTAATCTCTGGAATTGTTCCCGTTACTCTTGGTGGTACGGGCTCTTCTACTGCTCCTATGGTTGCGGTAATCACTGCTGCCAATGCTGCTGCTGCTAGAACGGTTTTAGAAATAGATAAGGCTGGAACAGATAACTCTACGGCTGTTACTTTAGCCAATGTTTCCAATAATTATTTATCATTAAACGGGCAAGAAATAAATTCTGGAATTGTTCCTATAACCCTGGGTGGTACGGGCTCTAGCTCTGCCCCTATGGTTGGCGTGATAACCGCCTCTAATGCCTCTTCTGCCAGAACAGTTCTTGGATTAGGAACCATTGCCGTACAAAACAAAAATGCAGTAGATATTGATGGCGGAGCAATTGACGGAACTACAATAGGAGCAAACACTCCAAAATCAGGAGGGTTTACTACGGTACAAACAACAGACCATATTTCAATTGGAGGAAATAGCAAGGAATTAAGATTTTATTCTGGGTCGGACTATGTAGGCTTTAAAGCCCCTTCTTTATCAGCAACTAAGATTTGGACTCTTCCTTTGGAGGATGGCTCTGCCAATCAGGTATTAAAAACCGATGGAAGCGGAAATCTTTCTTGGACAGCAATGAGCGGAGGAGCTATTGCAATAGATGATCTTACTGATGCTAAAAAAGCAGGAACCAATTTTACGGGCTCCATGCTTATTGGTAATGAAACTCCAGGCACTTTAGACGACGGTGATGCGGCGACGTATAACATTGGAGTTGGAGAAATTGCTTTAGATGCTTTAACTACTGGGGATAATAATATCGCAGTTGGTTACAATGCTCTAACGGCGATTACAGTTGCTAGTGCAAATACAGCAATTGGAGCTGGTGCAGGGGAGCAAAATGTAACTGGCGGAGACAATGTTTTTGTTGGAAAATCTGCGGGAGACGCAAATACTTCAGGTCAGCAAAATGTAATTATTGGAAGTGGATCGGATCCTAGCGCTGCTGATGGAGCAAATCAAATAGCAATTGGTTATGGCGTAACAGGAGGCGGAAACAACACGGTAGTCCTTGGAAACGGAGAGGTTACCACTTGGCTACCTACCGATAATAATGAGGTAGACTTAGGAACTAGCGCCAAGCAAATGAAAGACATTTATGTAGACGGAGTGGCATATGCTGATGCTCTTGGTTTTGGCACTACTGCCATTACTCTTCCTACGGCTGATGGTTCTGCGAATCAGGTATTAAAAACCGATGGAAGCGGGACTCTTTCTTGGACAGCAATGAGCGGAGGAGCAAGCGCCATTGATGATTTAACGGATGGGAAAAGCGGAGGCACTGACTTTACAGGATCCATGATCCTTGGCCATGAAACAACGGGAACATTAGATGCTGCCCAGTATAACACGGCAGTTGGTCTAACAGCTCTAGATGCAGTAACCACGGGAGACGAGAATACAGCAGTGGGATACGATGCTTTAACCGGTGCTACAACAGGAAACAAAAACGTTGCTGTTGGAAAAGGAGCCATGACTGCTGCAGTAACAGGTGAGGGCAATATGGCAGTTGGATACAACGCCTTAAACAGACTTACTTCAGGAGGCGGAAACGTTGCGATTGGACGCCAGGTATTGTCTAAGGTAGAAGGAGGAAGTAAAAATGTCGGAATTGGAAGACAAGCGGGAATACAAATTGTAAACGGAGATGTTGGAGGAACTTCACTAGTTAGCGGATCTCAAAACACTTATATTGGTGCGGAAACAGTTCCATCTTCCGCTGCCGCAACGAACGAAACAGTAATCGGACAAGGAGCTACTGGTGGCGGAAACAACACGGTAGTCCTTGGAAATGGAGAGGTTACTACTTGGCTACCTACCGATAATAATGAGGTAGACTTAGGAACTAGCGCCAAGCAAATGAAAGACATTTATGTAGACGGAGTGGCATATGCTGATGCTCTTGGTTTTGGCACTACTGCCATTACTCTTCCTACGGCTGATGGTTCTGCGAATCAGGTATTAAAAACCGATGGAAGCGGGACTCTTTCTTGGACAGCAATGAGCGGAGGAGCAAGCGCCATTGATGATTTAACGGATGGGAAAAGCGGAGGCACTGACTTTACAGGATCCATGATCCTTGGCCATGAAACAACGGGAACATTAGATGCTGCCCAGTATAACACGGCAGTTGGTCTAACAGCTCTAGATGCAGTAACCACGGGAGACGAGAATACAGCAGTGGGATACGATGCTTTAACCGGTGCTACAACAGGAAACAAAAACGTTGCCATTGGAAAAGGAGCTTTGGATGCTGCTGATACAGAAAGCAATAACATAGCCATTGGGTTTGATGCAATTGGTGGAGCAGTTGCTGGAGGGGAGTATAATGTGGCCATTGGAAATTATGCTTTAGATGCTGCTTTAGGCGGGGAGACTAATGAAGGAGATTATAATGTTGCTGTTGGGGATAATACGTTATCGGCAAATACTACGGGAAGCTATAACACAGCAACTGGTGCCTGGGCTTTAAATGCAAATACTACAGGAAAATCAAACACAGGAATTGGACTAGAAGCCCTAACTAAAAATACTACGGGAGATTATAATACTGGAATTGGATCAGGCGCTCTATATACAAATGTATCGGGAGATGGAAACACAGCGATTGGAGAGGCTGCTTTAAAAGTAAGCACAGGAAATTATAACACCGCAATTGGAGCGGAGTCTTTAGAAGCAAATACAGGAACTTCAAATACAGCAATTGGAACCGAAGCAGGAGATTCAACTACAACAGGTGGCAATAATGTTTTTGTTGGAAAATCTGCGGGAGACGCAAATACTTCAGGTCAGCAAAATGTAATTATTGGAAGCGGATCGGATCCTAGCGCTGCTGA
>CABXGL010000002.1 GCA_902511755.1 uncultured Bacteroidota bacterium | reverse complement strand
AAAAAGAGTTCTCAATTTTATATTTCTAAGTTAAACTTGTTTAAATTATCATTTGCACTACTATATCCCGCATCACTATGCCTAATTATTCCAAGTGCTGGATCATTATATAAAACTCTTTTTATACAAGACTCTGCTCGATCACTACCGTCCGCTAAAATCACCATACCTGCATGTTGTGAATATCCCATTCCTACCCCTCCTCCATGATGAAATGAAACCCAAGTTGCTCCTCCAGCAGTATTGGACATTAAATTTAATAAAGGCCAGTCAGAAACAGCATCCGATCCATCCAACATTCCTTCCGTTTCACGATTTGGAGAGGCTACTGATCCACAATCCAAATGATCTCTACCTATTACAATTGGAGCCGATATTTTGCCTTGTTTAACCAAGTTATTGAAAATCAATCCAGCTTTTTCCCTTTCACCCATACCCAACCAACATATCCTACAGGGCAATCCTTGAAATTTCACTTTTTTTCTTGCTTCTTCAATCCATCTTATCATATTTTTATTTTCAGGAAATGCTTCAATTAAAGCTTGGTCTGTAGTGTAAATATCTTCAGGATTTCCTGACAGGGCTGCCCATCTAAATGGACCTTTCCCTTCACAAAACAATGGCCTAATGTAATCAGGCACAAAACCGTTAAAATCAAAAGCATTATTAGCGCCTCCTTGTTTTGCAAATTCTCTTAAATTGTTACCATAGTCAAAAGTAATTGCACCCTTTGATTTCATTTTAAGCATAAAATTAACATGTCTTGCCATACTCTTAAGAGATCTATCTTTATATTCTGAAGGATTCTTTTTTCTTAAATTAATTGCCTCTTCTAGAGATATTCCATTAGGAACATAACCATGAATTGGATCATGTGCAGATGTTTGATCAGTTAAAATATCAGGAACAATATTATCGTTTAAAAGTTTTTCAAGCATATCCCCAGCATCACTGACTAGGCCTACTGAAATGTTTTCCCCCTTTAATTTAGCTTCCATAACTATATCTCTAGCCTCCTCGTAGGAATATGTCATTTTATCAATATAATTTGTAGCTAATCTCTTTTCAATTCTTTTAGGATCAATATCTGCTCCCAAAAATGTTCCCCCTGCCATTGTTGCTGCAAGTGGTTGAGCGCCACCCATGCCACCTAATCCTCCAGAAACTAATAATTTATTTCTTAAAGAACCATTAAAATGTTGATTAGCACATGCAACAAATGTTTCATATGTGCCTTGTAATATCCCTTGAGTCCCAATATAAATCCAACTTCCTGCAGTCATTTGACCATACATAATTAATCCGTTCTCTTTTAATTTATCAAATTCTTCCCAATTAGCCCATGCAGGAACTAAATTTGAATTTGCGATTAAAACTCTTGGAGCTTCACTATGAGTTCTTACTTTACCTACTGGCTTGCCTGATTGTATAAGTAAACTTTCATCATTTTCTAAATCTAAAAGCATCTTAATTATTTTTTCTACCGACTCAACATTTCTAGCAGCTTGTCCTGACCCACCATAGACAATCAGGTTATTTGGATCTTCGGCTACATCTGCATTCAAATTATTTAATAGCATCCTTAAAGGAGCCTCTGTCTGCCAACTTTTTGCATTTAATTTATTCCCAGTTGGAGAAAAATAGTTTGGATGATTTGCATATTTTTTTAAAAAAGATGTATAATCCATAAATTTTATGTGGTTAATTCAATTAATTTTTTTGACTTAAAAATCTCAATTGCATTTTCGATATCTGTTGTAAATATTCTATCCGCCTTACAATGCTTAATTTTGGATCGAATATAATTGTAACATTTATCAATCTTCAATCCAGATTTTAAAGGATTATAAAAATCTAATGCTTGAACAGAGCAAAGAAGTTCAATCGCTAAAATTTTTTCTAAATTTTTAACAACTCTTAAAAATTTAACGGCACCTATAGAGCCCATACTAACATGATCTTCTTGTCCCAATGAGGTAGTGATAGAGTCAGCGCTTGCAGGAAAACATAAATTTTTATTTTCACTTGATAAGGCTGCCGTAGTATATTGTAAAATCATAAAGCCTGAATTTACTCCACTATTTTTAATTAAAAATTTTGGGACAATCTCATTTCCTTTAAGCATTAAATATATTCGTCTGTCCGAAATATTTCCTATTTCAGAAGCTGCTATTACTGCATAGTCAATAGGTATAGCCAAAGGCTGACCATGAAAATTGCCGCCACTAATAATCTCATCCTCATTTATTACTATTGGATTATCTGTAACGGAGTTTAATTCTATTTCTAACATTTCATTTAGATGAAGGTAGGCATCCCAACTTGCGCCATGAACCTGAGGAATACATCTTATAGAATATGGGTCTTGAACTCTATCGCAATTTTTGTGAGATTCTAAGATTTTTGAACCTTTCAACAAATCTCTAATGGTATTAGTCACTATTAAAGAACCTTTAAATGGTCTTAATTTTTGAATTTTTTGACTAAATGGTTTTATAGAACCTTGAACACTTTCCAAACTAAATGCTGAAATAATATCAGCATTAATTAAACAGTTCTTAAATTTTTCTAATGCATAGCAAGCGTATGCTGAAATAAACTGAGTGCCATTAATAAGTGCCAAACCTTCCTTTTCCTTTAATGCTATGGAAGATTTTTTTTCTTTTTGTAAAGCTTCTTTAGTTTTTACCTTTTTACCTTTATACATAACTTCTCCCAATCCAATTAATGGAAGGAATAAGTGAGCCAATGGAGCTAAATCTCCAGATGCACCAACAGAGCCCTGTGATGGGATAATTGGAATAATATTTTTTTCAATATGCCAACAAATTCTTTTAATTACTTCCAAACTAATTCCAGAAAACCCCTTACATAAAGAATGTACTTTTAAAATCATCATAAGCTTAGAAATTTCTAAGGGGGCACTCTCTCCAACTCCAACTGCATGACTTTTTAATAGGTTTTCTTGTAATAATTTTGAATCCTTATCAGAAATTATAGTATTACACAATTCCCCTATACCAGTATTAACTCCATATATTCTTCTCGATGATTCTAAAACATTTATTATGCTTTGTCTAGATTTTTTAATTTTATTAATTTCTTCATCCTGAATTTGACAAATCAAATTATCTTCTAAAATCTGCTTAGCCAATTGACAAGTAAGCGTATCTCTGCCGTATGAAAATTTCTTTAAAGACATATTAAAATATAGTTTATTAAATATACAAATTCTGGACTTGAATGAAATTGTTTTATTAACTTTAAAAGAACTCATTTAATTCTAAAATCATGAACAATTTATCTAAAGATGATATCCCTAAACTTGGGAGAAAAATCAATCAATTAAAGAAGAGAATTTCAAGATCTGAAATCAGTGGAAAAATGGAAAAAGTTGAGTTTAGAAAAATGCGAATTAAAAAAATCAAAAATCAAATAGATGAGATTCTTAAAAAGAAAAAAAACACAAGATTATGAAAAAAATATACTTACTTATGTGTATGTTAGGAATTGTTTTCCCTTACTACCATTTAATAAAATTTCTGTCATCAAATAATTGGGCTATGGACGGATTCTGGACTGAAATATTTTCATCTCATCCCGTTTCAATGATTTCGATGGACTTAACTATTGCAGCCTCCTCTTTTTTAATATTTATTATATATCAATTCAGATCAAAAAAATTAAATCCTACAAAATATTTAATTGCTCTTTTTTTAGTAGGATTTTCATTAGCAATGCCTCTTTATTTATATGATAATCATAATTAAAATTTTATTATTTGTTATATAATTATACCAAAGAATTTCGTTATAATTTAAAACTTGCATATCCCGTCATGTTGGGAATGGTGGGGCATATGACTGTTGCTTTTGCAGATAATGTAATGGTCGGTCAATTGGGAGCAGCAGAATTAGCAGCAGTTTCCTTAGGTAATAGCTTTTTCTTTTTAGCGATGTCCTTGGCAATAGGATTTGCAACAGCAATTACTCCAATTGTTGCTGAAGCAGACTCTTCAAAAAATATTCCAGGAGTTAAAGATGCTCTTAAACACGGCTTAATACTCTGCTCTATTATGGGGGTTTCTCTATACCTATTATTAATGCTAGTTAAGCCAATAATGTTTGAAATGAATCAACCAATTGAGGTTGTGAAATTAGCAATCCCATACCTAAATTTCATTGCTCTATCTATAATTCCACTAACTATTTTTGAAGCATTAAAAAGATTTTCTGATGGATTATCCAACACAAAATATCCTATGTATGCTACTGTTTTAGCTAACGTAATAAACATTGCGCTTAATTATCTATTAATATTTGGATACTATGGATTTCCAAAATTAGGCATTACTGGAGCTGCAATTGGAACTTTGGTTTCAAGAATTATTATGGCAATTTTCTTATGGATTATTTTTATAAATAAAGAAAAATTTAAGAAATACATTTTTAATTTAAATTTTAAAATAATTAATAGTTCCATTTTTAAAAAAATAATTGATTTAGGGTTCCCATCGGCATTACAGATGCTTTTTGAAGTAGGTATTTTTACTTGTGCAATTTGGCTTAGCGGAGTATTAGGCAAAAATTTTCAAGCTGCAAATCAAATAGCTTTCAATTTATCAGCAATGACATTTATGATTGGTGTTGGATTAAATGTAGCTGCTATGATTCGAGTAGGAAATCAAAAAGGATTAGCTGATTTTGTGTCGTTAAGGAGAATCGCATTTTCTATTTTCTTGTTAGTTATATTAATTGAAATAGTTTTTGCTTTTATGTTTTTTACTTTAAGAGATTGGCTCCCCACACTATATCTTGATACAGAAAATGTTGCTAAACTAATAGAAAATCAAGAGGTAATTATGATAGCTTCTGAATTATTAATAATTGTAGCTCTATTTCAAATTTTTGATGGATTACAAGTTGTTATATTAGGGGCATTAAGGGGAATGCAGGATGTAAAAATTCCAACAATAATGACTTTTATAGCATATTGGTTAATTGGATTCCCAATTTGTTATTATTTAGGTCTTCACACTCCCTTGAAAAGTACAGGCATATGGATTGGATTACTTTCAGGCCTGGGTTCCGCTGCCATTATGCTATATATAAGATTCAACTACTTGACTAAAAAACTAATTGCTAATAATAAAACTGACTAAATCCAAACATCATTTTCAGAAGTTAATTCACTTGCTTCTAAGTCGCCAGTATTCACAACGCCTCTAGGTTCAATTAATAAAATTTTTGCTTCATTTTCTGCGCATGGCTTATGCTCCAATCCTTTTGGAACAACATACATTTCTCCTTCTTTTAAATCAACATGGCCTTCTCTAAATTTTATTGTTAAATTTCCTTCTAATACAACAAACGTTTCATCGGTGTCATTATGACAATGCCACTGAAAATCTCCTTTAATTTTAGCAAGTTTGAATTGGTAATCATTCATTTCAGCAATAACTTTTGGCGACCAATAATCATTGAATAAACTATACTTCTGTTTAAAATTAATTGCTTTAAAGCTCATATTATTCTATTTCTTGTGAAGATTGAGTAACTGCATCAGAAAAATAAAATTTTATTTTTAGTTTATCATCTACTTTGACTAAATAAGCACTTTCAATCCATTGATAATTTAAAAGAGTTTTCTTTCCTTCATTTAAAGTAACAAACCTTCCGTTATTTTTAAAATATGCGTGAGCTGATCCTTTGTCAATTGTAATGTTCCAATCCGTTATTTCCCAATCATCTTCAATTGTATTAAATGTGCTAGCAAATTCTAAAAATTCTGCAGCATTCATTTTTTTGCCTATTTCATATAATACATAATCATCTGTAACATAATTATAAAAATTATTTTTGTCCTCGCTCTCTACAGAAAAGGAATCAAACATTCCAAATATTGTGTCTTTTACATCTTGCTCTGTGATTTCATTAGAATTATTACAACTAACAATTAATAAAATTCCTAAGCTTAAAATTATTTTTTTCATTTTATTTTTTTACTACAATATATTAAAATTATGAATCATAATTTTTATATAAATTTGTCAAAAAAAATTATGGCACGCTCACACCTTTCACTTAGATCAGGGAATCCAGCATTGGGTTCAAACACATTTAAAGAAACTGAAGGCATAAGCAGAAGTTCTACAGGGCCTTTAATAAAGGACGACTTTATGACAATAAAAGGAACGGTTGACAAAACTGCTATTTCTTTACTTCTAATGTTATGCGCAGGTTATTTTTCATATTTTGAAAATTCAATAATATATATGGCCGTTGGTGGAATAGGTGGTTTTATTGTAGCAATAATTACCATTTTTAAAAGACACTGGTCTCCAATTACAGTTCCTCTCTACGCCATGCTTGAAGGATTACTTTTAGGAGGCATTTCATTTATGTATAGTCAACTTTATGAGGGGATCGTTTTTAATGCCATTATGTTAACTATTTCTATTTTAATTTCTTTGCTATTTGCATATCGATCAGGAATAATTAAAGCCACTGAAAATTTTAAGCTAGGAATTTTTGCCGCTACTGCTGGAATTTGTCTGGTTTATGTAATTTCATTTATTGCTAGTTTTTTCGGAGCAGGATTCTCCTTTTTAGATCCAACTAATGCCTCATTATTTAGTATTGGAGTAAGTCTATTTATTGTAGTAATAGCATCACTAAATTTAGTATTAGATTTTGATTTTATTGAAGAGGGAGCTGAAAAAGGAGCTCCAAAATATATGGAATGGTATGGTGCCTTTGGGCTTTTAGTTACTTTGGTTTGGCTATACCTTGAAATTTTAAGATTATTAGCAAAATTAAATTCAAGAAAATAAATATTTAGTTTTTCTAAAATTTATTAATAAAAAAACCTTCAAGAAATTGAAGGTTTTTTTATGTGCATAATTTCTTAGAAAATTTATTCTTCTGATGATTCTTCTGCAAGTGAACCAAGCAGTCCTCCCGCATCAAAATAATCTCCACCTGAAATAATAAGACCATCTTTAAAATCCCAAGTATGATATGATATTAGCTCCCAACTTTTCCCAGTAGCAGAGTGAACTCCAGTCCAAGTTCCATATGATCTTACACTTCCATCTGGAATACCAGTTTCAGCTAAAACACCAGGCAAATAATTGGTAGGTGTATAAACAACATCTTCCATTGCATCATGCCATCCTTTAAGATATTCTCCGAATCCTTCTTTCCCAATTCTTTCAGAACCATGAAACGCTGGTTGCCAATCCATATCTTCATGGACTAGGTCAAGTTGAGCTTGAAGGTCAGCTTCTGTACCTTGAAGTGCTAGAAGAGTTTTTGCAGATTCTACATTAGCTGCATAATCTGGATGATTTCCTTGAGAACAAGAAATAAAAATGCTTATCAAAGCAATTAATAAAATTTTTTTCATTTTAAAATAGTTTAACGTTAATAATCAACAATATAATGATAAGTTTATTAAAAAAAAGGTATGTTTATATTTAATAATTATTTTTAAATAATGAAAAAATTATATAGATATCCTGACAAAGGATATGTCGGTGGAGTTTGTCATGGTTTAGGGGAACATACTAAAGTTGATCCTCTTATTTGGAGAATAGTAACAGTTTTCGGAGGACTTGGATTCGTTTATTTAGTATTCTGGATTATTTTAAAAAAAGGAGAAGACTTACATAATGTGTAAAAACGAAAGAGCATTAGCTATATGGATACTTTAAGTCATGCTCTTTATGGTAAAGGGTTTTTTGGATATAGAAAATATAGATGGTTCTCTTTCCTTTTTGGAGCGCTCCCAGATTTATTTTCCTTTGGTTTGTATTTCCTTTATAATCTATTATTTAACAGCAACAAGCTTAATTTTGGAAAACCCTCAGCTGATGCCATTCCTTATTGGGTATATGATTTATATGAATTTTCTCATAGTATTGTCATAGCCTTTATTTTTATAGGCATAGTGTATAAAATAAATAAAGATTTTGCTTTCCCAATGTTGGCATGGCCTTGTCATATTATTTTAGATTTTTTTACACATAGTATTGAGTTTTTCCCAACTCCTATTTTATGGCCAATTTCTGATTTTAGATTTGATGGCATTCCATGGTCTAACCCATATATTCTAATAACAAATGTGATCTGCATATTTTTGTTATTTATATATAGAAAAAAGAAAAAAAACAATAAAATTTAATTATGTATAGAATCGCTTTATTCCTTTTATTATTTTTTCAATTCTCCTTCTCACAAAACATTTTAGATTTAAAAAATAGGGCCACTATTATTAAAGAAATTCAAAAAGACAGAATTGAAAATTTGCTTCCCAGCCTAATGAAAGAGACTGGAATTGATATGTGGATAATTATCACTAGAGAATATAATGAAGACCCTATAATTAAAACATTTTTGCCTCCTACTTGGCTAAATGCTAGAAGAAGGACCATCTTGGTTTTTTATCATAATTCTATTAGTGATAAAGTGGAGGCAGCTGCAATTTCAAGATATAATTTTGGAGAAAACATTCCTTCTATTTGGAATAAAGAAAAAACACCAAATCAATTTGAGGCATTATATAATTACATTTCTGAAAAAGGACCAAACAAAATTGGATTAAACTTTTCTGAAAATTTTGCCCTAATTGATGGCATATCAAAAACTGATTTTGATTTATTTTACAACAATGCTCCAAAAAAAATGCAGGAAAAAGTTGTTTCTGCTGAAAAATTAGGAATCCGATGGATTGAAACTAGAACAAAAAAAGAAAAAACAATTTATAATCAACTAGTCAGCATTACTCACAACATAATTAAGGAAGCTTTTTCAACAAGCGTAATAACACCAGGCGAAACTACAACTGATGATGTTGTTTGGTGGATGCGAGAAAAAGTGCTTAGCCTAAAACTTAAAACTTGGTTTCATCCAACAATAGATGTACAAAGAAATGAAGCAAGTGATCTTTATGCATTTGATGGAAAATCAAAATATGACATTATCCAACCAGGAGATTTAGTCCACTGTGATTTTGGCATAAGCTATTTAACCTTAAACACGGATTGTCAGCAAATTGCTTATGTTTTAAAAACCAACGAAAAAAATGCTCCCAAATTTTTAGCAGATGCACTAAAAGATGCTAATAGAGTTCAAGATATTTTTACGGATCAGTTTGCTTTAAACAAAACTGGAAATCAAATTCTAAAATCTTCTTTGAGCTTGGCTAAAAAAGAGGGTCTAAATCCTCAAATATACACCCATCCCTTGGGCACATTTGGTCATTCTGCGGGCACTACACTTGGAATGTGGGATTCACAAGACGGAGTACCTTTTAAAGGAGATGTAAAAATGAATTTTGATACTGTATATGCTATTGAATTAAATAATAAAACCTATTTAAAAGAGTGGGGAAAGGAGATTAGAATAATGTTAGAGGAAGCTGGTATTTTTGAAAAAAGCGGGTTTAGATACGTAAATGGACGACAAGAAAAAATACTTTTAATAGGGAAATAAAAGAAACCCTAGTTCGAAGGACAAGTCCCCCATTTAGGTTTATTGTCTGTTGTTAAAGCGGACGCTGTACTAAAATAAGTTGGCTCTGAAGTAATATTGTTAACACACCATTTAACTAGTCGCTGATTGAATACACTAGCATATGAAAACATGTGCGACATATCTGTTACCTTACTAACCTTCCAATCACCTATGGGTTGATCAAATGACTTTGCAGATGAAAACATATAACTCATGTCAGTCACATTACTCACATTCCAATTCCCGAGATCCTGATTAAATGGTTCATTAAAATAAAACATTTTACTCATATCAGTCACTTTACTAACATCCCAACTTCCAATATCTTTATTAAAATCCATTACTTTTTTATAAATAGATATTAAATAACCTGAAAACATACCGCTCATATTAGTTACATTGCTCACATTCCAACTATTAATATCTTGATTGAATGAATGAGCACTCATAAACATATTGCTCATATCAGTAACATTACTAACATCCCAATTACTGATATCTAGATTAAATAACCAATTCCAACGAAACATTCCTGACATATTTGTTGCCTTACTTACATTCCAACCTTCAATACCAGACACGTTAAAGTAGTTGCCAGTAAAAGCTCCAAACATCCTAGACATATTAGTTACATTACTTACATTCCAATTTTTGAAATCTTCTGTCATACCATTTTCTAAAAACATGCAACTCATATTAGTCACATTACTAACATCCCAACCTGAAATGTTGAAATCTTTTTGAATATCCCCAATTTTATGGTAGAGCTTGGCAAACATTCCTGACGTATTAGTCACTTTACTAACGTCCCAACTCCCCAGATCTTGGTGGAATGCATTAGTTCCTACAAACATATTGCTCATATCTGTAACATTACTTACATCCCATTTACTTATATCTTGATTAAATCGAACAGCCTTAAAAAACATTCCAGACATATTTGTTACATTACTTACATCCCATTTGCTGATATCTTTATTAAAGCGACCTTCGTGATAAGCCAGTCCTCCAGAACATATATCATCCTCTGCTGGAAGTGTTATGTTATCTCTCCTAAACATATTAGACATATTGGTAACATTACTCACATCCCAAGATGATATATCTGGATTAAATTGGTTATAATAAATATAAAATTCCCCTTCTGAATTACTTGTTGGGGCATTTGAAAATAGATCAGACATATCCGTTATTAACGTTGTAACAACTTTGCTTAGTCTTTCTTCAGCTGCTTTAATTGCCGGTTGATATTCCCACCAATTAGAAGGAATTTTAAATATTGACCTTAATGTTACGATATCTACAGCTTCGTAAGTTACTCCATTAACTTCTCCTTTTGTTCCAGCTACAACCCAATCTCTAGCTTTTATAGTCACCCCATTTGCATCTAAATAAAATGGAGGGAGTTCTTCAAAAACTGCTGTAACTGTTTTTGGTTTATCTATTGTAATTTGTTTTGGACTTTCTGTTCCCGTTAAATCTCCTTTCCACTCTTTAAATTTCCATTTATTTGTACAATTAGCCGTTAACTCCACTATGGTACCGCTATTATAATCCGTTGAAGCACCTGCTTTGATTACTTTTTGCGCTACACTCCCTTCTCCTTCTACTTTAATTGTTAACGGATATGTTTTCTTAATAAAGTTTGCAACTACTGTTTTATCTTCAGCCATTACAAGAGTAGTTTCTGCACCTCCTGTAGCTCCAGTCCAACTTTGAAAAACATATTCTGCAGCCGGGGCAGCAACTAAATTAGCAGTATCGCCAGCTTCATATTGTCTTGTTGCGGGAAGAACTGTCCCTCCTTCAACAGGATTGGCAGAAGTAGTTAATATATATAAAACAGGATTCTTTTGGCAAGAAAACAATAACAAGCAGGAAATGAAAAAAAGGATTTTTTTCATAAATTATGGGAATAAAGAAATTATATTATCCTTGTTGGGAATTGATAAAATTTTCTCAATATAATCTTTATACAATTTGTGTCCCAAAGGCAGTTGTGTTTGAATTTCAGATGGTGTGCCGATTGTAAATTCTCCATTTCCTGTCATTCCAGCTTCTTTTTTACCTGCAGTTTCATAATAATCCCACTCCGCAAGAATTAGCCAATAAGCATATTCCTGAGTTATGATTCTATGATAAGCGTCATCATTTTTTAAATCATCATAACTAGAAATATCATAAATCCCTTTATTAACAGCTTCATTCATCGCCAAATATAATGGTGAAGAAGAGTTTTTATAATTCCAATCTGGAAATGCTAAATACATAGTAACAGCTGTGACTGTATGTAAAAGATGTTCTATTACTTCTCCAATTTGATCTGCTCCACCAGTTTTCATTTCCCATATATAATCTGTGCAATTATCCCCATAGGGGTTGGGTGGAGTTCCTGGATTAAAATTAGAATTACTAGCCATTCCATCAACTCCAACTCTTTGATATACATATTTTTCTTTACTAACTGATAAATAATTTGATCTCATTGATTGATCAACATTAGCGCTAGGTTTAAACATTTCGCCATAAGCTTTCCCAACATTATTTAAAAATGTAGTTGAAACACCCTTTCTGGCAAAAATTCTTAAATTATTATTGTCAACAAAATTTGGAAAATCAGCACTTGTTTCATCAGAGCCCCCTCCCACTTCGGATTCAGCGCCTCCACATGAAACGAAAAAAATAATTATCGATATTAAAAAAAATCTATATTTCATTTATTTTTTTTATTTAAAGATATAAAAAAACCTTATTTTAATTTTTTCCTCGAATTAATATTCTCATAAACCAAATTGGATAGCTAATTACAAAAGGAATGGAATATAGTCCAAGATCCTTTAAAAAACCAAGTGACATTAATAACAATACTGTTACAAAAAAGAATAAAGTTTCTTCTTTTTTTTGATTCATCTTCGATTTATTAATAATCCTATGGCGTTAATTATAAGGCCAATCCATAATATAATTAGATTTGAAAAAATATCCAGAATCCAATAATCAATAGCAAAAAAACACATAATCCCAAAGCCAATTAAATCAAGATGTTTTAAAATAAATTTTTTCATTATTTAAAGATATAACTATGCTTTATCTTCATGGTCAATTAAACGAGCACATATATATGTAAGTATAGGAACCAGGACAACTCCTAGCCATTCTATTAAGCCCATAAAATCAAGTCTTTCGATGTGGAATATCAAAGCATAAATGAACATAAGAGGGAGCAAAAATCCAGATAAAAAAAGGACGTACGCTTCAACACTTTTTAATCGAAGAAATTTTCTAGGACTTTTCACTTAATTTTTGGGTTTTTTAATAATGACATATACCCTTTTATAGTTTTTCCCGACTTCAATCTCAACTTTTTCAATAAAAGGAATCACATTGGGAGATGAAACTATGATTGTATAATCGCCTGGGGAAATATCAATATCTCTTCTTGCAAGGGGCTCAAAAATATAATTATAACCTCCCATTTTTATTGATGCTCTAACTTCAGTATTGTTAAAAATATTAATTATAGACAACTTTGGATTTTCGGAGACACCAGTTACTATAAAATTACTACTATCATCATTTGCTTTGATCTCATCACCTAAATCGACAAACAAAACGTTAACATAACCTTCTTTATTAGATAATATATCAATTACATTATAATAACCATTTATGGGTTTATCTGAAATAATAAATAATTGACTGCCAGGAATTAAATTTGTTATGATTTCATAATCAGGTCCTGGACCTTCCAACAAATTAATTTCTTTATTTTTTACAACTCCAATGTAAGACTTGTAGGTTATAGTATGCTGTGTTAAAAAGAGCCCATTATCAACCTCCATCTTACCTTCTATAAATTGGCCATATTCAAACAATCCTTTTCTATAGTAAGTTTCATCTTCTTTTTTTTCAGTGTAAGAACCTGTTCCATGCTTCATGTCATCCTTCCAATTTCCTTCATAAAAACTCCCTTCATTTGTTGTAAATTTTCCTAATCCGTTTCTTTTACCATTTTTCCAAAACCCAATGTATACATCTTGATTTTCAAATGTCATTTTTCCGTATCCATCTGGATTACCAGCATCATTAACACATCCATTATACTGATTATTCTCATATATAATTTTAGTAGAACAATCTTCATTCTGTCCAAAACAAAAAAGTGGAATAAACAGTAAGAGTAGAAAGAGTAGAAAGAGTAGAAAGAGTTTTTTCATAACTAGTTATTTTACTCTAATATAACAATTATCTAAACCTTATTAATCTACGTTTTAGGTATTATTAGAATTACTTTTTTCATAATTAATTAAATACAATAAAGTCTGTAATTCCTTGTTTATTAAACTCAACAACACAATAAGCACTGGCAGTTATATCCATTCCTTCTAGATACATTAATATTGTAAATTCATTATAATGTAAGTTTTGTTCCCAGATGCTAATAGCTGTATTTTTCATAAGATCTTTAGATGGATTTCCTTCTAGGGTTATTAATAATATTTTTTGAATTGCCCTGTTTTGAGACCTTAAACCTACTTTCTTTTCTGATAAAGATTTAAAATTTAAAATTTCTATTTCTTCCTTTATAGGTTCTATAAATTTCAAAGCTTTTTTTGTAATATCTGGGACTTTTTCAGATTGTTCAATAATACTTTTTTTGGTCTTTTCTTTGATTTCTTCAGAAGAAAAAATTATACCAAGAACAACAAATAAAGTAAACAGAATAGCCAGAGTAATTATTAATTTTCTCACAATCTAAATATAAGAATTACTGAATTAAAAGAACAAGATATGCCTATGGTTTAGCCTTTATTAGTGTTATGTTTTAAAACATTTGGCACTAAGGTTATTTCATTTACAGGAACTCCAGCGCGTTCACCGTGTTCTTTTATAGTTTCCTCTGAATCTGCATTATAAACACAAAAAACATTGTTTCCAGTAACATAACTTACCTCTTGTTCAATTTTCTTTCCTTCATTTCTCATTGCAGTTAAAACTGATTCAGACCCTTGACCTATTTCATCTAGTTGTTCGCTTGGTATTTGAGAAGCATTTGGAATTTCTCTTTTAATTAAATATTTATTCATAAGATTATTTTTATACAATTTACAATAATTTTAAAAGAAGAAGAAGATATGCCTATGGTTTAATTATTACAATTTAGCCTTCTCGAATCAGTAATATTAAAAATTTTCCAACCCGATTTCTTTTTTAATAAGTGAATTGAGTTTACTCCACAGTGACTTAGTTTATCATCCAACCAAAATTCATATTTAACCCAGACATTCGCAAGAGGTCCATCAATTTTGACATCAAAAGAAAGTAATTTTTCTTTCCAAACAGGACTATCAGGTCTAGAAATAATAGCAGATATAAAATTATCTCTATTTATATTTCTTAATACTCCATCATCTTCTTTAAATGAAGTAGAATTTAAATCAAATGACTTATCAATAACAGAAGCTATTACTAATGAATCTTTATTATGAAACCCTTCAAAAAAAGTTTTAACAACAGATTTTAATTTTAATTTTTCTAAATCTTGCCCAAAAGAAACAAGTGGAATAAACAGTAATAGTAGAAGTAGTTTTTTCATTTAAATAGCTAAAACAATCAATATTAATAATATGCATAAAACACCAATTAATATATACTTAGCTTGTTTTTTTGTGAGTTTCTTACCATCACCATCATTATGATGAAACTCATGATTGTGAAAACCTCCAGGATCCATAACTATAAAGTTAATTAATTCTTTTAACCTCACAGTAACTGCATTAATCAAACCACCTATAGATAGTGCCTGCTAAATATCCACTTTTAAGAATGATTTTTAAAATAAAAAAAAGAATAGCACCAACGGAAACAAAAAAACCAGCTTTTTTAAGTCTTTCCCACATAATACTAAAATAGATAATAAATATTTTCTGATGAAAATGAGGCTTAACGCTGAATTAAAAGAAGAAGATATGCCTATGGTTTAATTTTCATTACTCATATTAGCTACATATTCTGCAGAATCAAAAATATAACCTACGCTTGAAACTTTGTCTCCTTCCCACTTAAAATAAGCGTGAACTGGATTACTTACTGTTACGCCAGTTGATTTACTTGTCCCCTCCCAAGTGAACCAAGTATTTGTATAAATAGCGCCATCGTCATAAATAAATGTAGAAGTAGATGGATTGATGTTCTTTATATCACTATAAAACTCTCTTCCGCCCATAAATGCTTCAATCATTTCAGCAGGAGGCATCTCTTGACCATTTACTTTAGCAGCTGCATTTTCTGTAAAAATCCCATCCTGACCAGTCATATCATTATCTAAATAAGCTTTATTAAATGCGTCCATAACTAGAGATTTTGCATCATTTTTTTCAATAACACCCTGCTGGTTTTCTGATTTTTTCTCAGTTGTTGAGCAGCTGAACATTAATAAACTTAAAAATAGTGTGTAAAAAATATTTTTCATTAGTATTAATTATTTGTTTTTATCTAATATAATAAAGAATTAATAAATATAAAGTGGAATAAACAGTAATAGTTGGAGGAGTTTTTCAGTACCCATTTACTCAAGAATTTGTCCTTTATCAATTAAAATAGACTTTAATTTATTGTAATTTAAATCTTGAACGGAAATCTTTTTTTCAATTGCAAGGCTGGCAATTATAGCAGAACTTTGTCCAAGAACCATAAAAACAGGCTCCATTCTTATCGATCCAAATGCTATGTGTGAAGCACTTAAGCAAACAGGAACAACTAAGTTTTCACATTCATTCTTCTTTGGAATAATTGATCTATAACTAATTGGAAAAGGTTTTTCAACATATGCTTCAACATTTCCCTCATTTTCAACAAACCCTAAATCATTTACATATCTTTTTACGTTATGTGAATCCATTCCATAAGCAGCCATTCCAATTGGATCATTAATAATTTCTATTCTTTCACAATTTTTTTGAGTCATTACATAATCGCTTATCATACGTCTGGCTTCTCTGATGTAAAGTTGATTCTGCCAACCATCTTCCCTTGTATACTCATCTTTACAGGTTCCCCAAATTGATACTTTATCCCTTACTTTTTTTGGAATTCTAGGGTGATAAGCTAAAGTCCACATAAGCCCTTGTTGATATTGACGATGAAGATCTACAATTTTTTCTCTTTCTTCATAACTAGCTTCAGGATAATTCCAGTTTTGACCAATAAAATCCGTTGAAAATCCTTTTTGATTATTTGTATCTGTTTTTCTATTTGGCATTGGTGAATTAATCCAAGGGACTAAGGGGTCTCCATATGAATACATATCTTCAATATTGCCTTTTGCTGATTCATAATTTCTAAATAATAACTCATAATTAAGCTCGTTGTAATTATCTGGTTTTTTAAATGGAATTCTATTTTCTGGGTGATCAGTCAAAGTCATTCTGAAACAATACGCTTGTATTTTTTTATCTCCTTCACCTTCAGTTCCAGCACCACCTTCACTTATGTAAGGTAATAAACCACTATTAGGATCACCTGAAACCACATAAGGGTCAATCCCAAAAATGAAATTGTGATGAGCGCTATTTTTTGATATTCTATTTTTCAATGTCTTACCTAATGTATTAGGTTGGTTGCCATTAAGTGTCTCGCCATATTTTGAATTTGATTCTCTACCAACTGTATATGAAACACCAGATGATGCTAAAAGATCTCCTTCATATGATGCGTCAATAAAAACACTGCCAGAAAATCTTATCCCAGATTCCATAACTATATGTTTTATTTTATTGTCTACTTTTTTGACACCTTCTTTTCTGTCCAATCTTTCATTATAAAACACCTTTATTTTCTCATCATCTATCATTTGATTAAGAACAAATAAAGCTGCTGAAGGTTCAAAAGTCCACATTGCATCTTCAGATATAGATGATTTGGTTTGGCCCATATCTTTATATTCAAATTTTTCTTGCCAAACCCAATTATCTGGATTCTCATAATATTTTTTAATATTCTGATAAAACTCTAAGGCAATTCCACCAATAACTTGTTTATTGCCAATGTCTGTTTGCCCCAAACCACCTGTTGTGAGTCCTCCAACTCTATTTGTTGGCTCTATAAGAATAACTTCATTTCCTAATCTTGAAGATTCTATCGCAGCAGCTATCCCAGAGGATGTTCCTCCGTATATAATAATATCTGCATTGTGATTTTGACTAAACGATAAAAGAGGAGTAAACAGTAATAGTAGAAGTAGTTTTCTCACAACCTAAATATAAGAATTATCTAAACCTTATTAACCTACTTACGTGGATTAGAAGTTCCTGAATTAAAAGAAGAAGATATGCCTATGGTTTAGTTACAACTGTTTTTAATCAATTGATTGACTAATGAAAAATTTGGATTGAGTTTTTTAGACTTGTTAGCGTCTTTACAAGCTCCAACTTTATCTCCCATTCTATATTTTATCAATCCTCTACGAAAATAATTTCTAAAATTTGGATTGAATTCAATTAATTTAGTAATAGCTAAAATCCCAGTATCATAATCTTTTAAACTTTCACTTACTAATACTAAACCATTATAAGCCTCAATAAATTTAGAATCAATTTCAATAGCATTTTTAAAATCTGATTGTGCAGCTTTTTTATTTTTAAGAATATAATTAATTCTTCCTCTATTTAAATAAGCAAGTTCATTATATAAGTCTAATTCTAATACCTTATTGTAATTTGTAATTGCCTTATCATACTTTTTTAATTTAGTGTTTAATAACCCTGTATAAAAATGAGCATCTACATAACTTGGGTTTAACTCCAAAGCATTAATTAAATAAGCAGCTGCTTTATCATAATTTTCTTTTTCAAAACTTTTTTTACCCTTATTGAAATATTTTAATTCATCCTGACCAAAAGAAACAAGTGGAATAAATAGTAATAGTAGAATTAGTTTTTTCATAATTAATTCTTTTTTAAAATTTGTATTTCAATAACAAAAATTAGTAATCCTTTCAGAATCTCTCTAAAAACTTTCATTATCCCATCGCTCTTATAATTGGAGCTCCTAAAATTCCACAAACACAATATTCATTAGTAAGTGCAACTAATTCTGAAAACATTGATTCTCTCTGCTGACCTAAATTCATATGTGCTCCAGCTCCTTCAGGACCATTATAAATTTCTGTTATACCATAGAGCGTATTTCCTGTCTCACCACTTTCGGGATCTAATGGATTATTTAATTCTGGTGATTTTAGTACAGCATAACACAATATTATCGGCTCAACATCACCATCAATATGATGAGTTTCTCTCATAAATTTTTCGTGTGTTTCTAAAAAAGATTCCATTCTTGCAGTATCATTATTAGGTACTACAAAGGCTACGTGAAAGCCAATACATCCTGTTTTAATTTTCATAATTATAAGTTTTAAGATTAATATTTACAATAATATTAAAAAAAGAAGATATCCCTATGGTTTAATTGAAACAATAAAGAGAATAACTGAAATCATAATAAAAACAATTCCCAATTGATAATAACTTTTTATTTCATTTTTTACCTTTATTTTAAACCCTAATCTAATTAATAAAGGAATTATGTAACGATTCTTAAAATTATTAAGTTCTGTAGGAAAAATAATGGTAACTAAGCCAGCAACAAAAAAAATTATTGCCCTTATTAAAAATAAAATATCCATTAATAAACGAGGTTAAATAACAATTCTTAAAGAAACTCCATTTTCATCATCACTACCTGAACAAGAAAAAACAAGTGGAATAAACAGTAATAGTAGAATTAGTTTTTTCATTTATCAAGGTTTTTTTATAACGTCCTTAAAATATATTCAGCCCAGTCCTTCCAATAAGGTACTTCAACTTTGTAATAATTATCGTATTCAGGACATAGAACAACTAAAAACATTCTCGATATTTTTAAATTGTAATTTTTCTCTAAAATAAATTTATACAAACTCTGTTGAAAACAATATTTATTGTAGCTAGTGTCATCAATATCTTTTAGCTTTCCAATACCTACTTTACCCCAAGTGTCAACTGTTATTGGTTTACCACTATATATATCAACTACTTTCTTACTTCTTTTCCAATCATATATATCATAACCAATACTATTCTTTGATATTAGGTCAATCGTTCCAGCAATGTGATATTCTTCATCAAAAACTCGCCATTCGCTTCTATAGGGTTTAATGTCTTTATGTTCAGAAACGAACTTATTAAACAAATGAAATTCTTCAGTTTCTTCATATTTTTCTCCTAAATAGTATTTCTCTATTTGCTCGTGTAAAAATGTTCCTTTGTCCCTAGCGTCTTTACCACTTTTATGCCAAGTTTCAACAATTTCTTCAGCTGATAAACCAAAAAGTGGATTACTGGGACTTAACGTTGCTGCTTTTCCGTAAGAGTCAAATTCAGGAAAGAACTTTGAAATTACATTACTTACTGATGGGGCTGGTGATGCATCAATGGTATAGCTATGTGGTTCAGGATAAAACTTAATCCTCTTATCTCTTGGATGTTTATTAATTAAATTGAATCCAATTGATTGTCTTTTGTCCTCAATACCTATAGGTGTTCGTTTTACTAGTTTTTCTTCTTCCTTTTCTTTTTCATTTAAACCACGCTCAATAGGTTCTCTTTTTTCAGGTTTAATTTTAAATTCGTGACCTAAATATTCTTTTCGGTATTTTTCTTTTTCCCATTTCTGAGCTTGGAGGATATCCCAAAGTTTTTCTGTATCAACAGTCTGCGTGTGGACTAATTTTTCTGGGACACTTAAGGATTTTGAAATTGAATTAATCACATCTGCTATAAACTTTAAACACTCCTCTTCAAACATATGTACCTGGTATTCTGAAAATCTTATAACTGTCCAGCCTCTATCAATAAACCAGATATCTCTTTGTGTATCCCAGCCCATACAGTGAGTTGGTTCTCTGGTTATTGATGCGTATGGCTCATCAATTTCTATATCTACACATATACTTTTGTTTTTTTTCCCAATTAGTGCAATATCGGGTTCATATGGTCTAGTATTTTTTCCTGTGTTAATTCTAAGTTCTCCTAAAACAATAAAATTATTACCAAAAACTTCTTGAATCACATTTTGAAATACTTCTTCTTTAAAACCTCTTCGTTTTTCATCTCCAACTCGATAAGACCTGACAACAGTGTTTTGTTCTGGGTATCTAAAAATTGGATATACATTCTTTTGTTCCAATTTAGAAGAAGTGTAATTAACTTTCAGAATTTTATTTTTTGACCCCTCAGACTCATCTTTTGCTAGCGGCAAATCTTCTTTTGTTGTAGGTTTTGGTCCTGTAGTTTCAATTTCAGGTTTCGGAATTAGCTTTTCTTTTACGGGAGTTTGATATGAAGTGGTTGGTTCTTTCACTTCAGTTTGTTCTTTTTTAACTTTTTTGGAATCTTTTTTTATTCGTTCTATCCTTTCTTTTCTTTCTCTGCTTTTGTTATCAAGGTCAATATTGTCATTATTAGTAAAAAATTTATTTGAAGAACCCTTTGAGCTTTTAAGGTTAAAATACAAGGATTTATTTTTGTAAATATGAGCCAACACAAACGCAATGAATAAGTTTAATAAGTGCATCTCCCACATAGGTAAAGTATCGTAATAATTATATTCTGGAAATAAAAAGAAATTATAGAAAAAAATATGTATGAAAGTAACAAGAATAAATAAAAAGAAAATTATAACTATATATAATCCTGTTTTCATACCTACAATTTACAATAATTTTAAAAGAAGAAGATATGCCTATAGTTTAGTTAATATTAAATCTTATCAGATGATTTGGTTCAAATCGCCACTGAGGTGTAACTATTGTTTCATTAGTATTCAAATCATACCAAACGTCGTTCGAATTTTGATTTATTAATATGTGATGTTCTTCGCCAGTATTTCTATCACGCATCCAACTTTGTGCTAATATATATTTTTTATGACCAGTATTATTGTTGACTATAACATCTACGACTGAAACGGCGTGACCATTATTATTAAAAACATCACCAGGCATTATATCTTTCATATTTACTGACATTGTATCAAAAGGTAATGACTTTGTGCCTGCCCATTTCCAAACTATTTTAATCCATTCTTTAAATGTTTCTAGATTGTCAACTCTTGGAGATGTCCATTCTTTATGCAAAATCCAACTTCTATTTTCATCTAACTTATAATTTATTCCATCCAACCAATCTTGGTATTTAGTGACATCTCCATTGGTGAAATGATATTTTATTTGACCAGCCATTCCCTGCTCATATTTATGCATAGCATTTAAATAAATTGCTGCATCCGCACACTGGTGAGTTTTATGAATCCCTAAATCATAATCAAATACGGCAACCCATATGTTAGAATTTGTTTTATATGTGCCATCTGAGCGTTGTACTGTATTATCTTTTTTTAATGGAAATTGTCTTAAAAACTTAGAATAGTCATCATTATAAACTCTTTCGTATCCATCTGGAATACTAAATTTACTTTCTATGGTTTGCGGTACCTGCCCAAAAGACAAAAGTGGAATAAACAGTAATAGTAGAAGGAATAGTTTTTTCATTGTTTTAAATTTATAATGAAATTATTACTTTGTGTTTATTACCTATATATTGTTTTACCTCATTTGGTATAATAAAAACGCTTGCTTTTTGTTGAACTAATTCCTTTTGATTTTGAAATACTTTTAGATGTCCATTATTCGTTAGTTTATTAAAAATACACGTATAACTAAATTCTCCTTTTTTAAATTTATAAGATATTTCATTCTCAGATTCTTGTTTAACTCCATTTTTAAGAATCAAATCAGGGTTATTTCTTAAATTTCTTGATATACTCCAAGATGCGTATCTATATTTACCATTATCAAGTAGATCAATTATTATATTGAACTTTTTAGTTTTAAAAAAACCAATATATAATTTAACTCTTCTTAATGCTTCATTTACATCAACTTCTTTTTTTCCATCGTAGATAATATATTTATAAGTATTACTTCCGTAATTATCTATAGTCTTTGAGATACGAGTTATTTTATCATTTAAAACAATATAAATCTCAGTTTCATAATAAGCTGCATTTCCACGATTAAAAGATTTGATAATTTGATGATCAATATCAAACTCAGGTGAACTGATAGAACCATAATCTTCATTTATTTCAAACTTTTCAGAAGATGGATTGTATAAATACACGATATATGAATAATTGACCATTGCCATAGAATTAATAAATAAAAAATCATCATATCCATCAAAATTAATATCTGCAGTGCCAAAAGATCGTTCTTCAAAAGGATGATATGACATATTTGCAGGGGTTTTTATGTTTTGAAAAACTTCATTGTTCTTATAGACTATAATAGAGTATTCAGATTCTATTTTTCTTGATTCAATATTTGACAAATCTGTTATTTTAATAGAAAATTCATTACGAACAACAGGTTCTTTTATTACTTCACTTTCTGATGAGTCAATCTGCCCAAAAGACACAAGTGGAATAAACAGTAATAGTAGAATTGCTTTTTTCATTTTAATTTTAGTTTGTTTATTGTTTAACACCATCTACATAGTTTACAGTAGCTTTTAATTCTCCTGACTCATAATACCACTTCCGTTCTCCTTGCATTAAATTATCTACATAGTTTACCGTAGATTCTAATTCTCCTGACTCATAATACCACTTTTCTTCTCCTTGTGTTAAACCATCTACCCAGTTTCTTGTTAATTGTAATTCTCCTGATTCATAATACCACTTAACTTCTCCTTGTATTATATCATCTACATAGTTTATTGTTTTTTTTAATCCCCCAAAGTTATAGTAACTATAATATTCCTTAGATTCTCCTTGTCTTAAACCATCTACATAGTTTGTTGTAGATTCTAATTCTCCTGATTCATAATAAAACTTCCGTTCTCCTTGTCTTAAATCATCTACATAGTTTAGGGTATATTGTTTTTCTCCTGACTCATAGTAGCCTGTTTCTTCGCCTTGTTTTAAACCATCTACATAGTTTACTGTAGCCATTAATCCTCCTGATTTATAATATACCTTTTGTTCTCCTCGCAATAAACCATCTACATAGTTTTCTGTATATTCTAATTCTCCTGATTTATAATTCCAGTAAAGTCTTCCTTGTTTTAAGCCATTTACATAGTTTACTGTAGATTCTAATTCTCCTGATTCATAATAAGTTTTTCTTAATTCTACATTTTGACAAGAAACAAGTGGAATAAACAGTAATAGTAGAAGGAGTTTTTTCATATTTATATTAACAAGGCAATTACTAGAATAACAGGTAAAACTAACACTATTATACCATAAGTACCAAGAACTCCACCAGCAGATTTTATAATTGAAAATTTTCTAACTTTCACATCGTATATTTCTTCTTTTGAAATTGTTTGACTTTTACCTTTATTTTTTAAAATCATTGTATTTTCATCAATAGAAACTAATCTGCCTTTTGCATTTGTTTTATCAAGTTTTTCAACCTTAAACTTTTGTTTTTTTTTGTTTCTAATATCATTAAAATTTACTGATTTGTAACTGAAGCAGCTTTGAAAAAGAAATGAGAATAGTAATAGTGGAAGTAGTTTTTTCATTATCTAAAGGAGTTTTTTCATTTATTTATAAATTCAAAAGGTTTAAAATCCAATCCATAATTGCATTGCCAAGTTTAAATCCAATTGGGAAGCAAATGATAACAATAATAACTATTGCCCAAGTTGGTAGTTTTTTCATAAACTGTCAATTTTTTTTGCAGGGACTAAAGGTACTAGAGGAATGGTGTCTTTAGCTTTCTCTATCTTTTCTTTTGCAATTCTTATTTTCTCATCAATTTCTTCTTCTTTCGCATCTAGCATTTTTTGTGTTTCATTGGCATTGTATTCTGAAAACAAAACAATAATAAGTAGCGTAATAAATAATAGTAGAAATAGTTTTTTCATAACCTAAATATAAGAATTGCTGAATTAAAAGAAGAAGATATGCCTATGGTTTATAATTCTTAAAACTTGTTTATAAATGTTTTAGCATTTGCTTAGCAACTTTTTCTATAACATTTACAGGAACACTATTACCAAACTGTCTGTAGGCTTGATTATCGGAGACCGGAATTTTAAATGAATCCGGAAACCCTTGTAATCTCGCACATTCTCTTGGAGTTAATTTTCTTGGATTTAAACCTTGTTGGGAGAGTAGAATTTCGCTTCCATCCTTATAATATCTTGCAGAAATAGTGTTAGTGTATTCTGAGTTTTTATCAACGATACCATAACCAAACCCTTTACCTTTTAATTTATTTTCTCTTTTCCTTCTTTTATGACCAGCCCAAAGTTTATCCGAAATTGTATACTTATCATCAACGCGACTCTGCAAGATATCTCCAACTGATGTCTTACTCAATATTGGTTTAGGAAATTCAAATTTGATTTTGTCATCCAAAAAACCAACAATAAATATTCTTTCTCTATTTTGTGGTAAGCCGAAATCTCTTGCCCTCAAAACTTGAAAATAAATATTTTTATATCCTGCTTTTTTTAAATGTTTTAAGATTATTTTTAAAGTTTTTCCTTCATCGTGAGTTTTTAAACGTTTTACATTTTCAAGTAAAAATGCTTTTGGTTGTTTTTCAATAAGGATTCTTTCAATATCAAAAAATAATGTCCCTCTGGTGTCTGAAAACCCTTTCCCTAAACCTGCTTGAGAAAAGGCTTGACAAGGAAATCCTGCAAGTAATATGTCGTGATTTGGGATTAGTTTATCATCTATTTTGGTAATATCTCCAAAAACTTCTTCATTTGGGTAATTTTCTTTATAAGTTATTTGGGAATATTTGTCCCACTCACTTGTAAAAACACATTCAATATTATTTGAAGCATTTTCAAATCCAAGTCTAATCCCTCCAATTCCAGCAAATAAATCTATTATTTTAATTTTTTTACTCATTATCCCAGTATTTTAAAATACTTGGAATTTCTTCAAAAAGATACTCTTCAAAACTAATAATGTTTTTCATTGATTTTAAAGATTCCGAATTTGAAACCCAATCATAAGCAACCACAATAATATTATGATTGTTCATTTCTTGTGCTTTACTTTCTGCTATTTCTTCATCTGCAGTTAGTAAATGAATTTCTGGAATTTTAGTTCTTTCAATTTCTTCAGCGACCTCTTGCCATCGTTCACGTAGTGAGGTTTTCATTGTTCCAACTATAGTTTTATTTCTGCGTTTTCCGTATGCAGAAATACTGGGCAAAATAGAATCTACTTTCTTTCCAAGACCCAATTCAGTGAATATTTTTCGACCAACTTTTCCCTGAGAGTCATAAGAATAATCTAAACACTCGTAGACTTTATAAATAATGGCCTCAAAAGTTTTTCCAGCTCTGGACCTTCTTGAATTTGTGTTGCTTAGCGCTATTTTATATATGTATGGGTATACCCTGCCCGCGTATTCTCCACAAATATTTATAATTTGTTCTTTTAATTGTTTGTTATTTAAGTTGGATAAATTATTGTCCAAAAGAGCATCTAAAATATATTGAGGGGTTTTGAAGAACTTATATAATTCTTGCATTAAAAGAATATTAAACTGAACCTCATCTTTTAGATAATCTTTCCAAGCAATTTCTCTTAACTGGGAGACTGATTTACTAACATTTCCATTTTTAATTTCATTTAAAAATGACTTATTTTCATTAAAGGTTTTATCAACTATAGCTTGAGATGTTCTGATATGTTTTTTTCGGTAAGATTTAATTAACTTATCCAACTCCTTTGTTTCATTTTCAGGAATTTCAGTAATTATAGGCAAGGATTTTTTTAAACTCAATTTTATTTTTAATAATTGTTTATTAAGGACCAATTTACAAAACTTTATTTGTCTAAATCAGACGTTTTGTTTATAATTTCTATTTGAAAGTTTCTTGGTTCTTCATTGGTTTCTTCTGTGTGTTTTAATCTTGGAACTACATAAGTAAGTCCTATTTGAATAAGTTTTAACCTCTCATTTTGAGTCATTGAATCTATATCAATAGAAGCCATTGCATTACTTACAATGGTGGCTAATCTTTCTTTTATTTCTGAAGTCAGCTTGTTAGGACTTCCTTTAGGTCTTGGCATATTTTATAGTATTTTATTATTAAATTTTTTCGTACCAGACTGCCCGTAAGGGCACTTTATCTAAATAATCTTCTGCATACCTCATTTAAAAAAGATGTTACTCTTTTTATATGAAGAACCCTCCATCAGAATCAAGGCAGAAAACCTATTCAATCGGTGTCTATTACTACTGACACAGGAAAAACTGCTGTGCTTACCCACTTACACACTCTATCCGAGTTTATAACGTTGAACCCTATTGGGAAACTAAAGGTTCTTTGTAGAAAATATCTTGGTTCTCTAACGTCTTAATGAGTTCTATGTACCAAGTTTAAACTCATATAATTATATAACGTAAAGTGGATAGTGATTTTGTATTTTTAAGAGATAGTCCTTAGCTCAGATATGTTGGAACAACATTCTTTGTGAAAACTTATAAAAGTCGAAAAGAACATAATGTCTGTCAAATGTCTGTCAGTTTTAGTAAATTTAATGTGTTCTTTGAGATTATTATTGTCAATTAAGTAAGTCCTTTTAGAAGGCTTTCACGAATGGTTAGACAAGGTGAGAGCCAAACCTTAATTACGCTGAAAAGAAAAAACCTCCGATTTCTCGAAGGTTTAGAATGTGTAGTGTAACGGTATTACTTGCTCCCCCTCAAGGACTCGAACCTTGGACCCTCTGATTAACAGTCAGATGCTCTAACCAACTGAGCTAAGGAGGAATTTTGTTTTTTTAGAACGAGGGCAAATATAAATTATATTTCATTGTGGTCAAATTATTAATTAAAAAAGCCATCTAACAATATCCATCCCGTTTGCATATAAAACTAGAGCAATTAATAGAAAAAACCCAAAGATTTGTGCATACTCCATAAACTTATCATTTGGTTTTCTGCCAGTAATCATTTCATAAAATAAAAACATTACATGTCCTCCGTCCAAAGCAGGGATTGGTAACACATTCATAAATGCTAAAATTATAGAAATTAGAGCTGTTGTTTCCCAAAACCCTTGCCAATTCCAAGTGGCTGGAAATAATTTGCCAATAGTTCCAAACCCTCCAAGTTGAGAAGCTCCCTCTTTAGTAAAAACGTATTTAAATTGTCCTACATAATCTGCAAGAGTCCAATAAGCAATATTATATCCTTCAGAAAAACTTTCAAAAAAAGAATATTCTAATTTTGTAGGAATTATTTTAGGCAATAAAACAGTAACACCTATTTTATTTTCCTCATTTAATGGAATAATATTAGAAATAATTTCGTTTTCTCTTTCTATTTCAATATTAATATTAGGGGAAGTATTTGCTTTTACTAATTCAGTAAAATCTTGCCATTTAATAATCTCATTCCCATTAACTCTAACAATTTTATCGCCTGATTTTAATCCTGCATTTTCAGCTGGTGAATTTGGACTTATTGAATCTAAAATAGGTTGAACTAAGGGAGTAAAAGGACGCATAACTCCATTTGTAAACATTATTGTTCCAATGTCTTCAGGGACTGAAATGTTTTCTCTTGTCCCATCATAATGTTGTACTCTTACTTCACTAACATCCCTTAAAAACAAAAATTTATTAATGTCTATTATATTCTCTAAATCTTCCCCATTAACCTGCAAAATCTTATCTCCATCTTTAAATCCATATGGTTGTACTAATTCAGAAACCTCAAATCCGCCAGGCATATTCTCATTTGTTAAAATAGTTTTGCCCCAAACAAAAGCGATCATCATATAAATAGCAAAACCTAGAATTAGATTTACTGTAATTCCGCCAAGCATAATAATAAGTCTTTGCCATGCCGGCTTGGATCTAAATTCCCATGGCTCAGGCTCTTTATTAAGGTGTTCCGTATCCATGCTTTCATCAATCATTCCAGCAATTTTTACATATCCTCCTAAAGGGAGAACTCCAATTCCATATTCTGTTTCACCAATTTTCTTTTTAAACAATGTATAAGGCCAATCAAAAAATAAATAGAACTTCTCAACTTTAGTTTTAAAATATTTGGCAGGAATAAAGTGTCCCAATTCATGAAGGACTACAATTATAGCTAGACTTAATATTAATTGTATTGCTTTTATTAAAAATATCATAGTTAAAAATCAGTGACCAAAAATACGTTTTTAAATTAATCTAAAAAAAGTATTTTAAACTATGTATTGTTATGATTTTAAAATGATTTAATTTTGAGGAAAAATAAGATTTGTATAAAAAATTTTTCAAAAGATATAGTCCTCTAATTATAATAATGACCTCCCTGTCTATTATTGTTTTAACATCTTTTTATTACATTTTAAAACCTAAAGTTACACTGCCTATTTTCAGTCCAAATATGGTTTCCTCTGAGCTTGTTGAAGATAGTATTCATCATGTAAAAAAATATCATAAAATTTCCAATTTTTCATTAACAAACCAAAATGGAGAAACAGTTACAGAAGAAAATTATAATAATAAAATTTATGTAGCAGATTTCTTTTTTACAACATGCCCTTCAATATGTCCAATAATGACAGAGAATATGTTTTATATACAAGAAAAAACTATAAATAAAGATATTCTTCTGGTTTCTTACTCAGTAACTCCTGAAATAGATTCAGTTGCTCAATTAAAAAAATATGCAATTGAAAAAGGAGTTGATGATTCCAGATGGAATTTATTGACAGGTGAAAAAAAAGATATTTATGAGCTTGCACGAAAATCATATTTAGTTGCAAAAAATAATGGTGATGGGGGCAAGTATGATATGATTCATACTGAAAATTTTGTTTTAATTGATAAAGAAAAAAGAATACGAGGATTTTATGATGGCACTAATAAAGAAGAAATGGATAAACTTCTAAATGACATTCAAATACTTGAAAAATCTTATAAAATTTAATAAATGAAAAACGTAATTTTTAGTATATGTGTTTTATTGACAGCAAACTTTTATTTAAATGCTCAAGAACTAGTTATTGGGGAAGAAAGAGTTGAGCCAGGGATTGTATTTATTTTTGAGGGAGCTATAAAAGATCACGTAATACCTTCTTCATTACATTTAAAAGAAAGTCAAACCAATGTTCATATTGAGGCCCGAGTAAATTGGGATACAAATAATATTCCTAAAGGAACTCCAAAAGGAGGGTTCGTACCATACTTACATATAACAGCCAAAATAGTAAATGAGAAAACAAGCTTAAGCACTTTTATTGATTTACTTCCACATATTAACCTAGTTGATAATTTTCATTATGCCAGAAATATTACACTGCCTGGTGAAATCAATGATCTTTATTCAGTTGAATTCCGTGTAATTCCTCCTACTCATCTTGAACTTGCTTTACATAATGATTGGTTAAAAAATTATGGAGAAGAACTTTTTAAAGAAAATTTATTTCTATATAGAAAAGTAGATTTTGAAGAAATTGCCAAAGCTTCCAGAAACTAGATCTTATTCTAATTAAAATAACATACACTATTGAATGTATTAGTAAATATTTATTATATTCAAGTTTCTATTTTAATATTAAATACATGAAAAAAAATCTCTCGATATTCTTTCTCTTTTTATTTTCAATTTCAATCTTTTCTCAAGGAATAACATCCATTTATAGTTTCGAGGTTGAAAACCCAAATGATATTCAAACAATCGTTGTAGAAATGACAAAACATTTTGAAACAGATTTTGCAAAAGCAGGAACAGGAGGACAACAAAATCCTGGGGCTACACATCACGCTGTTATAGGAGCTATAGATATGGTAAGCTTAGTTAACGGTTTAGACGAACTTTTTAGTAGTCAAGAATTTCGAGTTTTTGCTAATAAAGTTGCCGGAAAAGGGAAATATTAACTCGAAAAACTGTATTTAGATTAGCAGCATTTAACGAATAAATTTTATATCATGAAAAAATTAATTTTACTTTTATCAATACTTATTTTAGGTTGCCAAACCACTACTCAAAATCAAGAAAATAATAAGTGGACTTTTGATGCCACTGATGGATCCTATATTCAATGGAACGGAGATGACACAAATGCTAATGAAATGTTACATCATGCAATGAAGCATATGTATAATGTTGAATATGAAAAATCTATGACATTCTTTGAAAAAGTTTTAGAGTATGACCCATCATTATTTGGACCTCATGTTGTTTTAGCTGGATTTTCAATTGAAGGATCTGACAAACAAAAAATGCATATAGAAAAAGCTAAGGAACTTGTAGCTGACAATAATGAAACTTCTAAAATTTTTGTTTCACTTCTTGACCTGCCAAGAGGAGAAAATTGGCCCTTAGTTACAAAAGGAGCGCATGATTTATGGTCAAAAATGCGTGAACTTGAACCTAAAGGGAAACTCATTCATTACTACTATGCTTTCACAATGCCTGATGCAAATGAAAGAATTAAAGAAATGGAATCATTACTTTCTGAAATTAAGGATCAAAAAGGTGATCCTAATTCTCTGCCAACAAGTGGAGATCATTCTTATATGATTCCTCCTATAATTAATACATTAGGGTATTTCTACTATGGAATTGGAGAAAAAGATAAGGCAAAAAGTCATTTTGATGAATATATAAATCTTTATAAAAGTTATAACTCCTATGATTCAATGGGAGAATTTTATTATAATGAAGGAGATATGGAAAACGCTTTAAAGTATTATAAAAAAGCTATTGAGATGTACCCTTCAGCTTCATCTGCAACTTCAATGGTCGGTAAAATAATGAATGTTTTGAGCCATAATTGGAGATGAAATAAAGGCTAATTATTTTTTATCTATCATTAATCTAAATCCAAGGAATATCTCCCTTCCATGATTAGGAGCATATGCATATGATGTGTCAAAAAATGGACTAAAGCCTTTATTGTAATTAGGATCGGTATATCCAACTAAAGGAGATTCCTTTTGCCTAAAATTAAAGACGTTAAGCATTCCAAAATATATTTCATTTTTATTTTTTACAACTCCATTTATATTAATATTGTGAATGCTAAAGGGCTTACTTTTAGTTTTTCTAGGCTCAGCACTTATTAAACCATTTTTATCCATCTCATAAACTGTTGGAAGTCGCATAACACCAACATAATTTGAGGAAGAATTTATAGACCATTTTTTATTAATAGGAAATTTTAAATTTAACCCTCCACTCCATTTTGGAGAATGCTCCATATCATACAAAGACTTTATGTTATTCTTATCCTCTGTATATCGAACTATTTGATGGTTAAAAGATAAAGAGATAGCTATACCATTCAAAAAAGTATGATTCAAAGCTCCACTAATTCCTTTAGAATATGCATACCCATCTGAATTTTCATAAATAATAAAATTCTGATTGTTATAATTAGGAATTATTTTGTTAGAAAAATAAGTATAAAAAAGATCTAAATCTAAATTTCCTGATCCACTTAATCCTGTATAAATATAGTTCGTATTAAAAATTATACTTTTTGATTTCTCTGGGTTTAAATCTTCTAATATTTTAACTTCTCTTTGTCCTGTTATAAAAGCATGATCCTCCGTAAATAAATTAACTAACCTAAAGCCTGTTCCTATATTGAGTCTTAATGAAAGCCACTGTCCAGGATTATATTTTAAATGAAAGCTTGGTGCATAAATAAATCCATGTTCATTATAATTGTCTATTCTTAAGCCTCCTATTAAAGATATTTTTTCAGATGGCTTGTATTGATCCTGAATTAATAGTCCAGGAATAAATTGATTAGATTCTTTATTAATTATTATTCCATTTTTAACAGATTCTGTAGCAATTGTATTGTCATCATATAAATTGTTTCTTATTGATGCTCCTAATAATAAATCATGCTTTCCATATTTTCTATCTAAAGTAAATTGTGAGAAAAAAATATCTTGTTGTGCCTCATAATAATCAGTTCCATAATAACTATTTTGATCATGCTTTGAATAAGAATAATTTAATTCAAAACCTTCTGTAAAAGCAAATTCATATTTCCCAAATATTTCAAATCTATTTGTATATACACTCTCTCCATAAATTTTATTATCTCCTCTAATTTTTTTATAATTGTTGTTTTTCAAATATTCTTTTACCCCATTTCTTCTATCTTCAAAATAATACCTTGCCGCAATAATAAATTCTTTTTTTGACTCTCTATACATTTTCCATTTATTGAAAATAGAAAATCTTCCAAGGTTAATGTCATCCCCAAAACCGTCATTATTATAATCATCGTAATCACTTTTTCTGTCCCAATTAATCCCAAAATATCCATATGATTTTCCAATACTTGGAGTTAAAGCTAGGTTGATAAAACTTTCCTTATGAGAAGTTCCTTGAACATCTAAAGAAAGAAAAGGTTGCTCTTGTGGATTTTTAGTTATAATATTTATGACCCCAGCTACAGCTTCAGAACCATATAAGGTGCTACTTGGACCTTTTACTATTTCTAATCTATCTATTATCATATTAGGGATTCCATTAAGACCATATACAGAAGCTAAGTTTCCATACATTGGAATTCCATCTAATAAAACGGATGTGTAAGGTCCCTCTAAACCATTTATACTAATTGAATTTGTATAACATACTCCACAAGCAATTACTTCTTGTGCTCCATTAACTAGCTGTACAATTTCAGTAATATTTGCCCCTCCAGAAGGAAGAAAAGAATTTATTTTTTTACTTGTTATCACATTAACTTTAACAGCAGATTCTGTAACAAATTCATCTTTCAATGTTCCTGTAATAACCACTTCATTTAGTCCATTTATATCTTCTTGAAGAATGATGTTTAAATTTTGTAAATCTATTGTAGGGTCATGTAAGGAAAATTTTTTTGAAATATGTCCTAAAAATGAAACAAATAGTGTATTATGCTTAGAAAGATCTGCCTTTAAATAAAAATTTCCTTTTTCATCTGCAATGGTTCCTGTCTTGGACTCTAAAATACTAACACTAGCATAACTTAATATTCCAAACTCTGAATTTATTGTTCCATTAATTTCTACAATTTGAGAATTTATGACCATAGGAATCAAAATAAAAAAAGGCAATAAATGTTTCATGAATAAAAATTAATTAGAACTACCCTAGTGCTACATCCAAAGTCATCATCACTATAAATCCACCAATAAAGCCAAGTGTGGCTATGTCCGTATTATTGTCTTGCTGGGTTTCAGGTATAACTTCTTCAACAACTACAAATATCATTGCACCTGCTGCAAAAGCTAAGGCATAAGGCAAAATTGGAGTAAAAAAAGTAACAGCAACTGCTCCAATTACTCCAGCTATTGGTTCAACAATTGCAGAAGATTGGCCATACATGAAACTTTTCCATCTAGTCATGCCCTGTCTTCTTAGAGGCATAGATACAGCTATCCCTTCAGGGAAATTTTGAATTCCAATTCCTATAGCTAATACAACTGCTCCTGTAATGGATGCTTCTGGAATTCCAGAAGCCACTCCTCCAAATAATACTCCAATAGCAAGACCTTCTGGAATATTATGTAAAGTAATGGCCAAAACAAGCAAAGTTGTTTTATGCCAAGGTGTCTTTATCCCTTCTGATTCCTTAAAATTAATATGAATGTGTGGCAGAACTTTGTCTAAACCAAAAATAAATAATGCTCCTAAAGCAAATCCAACCGCAGCTGGAATAACTTTTATAAAACCTTCCCCTTCTGACATTTCAATCCCTGGGGCCAACAAGCTCCAAAAACTTGCTGCAACCATTACTCCACCAGTAAAACCTAACATGCCATCTAAAACAACCCTATTCATTGTTTTAAAAAAAAACACAAATGATGCTCCTAAAGCGGTTAATGCCCAAGTAGATAAAGTAGCGATTAAAGCTCCTAATATTGGATCTAATCCTTGAAAAAAATTGATGATTTCTTGATACATAATTATATCTTAGTTACATAAATATTATTAGCAGATTTTACTGAAATCGTTAAATTGGTTTCGTCTAGTCCAATATGTATAGAGTTGTCAAAATCTTCAATATGAAGAATTTGAATATTAGTGCCTAAAGCAATTTTTCTCTTGTCTAAAAACTTTAAAAAAGCAGAAGAAGAATCTTTTACTCCAATGAATTTTCCTCTGTCTCCAATTGCTAAATCTGATAATAAAGATCTGCTTGAATACTTAATAAAGCCCGCCGTATTAGGAATTGGATCTCCATGAGGATCCTTTGTTGGATAATCTAAAAACTTATCTAACTCATCAATCAACTTTTTAGATTTTATATGTTCAAGTTGTTCTGCGACCTCATGAACCTCCGACCAATTAAATCCTAATTTCTCAACTAAAAAAACTTCCCATAATCTATGTTTTCTAATAATATTTAAAGCTGTTTTCCTGCCAATTGGAGTAAGAAAAGAGCCTTGATATTTTTTATAATTAATTAATTTTTTGTCAGAAAGTTTCTTTAACATATCTGTTACAGAGGGTGCTTTTGTATTTAATGAATCTGCTATTGCATTCGTGCTCACATCCTTATTATCAACACTAGAAAGATGAAAAATAGCTTTTAAATGATTTTCTTCAGTTAATGATAACATGCTACAAATGTACATTATTTTTAGAAATTAATAAAAATATTTTTAGACTACCCTAAAAATTTATGCCTAAACTATTTTTGTATATTTAGAATTCAATGATTTGAATGGAATTTGATTATGATTACATAATTTGTGGTGGTGGTGCTTCAGGACTTTCTTTAGCATCTAGGTTATCATTAGACAATTTCTTTTCAGGAAAAAAAATCTTAATCATTGATCCAGAATATCCTAAAAAAATTAATGACAGAACCTGGTGTTTTTGGGAAGACAATGATAATATTATATGGAAGGATCTGACTTTTTATAATTGGAATAATATAATTTTTAAAAGTGACAATTTTAATAAAGTTATCTCTTTAAAACCACTAAGCTATAAAATGCTTAAAAGTGTTTCTTATTATAATTATACTAACAACATAATTTCAAAAAATTCTAACATAAAAATTTTAAATGAAAAAGTTCTAACTATACTAGATAAGGGAAATTATGGCGAAGTTAAAACAAGTTTAGGAATCTATACTTCTCAAAAGGTATTTAATAGTATCCTGAATTGGGAACTTTTAAAATCTAATAAAAAATATCCCCTATTAATTCAACATTTTGAAGGTTGGTTTATAAAAACAGAAAAAGATTTTTTTAATCCAGAAGAAGCTACCTTCATGGATTTTTCTATTGAACAAAATTTCAATACCAGATTTATGTATATCCTTCCTTTTTCTAAAAAAGAGGCTTTAGTAGAATATACTTTATTTTCAAAACATGTTTTGGATAAAAAAGAATATGAACCCTTTTTAATTAATTATTTAGACAGTCTAGGAATCAAAAATTATTCTATTGTTTCCAAAGAGTTAGGAAAAATACCAATGACCGGTTTTCCTTTTCACAAACAAAACTCAAAAAATATAATTAATATAGGATCTGCAGGCGGATGGAGTAAGCCTAGTACTGGTTTTACCTTTAAAAACATCGAAAGAAAAACCAAATCACTTATAAATTTTTTAAAAACAAATCATGATTTTACAAAATTTTATAAAAAATCCAGGTTCAGATATTATGACATCATCTTTTTAGATGTATTGTATCAAAACAACCATTTAGGCAAAAAACTCTTCACTCAAATGTTTAAAAACAATAAATCAAAATGGATTTTTAAATTTTTAGATGAAAAAAGTAATTTTTTAGAAGAATTAACAATTATGGCAAACTTCTCCTTTGGAATTTTTGTAAAAACTGTTTTTAAAAGATTATTTAAATTATAAATCTCTTTTCATAAGATTATTAGAAAAGACAATAAATTCATTTTTAAAATTTTGATCAATACTTAACCTATTAATTGAATCTATAGCCTTGTTAGTATATTGATCAATTAATTTTTTAGAGGAAATATCTGCTTTTGTTTCCTTAAATAACAAGGTTATTTTAGAAATTTTATTTTTATTAGAAATATTATTTGAATTATATAATTCTGTAATATGTTTTTTTTGATTTTGATTGGAATCAATCATTGCCATATGATATAAAACTGTTTTTTTATTTTCAATAATATCTCCACCTATTTTTTTTCCAACTAGATTTTCTTCTCCAAAAATATCTAAATAATCATCTTGGAGTTGAAAAGCTAATCCAAGATTAATTCCAAACTTATAAATATTTTCTTGATCTTCAATTGAAGCACCTGCAACAATAGCTCCCATTTTTAATGAACACCCTAATAAAACTGCTGTTTTAGAACTTACCATTTTAATATACTGTTCAAATGAGACATTTAATTTAGACTCGAAATCGATATCCATTTGTTGTCCTTCACACACTTCCTTAGCAGTTTTATTTAATAATTTATTTAACTCTATATGAGTATTATTATCATAGTTTTCTAACAATTGATAAGCCATTATAAGCATTACGTCTCCAGAAAGAATTGCAGAATTAATTCCCCATTTATTATGAATAGTTTCCTTTCCTCTTCTTGAATTTGCTGAATCCATTATGTCGTCATGTATTAAAGTAAAATTATGGAAAAGCTCAACTGACAAAGCAGCATTTAAAGCCAATTTAGGCTCACACTTAAATGAGGAAGCAGACATCAAAGCAAGAATTGGCCTTACTCTTTTGCCTCCAATATCTAAAAAATATTTGACAGGGTCATACAAGGAATCTGGCTTATGATTAAAAGAAATTTTTTTTAATTCCCCTGTAATCATTTCTTTATATTCCTTTATTGATTCCATCAAATTAATTTTTACAAAAATACATTATTAAGATTTTAAATAAAGTTTTATTTTACAATGAAACTTTAGAAACTTTTTTGGTTTTTAAAGTTTCCTTGCTATATTTGCAATCCAAAAAAATTATATGAAAGATTTAATTGTTGATAAAGCAAAAGAGCTTTTCCTAACATTTGGCTTTAAAAGTGTAACAATGGATCATATTGCTAATGAGATGGGTATTTCTAAAAAAACAATCTATAACTTTTTTAATAACAAAAATGAACTTGTAAAGAGTGTTACAAATTATATGTTTAATAATATTACTAGTGGAATTAAACAAATAAAAAAGGATTCTACTGATCCCATTAGTGAACTGTACGACATTAAATTGTTTTTAATAAAATATCTTAAAGGAGAAAAAGCTGCTCCATTATATCAACTTAAAAAGTATTATCCTGATATCCATAAAAAAATTACATTAAAACAATTTGAGTTTATGACTAATACTACTATTGATAGTTTAAAAAATGGGGTTAGATTAAATCTTTTTAGGAAAGACATTAATGTAGATTTGATTTCAAAACTTTATTTCACTGGAATGATAGGTATAAAAGACCAAGAAATTTTTCCTGCTGACAAATACGATCCAATATTTTTAATGGGAAATTATATTGAATACCACCTAAGAGCAATAGTAACAAAAAAGGGATTAAAAAAATTAAATCAGTTTATAAAAAAGAATTAATGAGAAAGTTATTGTTAATATTAATAATTGGCTTCTGTCTAGAAAAAACCAGTGCACAAACAAATTCTTTTACGCTAGATGATGCTGTTTCTTATGCATTAAAAAATAATAGTGCATCTAAAAATGCTTCAAGTGATTTGGAAATAGCACAAGCGAAAAAATGGGAAACAATTGCAACGGGCCTTCCTCAAATTAGTGCTTTCTTAGAATATTCAAATAATATTAAAAAACCTATTTCGCTTATCCCTGCTGAATTTTTTGGTGGCAATCCAGGAGAGTTTTCTGAAATATCTTTTGGGACAAAACAAACTTTTGATGGAACAGCCATGTTAAATCAATTGCTGTTTAATGGGTCTTACATGATTGGGCTAATGTCTATAAAACTTTATTTAAAAATTGCAGACAAGGCCAAAATAAAAACTGATTTAGAGGTAAAAAGAAATGTTATTTCAGCATATGGAAATGTTCTTGTTAGTGAAGAAAGAGTAAAATTTTTAAATGACAATCTAAAAAATGTAAAAAGAAATCTTGAAGAAATTGAAAAAATTTATGAGAATGGTTTAACAGAATTGGAAAATGTAGAGCAATTAACTATTACTCATTCTAGTTTAAAAAACTCCTTGGAATATGCTACAAAATTTGGAAAAACATCGAGAAATATTTTAAAAATGGTAATGGGAATTCCGATAAATGAAAAAATAGTGCTTTTAGAAGGCTTGAACGAATTGACTATAAAAAAAATAAATACAGATAAAATTAATCAGCCTGTTTCAATTGATCAGAATATAGATTATCAAATTGCGTTACAAAATAAAAATTCTCAAGATGTGCTTTTTAAGTTAGAAAAATCTAAAGCACTTCCAACTTTATCTGCTTTTATTAATGGGACTTATACAGGCAATAGTGAATCCTTTACATTTTTAGATTCTGAACAAAAATGGTATGGTTCATCTGTTGCTGGATTTACAATGTCTATTCCAATCTTCAGTTCACTCAGAAGATCTGCTAAAACACAACAAGCAAAAATTGAAGTTGAAAAAGCTAAAGTAGACTTAAAACAAACCGAGCAAAAAATATTGGTAGAAATTGAAAATGCACAAACAAATTATCGGTTTGCTATTAATCAATATTACAATACAATTCAAAATCTAGAGTTGGCAAAAAAAATTGAAAAGAAAAATGAAATCAAATTTTATGAAGGTCTTGCATCAAGTTTTGACCTTAGACAAGCTCAAAACCAACTTTATACAATTCAAAATGAACTTTTACAATCAATGTCAGAAGTCATTAATAGAAAAACTAATCTAGAAATTCTTTTAAATGAAAAATAAAAAAATCCTATACTTAAAAAAGGCACTATATAGCATAATTATTTTGGTTTTATTTAATGGGTGTAATAATTCCAATGCATCAATTGAACAAATATTAAAAACCAATGATCCAGATATTATATCTCAAAAAAGAAAGGAAATTATAAAATCTCAACAGGAAATATATACTAAACTGAATTTAATTGATAACAAATTAGAAGAATTAAATAAAAATTCTAAATTTCCAATCGTTGAAACTACTATTTTAAAAAATAATGATTTTCAACATTTTGTAGAGCTTCAGGGCAGTGTAAAATCAGATCAATTAATTATAATATATCCTGAGTTTTCTGGGGTTTTAAATAAAATTTATGTTAAAAGTGGAGAAGAAGTTACTAAAGGCCAAACTCTTGCAACTATTGATGATGGGGGACTTAAACAGCAGCTGTCTCAATTAGAAATAAGCTTTAATCTAACCAAAACTACTTATGAAAGACAAGAAAGGCTCTGGGCGCAAAATATTGGCAGTGAAATTCAATTTTTAGAAACAAAATCTATATATGAATCGCAAAAGGAAGCTATAAAACAATTAAAAAAACAGCTAGAGAAAACTGTAATTAGAGCCTCATTTAATGGAACTATTGATAATATAATCGCTAAAGAAGGTGAGGTTGTATACCCTGGAAAATCTAATCTAATGATTCTATTAAATATGGACAATATGTATATTGAATGTAATGTGCCTGAACGTTACATAAATACAATTTATAAAGGAAAAAAAGCCAAAGTTGTATTTCCACTAATCAATGATTTTTTAGAAACTTCTATTAAACAAGCAGGGAATTTTATTGACCCTACAAAAAGAACTTATAAGATAAAATTAGACCTGCCACAAAATGAATTAAATATCAAGCCTAATTTAAATGCAAAAGTAAGCGTTAATGATTACTCAAATAATAATGCCATTCTAATAAAAGAAGGTTTTATAAGTATCGATAGCAATAATGAAAAGTATGTTTATAAAATTTATAGAAAAGAAAAGAAAGCGTATGCTTCTAAAACAATAATCAAAACTGGGGAAAATAATGGAAATTATATTGAAGTGACTTCTGGCCTTTCTGCAGATGATGAAATTGTTATTGAAGGAATGAGAAAACTATTTGACAATACTAGAGTAAAAATAAATAAATAAAAATTTGAATAATAATATTGAAAAAGAGTTCGGCCCATCTTCATGGGCTATTAATAATAGTACAACTATGTATGTTGTAATGGCATTAATACTAATTCTTGGTATTAGTTCATATTTTAATATGCCTAGAGAAGATTATCCCGAAATTAAAGAAAATTTGGTGTTTGTTACTTCAATTTATCCTGGGAATACTTCAGAAGATCTTGAAAAACTAATTACAGAACCTCTAGAAGATAAATTAAAGTCTATCAATAATATTGATAAAATAACATCTTCTTCTCAAGAAAACTTTTCCATAATAATTATAGAGTTTAATGATAAAATTGGTTTTACAGAAGCTAAACTAAAAGTAAAAGATGAAATTGATGCAGCAGTTTCTAGTGAAGATTGGCCAATGTTTAATAATGTAAAGGTTGATCCAAGTGTTTTTAATCTAACCTTTACTGAAGAAATGCCAATATTAAATATCAATATCTCGGGGGATTATACCTCCGAAAAATTAAAGCAATATTCTGAATTACTTCAAAATGATATTGAAAATCTACCAGAAATAAAAAAGGCTGAAATAAGGGGTGCTCTTGATAGAGAAGTGGAAATAGCTGTAGACATTTACAAAATGATGGCGGCTAAAATAAGTTTTTACGATATTATAAACTCTATACAAAATGGAAACATTTCTATTTCTGCAGGAAATATAAAGGGAAATGGGAAAAGAAAAACACTACGAATTCTTGGAGAAATTAATTCTCCTATTGAACTTGAAGGTTTTGTTGTAAAATCTAATTATAACAACTCTGTGTTTTTAAAAGATGTCGCATCGGTAAGTTTCAAAGAGAAAGAAGTCACCACATATGCTAGAGAAAATGGTCAAGCAGTCGTAATGTTAGATGTCAAAAAAAGATCTGGAGAAAATACTATTCAAGCAGCTGAAAAAATTCAAAAAATAGTGGAAAGCTATAAGACAAATGTATTCCCTAAAAATCTTAAAATAAGTATTACTAATGATCAATCTGAACTAACAAAAAATCAAGTAACAGATTTAGTTAATAGTATAATATTTGGTGTTGTATTAGTTGTTAGTATTTTACTGTTTTTTTTAGGTTTTAAAAATGCATTATTTGTTGGCTTTGCAATTCCTATGTCTATGTTTATGTCTCTAACAATCTTAGATAATCTGGGATATTCTTTAAATACAATGATTTTATTTGGGCTAATTATGGGGCTTGGAATGTTAGTCGATAATGGGATAGTTGTAGTTGAAAATGTCTATAGACTAATGGAAAAAGAAGGAATGAGTAGAAAAGAGGCCACTAAAAAAGGTATTTCTGAAATAGCATTTCCAATAATTATTTCTACAGCGACAACTATTGCAGCATTTATTCCACTTGGATTGTGGCCTGGAAGGATTGGTAAGTTTATGATATTTTTCCCTATAACTCTTTCTGTTGTACTTGGCTCTTCATTATTTGTAGCAATATTTCTTAATTCTGTATTGGTTTCAAAAATGATGAAAATTGAAGATACTAATATGCCTTTAAAAAGACTCATTAGAATTACAAGTATTCTAGCAATTTCTGGTGTATTATTTCTTATACCTGGGTTATTAATAGCTAACAATGAAACAGCTGAATTTTGTAGATTCTTAGGATCTGTACAGATATTTATTTCTGTTAATTTTTGGATATATAGATTGTTCCTGAGGAAAATGGCTAATAATTTTCAATTAAAATTTCTTCCAATAATTGATAACCTCTATGAAAAAATTCTTAATAAAATACTCATAGGGAAACGTCCATATCTAATAGTTTTTGTTAGTTTAATTCTTCTTGTTTTTTCCTTTATGAGTTTTGGTGGTTCAGTAGAATCACAAAGAACTAGTATAGAGTTTTTCCCTAATGAAGATCCCAGACAAGTTATCGTCTATATACAATACCCTGAAGGAACTGATATCTCAAAAACCAATGCAATAGCAAAAGAAATTGAGAAGGACATTTCTAAAATTATTAATTCCAAAAAATATTTAGATGATTCCAATTATAATTTTATGGTTCAAAATACTATTTCACAGGTTGGAGAAGGATCTGAAAATCCGGAATTTGAGCTGGGATCTTTATCTGAAATGCCTAATAGAGCCAAAATCACTACCTCATTCCGCGATTTTAAATATAGACGAGGAATTAGCTCTAGTGATGTAAGAAAAGAAATTCAAGTTGCATTAAAAGATAAATACCCTGGTGTTTCTATTTCTGTTGAAAAAAATCAATCTGGGCCACCAGTAGGCTACCCTATTAACATTTCTATAACAGGAGAGGATTATACTCAATTAATTGAAAAAGCTGAAAAAATAACTGAATTTATTAATACAAAAAACATTCTTGGCATTGAAGAATTGAAAATTGATGTAAATAAATCTAGAACTATAAATTTAGTTCATGTCGATAGAGAAAAAGCAGGTGAATTGGGAGTAAGCGCAGGTCAAATTGGACAGCAATTAAGGACATCTTTATTTGGCACAAAAGCAGGCATTTATAAAGAAAATGGTGAAGATTATGATATTAATGTAAGATTTAACAAAAATGATCGTTATTCTGAAAATGCACTTTATGATCAAAATTTGATTTTTAGAGACCCTTCAGATGGATTGATAAAAGAAATTCCCATTTCTGCTGTAACATACACCTCTCTTTCTAGAACTTTTAGCGAAATAAAACACAAGAATTTTAATAGAATTGTTAATATTTATTCCGGATTATCATCTGGATTTACTGATGCAGGTGCTGTCGTTTCACAAATAGAAAATGTCATGACAAGCTTCCCAGAAGATTTAGACGGGATTAATATAGATTATACAGGTCAACTTGAAGAGGAAAATAAAAATCAAGAATTTTTATTAAATGCTTTTTTTATCGGCTTATTGCTCATTTTTTTATTATTAATCTATCAATTTAATGCCATAAGCAGGCCGGCTATAATTATGATTTCTATTATTTTAAGTTTAATTGGAGTGTTTGGTTACTTAGCATTAACTGGAAATGCATTTGTTATTTTAATGACTATGATGGGAATCATTGCTTTATCTGGGATTGTTGTGAATAATGGAGTTGTGCTTTTAGATTATTGTGACATTTTAATTAATAGAAAAAAAATGGATTCAGCCAATAAAGACAAACAATTAATTCATATCAAATTTGAATCTATTATTCAATCATGTAAATCTAGACTACGACCAGTGCTATTAACTGCAATTACGACAATGCTAAGTTTAATGCCACTGGCAATTGGGTTCAATATTAACTTTTATACTTTATTCAGTAATTTTAATCCTAATATTTGGTGGGGTGGAGACAATTTTTTCTTTTGGGGTCCACTAGCAAGTACTGTAATATCAGGTTTATTTGTTGCTACTTTTTTAACTTTATTTGTGGTTCCATCTTTGTTTTTGATGATTGAAAAATTTAAATTGTGGATTGGAATTAGATATAGATAATATCTTACTAAATTTATAGTATCTAAATAAAAGAAATGTACAGAACCCATAATTGTGGAGAATTAAGAATATCTGATTTAAATAAAGAAGTAACTCTATCTGGATGGGTACACAAATCTAGAGATAAAGGATTTATGGTCTGGATTGATCTAAGAGACAGGTATGGTGTTTCCCAATTAATTTTTGATGAAAAAAGAAGCTCCAAAAATCTTATTAAAAATGCGAAAGATTTAGGGAGAGAATATGTTATTCAAGTCACAGGTAAAGTAATTGAAAGAAGCTCAAAAAATACCAATATTCCTACTGGGGAAATTGAGATTCTAGTTTCCAATTTAAAAATATTAAACAGTTCAAAAGTTCCTCCATTTACAATTGAAAATAAAACTGATGGAGGTGAAGAGCTTAGAATGAAATATAGATATCTTGATATAAGAAGAAATTCTATTAAGGATAAATTAATTTTTAGAAATAAAGTAAGTTCCGAAATAAGAAAATATCTAAATGATTTAAATTTTATTGATGTAGAAACTCCTTGTCTTATAAAATCTACACCTGAAGGTGCTCGTGATTTTATAGTTCCATCTAGAATGAACTCAGGTGAATTTTATGCTCTTCCACAATCTCCCCAAACTTTCAAACAGCTACTTATGGTCGGTGGATTGGATCGTTATTTTCAAATTGTAAAATGTTTTCGGGATGAAGATTTAAGGGCTGACAGACAACCTGAATTTACTCAAATTGATTGTGAAATGTCCTTTGTAAATCAAGATGATGTTTTAAATACCTTTGAGGGATTGACAAAACATTTACTAAAAACGATAAAGAATGTAAAGGTTGATCAATTCCCTAGAATTACTTATAATAATGCTATTGCTAAATATGGTTCTGATAAGCCTGACATAAGATTTAGCATGGAATTCGGAGAACTAAATAGTATAGCTCAACACAAAGAGTTTAATATATTTAACTCAGCTGAATTAGTTGTTGGAATTTCTATTCCTAAGGGTAATGATTTTACAAGAAAAGAAATTGACAAATATATTGAGTGGGTAAAAAGACCTCAAATTGGAGCAAAAGGTATAGTATATGTAAGATGTAATGAAGATGGAACATATAAATCTTCTGTCGATAAATTTTACGATCAAAAAGATTTTGCAAATTGGGCAAAAAATACTGGTGCTAATAAAGGGGATTTAATTTTTGTTATGAGTGGAGACAAGGATGAAGTTAGAAATCAATTAGGGGAATTAAGGTTAGAAATAGCTGAAAATATCGGTCTAAGAAATCCCAATGAATTCGCTCCATTATGGGTTACTGACTTCCCATTGTTGAAATGGGATGAGCAAACTGCAAGTTTTCATGCTATGCACCATCCTTTTACGTCTCCAAAATTAGATCAGCTAGATCTGCTTAAAAGTAACCCAAGGGAAGTTAGAGCTAATGCATATGATTTAGTTTTAAATGGAAATGAAATTGGTGGAGGATCCATTAGAATTCATGATAAAAATATTCAATCTTTAATGTTTAAACATTTAGGGTTCTCTGAAAAACAAGCAAAAGAACAGTTTGGCTTTTTAATGAATGCTTTTGAATATGGAGCACCTCCTCATGGAGGTATTGCTCTAGGCCTTGATAGACTAGTTGCTATTTTAGATGGAAATGAATCAATTAAAGATTACATAGCTTTCCCAAAAAATAACAGCGGAAAAGATATAATGATTGATGCTCCTTCATCAATTAGCAAGGAACAGCTTGATGAGCTTTCATTAAGCTTAAAAAAATAAATGAAGACTTTAGAAAAGGAAATTACTGTTTCTAAAAATGATTTAGACGACTTAAATCATGTAAATAATGTTGTTTATATTGATTGGATACAAGAAATTGCGAAAAATCATTGGAAAAGTCTTGTCTCAAATGAAATAATAAAAAATTATTACTGGGTCTTATTAGAGCATCAAATAAAATACCTACATCCTGCTTTATTAGATGACAAAATTAGACTTAAGACTTATATTGAAAAAACTGAAGAGATTAAGTCAAGCAGAATAGTAGAGATATATAATCAGGATACTAACAAATTGCTTGTAAAATCTAAAACCATATGGTGTTTAATTAATGCTAAAACAAATAAACCAAATAGAATAACAGATGAAATAAGAGATGCCTTTAACTAATGAAAAAAATTATTTCTTTTTTATTTATATCCTTAATAATTAGTATATCCATAGGATTTTATTTCAAGAGTTCAAATGAAGATCTTGGGAATAAGATTATTGGTTTTAGCACCCTGGTTTTTGTTTTTGTTTTTATGCCACTTTTTATTTACAATGGTTCCAAGGGCAAAAAGCTAAGCGATTATATTTTGAGCAATGAAAATATCCAGAAAATAAAGTCAAAATCTTCAAAATCAAATAAGTAAACTAAATGATTTAAGCGTAAACAACAATACTTTATATATTATTGCTACATTTGTTACTTAAATTAAATCAATTTTTATTAATGACTGGTACAGTAAAATTTTTTAATGGAGCCAAAGGTTATGGTTTCATTACAAACGACGAAACGAGCGAAGACATTTTCGTTCATGTTACTTCTTTAGATGGTATTAGACTAAACGAAGGAGACAAAGTAGAATATTCAGAAGAGGATGGAAAAAAGGGGAAAGTTGCAACAGAAGTTAAACTTATAGAAGAATAATATTTTATTTTTTAAGAGAATCGAAACCCTCATTAAAGTGAGGGTTTTTTATTTTAATTTTCTTTTCTTTTCAAAAAATTCATCGATTAAAACTTTTGACTCAGAAGATAAAATTCCATCTGTTATTTTAGTTTTTGGATGCAGTTTAGTTTTCATAGTCCTAAACCCTCTATGAGAATCGCTCGCTCCAATTACAATTTTAGAAATTTGAGACCAATATAACGCGCCTGCGCACATTTGACATGGTTCTAGTGTAACATATAAAGTACAATCCTTTAAATATTTTCCTCCAATATAATTAGCTGCACTCGTAATTGCTTGCATTTCAGCATGAGCAGTAACATCATTTAAAGTTTCGGTCAAATTATGTGAACGAGCTATGATTTGATTGTTACTTACAATTACTGCACCTATTGGAACCTCATTTTTTTGCAAAGCAATTTTTGCTTCATCAATCGCTCTTCTCATATAATATTTATCATCATAGAGTTCAATCATAGTTAGCTCATTTTTTTATACCATTCCAAAGCTTTCCCATCTGTTAAACTTGCAATAAAGCAACTGATATCTAAAAGCTGTGTATATAAATCTCCTTCTTTATGTATATATGATTTTGGAATGCATTCAAGTGCAAGTTCATCAAATGCGGTTGTTTTATTTTGTTGATTATTTACTGACGCTTTTATAAAAACATTTAAAAGATGATGAATAGCTTGATATCCTTTTAATTCTTTTTCTATCACTTCTTCAGACTTATAAACTTTTTCAATACTTATATCTATAATGTCTTTCATTTGAGCTTTGTATGCACTATTATCTAAGATAGATTTAGAATATTCTCCCTTAAGTAAAGCTTCTTCATTTTTTATAAAAATATCAACAGCATCATTTATTAAAGTATTAACTGAAAGCGCTCTTAGATAAGCAACTCTATCCGATTTATGTTCTAAGGCGTTATATTTTTTAGTATCTATACTTCCTTTTACAAGTCTTATTAAATATTCCAAAGCAAATTCTTCAGATATCCATCCTAAATTAATTCCATCTTCAAAATCTATTAATGTGTAACAAATATCGTCAGCTGCTTCAACTAGAAATGCTAATGGGTGTCTAGAAAAATTTCCTTTAGACTGATTTAATCCTAATTCTAAACCAACATCATTAAAAAACGTGTTTTGTGGGTGAAAAAAACCAAATTTTTTGTCCTTAATATGTGAAGATGGTTTTTTTGGAATTGATCCTTTCGGATATTTAGTAAATGCTCCCAAAGTTGCATAGCTAAGCCTTAATCCGCCCGGAATTCCAACCTTATTTTCACAGAGAATTTTAAAACCATTTGCATTTCCCTCAAAATCACATAAATCTTGATATTGTTGAGAACTTAATTGTGATTTGAAATTTGACCCCTTACCATTTTTAAAATAATCCCCAATTGCCATTTCTCCACTATGACCAAATGGGGGGTTGCCAATATCATGAGCTAAACTTGCTGCTGCAACAATTGCTCCAAAATCTGTGCTTTGAAATCCATATGTTTCCTTTAAATTAGGATACTTTTCAATTATAATTTTTCCAGCTTTTCTTCCTAAACTTCTGCCTACAACTGAAACTTCTAAACTATGGGTAAGTCTTGTATGAACAAAACTTTTTTTTGAAAATGGTATAACTTGTGTTTTATCTTGAAGGGATCTAAAAGAAGAAGAAAAAATAATTCTATCGTAATCTACTTCAAAACCAATCCGAGTTTCATCTTGTTCTATACGAAGTCTTTTTAAGATATCCCCTTGTCTCTTTAATGAAAGTAGCTGTTCCCAGTTCATGAATGCAATTTAACAAATCATTATTAATAGAAAGCAGAAAAAATTAATAACATTAACTTAACATTGGTTTAGAAAACTAAATAGATATTTGTCTACAAATAAACTAATCGAATGAATACAAATAATATTCTATTTGCATTAATTTTAATTCTTTTTAGCTACAATCTTTTTTCTCAAGATGAATTTGAACCCAATGGATCTCCGCATTTTAAAGTCTTTTGGAATTATCACAATGATTTTACTGAAAGTGTTACTAAATCAAGTGCTTTTGAACTTAAAAGGGTTTATTTGGGTTATAAATATAATTTTAGCAAGAATATCTCTACAATCATTACTTATGATATTGGTAGCAATTCTGGCGGAAGTGAATATACAGCCTATGTAAAAATTGCTCAACTTGATTGGAAATTAAATCCTAAATTAAAATTAAGTCTAGGATTAATTGGAAATAAGCAATTTAATGATCAGGAAAGATTGTGGGGCTATCGTTATACATATAAAGGTTTTCTAAATGAAAATAAATTTGGAGCAAGTGCTGACTTAGGATTTAATTCTGAGTTTACAATTAATCCTAGACTTAAAATGAACTTATTTGTATTCAATGGTGAGGGATATAAATCTCTACAAGACGATAATGGATATCAGAGAATAGGAACAAATTTTATCTATAATTTATCTAGTAAAATTACTGGAAAAATATATTTAGATTCGCACCCTTCTAAAGATGCTAAGGCAATCACAAATAGTTCTATTTTCCTAGGCTATAAAGAGACTAATTTTAGGGTTGGAGCTGAATATGGCAAAATAAAAAATGGCAGAACATATAAAAATGGAGATGATGGTCATAATAGAGATGGATATTCAATTTTTGCGACTCAAAGTCTAAAAAATAATTTTGAAATTTATGCTCGCTACGATAGTATTGGCTCAAATATACCCTCAAACCAATCAAAGCCTTGGAATTATAACAATGATGGGAGTTTGGTGATGTTTGGAACTCAATACAAAGCAAATGAGGGAGTAAAATTTAATTTAAATTTTAGAATGTTTAATTATAAGAGTCACCTAATCAAGGACAAATCTGCAATATATTTAAATGCTGAATTTAAAATATAAATAATGAATTTTCTTAACTTTAATTTTATGTCAAATATTTTGGAATTATCTTTTTATACTAGTCAAATAAATTCTGAAATGGATATTTATCTAGTAATGGTAATTGCATTAGCCCTTTTAGCAATTGGGGACTTAGTTGTTGGGGTAAGTAATGATGCTGTTAACTTTTTAAATTCTGCAATAGGATCAAAGGTTCTAAATTATAATACTATCATGTTAGTTGCCAGTCTTGGTATTGCATTAGGCGCTATTTTTTCTAGTGGAATGATGGAGGTTGCTAGAAAAGGGATCTTTAATCCCGAAATGTTTTTCTTTTCTGAAATCATGATAATATTCATGGCTGTAATGATAACAGATATTCTTTTACTTGATTTTTTCAATACATTAGGTTTGCCAACATCAACAACAGTATCTATTGTCTTTGAACTTTTAGGGGCAGCTGTTGCTGTATCTATAATTAAGATCTATGCTAGTCAAGGAGAGATAATAGAATTAGTGAATTATATTAACGTGTCAAAAGCTACTCAAATAATTTTTGGAATATTACTCTCTGTATTTGTAGCATTTTCAGTAGGCGCAGTTGTACAATATATATCTCGAGTTCTTCTTTCTTTTAGATTTGAAGAAAAAGCAAAATGGGTTGGGGCTTTGTTTGGTGGGATTGCTCTTTCCTCAATAACCTATTTCATATTAATGAAAGGGATTAAAGGCACTCCTTATGCTAAACAAAGTTTTGAAATTTTAAATGGTTCGACCATTGTTGCTTTTATGGAAAATGAGGTCATTCTCATTACTATAATTAGTTTTATAATATTGTTTTTAATTTCTTGTTTATTTATATACATCTTAAAATTTAATATTTATAAAATAATAATTGCCATTGGGACATTTTCTTTAGCCTTAGCTTTTGCAGGAAATGATCTAGTTAATTTTATTGGGGTCCCAATAGCTGCATGGCAATCTTATGAAGCTTGGATTTCTTCAGGGTTGGAAGCAGGGTCCTTTTCAATGGAATTTTTATCAGAAAAAGTTCCTACTCCTACTCTTCTATTGTTATTCGCAGGATTAGTAATGGTAATTACATTATGGTTCTCCTCCAGAGCCAAGACAGTAGTTAAAACATCTATTGATTTATCTAGTCAAGAAGAAACAAAAGAAAGGTTTAGTCCAAATTTTCTTTCTAGAAGCCTTGTAAGATTTGCTTTAACTGTTTCTAATACTTTTGATAAAATTATTTCTGAAAAAATCAATCAAAAAATAGAAAAACAATTTGAAAAACCTGTTCTAAAACTTAGCTCTAATAAGAAATTAGCATTGCCTGCTTTTGATCAAATTAGGGCTGCTGTAAATTTAATGGTTGCTGCAATTTTAATATCAATTGCCACTTCTTTTAAACTTCCTTTGTCAACAACCTATGTGACTTTTATGGTGGCAATGGGGACGTCTCTTGCCGATAGAGCTTGGGGGACTGAAAGTGCAGTTTACAGGGTTGCTGGAGTTATTAATGTTATTGCTGGATGGTTTTTTACTGCTCTTAGTGCTTTTGTAGGCTGTGGAATTATAGCCTTCATTATCCACATTGGAGGGCCTACTGCTATTGCAATTTTACTTTTCATTGCTCTTCTTCTTCTTGCGAGAAACTATATGAGTCATAAACAAGAAAGTGACCTAATTAAAAGTGAAGATGCTTTGAGTTTAGCAGAAAGCAGATCTATTCAAGGTCTTATAATTGAAAGTTCTAATAATGTTTCCAAAGCTTCTAAAAAAATAAAAACTATTTTTTCAAAATCTATAAATGGATTGGCTACTCAAAATTTAAAAGAATTAAAAAAGAATAAAAAAGCTGTTAAATCTCTTTCTGAAGAAATTGATGATCTAAGAAATGATTTGTATTATTTTATTAGGAATTTAAATGATTCTACAATTAAAGGTGCAAGTAATTTTTATATAAATGTATTAGGTTCTCTTGAAGATATTGCTCAATCATTAGAATATATTTCTAAAATTACATTTAAGCATATTAATAATAATCATAAGGCCTTAACCTTTAATCAAATTAGAGAACTAAAAGAAATTTCCATGGAATTAGAAACCCTGTTTGATAGAGTTAAATTTGCTTTTTCTAAAAATAATTTTGAAGAAATTGATAATATTCTTAATACTAAACAAAGCTTATATGATTCAGTCAAAGAGAAAATTAATCTTCAAATTTCTAGAACAAAAGATGAAGAGTCAAGTCCAAAAAATACAACTCTGTATTTTAGTATTCTAACTGAAACTAAAAATCTAATTAAAGCAACTGTAAATCTTTTAGATCTTTATAATGAACAATATGATGCTAAAGTGAAACCTCCAATATCCAACATCTAATAATTAATTCTTTAAAAAATAAATTTTAGGATCCACACATCAAACAATCATCATCTTCATTCTCCTTAGATTTTGATAACATCTCTTTAAGTTCTTCAGGCGTTAATGGCTCGACTGGCGCAGCGTGCGCAGCGGGAGCTGCTTTTAATTTAGCGCTTTCTGAAACCACAGCTTTAGAGCTTACATTTTGCTTAACAGGTTCTTCTTCCTTTTTATTGTCAAGAGTAAATTTAATCGCATCGACAGCAGATTTTGTTCTTAAATAATACATCCCCGTTTTTAATCCAGACTTCCAAGCATAAAAATGCATAGATGTTAATTTAGCCATCGTTGCTCCTTCCATAAATAAATTCAAGGATTGAGACTGATCAATGAAGTATCCTCTATGTCTAGACATGTCTATAATGTCTTTCATGCTTAATTCCCAAACTGTTTTATACAACTCTTTTATCTCATTAGGGATTATATCAATTTGCTGAATAGAGCCATTTGCTTTCATTAAAGCTTGCTTTAATTCTTCTGTCCAAAGACCAAGGCCAACTAAATCTTCTAGTAAATGTTTGTTAACAATAATAAACTCACCACTTAATACTCTTCTAGTATAAATGTTTGAAGTATATGGCTCAAAACATTCATTATTTCCAAGAATTTGAGATGTAGATGCTGTTGGCATTGGAGCAACTAAAAGCGAATTTCTAATACCATGCTTTTTGACTTGTTTTTTCAATTCTCCCCATTTCCATCTTCCGCTTAATTCTTCATCTTTTATTCCCCACATATTATGCTGAAATTCTCCCTTAGAAACAGGAGACCCTTTATAAGTTTTATATGGACCATCCTTTTTTGATTCTTCCATTGATGCTGTCATAGCAGCAAAATAAATTGTTTCAAAAATTTCCTGGTTTAGTTTCTTTGCTTCATCAGAAGTAAAAGGCATTCTTAATTTTATAAAAGCATCTGCCAATCCTTGGACTCCTAAACCAATAGGTCTATGTCTAAAGTTTGATTTTTCAGCTTCTGGAACTGGGTAATAATTTCTGTCTATTACTTTATTTAGATTTTTAGTGACCTGTTTAGTTACTCTAAATAATTCTTGATGATCAAAATCTTTGTCCTTAATAAACATTGGCAAAGCTATAGAAGCTAAATTACAAACAGCTATTTCGTCTGGAGATGTGTACTCCAAAATTTCTGTACATAGATTTGATGACTTTATCGTTCCAAGATTTTTTTGATTTGATTTTCTGTTTGCTGAATCTTTATAGAGCATATAAGGGGTCCCTGTTTCAATTTGAGATTCTAATATTTTTTCCCAAAGTTCTCTTGCTCTAATAGATTTTCTTCCTTTATTCTCAGATTCATATTTGGTATATAGCTTTTCAAATTTTTGTCCGTGAGAGTCAGATAGTCCAGGACATTCATTTGGACACATCAATGTCCAGCTGCTATCCTCTTCAACTCTTTTCATAAATAAATCTGAAATCCACATAGCATAAAATAAATCTCTAGCTCTCATTTCTTCTTTTCCATGATTCTTTTTTAATTCTAGAAAATCAAAAATATCGGCATGCCATGTTTCTAAATAAATTGCAAAAGAACCTTTTCTTTTCCCTCCTCCTTGATCTACATAACGAGCTGTATCATTAAAAACTCTCAGCATTGGAACAATCCCATTAGAAGTTCCATTGGTTCCTGCAATATAAGATCCTGTAGCTCTTATGTCATGAATTGACAGCCCTATTCCACCAGCAGACTGAGATATCTTGGCGGTTTGTTTTAGTGTGTCATAGATGCCATCAATACTATCAGATTTTGTTGTTAATAAAAAACATGAGGACATTTGGGGTTTTGGGGTTCCAGAATTAAATAATGTTGGTGTGGCATGAGTAAAATATTTCTTAGACATAAGGTTGTAAGTCTCAATAGCTGAGTCTAGATCATCCATATGAATTCCAATTGAAACTCTCATTAACATATGCTGTGGCCTTTCTGCCACTTTACCATTAAGCTTTAATAAGTAAGACCTTTCCAAGGTCTTAAATCCAAAATAATCATAATTGAAGTCTCTATTATAGATGATAGTAGAGTCTAATAGCTCTGCATTCTTTTTAATTATTTTATAAACTTCATCAGACAATAATGGAGCCTTTTTTTCTGTTCTAGGATTTATGTATTCATATAAATCCTTCATGGTTTCTGAAAAGGATTTCTTTGTGTTTTTATGCAAGTTTGATACAGAAATTCTAGCTGCTAATTTTGCATAGTCTGGGTGTGCTGTAGTCATTGTTGCTGCAATTTCTGCTGCTAAATTGTCTAATTCTGAAGTAGTAACTCCATCATAAAGCCCTTCAATAACTCGCATAGAGACTTTCACAGGATCAACCAATGCGTTTAAGCTATAACAAAGCTTCCTAACCCTGGCGGTTATTTTATCAAACATTATTGGCTCTTTATGGCCGTCTCTTTTTACTACAAACATTTGTTAAACTTTATTCTATACTATATATTTTTTAGTGGGATCCTTATCCTAGAATATTAAAAATCTTCATCAATACTAAAATCCGCAGATTTCGTGTCATTATTCAAAACCCCCGCTTTTTGATATTCAGAAACTCTTTTTTCAAAAAAGTTTGTTTTACCTTGAAGGGATATCATATCCATAAAATCAAATGGATTTGTTACGTTATACTCTTTTTCACAGTTCAACTCAACCAATAATCTATCGGTTACAAACTCTAAATATTGAGTCATAAGTTTAGAATTCATTCCTATTAAACTAATAGGCAGAGATTCCGTTATAAATTCTCTTTCAATATTAAGTGCGTCAAGAAGAATTTCTTTAATTCTTTTTGTAGGCACTTTATTCACTAAATGTTTATTATGCAAATGAACTGCAAAATCGCAATGAACCCCCTCGTCTCTTGAAATAAGTTCATTAGAAAAAGATAGCCCTGGCATTAATCCTCTTTTCTTTAGCCAAAAAATTGAACAAAATGCGCCAGAAAAAAATATTCCCTCAACAGCAGCAAATGCAATTAATCTTTCAGCAAAGGAATCAGAGTCAATCCATTTTAATGCCCAATCGGCTTTCTTTTTAATGGCTGGAAAAGTTTCAATAGCATTAAAAAGATTGTCTTTTTCCTTTGGATCTTTTACATATGTGTCGATTAATAATGAATAGGTTTCAGAATGAATGTTTTCCATCATTATTTGAAATCCATAGAAAAATTTAGCTTCTGAATATTGAACTTCATTAACAAAATTTTCTGCTAAATTTTCATTGACTATTCCGTCTGATGCTGCAAAAAAAGCTAAAATATGTTTAATAAAATATCTCTCATCATCAGACAATTTAGATTTCCAATCATTAAGATCTTCACTCAAATCAATCTCCTCAGCAGTCCAAAAACTAGCCTCACATTTCTTGTACCATTCCCAAATATCATGATGCTCAATTGGAAAAATAACAAATCTATTTTTGTTTTCTTGTAAAATTGGTTCAGGCGCTGGCATATTAATTAAAGTATTATTTTAAAAAAATTTAAGTAATTATTTTTTGGATATTGTCTTTAACAAAGATTCTAAATTGTTTCCAAAAATAAAAGCAGTAATTATTCACAAAGTGCATTAGTTCTTAACAATTTTGATTTTAAAAAAATTTTGTATTTTATAAAATCCTGAAGACTAAGAATTTATATTTAATGCTATTTTGGATCAAAAAAAATAACTTTTTGATTAAACTTTTTTTAATTCCTTAGAAACTTTTTCAAGTTCCAAAAATTATAATATTCCAAATCTTTTAATCAAAGTGTTGCCAATTTTAAACGTAGAATGAAAGTAATAAATAATAATTCATATTCTATTAATATAAATTATATTTGCAATCCAATAAAAATAAAAATATGGATTTAAATTTTAAAGAAATTTTTGCTGCCTTTATGATTTTATTTGCTGTAATTGATATAGTAGGAAATGTTCCTATTATAATTGATTTAAGAAAAAAAGTTGGAGATATTCAAAGTGGAAAAGCTTCTTTAATTGCTGGAATAATAATGATTTCTTTCCTATTTATTGGAGAAAACATATTGTCTTTGATTGGGATTGATGTAAATTCATTTGCTGTTGCCGGTTCATTTGTTCTTTTTTTTATAGCTCTTGAAATGATATTGGGAGTATCAATTTATAAAGATGATGAAAACGCGCATCTAACGGCTTCAGTATTTCCTTTAGCTTTCCCTTTAATTGCTGGTCCAGGCAGTTTAACAACTTTACTTTCAATCAAATCTGAATATTTAACTGAAAACATTATAGTAGCTATTATCCTTAATGTAATATTTATTTTTATAGTTTTAAAGTCATCTGGGAATATAGAAAAGATGTTAGGACAAAATGGAATTCAAATTATTAGAAAAGTATTTGGAGTTGTTTTATTAGCTATCGCTGTTAAATTATTTACAACTAACATTACAGGATTATTTATTTAATAATGAGAAATTATTTTTTTATGGTTATTGCTTTTATTTTATTAGGCATAAATATTTATCATCTTGATTTTGAAAATTTTTTTACTGAAAATGGGAAAATAGCATTAATTGGAGTATTAGCATGCTTGATAGCAATTGTCCTTTTATTAATATTAATTAATTCTAATAAAATAAAGAATAAATTAAAAGATAGAGACTAAAATTTTTCAATATGGGTAATTTTTAATCCCGCCTTTTTTAAAAATTCAATTCCTGAATTATCTTTATATTCTTTGTGATATACAAGTCTTTTTATTCCAGATTGAAAAATAAGCTTACTGCATTCCTTGCAAGGGGATAAAGTGATATATAATGTCGCGCCCTCACTAGACTGAGTAGATGCAGAAACTTTCATAATTGCATTTGCTTCTGCATGCAATACATACCATTTAGTATAGTTATTATCATCTTCACATATATTATCAAATCCTGTTGGGGTGCCATTAAATCCATCAGAAATAATCATTCTCTTTTTGACTATTAAAGCTCCGACTTGTCTTCTTTTACAATGGGATAATTTTGCCCATTCTAAAGCCATTTTCAAATAAGCAATGTCATATTTTTTTTGCTTTATTTCAGTCATAATCTAAATCATATTTAAAATCATATTTAGCCCAAACCCTATAATAATTGCAGATCCAATCCTTATATATGATGATAATTTATAATTGAGCAATTTAATAACAAGTAAATTAATAAGCAAAATCGCTAACACTATTATTAGTTGAGAAAATTCAACTCCCAAAGCAAAACCAATCAAAGGATTTATTTTTGATTCTACAGGAAAGGATATTTGATTAAAATAATTTCCAAACCCAAACCCATGAATTAATCCAAAAAATAATGAAATTATAAACCCAGAAATTTTATAAAAATTCATTTTGTCACTTTTCAATATATTATTAATTGCTGTAATTACAATTGTGACAGGAATTAATATCTCAATAATATTTTCAGGAGGGCTATATATTTGATATGCTGAAAAAATTAATGAAAATGTATGCCCTAAAGTAAAAAAAGTGACAATCCAAAAAACTGTTTTAAATTCCTTAAAAGAAAATGGAATAGTTAAGGCTATTAAAAAAAGTAAATGATCATAAGCTTCCCAATCTAAGACATGAAACAATCCTAATTCAAAATAAAAAAGCAAATCATACATAATGGAAATTTTTAAAAATTAAATTTACTAAAACTGAATTTAAAAGCCCCTCTCTGCCTTTATTCTTTCATATGCTTTCTGAATCTTTTGAAATTTATCTTGGGCTGCTTTTACATAAGCTTCTCCCAAATGCTGCACTTTATCTGGGTGATGTTTTTTAGCTAATTCTCTATATGCGCTTTTTACCTTTTGATCCGAATCTGACTTATCAATTTCTAATATCTTATATGCTCCCCCTACTTGATCAACAAACATCGCCTTAATACTTTGAAAATCTGCATTAGAAATTTTTAAAAGATTAGAAAATTCTAAAAGTTTTATTAATTCTGGCGAAGAAACATTTCCATCTGCTTTAGCAATCCCAAATAAAAAATGTATAACCTGTAGTCTGCTTCCATAATTTAAAAAAGTATTAAATAAATTAAAAATTTCATCAGTGGAAATTCTCTTTTTATTAAGATTGTCATTAAAAATCTTAAATGTCGCATTTGCCCTGTCTTTTCCATATGCAGAAACAAAATAATTTCTAACATAATCTAGCTCTTGTTTAGATACCCTTCCATCTGCCTTAATAAGTAAAGATGCTAATGCCAATAAATTTAATTCAAAATCTTTAGTCGAGATTCTATTAAAACTATTTTTATTTAAATTATTCTTTTCTATTAATCCACCTAAAATATATCCCAAAAGGCCCCCTGGGAATCTCCAAAATGTATATCCCAAAAGAGCTAGTATCCATCTAGTCATAAGTAAAGTTATTTTGCAAATTTAATAAAGGGGATTTTAACATAAGTAATTTTATTTAGATCTTTATTATCTTTGTTCACTAATAACTATTTTTATGTATCCATTAGAAATTGTCAAGCCAATGAAAGAAGAGCTTACTTCCATTGGATTTAAAGATTTAACTACAGCTGAAGAAGTAAAAAGAAATATTGCTAGTAGTCAAACAGCTATTCTAATAGTTAACTCTGTCTGTGGATGTGCAGCAGCAAATGCCAGACCTGGTGTTATTCAATCATTAATTAATGATAAAATCCCAAGTGATTTATTAACTGTTTTTGCAGGTGAAGATAAAGAAGCTACAGAAGCTGCTCGATCACTTATGATTCCATTTCCTCCTTCTTCACCATGTATTGCCCTTTTTAAAAAAGGCGAAATTGTTCATATGTTGGAAAGACATCATATTGAAGGTCGATCTTCCGAATTAATAAGTGAAAATCTCAAACAAGCATATAATGAATATTGTTAAAATTTAATCTAAAAGATTATTTTGAAAAAACAGGAAACAAAATTTTGAAAGTTGTTCCTTGGCCAATTTTAGATTTAAATGAAATTTTTCCTCCATAAGAATTTACAAGATTTTTTACCATTCCTAATCCTAAGCCCATTCCGCTAGTCTTTGTTGTAAATTTTGGTTCAAATATTTTTTGTTGCAAATCATCTTCAATCCCAACTCCATTATCCTTAATATAAATTAATACATTTTTATTTCGCAACTCAATACTTACATCAATTAAAGGATCATGTACTTGATCACAAGCTTCAACAGCGTTCTTTATTAAATTTGTTACAATTCTAATCATTTGGGTTCTATCAATACTAACTTGAAGATCATTATGTTCCGAATTAAAAGTAATATGCTTCTCTTTAAATATTTTTAAAGCAAGTCTAGTAATTTCAATGATATTTATTTTTTCCCCTTCCTGAGCAGGCATTTCTGCAAAATTTGAAAATGCGGATGCAATGGTACTCATGGTATCGATTTGCTGAATTAAAGTCTTAATAAATTCATCTAATTTTTTGTCAATATTAGAATCATTTATATCAAAATTCTTTTGGAAACTTTGGACAGTTAGTCTCATGGGCGTTAATGGATTTTTTATTTCATGTGCAACTTGTTTCGCCATTTCTCTCCAAGCTTGTTCTTTATTAGATTTTGAAAGTTTCTCAACACTTTGATTTAGTTTTTCTGTCATTTTATTATAAGACTCAACTAAAATATTTACTTCCTTACTTCTAGCCTTAATTTGAATTTTTTTATTTGTTTTGTCTAGTCTAGTCCTTTTTATTTTTTTTCCAATTTCTGAAAGTGGTTTAGTAATATAAACTGAAACTAAATATGAAAAAATAATAGCAATAAATAATAGAAATAAATATACTTCAGCTAAAACAATAATAAAGGAATCTAATTCATAAGTATTTAAAGAATCGTCGTCATAATAAGGAAGGTTTAAAATCCAAATAGGATTAGATTTATTATCTAAAACAAGTGAATATGAAGATCTATATTGCACATTTTGGATTGTATTTTTTTTAATTATACTTAAGTTGTTGCTGTTATTTAATTCATTAATAATAGATTCATTAAGAAAAGTTTGTATTGAATCAGGTATAGTAGTATTTAAAAGAATTCCATCTAGGTTGTAAATACTGAAATTAACATTCTGAACATCAGCAATTTCAAAAATTCTGTCCTTAAAAATAGAATCTAATTTTTGAACAGAAAGATCGATTGTAGATTCTTGAAATATATAAGAAATACCCCGAAGCAATTGAGAGTTCTTGCGCTCTAAACGCTGCTCATGATATTTATTAGATTGCTGTTTAAATTGAGGAATGGTAACAATTGCAATTGCCGAAAAAGCGATAACTAAAAGGGATGTCATAGCAATAAAAATTCTAAACCTGATAGATATTTGAGCTTTAAAAGAGAATTTTTTAAACATTTTTACTATATAATATATTATACAATTATTCCTAGTATAGAATAACTAATGTAAAACAAAATAAAGATATTGGAGACTATATCTTTTATTAACATATTATTTTTTAAAAATAGATGAAATTCTATATATAAATAATTTATAAAATAAACATTTTTTGCATTAAATTTGATAAAAAAAGCCATTTTATGCTATTTTTTGTAATTTTTTCCTTTTTTTTAGCCATTTTTTAAAATAAATATTTTTACGTTTAATTCTTGTAATAAATTTGAAATCTTATGTTTTATCTTTTAATGAAAATAAATAAAGATTTGATTATTATATACTTTAATTATTAATGGCATAGCTAAAATATCACTGACTATATAAGTTGCTGAAAATTAAAAAATAATCTGTAAATTTTTGATAAATTAGCTGAATATGAAGAAAAAAATTGGAATAATTATTGTTCTTTTATTATTGTTTTTTAGTTATAAATTCCGTTCTGAATTATTTTATTTGTCAGAGCTTTCAAAAACAATCTATAAAATCCAAAGAACTGAAGCGGATATTACAGATTACAAATATTTTGACAATATAGAGATTCCCAAAAGTAAAAATCCTCAAACTTGGCCTATACACGCAAACTATAATCAAACTTTATTAACAACTAGTTTGAAGTCTATTCATAAAGAATTTGGCACTGTTGCTTTTTTAATAATTAAAAATGACTCTATCTGGCATGAGAAATATTATAATGGTTATAATAAAAACTCTTATAGCAATTCTTTTTCTATGTCAAAAAGTATAGTGAATGCCATAATGGGTAGAGCTATTCAAGAGGGCTACTTTAATAGTTTAGATGACAAAGTTAGTTCCTATGTTGAGGGCTATAATGAGGGTTATGCCTCAAAGCTTACTATTGGAGATTTGTCTAGTATGTCTTCTGGGATGAAGTGGACTGAAAACTACACTAATATTTTTGGGGTTACTGCCCGCGCATATGTTGGAAGCAACTTAAATAAACTTATCCTTTCCAGGCCAATAATTAAAGAGCCTGGTAAGTCTTTTGAATACTTGAGTTCCGACACTCAGCTATTAGCAATGGCTATCGAAAAAGCAACTCAAAAAAAAATATCTGAGTTGGCTTATAATTGGTTTTGGAATCCAATGGGTGCTGAAAATAATGCTTTATGGCAAATTGACAATATTAAAACCAATAATGAAAAAGCGTATTGTTGTTTTAATTCAAATGCTAGAGATTTTGCCAGATTTGGCAAACTATATAAAGACAATGGCTTCTGGAATGGAGAAAAATTGTTGGACTCTACTTTTGTAAAAAAATCTACATCAAAACGATTTGACTCAAGCCCAGAATATGGGTATGGATTTTGGCTAGGTGAATTTAAGGAAAAGAAATTCTTTAGCATGAGAGGACACTTAGGTCAATATGTTATCGTTTTTCCAAGAGATAATATAATGATTGTTCGTCTGGGTAAAAGTCATGATAAAAAAACTGAAAATGAAACCTTTAGTAAAGACTTTCTTGATTATATCAAAGAAGCTTTTAAAATGCTAAACGCCTAATTTTGAAAGAGACTAACTTATTAGTAATTAAAAATCTTAGTCTTTCTATTTCCGGAATCTCCATTTTAGATAACATTTCTTTTAAATTAAAAAAAAATGAGATTTTAGGTTTTGTCGGAGAATCTGGAAGCGGGAAATCTCTCACCGCTTTTTCAATTATTAATCTTTTCAATTCAAAAAAATTTAAAAAAAGTGGACATATTTTTTTTAATGGTGAACGAATAGAATCCTTAAAAGATAAAGGATTTGAAAAAATAAGAGGATCTAAAATTTCTATAATCTTTCAAGAGCCTATGAGCTCTTTAAATCCTAGTATGAAATGTGGAAAGCAAGTATTAGAAATCATTCTAAAGCATAAAATTTTAAATAAAATGAAAGCAAAAAAACGTGTTTTAGATTTACTTAAAATGGTAAAATTAGCTGACCCAGAAACTGTTTTTAATAAATACCCCCATGAACTTAGTGGAGGTCAACAACAAAGGATAATGATAGCAATAGCAATTGCGTGTAATCCCCAAATACTAATAGCAGATGAACCAACCACATCGCTTGATGGAATAGTGAAAAAAGAAATTATTGCACTTCTTAAAGAAATTCAAAAAAAAACAAAAATGGGAATAATATTTGTTTCTCACGATCTGAATTTAGTTTCTAAAATTGCAAATAAAATCATTGTGCTAAAAAGAGGTTCTATTATTGAGAGCGGAAATAGTAAACATATTTTTAATTCCCCTAAAAACATATATACTAAAATACTTTTGAATGCACGACCTCCAAAAAAAGTAAGACCAAAAAGATTACCTTCTTCTGATAACATTCTAAAAAAACAGTCTTTGATATCAAAAAGAGAAAGAGCAAAAAAACATAAGAAAATGTACAATTCAGATCCTATCTTAAAAGTTAAAAATTTACATTTTGCATATGAAAAAAAACTGATTTTAAACAATATCAATTTTAATTTATATAGGGGCGAGACACTTGGCTTAATTGGAGAATCTGGATCTGGCAAATCAACTATTGCAAAATCGATTCTCAATCTAAATAATTTTGAAAAAGGGGAAATTTTATTTAATAATACCAATATCAAAAAATATAACCAACAAGAATTTAGAAAAAATATCCAGCTCGTATTTCAGGACCCTTTTTCTTCATTAAATTCACAAACCAGTATTGGATTTTCAATAATGGAACCAATGCTAGCACACAATCTTTATAAAGACAAAGACGAAAGGATTTCTAAAGTTCATGAGCTCTTAGACCATGTAGACTTAAATAAAGATGATTTTTTAAAATACCCTTATCAGTTTTCAGGCGGACAAAGGCAAAGAATAGTTATTGCAAGAGCCTTGGCATTAAGCCCTAAAATCATTATTTGTGATGAATGTGTTTCTGCATTAGATGTGTCAGTTCAAGCACAAGTGTTAAACTTACTTAACTCTCTTAAGGATAAGTTTTCTTTTACTTTTTTATTTATTTCTCATGATCTTTCGGTAATTAGATACATGTCTGATAGAGTCATTATTCTTAATAAAGGAATAATTGAAGAAAATGGAGAAACTGATAAAGTATTCCAGTCTCCAACAATGCCTTATACTAAACAATTATTAAAAGCTAGCGACTATTAATTATACCTACTATAAACTAAGTATATTTGAAATGCTATATCAAACTATGGACATTAAATTATTCTTTTCTGGTTTTTTTAAATTATACTTATACTGGGAATACATAGTTATTATTAGCACTCTAGGCGCTATTTTAAACTCCCTTGTAGGTGTTTTTTCAAAAAAATCATTTAAAACCTTTGATCTTAGGATAACATTATTCTCTTTGATATTTAATTACATTTTTTTAATTATAGGTCTATTTGTTTTTTTATCTAATTTTTTATTCTTGTTTTGGGATTCTAATAATAAATTTATTTTTGAACAGAACCATTTTCTTTTTTATATGTCAACTCATTTATTGAATCTAATAACGGTTTTAATTCTAACAATTGGGTGGTCGTTACATAAAAAATCAAACATTAGTTTGAAAAAATTTTTAAGGGTTTTAGGATTTTATTTCCTAGGAATGATAATTATAATTTGGAAGTTTATCTGGATAAATTAAAAAGGCACCCTCTTTAAAGAGGGTGCCTAATAAAACCTAAACTATTTTTATGAAACGTATTCATTATAAAATTAAATTATTGTTCTATTTTTAAATCCCAAAATTTTGTTAATCTTTTTATGAAACATTCATATGGAATATTAGGAGGAGGTAGCTGGGGAACAGCTCTCGTTAAAATCTTATCTGAAAACATCGAGTCTATAAATTGGTATGTAAGAAACCCTAAAAATGTTGAACATATTCAAAATTTTCATAGAAACCCTAATTATTTAAGGTCTGTAGTTTTTAATACCAAAAAAATTAAAGTTAGCTCTTCAATTGAAGAGGTTGTAATAAATTCAACAATAATAATCTTGGCCATCCCCTCACCTTTTTTAGATTCAGAATTACAAAAAATTAAAACATTAGTAAATAAAAAAATTATTTTTACTGCTATTAAAGGTGTAATCCCAGAATCACACTTAATAGTTAGTGAGCATCTTAATAAATATTATAATATCCCATTATCAAAAATAGGAATTATTTCAGGTCCATGTCATGCTGAAGAAGTCGCTCTTGAAAAACTTTCTTACCTAACTGTTGGTTGTAAAAACAGCCCAATTGGAGAATCAATGAGGGGGTCTCTAGAGACGTCTTTTATTAAAGCAAAATTATCCAAAGACAGTACAGGTGTTGAGTATGCGGCCATGTTAAAAAATATTTATGCTTTGGTTGCTGGAATCTCTCACGGTTTGGGCTATGGAGATAACTTTCAAAGCGTATTGATAAGTAATTCTGTCAAAGAAATGAAAGATTTTATAAAAACTATCTATAAAGTAAAAAGAGATATCAATGATTCCGAATATTTAGGGGATTTACTTGTAACTTCATATTCTACATTTAGTCGAAATAGAACTTTAGGAAATATGATAGGCAAAGGATATTCATTAAAATCTGCAATTTCAGAGATGTCTATGATTTCTGAAGGTTATTATGCTACAAAAAATGCTTATGAAATTGGAATTGAAAACAAAATAGAATTTAAAATAATTAATACAGCTTATAATATTTTATACAACAAAATGAATGCTAGAAAATGTATTAGATTACTTGCTTACAAACTAAATTGAATCCTTAAACTGACTTAAGAATCTACTATCATTTTCATAAAGAATTCTAATATCATCTATTTGATATAATAACATTGTTATTCTTTCTATTCCCATTCCAAATGCAAATCCTGAAAATTCATTAGAGTCAATCTTACAGTTTTCTAAAACATTTGGATCTACCATTCCACAACCCATAATTTCTAGCCATCCTGTTCCTTTAGTAATTCTATAATCCGTTTCTGAATTTAATCCCCAGTATATATCTAGTTCAGCACTAGGTTCAGTAAAAGGGAAATACGATGGTCTTAATCTTATTTTAGATTTTCCAAAAAGTTCTTTAGTAAAAAAAACAAGAGTTTGTTTCAAATCAGAAAAGGAAACATTTTTATCAATATATAGGCCTTCTATTTGATGAAAAAAACAATTAGACCTCGCTGAAATATCTTCATTTCTATAAACTCTTCCTGGTGAAATTGTTCTAATCGGAGGGTCATTCTTTTGCATATGACGAATCTGAACAGATGAAGTATGTGTTCTTAATAAAAGGTCTGGGTCTTTGTTTATAAAAAAGGTGTCTTGCATGTCTCTAGCTGGATGATGTTCAGGCAGATTTAATGCAGTAAAATTATGCCAATCATCTTCTATCTCTGGTCCTTCAGAAATATTAAATCCAATTTTATAAAAAATGTCTATTATTTTGTCTCTAATTATTGATATAGGATGTCTAGACCCTAATTCAAATGTTGAAACTGGTCTTGTTAAGTCTTCAAATTTTGAATTAGTTTTTCCGTTTGAAATTTCTTTGATTTTAGATTCTTCTAATTTTGCTATAGTAATTTTTTTTAATTCATTTATTGCTAGCCCATAAGATTTTTTATCTGACTCCTTAACTTTTTTGAATTCAGAAAAGAAATAACTTATATGGCCTTTCTTTCCTAAAAACTTCAGTCTAAACTTTTCAATTTCCTTAGGATCTTTGGATTTAAAAGAAGAAGCCTCTTTAATTCTTTTTTCAATTTCAGATATCATGAATAAAAATTATAATACAAAAATAAGGTTTTAACTATTCTATTAATTGTTTTTTTATAAAATAATTTATGATAGCCTCTTTCATTAAAATAGTCTGTTCACCTGATTTTAAATTTGGGAGCTTCATTAAATTTTTATAATGTGGCCATCCCGACTTATCTATATACTCAAATTGGTAATAACCAAATGGTTCTAAAAGCCTGCATATAGCAATGTGCATAAGATCAATTTTTTGATCTTTTCTAAATCTGAGTTCTGTCTTTCCTAATTCTTGAATTCCTATTAAATATATTATCCCCTCCATTTCTAAGGTTTGGCCATTATTAAATTTTTTACTTAAAAAGTTTACCAACTCATTCCATCTTGTTTTCGTTGTTCTTTGATCAAGCATTATAAAAACTGTATTACTAAGGAAACAATATACTTATATTTGTAAAAAAAAGTTGAATTACTTAGATATTTTTATTACTTGTGTTTTAGTTTTTGGATTTAGCCGTGGATATTTAAAAGGTTTAGTGATGGAGCTTTCTTCAATAATTGCTCTATTATTAGGCGTTTATGGGTCTATTAAATTTTCTGATTTTACTCTTACTTTTATTTCTAATAGATCTCCTGAAATAATTGAAAGTGTAGATGAAAATTATTTAAAAATAGCTTCATTTGCTTTTACTTTTTTGCTAATAATTGTACTTATTTCACTTGTTGGAAAAGCTCTAACTAAAATCCTTAAAATGGTGTTTCTAGGATTTATAAATAAGATTTTAGGAGGTCTCTTTGGAGTAATTAAATTTGTCTTAATACTTTCTGTTTGCTGTGTGTTTTTTGAAAATATAAACTCTACACTTTTTTTAGTTGATGATTCATTTGCTGAATCTTCTTTTTTATATAATCAGATTATTGACCTAGGGAATTGGTTATTAAGCATTCTTAATTCTGATAAAGAATCAATAAATTTTTTTAATTGATTGGAGTTCTATCCATCCTTTATTCCCGTCAGCAATTTCTACTAAAGCCCAATCATTCAATTCCTCTTTTATAACAACTTTTGTCCCTTCATGTAAATTAAATAGAATCTCACTTCTATAATTTGGCTCTGTTCTAAAATCAATTTTATTCTCAAAGATTATTGCTTCAATATCAGATTTTTGTTTTTCAAATTTATTTAGCCCAACAAAAATAGAACTGAAGAAAAGAAAAAATAATATAGAAAAAACTATAAAATAATTCTTTTTTAAAGCGCTTTTAGTGCTAAAAAAATACAATATAAATGTTATTAAAAAAAGATATAAAAATGTAATTCCTAAAGTTAACCACTGGTTTACATTTAAAGTTTCTGAAATAGAATTTAGGAATTCTGAAACTTGATTTTTAGGCAAATTTTCTATATTATCTATCAACATGTTTTTAGAAAAGGCTAAGTTATTTAATACATCGTTATTTTTTGGATTTAATTTTAATGCTTTTTCATAATAAAATATACTGTTTGGTATATCATTAACTTTATAATAAGCATTGCCTAAATTGAAATATAAGTTTTCTGAATGTTCCCCTTTTTCAATTATTTCCTTAAACTTAATAATGGCTTCATTATAATTGCCATTATTGTATAATTCTATTCCTAAATTGAAATATTCTTCATTTTCAGACTGTGAGAAAAGGAATCCCGAAGAAATTAAATAAATTAATAAAAGAATTTTTTTCATTATTATATTTGTTTATCGATTTCTGCTATTACCTTTACAGCATTCTCATAATCATTATTTATACCAACATTTGATGTTGGAGTGTATCTAGCAAATTCACAGTTTTCAATTAATATTATAAACAAATCAACAGATTCGTTTTGAATATTTTTATTTAATAATAACCTTTTAATTTTTTCTTTACTATAATCAGAAGTTTCAATTGAAAGTTTTGATTTTAAGAAATTATGCAATGCTTTTTCTAAAGCAACATAAAACACATCTTTCTTCTGTAAACTTTTTTTAGCTTCTGATAAATATTTTTTGGCCAATTTATTAGCTCTTCTAGATTTATAGCCTTCTATATCCAAATCTGAACTCTTCTTAGACTTAAAAAAAATAATAACTACTAATACCATTATAAAAGGAAGAATGATTACTAAATAAAATAGAGTGGAGTAGATAAAATTATAAGGTTCTAATGAAATTAGATTTGATTTAGTTTTAATAAACTTAAATTGGCTTTTCAATAAAGAAATATTATTTATAGCATTATTTGATAAAACTTGTTTTGAATTATCTGAAGAATAAGATGCAGGCCCTTCTAAAACATCTATCATAATTTCATTTGAAAAGACAGATTTATATTCTCTAGTCTTTGGATCAAAAAATACAAATTCGACGGGAGAAATAGGATACTTTCCCTTAAATTGTGGAACCAAGGTATAAGTGTCTAAAATATTCCCATACATTCCAGTAATATTTGTCTTAACATTCTCCTTATATTCTGGATCATATTTTTCAACGGAACTAGGCGTAACCAAACTAGGAATTGAAAATAATTTTAAATTTCCTGAGCCACTAACTTTTAAAGTTGCTTGTAAAGATTCTGAAGCGTTTAATTCTTTTTTAGTAGTACTAAGTTCGATATTAAAATCTCCAACCGCTCCATTAAAATTTTCAGGGGCATTTCCTGGCAAATTCAAAACATTAATTTCTCTTTTACCTGCAGTAACAGTCTTAGGTACTTGAGTATATATCCTGTTTCCAAAAAAATCTCTTTTGTTTGTTGGAACATCAACAGAGACATCTAAAGTAAGCGGAAGTATGCTCAATGTCCCAGATTTTTGTGGATATAAAACTATTTTTTTCCAGATAACATAATTATAATTATCTCCTTTAAAGGTTCCCCTTTGAATCTGAAGTCTAGGAATTTTAATATTATGGGACCAAAAATCATTATACTCTGGACTATCAATTTCTCCTACATTCGTAACATTAATTTGCGGACTAAAATATAGTTTATATACTACTGAAAACCCTTGATTTAAATATGGTTTATTATTAGAAATTTCTGCTACTAGGTGTAAATTTTCATTTACTACATAGGAGGCGTCATTTGGATCTTTTTTTATACTTACTGATTCTGAAACTTTAACTTTAACTGGAATTGTTTTATAAATCTTATTATCAATCTCAATTGTTGCCTGACCAATTGATAAACTCCCAGTCTTTAATGGAGATAAGTAATATGAATAAATTTTAGAAAATGTTCTTTTACCATTTACCCACATATTACTAACAGACTGATTGGGACCTCCAACAACTCTAAATCCTTCAAAGCTAGGGGCAATAAAGTTGTCTCCATCCTGATTCATTTTAAAATCAACTCTTAAGTTTTCATTAATGCCTAAAGTTTTTTTACTAAGCTCTGTTATAAAGCTAATCTCTTTATCTTGCGCAAAAACATTTACGCAAGTAAATAATAATATAAAAGCAATCTTAATTCTCATTATTTTACCAATCCTTTTTGTTTTTTACTGGAACGCCTTTCACTTTATTTTTATTAACCTTTTCTTGAACTTTTTTCTCTTCATTATTCATCGCCTTTAAAAGATTCTTTAACTGTTCAGGAGAAATTTTATTTGGTTGAGGTTTGTTTTGTTTTTTGTCATCTTTCTTGTCATTTTTTTTGTCATCTTTCTTGTCATCCTTCTTATCTTTCTGTCATCTTTCTTGTCATCCTTCTTGTCATCTTTCTTGTCATCCTTCTTGTCATCTTTCTTATCATTTTTTTTGTCATCCTTCTTATCCTTCTTGTTTTTATTTTTTTGATCATTTTTAAGTAACTCCTTAGCCAATACATAATTATATCTTGTTTCATCATCAGAAGGATTGTTAAGTAGCGCTTTTTTAAAACTAGTAACAGCATTTTGATAATCCTTATTGCGCATATAAACATCTCCTAAATTATGATAAGCTCTATGTAGATCTCCTTTATTTTTTGCTTTCAAAATTGAAGACTTATATTCATTAACTGCTTCCATATTAAGCCCACTTTTATAAAATGAATTAGCCATATTATAAGAAGCTATATTGTTTAATGAGTCTTGTGAGATCGCTTCTCTATACAATGATTCTGCCTCAATTAAATTTTTATTTATGAACTCTACATTGCCGTCAAGAGTTAAATTATTTGATGTTTTATCAAAAACTTTTTCTTGACATACAACATTTGATGAGATCATTAAAAACAGAAGAATTCTAAACATTTTTTTCATTAAATAAATTTAATTTTTCTATCCAAAACGTTTTCTTTTCAAAAACAAACAATTCCAAACATAAAAAAAATAGAGCAAACCCTAAAAACCACTGAAACTGATCTTTATAAGCTACATATTGTTTTGATTCAAATTCCTTTTTATCCATTTCTTTTAGTTTCTCAATAACTTCATTCACAACTTCTTCGGTATTCCCACCGCTTATATAAATTCCATTACTTGAGAGTGCAATCTCTTGAAGAAGTTCAGGCACAAGCTTTGTTATTACAACGTCGCCTTCAGAATTCTTTTTATATGACTCTATAACCCCATTAGATTTTATAGGAATTGGGGCTCCCTTAAGACTGCCTAGTCCTATTGTAAAAATAGTTATTCCCATATCTTGAACAATGCTAGGAATATCCTGATTTTCAAATTCATGATCCTCTCCATCTGAAAGAATACAAAGGACTCTATTTGTCTGATTTTCATCATCATAATAATCTTTAGCTAATTTAACAGCTTCTATTATGGCTGTTCCTTGAGATGAAAGCATATCTGAATTCAAACTTTGTAAAAACATTCGTGCCGTTGAATAATCAGTAGTTATCGGTAAAATTGGCAAAGCAGATGCTGCATAAGCAATGATCCCTACTCTATCAGAATTTAACTCATTAATTGTTTGTGAAACTAACCTTTTAGCTTTTTCAAGTCTATTTGGTGCTATATCCTCAGCTAACATACTTTTAGAAACATCTATAGCAAAAACTATATCTACTCCTTCTCTTTTAACTGTTTTAAGTTGAGTTCCAATCTTAGGATTAACTAGCGCAATTGAAAGAAACATAAATACAATTAGTAATAAAACCAATTTTAGTTTAGGTTTAAATTGAGAAGCTTGAGGGCTTAAATCTTTAAATAAATGGATTGAAATATGTTGTTTTTGAATTCGCTTTTTCCAACTATTTAAAGAAATGAACCCAATAATTAATACTGGGATTACCAATAAAAAATAAAAATATATAGATTCTTCTAGCTGATACATTTAAATAAAACTTTTAAAAATACTTGATCTGAGTACCCACTCTAAAAAAACAAGTGAGAAAGATATTAAAACAAAAAACCTGTACATTTCTTGAGCATTTGAATATTTAAATTCTTCTACTTCTGTTTTTTCAAGCTTATTAATTTCTTGATATATATCCTTTAATTTTTCATTATCGGTTGCTCTAAAATAAAGACCTCCCGTTTGTTTTGCGATTGATTCTAATAACTTTTCATCAATTTCAACTTTTGTTAATCCAAATCTAAAAGTTCCATTTGGATTGATTGCAATTGGCGCTAATGCATTTCCATTGCTGCCTAAGCCTATTGTATATGTTTTTATTCCAAAAGATAAGGCAAGATCAGCAGCTGTATTAGGATCTATAAAGCCTGCATTATTAACTCCATCTGTTAACAATATAATTACTTTACTTTTAGCCTTGCTATCTTTTAACCTGTTTACAGCCGTAGCTAAACCCATACCAATTGCTGTCCCGTCTTCAATAATTCCATCAAATTTTATTTCATCTAAAGATCTAACAATTACTGCTTTATCAGAAGTAACAGGAGTTTTTGTATAGCTTTCTCCAGCATATACTACTATCCCTATCCTGTCGCTAACTCTGTCATTTATAAACTCTTTAGCTACAGACTTCAAGGCATCCAATCTGTTTGGTTTTAGATCTTGCGCCAACATACTCGATGAAACATCAACAGCAATAACAATATCTATTCCCTTACTTGTTTTTGTTTGAGTTGAAACATCTATAATTTGAGGTCTTGAAATAGCAACTATTAACATTATAATAGCTATATATCTTAAAACATCTAAAATTGGTAAAATTTTAATTTTTATGCTTTTATAATTAAACCCTTTAATAGACGAAATCTTAAGCGATGATGATTTTAACTTATTGAAATTATAGTTCCAAAAGAAGAAAAATGGCAATAAAATTAAAAGCCATAAAAATTCAGGATTATTAAATGTCAAATTTTCAAACATTTTATTCAATTTTAAATATTATTGACTTTTCTACTTTTTCTGCTATTTGTTTAGCATATGAATCATCCCTATTAAAAATCATTAAAACTTTTTGCTTGCCATTATTTTCTTGAAACTTTAAGCTAACATATTCCTTTTTTATTTGGCTACCATCTTGATCTAAATAGTCAAATGAACCAAACATTTTAAATGCAGGCTGGCCTTGATCTATAAAAATACTTTGTTGTTTGGTCAAAATATTTGCAGCTCCTTTATCCTTTAATTCTAAAATCAATTCATCAATTACTGATTGTATATCCTGTTGATCAGTCTTTTCATTGTCTGAAATAATATTAATAGAAATAAAAACTGTCTCTTCAATAGAGCCCCATTGAAAAATTTGATTTATTCCCTCTGATATATTTCTTTTTAAAACATTTGGTGTTGAAATTATAATTGGATGCGCGCCATAAGTGCTCTCTACCCAGGTCTTATTTAAAATTGATTTCGTTGGCGTCCCAATTAATGTATCGGAAACATTTTTCCATCCAAAAACAGAAATAGACAAAATAAAAGTTATTATGATTGAGAATAAAAGTCCTAAAAAAACTTTTTTTACAATTTTTTTTCTCTTTTCTTTTTTTATCATTTCTAAATATTCTTTGCTTTTTAACAATTCTTCCTCAGTTGGTTCAGGTATTGCATCCTTAGTGTCTAAGAGGACTTTTTCTAAAATCTTTTTATCATGAGATGCCATTTCAACTCCTGGATTTGATTTAGCAAACTTTACTAAATCTGCTGTTTTTAATACACTTTTAAATTTTTCTATAGTTTCTTGATTTAATGAGAGTTTGCCTGAATCTTTCAATAGCTCTAACTTGTTAATCAATTCATCTGTTGTACTTTCTAAGGCATCTAAACTGACATCCTCTTCTAAATAATTCTTTACAATATCTGTAAGCTTAGAATAATAATCTTTGTAGTCTAATTGTTCTCTGAGGTTTTTTGCCTCTAAAAGTTTTAATGCAGTAATTGCTTTTTCTATCGGAATGGGTAATTTTTCTTCTTCTTTATTGGAATTTAATATTTTCAGATAAAGCCTATAGCCTAAATAAATCAGAATAAATATTCCTATTATAGCTAAATATATTTTCCACCAACCATCATTGTTTTTCTTAACTGCTATAATGTTCTTAATGTCAAAAAAAATTTTACTTACTGTATCTACTTTTACATTTAAAACCTCGATTAATATAGAGTCGGAATGTTGTAGAATATTATCAACTAATATTTTAGGAGGCTTTAACAAGAAAACTCCTGGCTCAAAGCTTGTGATTGAAAAATTTTTTACAAATTTTATAGTTTCTCCATTTATTGTGTCAATTTCAAATTCCTCTATTATTTCAAATGGAGATGAAAACTTGTTTTCTCCCCATTTAACATCTACAATTGTATCTAAATTTATTTGAATTTTATAATTAATTTGTTCACCAACCTTAATATTAGTTGTATCAACTTCTGAAATCAATACTGGGTTTTGTTGTGAAAAAATTTGAAAACTTACACAAAGAAAAACAAGAAGAATTGTATTAATTTTATCCACGAGTTTTAAAATAATTAAGTAATTTTTTTACATAGCTTTGATCAGTTCTACAGCTTAAAATACCTGCTCCATTTTTTGTAAATAATTGGCTAAACCTATTATAATTATTCATATTAAAAGACTCGTATTTTTCACGTAGAGTTGAGGATGAAGTGTCAATTAATTTTATTTCTTCTGTCTCTTGGTCATACATTGGAACAATCCCTAAATTAGGAATTCTTTCTTCCATTTTATCATAAATTCTTATTCCTGTGACATCATGTTTATTAGCAGCTATTTTTAACGTCTTCTCATAATTATCAGCTATAAAATCGGATAAAATAAAAGCAATTGACTTCTTTTTAATCACCCCTATTAAAAACTCTAAAGCTTTAGAAATATTTGTTTTTTTACTAGAAGGCTTAAATTCAATTAACTCCCTAATAATTCTTAAAACATGTGTTTTTCCTTTACTTGGAGGGATGTATAATTCAATGTTCTCAGAAAAAAGGATTAATCCTACCTTATCATTGTTTTGAAGTGCTGAAAAAGCTAGGGTTGCCGAAATTTCTGTTACAATATTTTTCTTCAAAGCATTATCTGTCCCAAATAATTCAGATCCGCTTATGTCAACAAGTAACATGAGAGTTAATTCTCTTTCTTCTTCAAAAACTTTTATAAAAGGCTCATTATACCTTGCCGTTACATTCCAATCAATTGTACGAACATCATCTCCAAATTGATAATTTCTAACTTCACTAAAAGTCATCCCTCTCCCCTTAAAGGCACTATGATACTCTCCTCCAAAAATATTATTGCTTAGCCTTCTTGTCTTAATTTCAATTTTCCTTACTTTTTTTAAAAGTTCTTTTGTTTCCACTAATAAAATTTAAATTATTATTACGATGAAAATTAAGGATATCTATCAGTGATTATGGGACTTCAACCTTATTAACTATTTTATTGATAATATCCTCAGCTGTTATGTTTTCTGCTTCAGCTTCATAAGTTAATCCTATTCTATGTCTTAAAACATCATGTATAACAGCCCTAACATCCTCAGGAATTACATAACCCCTTCTTTTTATAAACGCATAACATCTAGATGCGTTTGCTAAATTTATACTTCCTCTTGGAGAAGCGCCAAAGTTTATAAATGATTTTAGGTCATCTAATCCATATTTTTCAGGATATCTTGTAGCAAAAATTAAATCAAGAATATATTTTTCAATTTTTTCGTCCATATATACTGCCCTAACAGAATCCTGAGCTTTAATAATTTGTTTAATTGTTACAACTGGTTTTATATCACCAAAACTATTGTTAATATTTGTTCTTACAATTTGTTGTTCATCCTTAATATTTGGATAATCAATAACCGTTTTTAACATAAATCTATCTACTTGAGCTTCTGGAAGAGGATAAGTTCCTTCTTGCTCAACAGGGTTTTGTGTAGCCATAACCAAAAAAGGAGGATCTAATTTAAATGTTTTATCTCCAATTGTAACCTGTTTTTCTTGCATTGCTTCAAGTAACGCTGACTGTACTTTTGCTGGAGCTCTATTAATCTCATCTGCTAAAATAAAGTTTGCAAAAACAGGGCCTTTTTTTATGGAAAAATCATTTTCTTTCATATTGTAAATCATTGTTCCAACAACATCTGCAGGAAGAAGGTCAGGTGTAAATTGTATTCTGCTAAAACTGCCTTTTACCGCTTTGCTTAATGAATTGATTGCAAGAGTTTTTGCTAATCCAGGAACTCCCTCTAATAAAATATGTCCTTGACCCAAAAGACCTATTAGTAGTCTTTCTATCATATGTTGTTGCCCTATTATAACTTTATTAATCTCTAAAATCAGTAAGTCAATAAAAGAACTTTCTTTTTTAATTTTTTCATTAATTGCTTTAATATCCACTTTATTATTGTTTTCCATAATATTAAAATTACTCATTAAACTAAGGGGGTGCAATTTGAATAAAAAAAATCATTCAAATTGTTAACAATTGGTTAAAAATTTAAGAAGATAAAAAGCTGAAAAATTACGTTATATCCATTTTAGCAAATATCTCTTCAGGAACTAAATCTTTAATGGACTTATTTTTTCTTATTAAATCTCTTATTAATGTAGATGAGATTTCCATCAGCGGAGCATCATATACTCTAACCATTTTATGGTTTATTAAGTTATTCGATCCTTTTTTTAAATTTTTTCTTGGGTATACACAAATTGGATGTTCTAAAATTTTTTCGCAATCCTTCCATAAATGTAAAGTATTCAAATTATCCTCTCCCAAAATCACAAAAAACTTTGCTTTTGGATTCTCCTTTACAATAAAACTAAGAGTATCAGCTGTATAATTTGGTTTAGATAGTTTAAACTCTATGCTAGAACAAATTATTTTTTTTTGATTAAAGCAAAAGCTTTTTACCATTTCTAGCCTTTTTAATTCATTTGAAATATTTTGTGTTTTTTTAAAGGGGTTTAAAGGGGTAACAACTAGCCATAATTCATCTAAATTTAATTTTTTTATAAAATATCTCGCTATTGAAACATGTCCGATATGTAATGGATCAAATGTTCCAAAAAATAAGCCTTTCTTTTTCATTAATTATATAAAAATTCTCTAACTAGATTATATACAAGTTCTTCTGCAGATTTTAAATTATCATTAATTATAATTTCATCAAAATCTTTTTCTTTTAATAATTCTATTTTAGCCTTTGCTAATCGTATATCTATAGATTCCTTTGAGTCCTTATTTCTAGAATAAAGTCTATTGCTTAATTCTTGAATGCTTGGTGGTTTTACAAAAACAGCAAGAGCATCCTCTTTGTATATTCTTTTCAATTTAATTCCGCCCTCAACATCTATATCAAAAATTACATTATGGTCTTCTAATAACGCTTCTACAGAATCTTTAAGTGTCCCATAAAAAACTCCACTATACACTTCTTCATATTCTAAAAAATGTTCATTATCAATTTTTTCCATAAATTCTACAATATTAAAGAAATGGTAATCCTTTCCATTTTGTTCATCCTTTCTTGTTTTCCTAGTCGTTGCTGAAATTGAAAAAGTTAAATTCAGATCACGTTGATCTAGCAAGTGCCTAACCAATGTTGTTTTACCACTTCCAGACGGAGCACAAAGAATAATACATTTTCCCTTAGACATTATAAAACGTTTAAAAGCTGTTCTTTTATTTTTTCCAATTCATTTTTCATTTCAACTACAATTTTTTGCATTAATAAATAGTTCGATTTTGATCCAATTGTATTAATCTCTCTCCCTATTTCCTGGCTGATAAAACTCAGCTTTTTTCCTTTTTCTATTTGTTTCTCATTAACTGTTTTTTTGAAAAAAATTAAATGATTTTTTAATCTAACCAGCTCTTCATTTATATCAATCTTTTCTAAATAATAAATTAATTCCTGTTCAAATCTATTAAGATCTATTTCTCTTTCTAAGTCTGATAATTTCTTTTTAATCTTTTCTTTTACTAACTGAATCCTTTTTGGGGCTAATTTTTCAATTTTCATAAGCTTTTCTTGTATTGATTCTATATTAGTTAAAAGGTCTCTCTTCAAAGAATTTCCTTCCTTAATTCTAAAATCTACTAGCTCCTTTACAGCAATTTTAACTAATGAAACAAGTTTATTATATAATTTCTTGTTTAAAACAATATTATTATTAGAAACAGAATCCGGCAATTTAATAGCAATTTTTAATAGCTCTAAATCATTTGCTGGTGTTATCTTTTTTAAGTCTTTTATATAAGCGCGTATAACCTTATGGTTTAATTGAGATTTAAAGGGGACCTCTGAAATTTTAAAGTTAATTTTAAGATCTACTTTTCCTCTTTTTAAAAAATTAACTAAAATTCCTCTAATATCATTCTCAATATTTCTAAATATTGGATTTAAGTTATAATTAAGGTCTAACGTTTTACTATTTAAAGATTTTATATCTAAAGAGATTTTTCCAAACTCTGAATCGAATGATGCATTTCCAAAGCCAGTCATTGAGTGAAGCATGTACAAATTTAAGAAAGAATTATTTAAATCCAGATTACAATTTACGAACCCAAATATTTCTAAAAGAAACTTGCGAACAGCAGTGATTTTGAAGAGAAATTGGGCCATCACCATGTGCAATGTTTTTTGGTGGTCCAACATTTTCAGTTGTACCTAAAATTTCAACATGATTATGAATGAGTATCCCATTATGAAAAACTGTAAAGTAGCCCGATTGAATTTTGTTCTGATCTGAATCAAACTTTGGGGCATCAAATATAATATCATAAGATTGCCATTCACCAGGTTTTCTAGAGGCATTAACCAATGGTATGTATTGCTTATATACTGACCCTGCTTGTCCATTTACGTATGTTGGAGATTTATAGCTGTCTAGAATCTGAATTTCATATCTGTTTTGCAAAAACACACCGCTATTTGATCTGCTTTGATTTTTATGGGATGTGTCTTCACTTGTTTTCCATTCTATATGTAATTGAACTGATCCAAAATTTTCTTTAGTTTCAATTCCCCCCGAACCATCAAAAATAACAGTAACAGAGTCATCATCATTTATTTGCCAGCCACTATCCTTGTCTGACCACTTAGCTTTCCACTTGGAGAGATTCAATCCATCAAACAAAATAATAGCATCATCTGGAGGCAATGAATCTGATGATGAATAGACTTCATTGGGTTTTGGCTCCCATATTTCCGTATCCTTTGATTTTTGAGAAAAGATTATTAAAGGGATAAGAAATAAGAAAAAAAATAAAATAGTTGTTTTTTTAATAAACATAATCATGATTCTAGATTTTAATAAGAATTTCTATTTTTAAATATACTTAAATACTTCAGATTCTTTTTAGATAATTTATATTTGATTAATAATATTGATTTAAATGGGAAAACATAAAATAAAATTTAATACAAAGACTATTCATGGAGGCCAAATTCCTGAGAAAGGATACGGGGCAGTAATGACTCCTATTTATCAAACATCTACATATTCTCAATCCAGCCCAGGTGTTCACGAAGGGTTTGAATATAGTAGAACAAGTAATCCTACTAGAAAAGCACTTGAAAACTCCCTAGCTAGTATTGAAAATGGAAAGCATGGTTTAGCTTTTGGATCAGGGCTAGCAGCCATAGATGCAGTTTTAAAGCTTTTTAAAACTGGAGACGAAGTTATCTCTACTAATAATCTTTATGGAGGATCATATAGGTTATTTACAAAAGTTTTTGAAAATTTTGGGATTAAGTTTCATTTTACTGAAATGACTGATCTAGCTTCATTAAAAAAGCTTATTAACTCTAAAACTAAAATGATTTGGGTTGAAACACCTACAAATCCTATGATGAATATTATTGATATTAAAGCCTTAAGCAAAATAGCTAAGGACAATAAACTTCTTTTAGCAGTTGATAATACTTTCGCCACCCCTTTTTTACAACAGCCTCTAGATTTAGGAGCAGATATTGTAATGCATTCAGCAACAAAATACTTGGCTGGACATAGTGATGTAGTTCTAGGAGCTCTAGTAGTGAAGGATAGCCAATTAGCTGAAAAGCTTCATTTTATTCAAAATGCAAGTGGAGCAATCTGTGGTCCAATGGACAGCTTTTTGACCTTAAGAGGGATAAAAACTCTACATGTTCGAATGAAAAGACATTGTGAAAATGCAAAAAAAATTGCAATTTTTTTAACTAATCATTCTAAAATAGATAAGGTGTTTTGGCCTGGGCTTAAAACGCATCCTAATCATCAAATAGCCAAAAATCAAATGTCTGATTTCGGAGCTATGATTTCTTTTACAACTAATGGGAATAGTTATAAAAAGGCTATCAAAATAATAGAAAATTTAAATCTATTTACTTTAGCAGAGTCTTTAGGCGGGGTAGAAAGTCTTTCTTGTCACCCGGCATCAATGACACACGCATCCATTCCAAAAAAAGAAAGAGAACTTTCAGGGCTTGTCGACTCTCTTATCAGGTTAAGCGTAGGCATTGAAGATGTCGAAGATCTAATCTCAGATCTTAATCAGGCAATTAGATGAATTAAAATTATTTCAAGTTAATTGTTTAACTTTGAGACATAGACTAAATGCTTTTTTTCTAAAAAAAATTCTATGAAAAAAGATATTGAAAATTTCATTTCAGAAATAGAACAAAGAAATTCTCATGAGCCTGAGTTTATGCAAGCTGTTAGAGAGGTTTCTGAAACTGTAATCCCTTATATTGTCTCTCAAAAAATATACCATGGTAAAAATATTTTAATGAGGATGGTTGAGCCTGAAAGGGTCCTTATGTTTAGAGTTAATTGGGTAGATGATAAAGGAGAAATCCAAGTAAATAGAGGTTATCGTGTTCAAATGAATTCAGCTATTGGCCCATATAAAGGTGGGTTAAGGTTTCATCCATCGGTGAATCTAAGTATTTTAAAATTTTTGGCTTTTGAACAAGTTTTTAAAAACAGTTTAACCACTCTTCCTATGGGTGGGGGGAAAGGCGGTTCTGATTTTGATCCAAAAGGTAAAAGTGATGGTGAAGTAATGAGATTTTGTCAAAGTTTTATGACAGAGCTTTTTAGATATATTGGCCCTAATACTGATGTTCCCGCTGGAGACATAGGGGTTGGAGGAAGAGAAATTGGGTATATGTTTGGTCAATATAAAAAATTAAAAAAAGAATTTTCTGGAGTTTTAACAGGAAAAGGATTGTCATGGGGAGGCTCATTAATCCGTCCAGAAGCTACCGGTTATGGGACTGTATATTTTGCTGAAAACATGTTAAATCATGTAAAAAATTCAGCAAAAGGTAAAACAGTTGTTATTTCAGGCTCTGGAAATGTTGCGCAATTTGCAGCTGAAAAATGTAATCAACTTTCCGCAAAAGTTGTTACACTCTCCGATTCTTCTGGTTTTATTCATGATTCTGATGGAATAAATACTGAAAAATTAAACTATGTAATGGATCTAAAAAATAACAAAAGAGGAAGGATTTCTGAATATGTTAAAAAATTTCCTAAAGCAAAATTCTATAAAAATAAAACACCTTGGCAGATCCCTTGTGATATTGCTCTGCCTTGTGCTACTCAAAATGAACTTGCTGTTAATGATGCTAAAACATTAGTTAAGAATGGCTGTATCTGCGTTAGTGAAGGAGCTAATATGCCCTGTACTCCTGAGGCCATTTCTGTTTTTAGAAAACATAAAATATTATTCGCCCCTGGAAAAGCATCTAATGCTGGAGGAGTAGCAGTCTCAGGTCTAGAAATGGCTCAAAATTCATTACGATATAGCTGGACAAGGGAGGAAGTTGATAATAAATTAAAAGACATTATGTTAGATATTCATAACTCATGTATAACTCATGGGTTAGAAAAAGGATATGTGAATTATGAGAAAGGCGCTAATATTGCTGGATTTATAAAAGTTGCTGATGCAATGCTTGCTCAAGGAGTTGTTTAATTTTACTTAAAGTTAAATTTCCAAAATGTTAATATCAACTGAAGCCATAGCTTTAAGTTCCATAAAATATTCTGAAAGTAGTCTTATAGTAAAATGTTTTACCCTTAGAGAGGGGATTAAATCTTACTTGATAAAAGGGATAAGATCAAGAAGGAAAAGCTCTTTAAATGTGGGGCTATTCCAGCCTCTGACTATTCTAGAAATAGATGCTAATCATAAAAATAATGGAAATATAGAAAATCTTCGATCTGCTAAGATTTTACATCCTTATCAAACAATTCCTTTTGATATTTATAAGAACTCTATCGCCTTATTTTTATCTGAGATATTATCTAAGAGTATTAAAGAAGAGGAAAAAAATGAAGATCTTTATTTTTTTATAAAAAATTCAATGATGTGGTTTGACTCTTCATCAAGCTATATTAATTTTCATATCCATTTTATAATAAAATTTTTAAAGTTTTTAGGAATTTCTCCCGATAAAAGCAAGATAAATTTAAAAGGATTTGATATGTTAAATGGGACATTTACTAACTCTATTAATAAGGATAATTCCAGGGCTGGCAAAGCAATAGCTTACTTTAAAGAGTTTTTAGGCACAAATTTTGATAGAAATGATCATACAATTAGTTCTTCTATGGAAAGAAAAGAATTATTAGAGTTTTTAATAAAATATATGCAAATACATTTAGAAGATTTTAGAAGGCCTAATTCGCTTAATATTATGTATGACCTTTTTAAAAGAAAATAAAATTTTATTATTTGTTTTTCTCTTTTTTTCTTTAAACAGTTTTTCACAAAAACTGATTATTAAAGACTCCAAAGAAAAATCTATTATTCCTGACGTCTCTGTCTATAATAGTCAAAAATCTCATACGGTTTTATCAGACAGTGAGGGTAATGTAGATTATTCTGATTTTCAAAAATCTGACACCATCATTTTTAGTCATATTGCATATGAAAAATTTAAAATTCAAATAGATAAAATCCCAAAATCATCATCGAAAACAATCATTTATCTAAATCCTAATGCTCAAAAATTATCAGAAATTATTTTATCTGTTGGTAGAAATAAAGAGGCTAGAACAAAAATTTCGAAAAAGGTAGCTCTAATAACACCAAAAAAGACTGAGATGGATCTCCCTCAAACCTCAGCAGATTTATTATACTATGGCGGAGGAGTTAGAATTCAAAAAACTCAGGGGGGAGGAGGCAGTCCGGTTATTAGAGGATTTGAAGCTAATAGAGTTTTGCTTGTAGTTGATGGTGTTAGAATGAATAATGCCGTATATAGGTCTGGCCATCTTCAAAATGCTATTACAATAGACCCCAATATTCTTGAAAGAACTGAAGTTATTTTTGGTCCATCCTCTGTAGGATACGGGTCCGATGCTCTTGGCGGGGTAGTTCATTTTTATACAATAAAACCTAAAATTAATAATGAAAAGAAATGGACTATTAAAGGATTGGAGTCTTATAATACTGCTCTAAATCATCTTATCAGTAATCTAAATTTTGAATATAGTAAGGAAAAATGGGCAAGTTTTACAAGTTTCTCTTATTCTGATTTTGGGGATATTGTTATGGGGAAAAACAGAGCTCATGGTTTTAAAGATTGGGGGTTAAATAAATTCACTCTTAGTAAAGAAAAATTTAATACTACGACCGTTTTAAATAACACCCCTAACATTCAAAAAAATACGGCTTACTCTCAATTTGATTTATTGCAAAAATTTAATTTTAGAGTGTCTGAAAGTTCCAATCTAATTTTTAACCTACAGCATTCTAATTCATCAAATATAGATCGTTATGACAAACTAAATGAATATAATTCCTCTGAAGATCTCAAATATTCTCAATGGTACTATGGCCCTCAGAAAAGAACACTTTTGTCAACTTCTTATAATTTTTTAAAAAATAATAACTGGTTAAATAAAGGGACTATAGTTGCTGCCTTTCAAAAAATTAATGAATCTAGACATAGTAGGAAATATCAATCTCTTGACTTGAACTCACAAATAGAAGATGTAGAAGTTTTTTCTATAAATGCTGATTTTGTTAGAGGAGAAGGCGGTCCTTCTTCTTTTTCTTATGGTTTTGAATATACTTACAATAATGTCCATTCAACTGCATACGGAACCTCTCTAACAAAACAAAACAACTCTATTTCTAATATTAATAAAGCTAATTCAACGTTTAAAATTCCAACTAGATATCCAAGTGATGGAAGCAATTATAGTACGGCAGCATCCTATTATGAATTTAGAAAAGACCTTTCAAACAAGGCAAATTTTAATTTTGGCATGAGATATACATATACATGGCTAAATGCTCGCTGGTTAGAAGAAGCTTTAATTGATGCTAATTTAAATAGAATCAAAACACAAAATTCCTCATTAACAGGGAGTCTTGGATATGTTTATAGATCAAATAATGATTGGCAAATAAGTGCTAACTTTTCCAGTGGTTTCAGATCTCCAAACATTGATGATATGGGTAAAATCAGAGAAAACAGAGGGCTTCTTTCAGTTCCAAATCAGCAATTAAAACCAGAATATGCTTACAACTCTGAATTAGGTTTTGCAAAATTTTTTAATACTAAAAAAACTGTTTTTTTAGTTAATCTCTATTATACTCATCTTACTGATCATATTATTAGAGATTATTTTGAAATTCTGAACGATACAACAACGCAAAATCCTGCAACAATTTTATATAATTCTGAGGAAGTAAAAACCATTGCAAATATTAATTCTGGAAGAGCATACATATATGGTTTTTCCTTTGATTCAGAAGCCACAATCCTTAACAATTTAGTTTTCAAAAGCAACATTACATTTACTAAAGGGGGTAGTGTTAACAGTTCTAATCCTTTGCCCTCAATATCTCCTTTATTTGGTTCTTTTTATTTAAAATGGGTTGGCTCCAAATTTAGAACCCAATTATCTTACAAGTTTTCAGGATATAAAAATCCTGAGGATTATAGTTATGGTGGAGAGGATGGGCTTGAAGAAACTCCTTTATTAGGTTATAATAGCAAAGAACCTAATTATTATGGCATGCCCTCTTGGGGAATTTTTAAGCTCTCTTCTTCTTATGAAATTTCAAATAATTTAAAAGCTACTTTAATCTTTGATAATATATTTGACATCCATTATAGAGAGTTTGCTTCTGGAATATCATCTCCTGGAAGAAATTTAAATATTGTTTTAGAGCATAAGTTCTAAAAAATTTCATCTAAAATGGTTACTTTCGTTTCTATCAAAATTTCATTTAAATAAATGCCTTTTAAAGAATATAAAAGTTTAAATCTTTCGCAAATTGCGAAAGAAATTTTAAAAGATTGGGATTCTAATCAATCTTTTGAAAAAAGTATAGCTCTTAGAGAAGGGTGTCCAAAATATATTTTTTATGAAGGCCCTCCTTCTGCAAATGGCATGCCTGGAATTCATCATGTCATGGCTAGAACTATAAAAGATATTTTCTGTCGATATAAAACATTAAAAGGCTTTGAGGTAACCAGAAAAGCAGGCTGGGACACACATGGCCTTCCAATTGAATTAAGTGTTGAAAAAGAACTGGGAATTACTAAAGAAGATATTGGAAAATCTATAACTATTGAGGAATATAATAACGCTTGTAAAAAAGCTGTAATGCGTTATACTGATATCTGGAATAATTTAACAAAAAAAATGGGTTATTGGGTTGATATGGAAAACCCCTATATCACATATAAGTCAAAATATATCGAGTCCGTTTGGTGGCTATTAAAAAACCTTTTTGATAAAGGTTTAATATATAAAGGTTATACTATCCAACCATATTCACCTAAAGCAGGAACCGGATTAAGTTCCCACGAATTAAATCAGCCTGGGACATATCAGAACGTGACAGATACTACTGTAACAGCTCAATTTAAAGCTATTAATAACACTTTGCCAAATTCAATAAAAAAACTTGATGACGTTTATTTTTTGGCATGGACTACTACTCCATGGACCTTGCCTTCTAATACCGCTCTAACTGTAGGAAATAATGTTAAATATGTGCTTGTTTCTACTTTTAATCAATACACCAAAAAACCAATTCATGTAATTTTAGCTGAAGATTTGGTGTTAAAGGTTTTTTTAGGTCCATTTATTCAAGTTGAAAACGAATCAAAGCTTAAATTAAATTCTAAAAATAAAATCCCTTATTTTTTTAAACAGACATTTAAAGGCAGTGAATTAATTGGAATTAAATATGAACAACTATGGGATGAAGCTCCGCTCCCTTATGAAAATCCTGAAAATGCTTTCAGGGTTATTGCAGGCGATTTTGTAACTACAGAGGAGGGTACAGGTATTGTTCATACGGCGCCAACATTTGGAGCAGACGATGCAAAAGCCGCTAAAGAGGCTAATCCTGAAGTTCCTCCCATGTTAATATATGATGAGAATCAGCAGTTAGTCCCTTTAGTTGATTTACAGGGAAAATTTCGAACTGAACTAGGAAGTCTAGGAGGAAAATATGTTAAAAATGAGTACTACAGCAATAAAGAAAAAATTCCTGAAAGATCTGTAGATGTTGAAATTGCTATAAAACTAAAGGAAGAAAATAAAGCATTTAAAGTAGAAAAACACGTTCACACTTACCCCAACTGTTGGAGAACTGATAAACCAATATTATATTACCCATTAGATTCTTGGTTTATTAAAGTAACGGAAAAGAAAAGTCTATTAACTAAACTAAACCAATCTATTAATTGGAAGCCTAAATCTACTGGAGAGGGGAGATTTGGCAATTGGCTTTCTAATGCCAATGATTGGAATCTTTCAAGATCAAGATTTTGGGGTATTCCTCTTCCAATTTGGAGAACCAAGGATTCAAAAGACACTATAATTATTGGATCTATTGAAGAATTAAAAAGAGAAATTGCCAAGTCTATAAAACTGGGCTTTATGGAAGCGGACCCATTTGATTCTTTTCAGATTAACGATATGAGTGATCTAAATTATGAGAAAATTGATCTTCATAAAAATATTGTAGATGAGATAATTCTATCCTCAAAAAATAAAAAACGAATGTATCGTGAACCTGATTTAATTGATGTTTGGTTTGACTCAGGGGCTATGCCATATGCACAATGGCATTATCCATTTGAAAACAGAGAAATGATCGATGACAATATCGCCTTTCCTGCTGATTACATTGCTGAAGGAGTAGACCAAACTAGAGGCTGGTTTTATACCTTACACGCTATTAGTTCACTCGTTTTTGAGTCAATTTCCTATAAAAATGTAATCTCAAACGGTCTTGTTTTAGATAAAAATGGTCAAAAAATGTCCAAACGACTAGGGAATGCAGTAGACCCATTTAAGACTATAGAAGAATTTGGCCCAGATGCCACAAGATGGTATATGATAAGCAATGCTAATCCCTGGGATAATCTAAAATTTGATCTTGACGGAATTGAAGAAAGTAAGCGCAAATTTTTTGGTACACTATACAATATTTATTCTTTTTTCTCTCTTTATTCTAACATAGATAATTTTAAGTTTAGTGAAAAAGAGATTCATAATTCTGAAAAGCCTGAATTGGATAGATGGATAATTTCCGAACTAAATTCTTTAATTGTTGAAGTTGATAATTATTATTGTCATTACGAGCCAACTAAAGCAGCAAGATCAATTTCAAAATTTACACAATTATATCTCAGCAATTGGTATGTTAGACTTTCTAGAAGAAGGTTTTGGAAAGGGTCTTATGAAAAAGATAAAATTTGTGCCTACCAAACTTTATTTACATGTTTAATAGAGTTAGCTAAAATATCTTCCCCAATTGCTCCATTTTTTATGGATCGGTTATATTCTGATTTGATTTCAAATACTAATTTTAATTCATTTGATTCAGTTCATCATGCGAATTTTCCTAATTCAAAAAGTGAATTCATAGATCCTGACTTACAAAATAAAATAAGAAAAGCACAAACAATATGTTCCTTAATTTTATCTCTAAGGAAAAAAGAAAAAATTAAGGTGCGTCAGCCTCTTTCAAAAGTAATGATCCCTTTTTCTTCTTCAGCCGAAAAATTAGAGTTTGAAGAAATTTCTGATTTAATTAAATCAGAAGTAAATGTTAAAGAAATTGACCTTATAGGTTCTTCTTCGGGAATATTAGTTAAAAAAGTGAAACCTAATTTTAAGAGCTTAGGGCCTAAATTAGGAAACTTATTATCTGAAGCTCTAATACAAATCAAAAAGTTTGGGGAGAAAGAAATCAGTACAATAGAAAACGGCGAACAAATTCACTTAAATATTAATTCTAAACGAATTGCTCTGGAGGCATTAGATTTTGATGTAGTTTCTGAAGATATTGAAGGGTGGTTAGTTGCCTCAGAGGACAAGCTAACAGTTGCATTAGACGTTACTCTAAACAAAGAGTTAATAAATGAAGGAATAGCTCGGGAGCTAGTAAACAGAATTCAAAATCATAGAAAAGAAATTGGCTTATTAGTAACAGATAAAATTATTTTAAAAATTCAGAAGGATAATATCATTGAAAAAGCTATTTTTGAAAATAGAGACTATATAGTAAATGAAACTTTAGCAGATGATTTAATATTTGTAGAATCTATTGATCAAGGAATTGAAATTAAATTTGATAATATAAATACTAAATTAAGTATACATAAAAATAATTAACAATGGCCATTACACGATATTCCGATAGAGATTTAAAAAAATTTCAAAATTTAATCGAAGAAAAAATTGAGAAAGCGCAAAAAGATTTAGCCCTAATAAAGAGTGCTTATATGAATGATGGGAATAATGGGACTGAAGACACATCTCCTACATTCAAAGCCTTTGAGGAGGGGTCACAAACTATGTCAAAGGAAGCAAATACTCAGCTTGCTATTCGACAAGAAAAGTTTATTCGAGATTTAAATGCTGCTCTAATAAGAATTGAAAACAAAACCTATGGGGTTTGTAGAGAAACTGGCAAATTAATCAATAAAAAAAGGTTAGTATTGGTTCCTCACGCTACATTAAGTATTGAAGCTAAAAATAAAGCCTCATAACCCTTAGGGAAATTTTCTTTATTAATCATGCGTTTAATATGACTTTAAATAAATCTATTTTAATAATTCTTTTTATTTTAATAATAGATCAATTATCTAAAGTTTATATAAAACTTCATTTCCCTTTAACTCTTTATGGAGATGCCTCTCTTCTTGATTGGGGCTGGTTTAAAATACTTTTTGTTGAAAACAAAGGGATGGCCTGGGGTGCTAAAATCAGTGACTTTATTCCTATTATAAGTGAAAGATCTGGTAAATTACTTTTAACTCTATTTAGAATTTTTGCCGTCCCCTTAATATTTTATTGGCTTTATGACAGTATAAAAAAGAAAGAAACCATGCTTTTAACAATTAGTATTTCTTTAGTTCTTGCTGGTGCAATCGGGAATCTTATTGATTCTGTTTTTTATGGATTTCTTTTCACTGACAGCTATCTCAATGTAGCCATTTTTAGTCCAGGAAATGGTTATGAATCCATTTTTTATGGTCATGTAGTTGATATGCTTCAGTTTCCAATGTTTACCTGGGATTGGCCTAGTTGGATCCCTTATGTTGGAGGAGAAAGCTTTACTTTTTTTGAACCTGTATTTAATATTGCTGATACTGCAATTAGTATAGGTGTTGGAATAATGATAGTTTTTAACAAAAAGATTTTCCCTTAAGGCTATTTATTGATTTTAAACTTGTTCCCTTTATATATCATATATGGTGTCGAGACAATTATTGGAACACAATATGCAATAAGCGCTATTATTTCATCAAAAGCAATATAAAATATTGCAAAAAACAATGTTGAGTAGATGGTTAGGTTTATAAAAAACTTTTTAAAAAATTTCAAATAATTTATAAGATCAAAGGACTCTTTTTCTTCTTTTGACATAGTATTATATCCTGAAAGCAAGTATTTTGCATTATTTTCATTTATGCCAAAAGCAATAAAAATGAAGCATAGATCTGTAAAAATTAATGCTAAGGCTGTTCCAATTTCCACTTATAGTTTTAATTTTCTTTGTTTAAAATTAAGAATTACTTTCGTACTGTGAGTAAAAAATCTTTAGATATAACGTTAACTACTATTCCTAATCTTCCTGGGGTTTACCAATTTTTAAATAATTCCAATAAAATAATATATATAGGAAAAGCTAAAAATTTAAAAAATCGTGTTTCCTCATATTTTCAGAAAACCTTAACCTCAAAAAAAACTAAAAACCTTGTAAAAAATATTTGTTCCATCAAACATGTTGTTGTATCGTCAGAGTCTGATGCTCTTCTGCTAGAAAATTCTTTAATTAAAAAATTTCAACCTAAATACAACGTATTACTAAGAGACGACAAAACCTACCCTTGGATATGTATAAAAAAAGAGCGATTCCCTAGGATTTTTTTTACTAGAAAATTAATTAAAGATGGTTCTGAATATTATGGGCCATATACAAATTACAAGACGATTAATATATTACTTGATTTAATTAATAATCTATATCCTATAAGAATTAGCAATTATAATCTTTCAGAAAAACAAATAAATTCTGAAAAGGAGAAGCTGTCTCTTCGTGTTTTGAAAAAAGCTGGGAATATTATAATTCTTGGGTTTCAGATTGGAGATTATAGTAATTCTAATGAATGCTTTATTTCAGAAAAGGATTATAATTCTAATATTAAATCTGTTAAACAGATCCTTGGAGGTAAATTTGCTCCTTCTAAGAAGCTTTTAAAACAACAAATGCATAGCTACTCTCAAAAAATGGATTTTGAAAATGCTCAAAAGATTAAGGAAAAACTCACATTGTTAGATAATTATCAATCAAAATCAACAGTTGTTAGTTCTAGGCTTAATAATATTGATGTGTTTAGTGTCCTTTCCGATCAAACTCATGCTTATATAAACTATTTACAAGTTGCACATGGTCGAATAGTTAGATTTCATAATGTAGAAATTAAAAAAAAGTTAGATGAAAGCGATAAAGATCTATTATTGCTATGCATAATTGATCTTAGAAAAAAATTAAACTCAAATAATAAAATAATTATCTGTCCATTTGATTTTAGCAAATTAGTCCCTGCTAAATTTATTCTTCCCAAGGCAGGAGATAATAAGAAACTTCTTGAACTTTCAAAAAAGAATGTTGCTCTTTTTAAAATAGAAAAACTAAAAAAAATTCAAATTGTTGATCCTGAAAGACACTCAAAAAGAATTCTAAATCAAATGAAAAATGATTTAAAATTAAAAACAACTCCTAGGCATATAGAATGTTTTGATAATTCTAATATTCAGGGCTCAAGCCCTGTTGCTGCGTGTGTAGTGTTTATAAATGGAAAGCCCGCTAAAAAAGAATATAGACAATATAATATTAAAACTGTTAAAGGGCCTGATGATTATGCCTCAATGGAAGAAGTTGTTTTAAGAAGATATCGCAGAATAATAAAAGAAAAAAAGTCTTTGCCTAATCTAGTTATAATTGATGGAGGCAAAGGCCAACTTAATTCTGCAATGTCTGCATTAAAAAAACTTAATATAAATAATAAAATTACTGTTTTAGGAATTGCCAAAAGATTAGAAGAAATTTATTCTACAAAAGATTCAATCCCCCTTTATCTAGACAAAAGGTCCGAATCATTAAAAGTAATTCAGCATATGAGAAATGAAGCGCATCGATTTGCTATTACATTTCATAGAAATAAAAGAAGCAATAAAGCTCTTAGTTCTTCAATTGATTTGATTCCTGGTATTGGAGAAAAAACCAAAATAACTCTTTTAAAAAAATATAAATCCTTAAAAAAGATTAAAGAAACCCCAGAAGATTTAATAGCTAAAGATGTAGGTGTTTCAAAAGCAAAAAAATTAATGTCATTTTTAAATTCATCCAACTAGTATTTTATATTTTTGCATCTATGCGACTTAAAACTGTATTAATTTGCTCTATTTTTTTGCTCTCAAATTTAATTTTTAGCCAAACCTCTCCGGGAAATAATTCTCCCTTCATAAGTTCCTCATTTGATTCCTTTAAGGCGGGCGAATGGTTAAAGTTTAGAATTCATTATGGAATTTTTAATGCAAGCTTTGCAACAATCGATCTAAAAGAAGGTTTAATAAATGATAAAAAAGTTTTCAAATCAACGGCTATTGGTCGAACAACTGGGATTGCTAGAATTTTCTTTAAAGTTGATGATATTTATGAAAGCTACTTTGACAAAACCATTGTTAAGCCTTTAAAATCAAAAAGGAATGTTTATGAAGGTGGCTATACAAAAAATGTTGAAATTGAATACGACTATAATAATAAAATTGCAATAGTAAATGATATTAAATACGACACTATTAAAAAAATTACTATTAAAGAGAATGTGCAGGATATCATTTCTACATTTTACTTTCTAAGAAATCATTTTGATGTTAATAAACTAAAAATCAATGATTTTATTAGAATAACCATGTTTTTTGATGCTGATAATTATAATTTTAAAATGAAATTTTTAGGATATGAGGATGTGAAAACAAAATTTGGGATAGTTAATTGTTATAAATTTAGACCATATATTGAATCTGGTAGAATTTTTAGAGATAGCGAAAGTTTATCCCTTTGGGTTAGTAATGATAAAAACAAAATTCCAATAAAAATTGAAGCCGATTTAAGAATTGGGTCTATTGAAGCGGATTTAGAGGGGTTCAAAGGGCTTAAATTTCCTTTTAAAATTAAAATTAATGAATAGAATTTATCTCTTTCTCGTTTCTATATTAATCATTAATGCGTGCAATAAAGCTCCAAAAAATAATGCTCCAGTTATAAAAAAAGAAAAAATAGTAAAACAATTTGGTTTCACTTTAAATAATTATCATGTACTTAAAGATACTGTTAGGAGCGGCGATTCATTTGGAACTATTCTTGAAAAAAACAATTTGTTTTATCCTCAAATTTATAATATAGTTCAAAAGGCAAAACAAGTTTATGATGTTAGAAAAATCAATATTGGGAAGCCTTACACGATATTGTTTGCCAAAGATTCCTTAAGAACCCCTGAGTTATTTATATATCAACCAAATCTAATTGAATATGTTTTGGTTTCATTAAATGATTCTCTCTGGGCTGAAAAAAAAGCTAAAGCAGTAAAGCTCGTAGAATTTGAAGCTGAAGGCACAATAACAAGTTCTCTTTCTGAAACAATGGAAGAAAAAAAATTATCTCCTTTGCTATCCAATGAACTTTCTGAAATATATGCTTGGACTATTGATTTCTTTCGGCTTGAAAAGGGAGATAATTTTAAAATTCTATACACTGGGAAATATGTAGATGATTCTATATATGTTGGCCTAAACAGGATTCATTCTGCTTATTTTGAACATAGAAAAAAATCTTTTTATGCTATTGAATTTGAAATAGATCCAAAACGAGGAATTTTTGAATATTTTGATGAAAAAGGGAAAAACTTGAGAAGAGCTTTTCTAAGGGCTCCTGTACAATTTAGCCGAATTTCATCAAGATATAATCTTAAGAGAAAAATTGCCTATTATGGAAGAGTTCGCCCTCATTTAGGGACAGATTTTGCTGCTCCTATTGGAACAAAAATTCGAGCAACTGCTAGCGGGACAGTTGTTAAGTCCGGCTATACAAGAGGAAATGGGAATTATGTCACAATAAAGCACAATGCTACCTATTCTACTCAATATTTACATATGAAAAAAAGAGGTGTTAAAAGAGGCCAATTTGTAAGGCAAGGAGATTATATTGGAACTGTTGGAATGACAGGAAATACTTCTGGTCCACATGTCTGTTATAGATTTTGGAAAAATGGAAGACAAGTTGACCCTTTAAAAACAAAGCTTCCAGAAGCAAAACCAATCTCACAAAACTTAAAAGATAAATACTTAACTTATATGAAGCCCATAAAGCATCAGCTTGATTCTATAGTAACAAATGTTACCTTTGTAAAAAGAATTAGATAGACAGAATAAATAGATGTCATTAAAAAATATAAACCCTACCAAAACATCTTCATGGAAATCTTTGGAATCCCATTTCAATGAGATAAAAGACCTTGAAATAAAAGACCTCTTTAAAAAAAATAATAGGGCAACTGATTTATCAATTAGTTGGGGCAAATTTACTGTTGATTTTTCAAAGAATAGAATAAATGAAAAAACTCTTCATTTGCTTATTAATTTGGCAAAAGAATGTGATTTAGAAAATTCGATTAAAAAACAATTTGAAGGTGAAAAAATAAATAAAACTGAGAACAGAGCAGTTTTGCACACTGCTGTTAGAGCTAATGGTAAAGAAAAAATCTTTGTTGATGACAAAAACATTGTCCCTTCCATTATTGAATCCAGGACTAAAATGAAAAATTTTACAGATGATCTTATTTCTGGAAAAATTAAAGGCTCTACAAATAAAAAATTTACTGATATTGTCAATATAGGAATTGGGGGTTCTGATCTAGGTCCTGTCATGATTGTTGATGCTTTAAAATATTATAAGTCTAGGCTTAATCCGCATTTTGTTTCTAATGTAGATGGGGATCACGTTTTAGAAGTTTTAAACAAATTAAATCCTGAAACTACTCTTTTTATTATTGTGTCTAAGACTTTCAAAACCCAAGAGACTCTCTCAAATGCCAATACTATAAAAAAATGGCTTATCTCAAAATTAGGCAAGAAAAGCGTCTACAGTCACTTTGCCGCTGTTTCTACAAATACAAAAGAAATTGAAAATTTTGGAATAAATAAAGAATATTTTTTTTCAATGAATGAGTGGGTGGGAGGAAGGTTTTCTCTATGGAGCTCAGTAGGTCTTTCTATTAGCCTTTCAATTGGATCAGACAATTTTGAAAGTTTGCTTAATGGAGCTAATCAAATGGATAAACATTTTAAATCCTCCTCTATTGAAAAAAATATTCCGATAGTTTTAGCATTAATTAGTATTTGGTATAATAATTTTTTTAAATGTGAAACGGAAGCTATAATTCCCTATTCTCAAAATTTAAATAGATTGCCTGCATATCTACAACAAGCTATTATGGAAAGTAATGGGAAAAGCATTGATAGAAATGGTGATAAAACCAGTTATCAAACTGGAAATATAGTTTGGGGAGGCACAGGGACTAATTCACAACATGCTTTTTTTCAATTAATTCACCAAGGCACCAAATTAATTCCTTGTGATTTTATAGGATTCACCAATCCGCTTTATAAAGAAAATAATCAGCATAATAAATTAATGTCTAACTTTTTTGCTCAAACTGAGGCGTTGATGATGGGTAAAAGTGCTTCAGAAGCTGAAAAGGAATTGTCTCACAATAATAATATAAAAGGATTACTCCCTCATAAAGTTTTTGAAGGGAACAGGCCCTCTAATACTATTTTAATTGAAAAATTAAATCCGGAAACTTTAGGAAGCCTGGTTGCTATGTATGAACATAAAATTTTTGTTCAAGGAATTCTCTGGAATATTTATAGTTATGATCAATGGGGGGTAGAACTAGGGAAAGAATTAGCTTCTAAGCTTTTACAGGAGGTTGAAAACAAGGACATTAAAGCCCATGATGATTCTACAATTTCCCTTCTAAAAAAATATTTGGATAATTAGAACAGTTATTCACAATAATTGTTCAAAAAATTAATATAAAAGGACCCTTTCGCTTCGAAAAATTAATCACATTTGTTATAATACTATAAAACTACTATACAACTATGAAAAAATTAACTCTTATGTTGACAGCGCTTCTTGTTTCAGGGCTCTGTTACTCTCAAAACATTTTAACTGGAACAGTAACAGACGAAAATAGTGTGCCTCTTCCAGGTGCCACTGTTTTGGTTAAGGGAACTTCAAATGGAGTTTCAACTGATTTTGATGGTAAATTTACAATTAATGCTGCTGATTCAGGAACTTTAGTTATTTCATACATCGGTTATGATACTCAAGAAATCGATTTTAGCAGCACTATGCAAATTGATGTTCTTATGGTTCCTAGTTCAAATGAATTAGAGGGGATCACTGTATTTGGGACTATTGACTTTGCAATTGATAGGCAAACACCTGTAGCTGTTTCTACTTTAACTGCTTCAGATATTCAAGAAAGAATTGGTAATCTTGAACTTCCTGAAATGCTTAATACTACTCCCGGAGTATATGCAACAAGAGCTGGGGGAGCTTTTGGAGACTCCAGAATTAATGTTAGAGGATTTGACTCCCAAAACACTGCGGTTTTAATTAATGGTATTCCTGTTAATGATATGGAAAATGGTAGGGTATACTGGTCTAACTGGTCAGGCCTTTCAGACGTTGTGTCTGCGATGCAAATTCAAAGAGGATTAGGAGCTTCTAAACTAGCTATCTCATCTGTTGGAGGAACAATTAATGTAATAACCAAATCTACTGATCTTACTGAAGGAGGAAGAGTTTCTGCTAGTATGGGTAACGATGGCTATGGGAAAACTGTTGCTTCCTATAACACTGGTGAAATGGATGGTGGTCATGCCCTCTCGCTTTTGTTCTCAAGAACTGCTGGAGATGGTTATGTAGATGGAACAATGTTTGAAGGTTATAATTACTTCTTAGGTTATGGTTGGAGAGACAGTTCAGATAAACATAATATTCAACTAATAATTACTGGAGCACCTCAAACGCATCATCAAAGAACTGGAAGCTTTTATAATATGGCTCAAGGGAAACAGTATAAACAATATGGAATTCGTTATAACTACAATCATGGCTATTTAAATGGTCAAGAATTTAACTGGAGAAAAAATTTCTATCATAAGCCAATTGCTTCTTTAAACTGGGAGCATAAAATGAATGAAAGCACCAATCTTTCTGCTTCTGTCTATTACTCAATTGGTAGAGGAGGTGGAACTGGAGATATAGGTAGAGCTTATGGCTATCAATATGCAAGTGGAGATTTAAACTATAATGGTGGTTATGCTTTTAGGGATCCTATGACTGGTCATGTAAACTATGATAAAATATATTCATATAACAGCGGAGTCTCTACTACTTTCTATCAGGGGAAAACCGCTGCAAATTCCAAAGATGCTGCTACTGGATTATATATAGTTAATGATCAAGACGAAAGAGTAAATGGAGTAAAAAGAAATGGAATAGTTAGAAGAGCATCTGTGAATTCGCATAATTTTGTAGGATCTCTTATTAATCTGAAAAAACAACTTTCAGATAATTTAACTCTTGATTTTGGGGTTGATGTTAGGGCATATACTGGGATTCACTATAGAAGACTAGACAACCTGCTAGGAGCTGATGGCTATAGAGATTTTGATAATAAAAACTATACTAACACGTCCATTAATAACAAAGGAAGTGCTGTAAGAACAACTGAATACAGCTCAAATCTTGGAAATTTGTGGAATGTTTTTAGAGACACTGACAAGGAAGAAAAAATTGATTATCACAATGATGGAAAAGTTAAATGGAGCGGAATATTCACTCAACTAGAATACAAAGAAGATAAACTATCTGCTTTTGTTCAAGCAGCAGTCTCTAATCAAGGATTTCAAAGAATAGAATATTTTAATCAACCAGGTGTAGCAACTTCTGCATGGAAAAATATTACAGGAGGGAATGTAAAGGGAGGAGCTAATTATAACATTAATGCAAAAAATAATGTTTTTGTTAATGGAGGCTACTACTCTAAACAGCCAAATTTTGATGCAGTTTGGATCAATTATTCCAACACATTAAATCCTGATTTAAAAAATGAAACTGTTGTTGGGCTTGAAGCAGGATATGGATACAGGTCTAATAATTTAAGATTTAATGTAAACCTTTACAAGACTACTTGGGAGGACAGGTTCCTTAGTGATGGTGTTTCTGTTGGAGGAGTTAGAGGAACAGCTAATTATTATGGAATTAAGCAAATTCATACAGGTTTAGAATTTGATGGAGTTTTAGACATAAGTCCTTTTGTTGAAGTTCAAGGTATGCTATCTCTAGGGAACTATAAGTATGGAAGCGATGTTACTGCAGATGTATTCGATTCTAGTAGAGTTAAGATAGGGACTTCTACTGTATACTTGAAAGATGTAAAAGTTGGAGATGCCGCTCAGACTACATCAAGAGTAAACCTAGTTGTTAAGCCTACCGATTTATTTAAGTTTAATATTAGTATGTTCTCAGCGTCTGATTTATATGCAAACTTCAACCCAGAAGATTTTGATACTGCAGGAGATGCAGCAATGCAAATTCCAGCATATGAGTTGTTTGATTTTGGGACATCTTATAATTTATCTATTGGTGGAGAAAAAGTGTATGTAAGGCTAAATGTCAATAATATTTTTGATACACACTATATAGCTGAATCATCAACTAATATCCTAGCAAATGCTGGAGATCCAACTTGGTTAGGTGTTCATGAGCTTAATAGAGTTTTCCCAGGATGGGGAAGAACTTGGAACCTAGGGTTTACTTATAGATTCTAGTTTATACATTTTTTTAATAAAAAAAGCCTCTTAAAAATAAGAGGCTTTTTTATTTAATGTCTTTGATTTTTAATTGAATAGATGTAATACCATTCCATGTGTTTTCATCAATTGTATACAGCATTGAAAAAGTAGAATTGGATGAAATGCTGGTCGCTTTTTCGGAAAGCCAGAATCCAATTGCTGAAAATGTTTTATCTGATTCCTGTGAAACGCTTAATTTAAGATGTTCTCTGTTTTTTCCAATTTTATTTAATTCTCCTTTTAAATTTAAATTTTCTGATAAAAATATAGGCCTTTTATTCTCGGGGCCAAAAGGTTCAAACTGATTTAAAATTCTAAAAAATTTTGGCGTTATTGAGTTTAATATAATTTTAGATTCTATTTTAATTTCTTTAATAGGAAGTTTGTTTTTTACATAATTTTTAACTGCCTTCTCAAAGCTTGTTTTAAAAATTTTAAAATTCTCTTTTTCAATAGTTAAACCAGCTGCATATTTATGGCCTCCAAATTGTAAAATACTGGCTTTACATTCTTGTAAAATTTCATATAAATCAACGCCCTGAATGGATCTTGCCGATCCTGTTAAGTTTCCATCTTTTGACATGCAAAAAACTATTGTTGGTTTATAATGTTTTTCTATTATTCTTGATGCCACAATTCCTATTACTCCCTTATTCCAGGATTTTTCAAAAACCACCGTTGAGTTAGATTTTGGGTTGTCCTCATCAACTATTTTTTTTAACGCATGCTCTGTAATATTTTTTTCTACTTCCCTTCTTTTAAGATTTAATTTTTCTATTTTTTCAACTAATTTTTCTCCTTTATTTAAATCCTTCTCTAAAAGCAATTCTAAGGCTAAGGCTGCATGATCCATTCTGCCAGCAGCATTAATTCTCGGTGCTATATAAAAAATTAGATCTCCAATGTTAAATTCTTTTTTTTTATTGTTCTTTAAAATACAATGAAGCCCCATTCTTGGATTTGAATTTATAAGTTGAAGCCCAACATAAGTTAAAATTCTATTTTCACCAATCAAAGGGACAATATCCGCTGCAATAGCTACAGCTACTAAATCTAAGTAACTAATGATGTTTTCAATCTCTAAGCCTTTCCTTTTATTAATTGCTTGAATCAATTTAAACCCAACACCACATCCACACAATTCTTTAAATGGATATTTACAATCATTTCTTTTAGGATTTAAAATTGCATATGCATTTGGTAATTGATTACTTGGATTATGGTGGTCACAAATAATAAAATCTATTCCTTTTTTTAAAGCATATTGAACTTGATCGTTTGCTTTAATTCCACAATCCAAAGCAATTATCAAAGTTTCTTTATTCTTCTTGGCTAAGTCAATTGCCTTTAAAGATATTCCATATCCCTCATTATTTCTATCAGGAATATAGGTAGAAAGATCTGCTCCAATCTCATTTAAAAAGGAACTTAAAAGCGCCACTGAAGAGGTTCCGTCTACATCATAGTCTCCAAAAATCATGATAGACTCCTTCTCTTCTATTGCTTGTAATATCCTGCTTACCGCCTTATCCATATCCTGCATTAAAAAAGGATCATGAAGCTGTTTAATGTTAGGCCTAAAAAAATCTTTTGCTTGATTAAAAGTTTTAATTCCTCTTTTTATAAGCATAGAAGAAATAACCTTGTCAACATTCAACTCCTTTGAAAGCTGTTCAATAGCTTGTGGATCTTTATTTTCTTCTATTTTCCAGTTCATCTTATTTTTCTATTCCTTCTACAACAATAACATACTCCCCTTTAGGCTTCTTTTTTTCACATGAATCTATAATTTCACTAATTGTTCCCCTTAAGGTTTCTTCATAAAGCTTGGTCAATTCTCTTGATACTGAAATTCTTCTATTTGAGCCAAAACTGGCTTTAAAATCCATCAATGTTCTTATCAACTTATGTGGTGATTCATAAAATATCATAGTTCTTTCTTCTGAAGAAAGATTAGAAAGTCTTTTTTTTCTACCTTTCTTAATAGGCAAAAACCCTTCAAAAACAAATTTGTCTGCTGAAATTCCACTGACTAAAAGTCCAGGGATAAGAGCTGTTGGCCCAGGAAGACATTCAATTTCTATATCATTATTCAAACAAGTTCTTGCAATTAAAAACCCGGGGTCTGAAATTCCAGGAGTTCCCGCATCAGAAATAATTGCTACACTAGCTCCCTCCTTTATTTTATTAATTATAGTGTCAACTTCATTATGTTCATTGAATTTATGGTGAGATCTTAATTTCCCATTAATATTCAAGTGTTGCAATAATTTTTTGCTTCTTCTAGTATCTTCACATAAAATTAAATCAACTTCTTCTAAAGTTTTTATTGATCTTATTGTAATGTCATCAAGATTTCCAATTGGTGTAGGAACAATGTACAGTTTTGCCATGTTGAATTAATTTTTAGACATTTGTCAAACCATTAAAGTTAACTACTTTGATAACAATATCAATAAGTTTGAAATGATTGAAAATAAAAAAAATTCAAAAGGGAGATTAGAAGTTATATGCGGATCTATGTTTTCTGGTAAAACAGAAGAGCTGATAAAAAGAATTAAAAAAGCTGAGCTTGATAAGCAAAATTTTATTGTATTTAAACCTAAAACTGATTCTAGAAGCCCAAAAGATAAAATAATTTCCCATGGTAAAAGTGAAATTGGAGCTAAAATGATAGAAAATACTAAAGAGATTTATCCTTTTTCAAAAAATTATGATGTAGTAGGGATAGATGAAGCTCAGTTTTTTAATCAAGATTTAGTTGCTGTTTGTAATAAGTTAGCAAATGATGGATGTAGAGTAATCGTTTCTGGCTTAGACATGGATTATAAAGGAGTCCCTTTTGGTCCAATGCCTAATCTTATGGCATGTGCTGAAGAGGTTACTAAAGTACATGCCGTTTGTGTTGAAACTGGAGAATTGGCTAATTATAGTTATAGGAAAAATGAAGCCAATGATCTAATTCTGGTTGGAGAGAAAAAGGAATATGAGCCTCTTTCTAGGAGCGCATTTATAAAAAGAATGGCGAAAAGAGAAAAAAAGAAATAATGACAATCCAACAAACTGTTGTAGAGGTTAATTTAAAAAATCTAAAGAATAATCTGAATTTTTTAAAATCCAAATTAAATCCCAATACTCTTATAATGGGTGTGGTCAAAGCGTTTTCCTATGGTGCAGACTCATTAATAATTGCCAAAGAATTAGAAAAACAGAAAATTGATTATTTAGCTGTTGCATATGCTAGTGAAGGATTAGCGCTAAGGGAAAAGGGGATTTTATCTCCCATTCTTGTTCTTCATCCTCAAACAAATGATTTCAATACAATTATTGAATTTAAACTTGAGCCTAGCATATATTCATTTAGAATTTTAAAGGCTTTTACCTCCTGCTCAAAGTTTGACAAAAACTATCCTTTTCAAATTAAGTTTAATACCGGATTAAATAGACTAGGATTTCATGAAAACGAAATAGACACTTTAATTGCTCGGCTTAATGGATTAAAGCCAACCTATATCTTCTCACATTTAGGAGCTTCGGATGATGAAAATGAAAAGGACTTTTCCAATGATCAAATAAAAATATTTTCATCATTGACAGAAAATTTTCAAAATAAAATTGGATCGAAAATAAAAAGACATCTCCTTAATACTTCAGGGATTTTAAATTTTTCTGAATCACAATATGAAATGGTGCGTACAGGAATTGGATTATATGGTTTTGGAAATGATCCAAAATACAAAAATGATTTAAGGCCTGTAATTAATTTAAAAACTGTTATTTCTCAAATACATAAAATTTCAAAAGGAGGTTCTGTTGGTTACAACAAAGGCTTTATTGCTAGTGATAATATAACTATAGCGACACTTCCTATTGGGCATGCGGATGGGATTAGCAGACAGTATGGCAATGGTAATGGTAATGTTATAGTCAATGGAAAATTAGCTCCAATTATTGGAAATGTTTGCATGGACATGATGATGATTAATATTTCTAAAATAACTTGTAAAGAGGGAGATCCCGTCATAATTTTTGATGACAAAAATCTTTCAGCAGAGGACTTTACAAAAGCTATTGGAACTATTCCTTATGAAATATTAGCTTCACTTTCTAAAAGAATCAAAAGGGTTATTATAACTTAAATTGTTTTATTTTACAAAAAATGATCTAAACCGAATTATAGCTTTTTATGTCTATTGAAATAATTATTTTTACTTTTTAAAATATTCTATATGAAGATTGCGTTGATTGGAGTAACAGGCATGGTAGGTAGGGTAATCCTGGATCTTATAAAAGAGCGCAATTTATTTTTTGAAGACATCTTTCTCGTTGCATCTGCAGCCTCCATTGGTAAACAAATTAATTTTTTAAATAAAAATTATTCTATTATTAGTCTTGAAAAAGCTATAAACCTTGGCCCCGATATTGCAATCTTTACTGCGGGCAGACAGGTTTCTTTAAAATGGGCTCCAAAATTTGCTGAAAAAGGCACAATTGTAATTGATAACTCTTCTGCATGGAGAATGGACAATGGCACGAAACTAATCATCCCTGAAATTAATGGTTCAATTTTAACCTTGGAAGATAAAATAATTGCAAATCCTAATTGCTCAACTATTCAAATGTTAATGGTTTTGGCTCCAATTCACAAAAATTTTAAAATAAAAAGAATTATAGTTTCTACTTACCAATCTGTCACTGGAACAGGCATGAAAGCTGTCAAGCAATTAGAGAATGAGTATAAAGGAGAAAATGGAGAAATGGCGTATAATTATCCTATTCATCAAAATGCAATTCCTCACTGCGATGATTTTCTACAAAATGGATACACTAAAGAAGAAATGAAACTTTTAAATGAAACTCATAAAATTCTTGATTCAAAGATTAAAATAAGCGCAACTGCTGTAAGAGTTCCTGTAATTGGTGGGCACAGCGAATCAATTAATATTACGCTTGAAAATTCTTTTGAGATTTCTGAAATAATAACTTTATTAAATAATACCTCTGGTGTAACTGTCGAAGATGACCCTGCAAAATTGAAATATCCTATGCCTATATTTTGTAAGGGTAAGGACGAGGTGTTTGTTGGCCGAATTAGAGAAGATTTTTCTGAAAAAAACAGTTTAAATCTTTGGGTAGTTTCAGATAATCTTAGAAAGGGAGCTGCAACTAACGCTGTTCAAATTATTGAAAATATAATTCAAAAAGGGTTTGTGAAATAATTCTAGTTTATTTCAAATTCTTCCATAAATTTTGTTGTATAATTCCCCGCAATATAGTCTGGATGATCCATTAATTGTCTATGAAAAGGAATTGTAGTTTTTATCCCCTCTATCACAAATTCATCTAAAGCTCTTTTCATTTTTTGAATTGCTTCTTCTCGATTTTGCGCTGTAACAATTAATTTCGCAATCATAGAATCATAATTTGGAGGAATAACATATCCGCTGTATAAATGAGTATCTAATCTAATTCCATGTCCTCCTGGTAAATGAAGATTTGTAATCTTGCCTGGGGATGGTCTAAATCCCGCATGAGGATCCTCAGCGTTAATTCTACATTCTATGGAATGAAGTTTTGGAAAATAATTATTTCCTGAAATCTTAATTCCAGCCGCTACCTTAATTTGTTCCTTAATTAAATCATAATCGATTACCTGCTCAGTTATAGGATGTTCAACCTGAATTCTTGTATTCATTTCCATAAAATAAAAATTTCTATTCTTGTCCACTAAGAATTCTATTGTGCCTGCTCCTTCGTATTGAATAAATTCTGCTGCTTGCACTGCTGCTTGTCCCATCTCCTGCCTTAGTTTGTCAGTCATAAATGGAGAAGGCGTTTCTTCTGTAAGTTTTTGATGCCTTCTTTGAATTGAGCAATCTCTTTCAGACAAGTGACATGCCTTCCCATATTTATCTCCTACAATCTGAATCTCTATATGGCGAGGATTCTCCACTAATTTCTCCATATACATGCTATCATTTCCAAAAGAAGCTTTTGCTTCTTGTTTAGCGCTTTCCCATAAGGCTAAAAACTCTTTTTCTTTCCATACTGCCCTCATGCCTTTACCTCCGCCACCTGCTGTAGCTTTAATCATTATAGGATAGCCTATTTTTTTAGCTATTTTTTTAGCCTCATCAAAAGTTTCGATTAATCCCTCAGATCCTGGAATAGTTGGAACGCCAGCTTCCTTCATGGTGGATATAGCAGAAGCTTTGTCTCCCATTTTATCAATCATTTCAGCAGAAGCGCCGATAAATTTAATTTTATGTTCCTCACAAATTTTGGAAAAACGAGAATTTTCAGATAAAAACCCATATCCAGGATGAATTGCATCTGCATTAGTTATTTCAGCTGCAGCTATAATATTTGCTATTTTTAAATAAGACTCTGCGCTATTTGGAGGGCCAATACAAACTGCCTCATCAGCAAATCTAACATGTAAACTTTCTTCATCTGCCACAGAATAAACAGCAACCGTTTTTATTCCCATTTCTTTACAGGTTCTAATTATTCTCAAAGCTATTTCTCCTCTATTAGCAATTAAAATTTTTTTGAACATTTTTGTTTTTTTAATTACAATATTGTCGTTACGATGGATCTATTAAGAAAAGTGGCTGATCAAACTCAACTGGAGAGGCGTCATCAACCAAAATTTTGACAATTTTTCCAGAAAATTCTGTTTCGATTTCATTAAACAATTTCATTGCCTCAATAACACACAGAACATCTCCCTGAGAAATTACATCGCCAGTTTTAACAAAATTTGATTTATCTGGAGATGGTTTTCTGTAAAATGTTCCTATAATAGGGGATGTAATAGTTATTAAATTACTTTCTTCCTCTTTTTTGTTTTCTATAATCTGATCTGACTTCCTTGTCTCAGTTTGAGGGGTGATTGTTTCTGGAACTATTACTGGAGGCTCGATATAAGAAACTGGTTTTTTTCCTGAACCTGTTTTTATTCCTATTTTAAGGTCGTTTGATTCTATTTTTACTTCACTAACTCCAGACTTGGCTACAAATTTTATTAATTGCTGTATGTCTTTTATGTTCATAATAATTGTTTTTATTAACTTTTATATTCCCATTTTAAAATGATACTCCCCGTGTAAAACCTTCTACAAAAGCAGTGATTGAAGCACTAGTTCTACTAAATCAATTTTATTGAATTTTAATCAAAAATCGTAAAAAAATGGCAAAAAATGACAAAAAACGATTAAAAATCGTAAAAAAATGGCAAAAAAATATTTTTAAGGGGATTTCTAAGACTCCTCAGTATTGTCTATTAAAACCTTTCCTCTATAATACAGTTTGCCTTCATGCCAATGGGCTCTATGATACAAGTGGGATTCTCCGGTTGTTTTACAAACTGCTATTTGAGAGTCTGAAACTTTATAATGTGTTCTTCTTTTATCTCTTCTTGTTTTGGAAATTTTTCTTTTAGGATGTGCCATAACTATCTTATTTTAACTCTTTTAATTTATCCCACCTAGGGTCGGTATTTGTACTTGTATTTTCATTAAAATTTGATTCATATAATTCTAATCTATTTAAGATGTCTGATTTTAATGTCCCATCAACAATACCAGGATGAATTATTTTTATTGGCAAAGATAACACTATCATTTCATATAATTGCTGAGAAATGTTTAATTGATAGGATCCTTTAGGCAAAACTAAAAGCTGTTCATTGTCATTATTAAACCCGGGACCAAACTTAACGGCTAAGTTCATGTTTGAGTTGTGAGGGTAGTCAAATGGTTCATTAGAAACATGACAATTTAAATTAATTGTCCCGTTACAATAAAAGCGTAATTCTAATAAATTAGATTTCTTAATTAATTTTACCTTGACCACAATCTTGCATCTATTAAATTCATCATAATCGAAATGCTCAAAAAACTTCTTTTCCAATTTAAATTCGAATTCATGACTTCCTTCATTTAACCCTCCGAAATTAATTACATATTGAGCTAATGATTGCATTTTATCTTTATTTAGGTTCGCGAATATAATTAATTTTAAGAAGAGAAGCGTTATTTATTCTCTCCTTTCTTTCTTGTCTCTAAAAAAGGGGTTTCTATTCTTTTTTTATAAGAGATTCTCTTTTTATAAATATCTATTGCAGAAAATATTGCTTTTTTAAAAGATGTTGGATCAGCAACGTTCTTTCCGGCAATATCAAAGGCGGTTCCATGATCAGGTGAAGTTCTTACTTTATTAAGTCCCGCAGTATAATTAACCCCCTCCCCAAAAGCGAGTGTTTTGAAGGGGATTAAGCCTTGATCATGGTAAATGGCCAAAACTGAATCATAATTCTTATAAAGTCTTGATCCAAAAAAACTATCGCTTGAAAACGGCCCTGAAACTAAGCTCCCTGATTTTGAAATTTCGATTAACGCTGGAATTAATATCTCTTCATCCTCGTCTCCAATAACCCCTCCATCTCCAACATGGGGATTAATAGAAAGAACCGCTATTTTAGGCTTTATAATTCCAAAGTCCATTTCTAAAGATTTCTCCATCACAGAAATCTTTTCTTTAATTTTTTTGTTGTCAATTTCAGAAACGATCTCATTAATGGACACATGATCTGTCAAAAGACCAATTTTTAACCTCTCACTAATCATAAACATAAGGCTTTCGCCATTAAATTTTTCTGACAAGTAATCAGTATGCCCCGGAAAATTAAATTTTTCATTTTGTATGTTTTGTTTATTAATTGGCGCTGTTACCATTACTTCAACATTATTTTCCAGAATAGATTTGGTCACTAATTCTAATGATTTAAATGCGATCTCTCCCGATGCTTTTGTAGGTTTTCCAAATTCTGTTAAAAATTCATTATCCCAGGCATTTACCACATTTATTTGCCCTTTCTTTGGAGGCAATCCATATTTAATTTTATTAAATTTTAAGTTCATATTAAAAAATGCTGCTTGCTCAGAAAGCAATTGATAATTTGCAAAAATAACTGGAACAAAAAATTCAAGAATACGCTTGTCATGAAGAGATTTTAAAATTATTTCTATACCTATACCATTTGGGTCCCCACATGAAAATCCAACAATAGGCAACAATTTTTCTTTCATAAATATTTATAGTATTTATCACTAGTTTTACAAGACTAAATATATATATAAAATAAAGAATATGTTTACTGGAATTATAGAAACAATAGCTGTTATATCTAATTTAGAAAAAGAAAAAAGTAACCTGAATATTACCTTAAAAAGTGATTTAACAAATGAATTTAAAATTGATCAAAGCATTTCGCATAATGGAATTTGCTTAACGGTTGTGGATATCAATAATAACGAGTATGTTGTAACCGCTATTGAAGAAACTATTTCAAAAAGCAGTATAGGTAGTTGGAAAGTTGGAGATGAAATAAATCTAGAAAGGGCAATGAAAATTGGTGATAGATTAGATGGCCATATGATACAGGGACATGTTGATCAAGTGGGGGAGTGTATAGGTGTTGTAGAAAAAGAGGGGAGTTGGTTTTATACCATAAAGTATTGTAAATCAAATAATATTACAGTAGAAAAAGGGTCAATAGCAATAAACGGGATTAGTTTAACAGTGGTGGGATCAAACAAAAATAGTTTTAGTGTTGCTGTAATTCCCTATACTTATAAGAACACTAACTTTAATGTTTTAAAGATTGGGGATATCGTTAATTTAGAGTTTGATATTCTTGGAAAATATTTGGAAAAGATGCTGTCTAAACATAATTGAATCTACATTTTAATAATCCAAAACAAAGGGTTTACAGGGGTTGTGTTATTAAAAACACTAAACTGAATTGTAGATTTTCCTGTTAAATTATTTGTAAAAACTTCTCCAAGATTTTGATTAGACGCAACCTTGTCTCCTTTTTTTACATATACTTTAGAAAGGTTTTTATAGGCTGTTATATAGTTCCCGTGTTGAACCAAAACTGTAGGGTTGCTCCCTTTAAATTGTAGTACGGACAATACCACTCCTTCAAATACTGTTTTTACTTTTTCATCCTTTGTTGTAGCAATAATTATTCCATTACTTTTAATCTTGGCTGTTTTTACTACTGGGTGTGGCTGGGTGCCAAATTTTTGAATAACAACTCCTCTTATAACTGGCCAGGGTAATTTACCCTTATTTAAAACAAAGTTTTTTGACAATTCTTTTGCTTCAGGCGTCAAGTTAAAGCCCTCTGATTTACTTTTTTCCTTATTAGATTTAGCAATTGCTTCCCTAATAAGCCTTTCTATTTCCTTATCTATCTGTAGGCTTAGTCTCTGTTTTTTATCAATTTCATTAAGATATTTTTTTTCCTGTTTCCTTAATTCATATGCCAGTGTGTTAGACTCTTTCTTCTCTGATTCTAATGATTTTTGAATAGCCCTATTGTCTTTTAATAACTCCTCTTTTTTTGTTTTTTGAAAATTTAATTCTTTATTTATATCTCCTATTTCATTAATTAAAAATAAAATTTTGTTCGCTTGATTTTTTCTAAAAACAGCAAATTGCTTAATATATTGAACCCGTTTATAAGCTTGGAAAAAACTTTCTGAAGACAATAAAAACATTAATCTACTTTTGCCTGATTTTGTTTTATAAGATTTCAAAATCATCTCTTGATAGCTCTTTTTCACCTCTAACAAATTAGACTCTAATAAGTCTTTCTCATTTTGATTTTTTTCTATAATATTATTTAAAAGATTAATCTGTTGATTGGTAAGCTTAACTAATTCTTCTTTTCTTTGAATCTTCAAGCTTAAGCTCTCAATATCTGAATAAACTGCGGCCTTTTTTCTTTTATTGCTAAACAATAATTCATTTATTTTTTTGATTTCTTTTTGAAGTTCTAATCTCTTTATTTCTAACTTTTCTCTATTATTAGTCTGTGAAAATCCATGATTTATAAATAATCCTAAAAAAACATACAGAGCAAGATCTTTAACGCTGGTTTTGAAAATCATAATTTAATTTGCTTATATCCTTTAGGAATTTTAAAGGGGGAGGAGATAGGCCCTCCTAATTTATTTGTTTTTATGCTAAGGACAACTTCTGCCTTCTTGTTTTCTGTATCTAAAAATATTTTTATTTCTTCCGGGAACAATTGCCCATTAGCAATATTATATTTTCCATAATTAACCTTTAATGTATTGTTGTTAAAGGCAATCTCCTGGCTAATTAATCTTAAGCTAATTGGGCTAAAATCATATCTTATTCTAAGGGGTTCTTGTTTCGATAATGATTGTAGGCTATAAGCTTGATTATTCGTTGCTTGTTTCCATTTTTTCTCTTTTAAATTAATTACAGGAAGCCCTACAAGCAAATTCTGAAATGTCTTTAAATTTACTTCATGATCCAGTTTGCTTGAAAGAGAATCGTATCTGTCTTTATAATAAGATCTGCTTAGTTTTTCGTAAAAAGCTATTTTTTCTTTTGTTAACAGTCCTTTAAATAATGGAATTAATATAGAGCCTGTAATTAATATTTTTTCATTTTTCTCTATTCTAATTAAAATATTAAATTGATTTGTAGAGTTCTTTTCTAAGACTGTAGCTTGAGCTCTATAAATAATAAAATTAAAATTTGGCTTTCTTTTTTCAATTTCATCAATTAATCTTTTGGTGGGAATTTTTTTGAAGTCTGTCTTGTATTCTACTTTTTTAAAAGCATTACACCCAATTATTAATAGAGAAAATAAAAAAAGTGTTTTCTTCATTTATATTTATTTGATTCCTGTACTTCCAAAACCTTTCTTTCCTCTGTTTGAATCACTTAGTGAGTCTGCTATTTCCCATTGTATTGTTTCATGTTTAGAAATAATTAATTGCGCTATTCTGTCTCCAGATTTTATTTCAAAATTCTCATTTGATAAGTTAATTAAGATTACTCCTATTTCTCCCCGATAATCAGCGTCTATTGTGCCTGGAGAATTTAAAACCGTTATTCCCTTTTTTAATGCAAGTCCACTTCTCGGCCTAACCTGTGCTTCATAATTTTTTGCCAATTGGACATATAGTCCTGTATTAATTAATTTTCTTGCTAGGGGCTTTAAAATTATTTTGTTGTTTAAAAATGCCCTAATATCCATTCCCGCAGAAAGAGGAGATTCATAAGCAGGCAAAGGATTTGATGACTTATTGATTACTTTAATAATCATAATAACTTTTTGTTTTACTAAAATTAACTAATTAAAATAAAACTATTCTAGCCATTAAGTGCTTCTGCTCCTCCAACTATTTCTAAAATTTCATTAGTAATTGAAGCTTGTCTAGCTTTGTTATAAGTAAGCTTTAATTCATCTCGAAGCTCAGAAGCATTGTCTGTAGCTTTATGCATCGCAGTCATTCTAGCGCCGTGTTCGCTAGCAAAAGAGTCTCTAACTGCTTTAAACAATTGCATTTTTAAAGATTTTGGAATTAATGTTCTTATTATTTCTTCTTGTGAAGGCTCAAAAATATAATTCAAAGCGGAAATGCTTTTTACTTCTTCTGTTGAGATGGGTAAAAATTGTTCTGATTTAATAATTTGAGTAGCTGCATTTTTAAAACTATTATAAACTATTTCAATATGATCATATTCTTGATTTGCAAAAAGATCCATTAATTTCTCTACAACTAAGGAAACTTCATCGTAGTTTAGGTTGTCAAATAGACTGCTTTCGTTTTGAATTATCTTTTCTTCCTTTGAAAGTGCATCATTGACCTTCTTGCCAATAGTTAAAAAATGAATCTTAGAGCTCTTGAATTCCTCTTTTCGTTTTAAGCTGTTGATTTCTTTTAAAACGTTGGCATTGAAAGCTCCACACAAACCTCTATTTGAGCTAATTGCAATGACCAAGATATTGTTGATTTCTCTTTTTTTGCTAAAGGTTTTATCTTCAGCAGAACTGCTAAATCCTCTCATTAATTCTGAAAGCTTATTAGAATATGGTCTCATTGCAGTTATGGCATCTTGCGCCTTTTTCAGCTTTGAAGCAGACACCATTTTCATAGCGCTAGTTATCTGCATTGTAGAAGATACTGAAGATATCCTGTTCCTAATTTCTTTTAAATTAGCCATTTATTTTATTAATACGTTGAGCTTAATTCTTCAGCTGTTTTGGTTAAGATTGAGACAACATCATCGGTTAATTTTCCTGCCTTAATTGTTCCCATTACTTTTTTATGTTTTAAATTTAGAAAATCTATATACTTTCTTTCAAACTCCTTTATTTTATTAACAGGCACGTTTTTAAGTAGATTTTTTGAGCCTGCAAATATTATCGCAACTTGATCTTCAACAGTAAAAGGATCATTTTGAGCCTGTTTCAATATTTCCACGTTTCTTTTGCCTTTTTCAATCACATTTAATGTAGCATCATCCAAGTCTGATCCAAACTTTGCAAAAGCTTCTAGTTCTCTATATTGAGCTTGATCTAACTTTAAGGTTCCCGCAACTTTTTTCATAGATTTTATCTGTGCTGAGCCCCCCACTCTAGATACCGATATCCCAACGTTAATAGCCGGTCTAACCCCAGAGTTAAACAGATTGGATTCCAAGAAAATTTGGCCATCTGTAATTGAAATTACATTTGTAGGAATGTATGCTGAAACATCTCCTGCTTGCGTTTCAATGATTGGAAGTGCAGTTAAAGACCCTCCTCCTTTAACTAAAGGCTTAAGTGGTGCGGGGAGATCATTCATTCCTTTGGCTATTTCATTATCTGCTATTACTTTTGATGCTCTTTCTAATAGCCTAGAGTGCAAATAAAAAACATCCCCCGGATATGCTTCTCTTCCTGGAGGTCTTCTTAATAATAACGAAACTTCACGATAAGCAACTGCTTGCTTAGAAAGGTCATCGTATATGATAAGAGCCGGTCTCCCAGTGTCCCTAAAGAACTCTCCTATTGCAGCTCCAGCAAACGGCGCATAAACTTGCATTGGCGCTGGGTCAGAGGCATTTGCAGCAACTATAGTTGTATATGCCATTGCTCCTTTATCTTCTAAGGTTTTTGCAATTCCCGCTACAGTAGAAGCTTTTTGGCCTATTGCAACATATATACAATATACAGGCTCTCCAGCGTCATAAAATTCTTTTTGATTTAATATTGTATCAATGCAAACTGTCGTCTTTCCTGTTTGACGATCTCCAATTACTAATTCTCTTTGGCCTCTACCAATTGGGATCATTGCGTCAATAGATTTTATTCCCGTTTGTAATGGCTCATTAACTGGTTGTCTAAAAATAACTCCTGGGGCTTTTCTTTCTAATGGCATTTCAAAAAGATCTCCTCCAATGTTTCCTTTTCCATCAATAGGTTTTCCTAGAGCATCAACGACTCTCCCAACAATTTTTTCGCCTACATTAATCGAGGCTATTCTTTGTGTTCTCTTTACCGTATCTCCCTCTTTTATTTGTTTTGAAGGGCCCAATAACACCACTCCAACATTGTCCTCTTCAAGGTTTAAAACGATCCCTTCAAGCCCTGAATCAAACTCTATTAGTTCACCATATTGTACATTGGAAAGACCATACACTCGTGCTATTCCATCTCCAACTTGTAAAACTGTTCCTACTTCGTCTAAAGAAGCCGAAGCGTCTAATCCAGTTAATTGTTGTTTTAAAATTGCTGAAACTTCAGCAGGTTTAATTTCTGCCATAATTTATATAATTGATAAGTTTGTGTTATTATTGAACTCTTGCTTAATGTTCTTTAATTTGTTTTTAAAGCTTGCGTTGTATTGAATGTCTCCTAGCCTTAAAACAAATCCTCCTATTAAGCTTTTGTCAACATTCTTTATTAGAGTTGTTTTTTTGTTTGTTAGTTTAGATATTGTCTCTAAAATTTCCCTTTCTATTTCTTCATTAATCGGGACTGCAGAAGTTACTGTTGCAGATTGTATACCTTTAAAGTCTTTATAAAGTCTCAAGTATTTTTCTGCTATTATGTCTATTAGATTCATTCTGTTATTTTCAAATAAGACATTGATTAAGCTTAAGCATAAGTTTCCAGCATCTTTAAAAATTAAATTTAGGGTGCTTCTTTTTATGCTGTTTTTTATTACTAAACTATCTGCCATGTGCCTAAGCTCAATATTATCAGCAAAAGTTTTTTTAACCAATATCATGTCATTATAAGTTTCTTCCACGCTGTTTTTTTCAACGGACTCCAAAAGGAGGGCCTTGGCATATCTAATAGCTGCTCGAGTTGATTTCATTTATTTTATTTTAACATCTTTAACAAGCTCTTTAACAAGCTTCATTTGATCCTTGTCGTCTGAAAGCTTCTCCTTTAAAACTTTCTCAGCAATGTCAACTGACAAATTAGCAACCTGTTTTTTTAAATCAACAATAGCTGCATTTTTTTCGCTTGCAATAGTTTCTTGAGCCTGAACAATAATTTTTTTAGCTTCAACGTTTGCTTCGTTTTTTGCCTCGTCAATTAATTTTTGTTTAATTTCTCTAGCCTCTTTTAGCAAGGCATCTCTTTCTGCTCTCGCTTTTTTTAATGTTTCTTCATTATCAGATTGTAACGAGGCCATTTCTTGTCTTGCTTTTTCCGCTGATTCAAGTGCGTTTTTTATACCATCTTCCCTTTCATTTATAGCATCTAAAATAGGCTTCCATGCAAATTTTCTAAGTAAAAAAATTAATGCAATAAAAATTAGCGTCTGCCAAAAAAACAGTCCAATCGAAAACTCTTCAAGTAATTTTTCCATAATAATAAAATAAGAATTCTTGCCAAAACATTGACAGTAAAACTGTTGTCTTTAATTTATGCTGCAAATAGAGCTACAAAACCAAACCCTTCGGCCAAAGCGGCTAAAATAAGAGTAAGCGTTTGTATTTTTCCATAAGCATCAGGCTGTCTTCCAATAGCTTCCATTGCTCCTTTTCCTACTAAGCCGATTCCGATGCCGACTCCGATTGCGCATAATCCTGCGCCAATAATTGCTGGTATTTCCATAGTATTTAATTTAATTTAATTTAATTTAACATAATTTAATCATAATATCAATGCTCATGCTCCTCATTAGCAAAGCCAAAATAAAGGGCAGATAGTATAGTAAAAATATAGGCCTGTAACATCGCTACAAAAAGCTCAATAATCATTAATAAAAAGGCCAAAACAAGGGAAAGCGAACTCCCAATCCAATTATAAAATATAAACATTAGTCCAATTATGCTCATAATAACTATATGGCCTCCTTGCATATTAGCGTATAGACGTATCATTAAAGTTAAAGGCTTAATAAAAACCCCTAAGACTTCAATTGGTGCTAAAATAATTCTTATTGGTTTTGGCACTCCAGGCATCCAAAAAATATGCATCCAGTAATTCTTGTTGGCAGTAATATTTGTTATGATAAAAGTTAATAATGCCAATGAAAATGTTATTGCGATATTTCCTGTAACGTTTATTCCAATTGGAGTTAAGCCTAAGAGATTTAGAAATAAAACAAAGAAGAAAATAGTAAGCAAAAAGCTCATGTATTTTCTGTAATGTTTTTCCCCTATGTTTGGTCTAGCTATTTCGTCTCTAACGTATAAAACTACTGGTTCAAAAAATCTCCCTATGCCGGAAGAAATTCCATTATTTTTTTTATATGATTTTGCTAAACTTACAAATAACCATAACATCAAAAATGCCGTAATAATTATCACTACAACGTTTTTAGTAATTGAAAGATCAATAGGCTTCTCATTTAGAGCTTTATGAGATTCATCCAATTCCAATATGCCTTTTTTGCCTGTCTTATATATTTTATTGTCGTGATAGTTTAAGGCGTAGTATTGTTCTCCTTTATTAACTATTTTTTTCCCATGTTTAAAATCGGAAGACATAAAAAAATGGAAACCATTATCATATAAAATAACAGGAAGCGGAATTTCAACGTAAACCTTCTCTCCGTTTTTATTTTTATATGAAGTTATGCCAAAACTATGAGAGTCTTTTAAGTGATGAAAAACAAATTCTTTAATTTCCGTTTTTATATCTCCTTCCTTTTTTTCTTTCGTTTCAGAGGGGTTCGCCAGTCCATAATTGCAAGTTAAAAAGGCTATAAAAAGTAAAAGAAAATGTTTAGGAATCATTTATAAATTAATTCTCACTAATTAAAAAATTGATCCGCCAAAGTTAAGCTTAATTGGTCAAAATAAAAATAAATTTTTAAAGTATTTAGGAAAGTTGTTAAGCTTTTTTGTTAATTTTTCTTATGGTCTTATAGCTCAGAAAAAATCCTATAATAAAGCCAAGTATTGCAAATACAATTTTTAATGTTTCATCAAAACCAAACTTGTTGTCTAGATACTTCCCTATTTGAACAAAAAGAAATATGCTAATACCCATTTGAAAGGTATTAATGGCAAAAATTGCATAAGGATTAGGCTGTTTTTTCGACTGGGGTTTCTTTTTCATCAGATGAAAGAGCTTTCATTGTTTTTGATCCTTTCATTGAAATACTAGCGTCTACATTAGCGCCTGTTTCAACTGCAAGTTTTTCTGCAATTACATCTCCTTCTATTTTAGCAGATGATTTTAAAGCTAGTGTCCCCGATACATCAATTGTCCCTTTAACTAGTCCTGCAATATCAGAATTAGCACAAGTAATTTTTCCGGAGACAGCGCCTTCCTCCCCAACAACAACTTTTCCAGTTGTAATAATGGTTCCCTCAACATTTCCGTCTATTCTAAAATCCGCCTTAGAGACAATATCTCCTACTATCTTAGTTGTTTTTTCTATTATATCTATTTTATTAGATTCTCTTGATTGTTGCATGTTGGTTTTGTTTGTTATACTAAAGGCCATAATCTTTTATTTTTTATACAAGTCTAAAGTCTTGTAAATCAGCATGTTTTTATACTGGGAGGACAAAACTACAAAATTATTTTTAAGTCTTAATAGGTCTGTGTTTTCTTTAAGGAAATCTCTACTAAAATTTGCGGCTTCCTTATTTTCAAAATCTTTAATTACTAGTAGAGAGGTCTTATAGTCATAAACATCAATCGATACTCTCATTGAGTAATTTATTTCCCTCTTTATATTACTCAAAATTTCTTTGTTTAACTCCTTTTTATTAAATGAAAAAACCAAAAAATATTTCCCCTTATTTGTGTTATGAGGTTTCTCTTTCCATTTTTTATTTATTTCCTTATTTATATTATGTATTTCATTTATTCTATTACTATTTGGGTAATTTGTGATTATCTTTTTTAATTCTTCATCGTATTTCATTATTCCTTCTAGCCTCCCTATTGCAGATGCTTTTAATAGCTCAAAATCAAAAGCTATTTCTTTATTCTCAATATATGGGAGTTCTGCCTCAATGCCATTAATTGCCTGTTCCATTTTTTGATCTTCAAAAAGTTTTTTTAAGCTGTCTAAAGCTATTATTAACACTTCCTCCTCCATGATAAGTTTGTTTGAGCTAGTTAAAATCTTTGCAAATTTAGTGTTGGGGAATTCTCTAATTATTTGTTTCTTGACTTGGTCAGCGCTTTTTTTGTTTGTATTGCTTAAAGATTTAAACAGCAAATAATTTGCTTCTGACAAAATTTCTTTTTTAGAGTTTGTTTTAATTAAATTCTTTAGCCTTTTCTCAACTAAACTATAGTCTTTATACTTCACTAAATATATCTCTGCAAGCTTTAAAAGAGATTTGTTCTTTAAAAACTTTATACTGTCTTTTTGAGCTTCTGTTGTTGGAACTGAAGAAAGCAGTTCTAAATTTTCTTTGATTTTAGACTCCTTTATAATAGGTGCTGTGTTTTCTATTGCTTTTTCTTCTTCCTTTTTTGAGCTAACAACAAAAGAATTGGATGATCTCCAATATGAATTTCTGGTTCTTTCTCCCCAAATAGATAAAAAAGAGCTCTTGCCTAATTTTACTAAATTGTCATCATAAAAATAAAAATTGTTTTGTCTTGGTCGGTACTGTTGTTTTCTTGGGCTTTGAGGAACGTTTCTCTCGCCATATCTTTGTTCCTCTAATTTTTTTTCTTGAGCTTTAATTTGGTCTAAAATATTTTTTAGCTTTTCATCATCATATGACGATATTCTAATTAAACTATCATATAGGCTAACTTTATTCTCTAATTCCATAATTTGGGTTAAACCTTTTCTCTGTCTTTCCGCTTCCCAAAACTTTTTTGATTTTTTATCCAAACTTAACATTGTGCTATCTAAATATTTCCCTGCCATTAGATATTTTGAGTCTTTAAAGTAAACATCTGAAAGTTTTCTATAGCTTCTAGAAAGCAGATCGTTGTCTGAACTGTTTTCGTTCATAGCTTTATTTAAGAATTTGATCCCATCCTTTTTTGAGCCATTAGAAAAAAGTACTGTCGAATAGTTGTAATATATTTTGTCTAAGAAATCTTCATTTTCATAGTTCTTAATCATCTTTATGATTTGATCCTCTTTGTTTTTAATCTTTAAAGAGTCATAAAGTAAATTTTTCAATTTAGCATTTATATAAAATTCTCTCGGAATTTTTCTTTTAAATTCAGCCACTTTCTTAAAGTATATGTTTGCTGAATCTAACTTTGATTGCTTTTCTAAAAACTGGCCAAGTATATATAGATATCTTGCTTTGGTAAGTTTATTTGTTTCAAGGTCAGAAGCAATTTTTAGTGCCTCTTCAGAACTTGCTAATTCATCAAGTTGAAAATAAGCCATAGCAAGAACTGCATTTGCATGTGCCTTGTTTTTTTGATTTAGTTTTTCTTTTTTAAGCAAGTTTTTTAATAGTTCAATTGCCGACCCTTCTTGCTCTAGGCGGATATTACACTTTGCTTTCCAAATTATAGATTCATCTAATTCGTCCTTTAAAGCCATCTGTTTATACACTTGATTAAAGGCGTCTAATGCTGGGACGAATCTTTGATCAAGGTACCTTGCTTTCCCTAAAAGCAGGTAAGCGCTTGCAATTCTAGGGTTTTCTTGTATCCCATTAATTAACATTGAATGTTTTTGAATCGTTTTAGCCGCCTTTTCTTCTCCCTTTATAAAGTTTGCATTATCAATACCGTCAACAGTAATAATTTCATCCGATATTTTAATCTTTTCTATTGGCAAAATTTTCCAAAAATTTTCACCATAAGTGTTCTCCGTTTGCAAAAGCCCCTCATCAATAGATGCAGCGCCGTTAAACAAAACATTATAGCTGGAGACCATGGCATGGTAGCCCTTGTTTAAGGGTTTGTTTTTTTTTGTTGAGCAACTAAAAAAAAGAAAGGCTAATAATATGGTATAAATAAATTTGTTCAAACTAACTGTGATATACTACTCAATAACATAAAATACTGTGTTTTATTATCGAAAAGTAAAAATAATTGATTTTGGAGTAATTATCTCCTAAAATATTCTTCTAGTTCTTGTAGCGTTTTTGGACTTGTTACAATGTCTTTTATCACTTTTCCCTTTTCAAGAAGAACAATTCTTTCGCAAACTTCTGTTACGTCCTGAATATCGTGGCTAGAGACAAGAATGGTTGTCTCTTTATTTTTTGAAAGGTCTTTTAAAATTTGTTTTAATCTTATCTGCGTTGATGGATCTAGGTTTGCGAAAGGTTCGTCCAAAATAACTACTTTAGGTTCCCCTAATAATGCTGCAACAACTCCAGCTTTTTTTTGATTTCCCTTTGAAAGATCTCTCAAATACTTCTTTCCTCCCAATATCTCTCCATGAAAAAAATCTTCAAATTGATTTATAAATTCATCAACCTCTTTTTTCTTTAAGCCTCTTAATTCACCGATAAAATAAAAGTATTCTTCGGGCATTAAATAGCCAATTAAAAAAGTGTCATCTAAAAATGCCGATGTGAAGGATTTCCATTTTTCACTGCTTGCGACCTCCACGCCATTGTTTAAAACATTTCCCGTAGTTGGCTTTATTAAGTCTAACAAGCAACTAAACATAGTGGTTTTCCCTGCTCCATTATTTCCCACTAAACCAAATGTTTGGCCCGCTGGGATGTCTAAGGCTATAATATCTAAAACCGTTTGCTTTGAATATTTTTTTGTAATATTTTTTAAAGTAATCATAGAATTAATTTTGTTTATATGCTTTTAAAGTAGAATACTTTTCTGTCTTATATGCTTTTATTATAAGGTTAAAAACCTGTTCTTTTAATAATATTCCTAAAATTCCTACTGTACCAACAATTAAACATCCCGTTGATGCAGAATAATAATAATTCCCTATTGAGAATAAGACAATTGGAAGCACCAATTGCGGAAGGGTAATTAAGAGTGTTTTCATATTAAATGCTTTGGTGTCTCCAAAAATGTTTTTATTTGAGTCCAGATCAATAGGCGTTTTAGTAAAGGCTCCTGCCCAAAGCGTTAAATATCCATTTATCCCTATATTATATAACCCTCCGGCTAATACTGCAAAAATTGCATTTGTTCCTACAAAAGAGTAAATAAAACAAGCCAACAATGTAGAAATTGCAGTCCCAATAACCACCAGAGACCATTTTGATTTTATATATTCTTTATATTCTATGTTTTGACACATCATAAGAGAATAATACTGGCTATCCCAGCTTGGAACGAAGGCTCCAAACATGAATAAGAATCCTCCTGATGCAAAAAGATAGCCAAAAAAGGTCATGGATGGGCCATAAATATCTTCTGAGAAATAAAAGATAAAGCCATAAAAGAGAAAGAATATTCCTGCTAAAACAGTGCCCCTTGCTCTTTTGGACCTTTTAATTAATCTTAAATCGTTTTTTAAAAAAATAGCTGTTTTTCCAAATCTATTAAGCCATGAAAAGTCGTCTATTTTCGCCTCTTCTGTACTCTTTTTTAGCCCCAAATCTATATAAAGACCATTCTTAAAGTATTTGAAAACATAAAAATAGAGCCAAATTAAAAAGACCCAGGGTAATAGTGAATAAAGGGGATTAGTATAAAAAGAATAGAAAAAGGCTTCAGAATAAATGGTAAAATCAAAAACAGAATAATACTCTAACAGTTTTATTAACACCAATATTGCTGCTATAGAATATAAAAACTTGTCGTTATTGTTTAATATAAAATTTAGATAGTTTGTGATGTATACAAAGGCAATAATTGACAAATTCCATCCTATTAATTGATTCATTTGATAGCCTTCCTCAATTAATATTAACGTAAGAGGGGTCAGATAAAAAAATGCCATTATATTGAAAAATGAAAAAATAGATTTTCCAAGGCTATGTCTTACTATTTTTGATTTTGAAATTGGAGTTAAAAGAAGAGGCTTAATAGCAACAACTGGAATTGGTTGAATAAAATATCTCATTACTATCCAATAGGCAAAAACATAAATAAGATTCTTATTAAGATAAGCGAAGGGGTCTTCTATACCCAAGTCTTCTTTTAAAACCTTGTAGGTTATAAGCCCAAGCAATGGAGTAATAACGCCAAAATAAACAATCCAAAACCACTTGAGGACTTTGGTCATAACATTAACACCAACAGATTCTCCTCTAAAAAAAGATTTCCATTGTAATTTTAAAAATGTGAAAAACATAATTCGCAAATATATCATTCTTTATAAAGCGTTAGATTAAATTCTGTTTTTTTATTTTTACAATTAATTCTAATTATTGTTGTTTGATGCAATTTCATACATTGAAGGTTGCCGAAATCAAAGAGGAAACTATAAATTCTGTTTCAATAGTTTTTGATATTCCCAATTCCCTTAAAAAAAAGTATTCTTTCAAAGCTGGCCAATACGTTACTTTAAAAGCAAAAATTAAAGGGAATTTTATCCTGCGCTCATATTCGATTTGTAGCTCTCCTAATAGTGGTTTGCTAAAAATAGGAGTTAAAGCTATCTCTGGAGGACTATTTTCTAATTATGTCAACAATGCATTAAGAGAAGGAGATATGTTAGAGGTTTCCGAGCCTGAAGGAAGGTTTGTTGTTGAAAAAGCTAATAGCAAAAATACATTTCTAGGTATTGCTGCTGGAAGCGGAATTAATCCTGTCATTTCTATATTGAAAAATGTTTTGCTTTCTCACATGGAAAGTAAATTTATCTTATTATTTGGGAATAAGTCAATTCAAGAAACGATGTTTTATGATGAAATAGAAGAATTAAAAACTTCATTTTCAAGTAGGTTTTTTTGTTATAATATTTATAGTACAGAAAACAATCCTGATTCTGAATATGGAAGAATTGATTCTGGATTTATTAATTATTGTTTGAAACAACATGGCAATTTAAAATTTGACAGGTTTTTTATTTGTGGGCCCGAACAGCTTATTAAAAGCGCTTCTTCTGAATTAGTAAAATTGGGGCATAAAGAAAAAAATATTTTATTCGAGCTTTTTTATTCGAACGCTGAGAATTCGATTAACAAAAAAATTGGAGGTGAAGAAACCGCGGCATCAATTACCTGTGATTTTGAGGATTTTGAAATTAGTATCCCTAAAAACATGACGATTTTAGATGCTGTATTAAATCAAAATATTGACGCCCCTTATTCTTGCCAAGGAGGTGTGTGTTCCTCTTGTATAGGAAAAATTACTAGCGGTTCTGCCAAAATGATTGAAAACAATATTTTATCAGACCTAGAGGTTAAAGATGGTTTAATTTTGGCCTGTCAAGCTATTCCCACATCTAAGTCTATTTCTATAGATTTCGATGATGTTTAGGGTTTTCTAAAATTTTTAAACACCTTGCCGCAACATCATTATAGTTAATTGTTCTCATTGCCTTTTCATATCCTTTAGGGATTTTTATTCCATAAGCAGATGTTGGAATTTTAGGAAACAATTCTCTATTTGAAATAATCATGTTTTCTGAATTTGAAGAAAAGGGGGCAAAGCCTCCAAAGGGGTGGGTAAGTCCCCATAAAGTAATTACAGGCACGCCATAATTTGCTGCTAAATGCCCATTTGCAGAGTCCATAGAAATCATTAAATCTAGATTGGATATAATTTCCAGCTCATTATATAAAGACCCTAGCTTATAGGCTCCAAAAACATTTTGATAAGCATTGGCCCATATTTCAAGTTTCCCTGTTTCAAACTCTCCGTTGCCAAACAAGAAAACCTGATGATCTCTTTGTAAAAAAGCAACTAATTGTTGCATTAAATCCAAAGGGTATGTTTTGCCATTAAAGGAGGCAAATGGAGCCACTCCAACCCATTTTAGTTTATTATTAATTTCGTAAATAATTTGCTGGGTCTCATTATTAATAATAAAAGGGTCTACAAATTGATGGCTAGTTAAGTCAATATTAAACCCTAGCTTGTTAAACACTTCACAGTATTTAAACTGAACAGGGGTTAAGGGTTTAAAAATTTTATTTTTCTTTCTAAATAGCTTTTTTCTTTCTGCTCTTTGTTTGTCAACTCTTTTAATTTTAAAAAGATTTATTTTGAAAAAAAAATATAGAAAATGAGTTCTAATTACGGAGTGTAAATCTGCTATGTGTGTTGGTTTTAGTTTTTTTAATTCTTTAAACAGAGTCCAAAGTCCTTTAATCCCTTTATGCCTGTTGTTAAAATCTACATCATAAAAATTGATTTCTTGAAATTCTCTAAAAATCGGTCTATAAGCTTTCTTTGTAGCTAAAGTTATTTTACAGTCTGGATATTTTTTAAACAAACATCTTAAGGCGGGCACAGTCATGGCAACATCTCCCATGGACGAAAACCTTAAAATTAAAACATGCGACATATTCTATTGTTTGTCTTTATTATAAAGCACGGGGTTTAGCGCTTCATCATTATACATTTTCATTTGCTTATAGGTCTTCATATACTTTGACCCCGATTCAATATCGCTTAAAAGCTGGTCAATTGCAGAGCAAAGATCTTCCTTTTGTTGAACTAAAACCTCTAGTTTAGCGCTGCAATTTTGAACATGTTCATTGCTAGCTCCTTTTCTTTTGGTTTCTTCGTCCATGTGAAATATTTTCAACGCTAAAATAGATAGCCTGTCAATTGCCCATGCTGGACTTTCTGAATTAAAGGTTGCTGAGTTTGAAATTTTAACATTTTTATACTTGTCTAAAAAATAGCTGTCTATGTATTCCACCAAGTCGGTTCTTTTTTGGTTTGAATGATCTATTGTTCTTTTCAACTCTAAGGCCTTGACTGGGTTAATTTTGGGATCTCTAATTAAGTCTTCCAGATGCCACTGAACAGTATCAATCCAATTCTTTTGATACAAAAGGTGTTTAATATCATCCTTTTTAAAAGGATTTTTTGACTTTGCTACTACGCTATCAAGAGTGTGATAATCTAATATGCATTGATCAAATACCTTAAGGCATAGGCTGCTAAACATGTTTTTTTTTCAAATATACTCAATAAGGACAAACTTAAAAGTTTGTTTTTGTTATTGTAATAACCATTTGATTTATTATTTTTGCAAAGAATAATTAACTATGACAGAATTTTTTTATTTTATTGAATACTTGTTTGTAGAAATATTGTTTGTTCCTCTAGATTTTTTAAGAGCACTTGAGCTAGAAAGTTGGGGCTTGGCTAATTCTATAAACCTATTTTTTATTATAACTATTATTTGTGCGCTTAGCTATTGGACGTTCAAATTGATTGGGTTTTCAAAAAGAGGTGAAGAAGATGAGGACCCGTCGGCCCATTCCTTTTTATAAATCAAACCCTAGGTCCTTCCTGTAATATTTTCCCTCAAAATCAATTGATTTTATTGTTTTATAGGATTTCTCTAATGCAGAATGGAAATCAGACGATTTAGATATTACTGATAAAACTCTTCCACCATTAGTTACTATTTCATTTTCTTCAGATTTCGTTCCTGCGTGCAAAACAATTGAATCGTGATGCTTGTTTAAGCCTGTAATTTTTTTTCCTTTTTGATAAGTTTCTGGGTAACCTCCTGAAACCATTACAACATTTACAAAGGAGCTTTTATCAACATCAAGGTTAATAGATTTTAAGTCTCCTTTTGCAGTGTTTATCATCATGTCTAAAAAATCATTTTTGATTCTAGGAAGAACAACCTGGGTTTCTGGATCGCCCATTCTAACATTATATTCTATAACAAATGGCTCGTCTCCTACTTTAATTATCCCTATGAAAAGGAATCCCACATAGTCTATTTCCTCCTTAATAATGCCATTAATTGTTGGTTTAATAATTTTTTTGTCAATTTTTGAGAGGAAATCCTTATTTGCAAAAGGAACAGGTGAAATTGCCCCCATCCCTCCTGTGTTTAGGCCAGTATCTCCTTCTCCAATTCTTTTATAGTCTTTTGCATTTGGCAATGTTAAATATGTCTTCCCGTCGGTTAAAACAAAACAAGAAAGCTCAATTCCATTCAAAAAACCTTCAATTACTACCTTATGGCCAGATTTTCCAAACTTATTTTTAGAGAGCATGTTAGAAAGCTCCAATTGGGCGGTGGATAAATCGTTTATAATTAAAACTCCTTTTCCAGCGGCAGGGCCGTCTGCCTTTAAAACATAAGGGGGAGAGATGGTGGTTAAATATTTAAATCCCTCATCTAAATTTTCCTGACTAAAGGTTTTATATGTAGCCGTAGGAATATCGTGTCTGAACATAAATTCTTTAGAAAAATCTTTACTGCCTTCAAGCATGGCTCCAATTTTAGATGGGCCAATAACTAAAACGCTGCGTAAATCATGCTGACTAGAAATAAAATCTGCTAGACCATCAATTAAGGGAATTTCTGGTCCTATAATTATTAGGTTTATACTGTATTTAATGAGAGTTTTCTTAATCTGATTAAAGTCTTCAATTGAAATATTAATATTTGTTGCTAATTCACTCGTG
>CABXGL010000001.1 GCA_902511755.1 uncultured Bacteroidota bacterium | reverse complement strand
TAAAAAATAATTGTTTAAAAGAAAAATAAAAAGCAACTTCTATTACAATATTTAATCTAAACTTAAAATTAATTTTATTAATCGTAATTATTTTGTGTTTAATTAAAATTGCATCATAAATATACTTTCCAATATTAATACCATCTATTGTAAGGTTAAGTAATTTTTTTTTGTTAATTGAAAAAAAAATTACAATTAAAAAAGCAAAATTTTTAAAAATTGATTTTATTAATAGTGATTTAGAGTTAAGAGTATTTCCGCATAATGATTTTATAAAATCATGGTTTTTATTATCAGGTGGGAGTAAGCAAATTGGCTTTAAATTAAGTATTGATGATAAAGTAAGACCTACCTTGGTTATACCATAGATTAAGTTTTTTATAGGATAAAAACTTTCAAATAATATTACTTCATCGGATTTTAAATTAAAATTATGATTGAAGTACTCTTTGTTTTCTTTAAATTTTTTTTTGTTACTCATATAAAAGTTTTTAGTTTAAAATGAACAAATATAAATGAAAGAAGCAGTCCAGCTGAAAACGAAAATAAAGTTGAAAAAGCAGCGAATATTATTCCATATTGACTCAAAAAAAAATAATTCAATATCAGATTTATAATTCCAGCAAAAAAAACTGAGATAGCGGACATCCAATACTCATTAAAATAAATTAGTATTCCATTGTATAGTTTCCAAATCCCGTCAATCATGTAACCAAATGAAACAATAACAGCAATAGTTGCTGAAATAAAATATTCTTCATTTAAAAATCTTGTAATAAAAAAATATGAAAAGGTGGATAAAATACAAGAAAGTATAAATAAAACAATAGATATTTTTAATATATCTTTCTTGATTATGTTTAGCCTTTTATGCTTGAAGTTTTCGATAATTCTTGGCATCCATGCTCTTGAAATAGCAACTTGAACCATTAAAACTATCATTCCGAACTGGTATCCAATTCCATACTTACCTGTAGATGCTGTATTTAAAAACTCTGTTATTAAAATTCTATCACTTTTTTCAATAATCCATGATAACAATTGTCCAAAAAATAAAATATATCCTATCGAATAAAAACTTTTATCAAATTTTATTTTGGGTATAACTAATTTATCGAACCTTGCATAAACATATATAAATAAAAAAATAGCAGTTAAAGAAAGACTTCCTATTCTGGCGTTTCCAGTTTTATATAAATAAACAAAAAATAAACTTAAAAAAAAGTTTAATAATGCGTATGATATAATTGTTTTAGCATATTTTATAGATTTTTTTTCAAGCTGGTAGGATGTTATAATAATTGAATAAAAAGAAGTTGAAACTGAAAAAAGTATTAGACATATCAATAGGAAATTTTCAAAATCTAAAAAAGAACTAATTGATAATATAATAACAGAAATTAATATAGAATTAAAAGTAATTCCATTAAAAACAGTTTGAAAATGATTCTCCTTTTTTTCACTGTAAAATTTAACCAAATGAGTGCTACTTCCAAATAATATTACAACAGTTAATAAAGAACTAAATGAAACAAAAGTTTCAATTTTACCTATTTCAGAAGGAGTAATTAAATAGGTTAAAAGTATAGTGAATATGAAAGAGAGTCCTGCTGTAAATACAGAAGCAATTAGATAAACTAAAACATCACCCTTAAAATTTAAGTTTGATAAACTTTTCATCAATTATAATTGATAACTCGATCAATAGTATTTGTAATTTTCCAAATTATTTTCTTTAAAACATTTAAAAAATTAATATCCAATTCTAGATCATTAGCATTTTTAAACCAATTAGTATATTTTTTTGGGGTTCTCCAATCATCTCCATAAAGTAATTTAAAATATGATTCTGTATCAGATGGTATTTTAAAAAAAATATTTTCGATTTTTATCTCTTTAAATTTATCATATACTTTAACAGGATGTGACCTTTTGAAAATATTAGTTTCTGGAACATCATTCACAAAAAAATATTTTTCCTTGTACCAAAAACAAAAATCAATTGAGTGATAGGGTGCTTTAATAAAAACAATTTGAGAATATCTTTTTCCCTTTTTTAAAACTCTTAGATAACTGTATCCTAAAGCTTGCATGTTATCAATTATATTATTTATGATTAGCTCAGTAGGCTCTAAAATATCAATATCGACATCAGTATCCCAATCTAAAAGTTTCCCTTCTCTAACAAGACCTAAGGCCGTACCACAACTGAAAAAATAATTGCAATTCTTGAACTTATTCAAAAAACTTATTACGTTATTTATTTCTGAATAAACACCTTTTCTTTCAAAAATAGGAATTGAGAGATTTATATTTTGATTGTTTTTGTACCATATATCTTTATACATCGTATGTTTTTAGGTGATTATTAATTTTACTAATCATCAAATTATTTTCATTAGATGTCCTGACAGCAAATCTAAAGTAAGATTTTCCATCATTAAACTTTGAACTAACATCTCTAATATAGATTGAATCTTGATTTAATAATATTCCTATTAAATTTAAAATTTTAGTATCTGTTTCTACTAAAATAAAGTCAGCACTACTATCGAAAACTTTGTTAACCCATTTTTGCAACTTCATGTTTTTAATGAAATCATTTCTATCATTTACTGTTTTATCTATAGAAATTTTAAATTCATTTCTATACTTTAACATAATTTCTAAAAAATATTCAGCAAAAGAATTAAAATTCCAGACAGGAAGTGAATTTTTAATCTCAGAAATCAAATTTAAATTATTTGAATATACGTATCCTATTCTCACACCTGGAAACCCGTGACTTTTACTCATACTTTTAATAATTAGAAAATTATCTAATAATTCTGAACCTGATATTTCAGAGATAGAGAGTGAATTTGAAAAATCAATAAAAGACTCATCAATTATGAATAACTTCTTTGGATGATTCTTAATTAGGTCGTAAATATTTTCAGATTTAGTAAAAGTTCCTGTTGGATTATTAGGGTTTACAAAAACAATAATATCATTATTTTGAATTTTATTTGAAATCTTTTTAAAATCAAATAAACCATCATCTTTGTAATATTCTTTATTATTGAATATTTTTTCATATTCGCCAAATGTCGGAGAAGGCATTAGAACTTTTACATCACAATATTTATTATTTATAAAAGGATAGATTTGTGCAGCACCGTTTAATGCACATAACCTTTTTTCATCTTTTAACAAGTAATAAGATAGCTTTTTATTGAAAATTTTATTTGAAGAACCATAATTCCAAATTAATTCTTCAATATTATTTTTAACGTCAGCGATCATTGAAGGCGTTGGAAAATACATGTTTCTTATAAAAGAAAAATCCACTATCTCATAATTCCAGTAACCTCCCCAAGCGTTACCTAAAATCTCCTTTTTCTTCTCTTTACCAAATTTGTATTCAGCTATTCTAATATCGTTAGTGTCATCTACCTCAATCCAATCTTTATTATCCACTAATAAAGAATAAATATCCTCTTTTTGCATATAAATTAAAATACCTAAGACTAACTCATAATAACAATTATCATCAATAACCTCAGAATAATAATTTAAAAGTTTTGAGAAAATATTGTTTGTAAAATCTTGAGAAAATTTATAAATATTTAAAGTTTTATATTTACCTGTAAATGAAAAATCAGAGTCTTGAAGGTGTGGTGGTATTACTTCCGTAATTTTATTTTTTGTCCCAATTTTTACAACAGTACCATCCATACCTGAATGATATTTAGACACTAAAGCAACATTTTTGTTAGAATCATTTATAAGATTACATATGATTTTATAATCATAAATTAAATCTGATTCAATCAAAATAATATCGGAATCTATTTTAATGTTTTTAAAGGCTAATGATAATGAATATATATTGTTGGTTGTCTTAAAGTCTTTATTATTTACAAATTGAAAGTTAACATCATTATAATTATTTAATAAATAATTTTTCAACTCTTCAGATCTATAACCAGTAACCACTACAATGTTGTTTACTGCGTTATCAATTAAAGAATCAATAATATTATCAATGATAGTAATGTCATTGATTTTTAACAATGTCTTATGTTCATTGTCTGTTAAAGGACGCATTCTATTTCCATAACCTGCTGCTAAAATTATTGCTATCATTTATATGTTTATTAACTTATTAGTCTTACAATAGAAAAGGCCTCTGCGAATTTCAACCCTACAGTTATACCTCTATACTCGGCAAGTATTTTTAAAGCTTCAGGTGATCTTGGATGTGGGTATTTTCTTTTTTCAAATTCATAACACTCCATACCTTTTATTTTTGCCGCTAGATTCTTTTCACTCACCTCAATAAATAAGTTAGGTGTAAATTTTCTAGGATCTGAAGATGCTATCCATTCTGTTCCAGATGGAGTTTCAAAAGTTATAACTGTTTTTACAATTTTATCTTCCATTGGTCTTGTAGCTGTAATGACTGCTTCAAAAGTTCTTTGATGATCTATATTTACATCTCCCCCATGATGCGTAAAAATTATTTCTGGTTGAAATGTACGCTTCTCCTTTTCAATAACTTTAATAATATCTAACAATGCAACAGTATCGAACCTGTTATCTGGAAAATCATAAATCCCTGCAGATTCGTAACCTATAAATTCTCTGGCAGTTTCTATATTTTGCCTATGGGTTTTTAATTCATCTGACCATTGCTCTTGATCTCTCACTTCTGAACGTGACGTTATACCTTCACCCAAAATTATAGCTCTTACATTACAATCTTGCTCTTTAATTAACTTATTCATAGTAGCTCCCAAACCTAATATTTCATCATCAGGGTGAGCAACAACTACAAGTATTTTTTTATCTTTGAAATTCATATATGTTATGTTAAAATATCAAATGTTATTCTATCTCCAATTGATAAGTTTTTAGTTACTTTTTTACCAATAATCTCATCATAAAATATCGGAGGTATTGATAACCCTGGCCTTACTATTTTTATATTTTCTTTCGAGATTACTCCTCCTTTCTTCACATCCTTTGAAATATAAATAGATCTGGAATATCTTCTGCCTGAGACTTGTTTATCAGTTAAATCGTATGACTCAACTCCAATTGCAGATTCAGCAGCTCTAACATCTTTAACCATACTCTTAAACTCTTCTTCATTCATAGAAAAGGAAGCATCAGGTCCACCTATACTGCGGTCTAATATAAAATGCTTCTCAATCACTTTTGCCCCCATAGCAATTGATAAAACTGGAGCTAAATTACCAATTGTATGATCTGATAATCCTATCTTAACTCCAAAATCTTTAGAAAAACGTTTTATCATTTTTAAGTTAGCTTCATCAATTGGTGCTGGATAAGAAGAAGTACATTTTAAAATCGTAATATCATTATTTCCTTCATTTTTACACGTTTTAATAGCCAATACAATATCTTCATAAGTCGCTATGCCAGTTGAAATAATTATTGGTTTACCTTTTGAGGCTATATACCTTATGAGGGGTATATCTGTAATTTCAAATGATGCAATCTTATAAATAGGACAGTTTAATTTTTCTAAAAAATCAACAGCAGAAAAATCAAAAGGGGTTGAAAAACAAACCAAACCTTCTTCCTTAGCAGTTTCAAATAATTCTTTGTGCCATTCCCAAGGAAGTGAGGCCTCTTTATATAAATCGTATAAATTCCTGCCATCCCAAATAGTTCCACCTTTTACAACAAAATCTTCTTTATTTGAATCCAAAGTCATTGTAGAAGGTAAATAAGTCTGCATTTTTATTGCATCTGCTCCAGCTCTTTTTGCAGCTCTAATTGTTTCTTTTGCAATTTTAATATCACCACCATGGTTAGCAGACAATTCTGCAATAATCATACATTTATTATTCATTCTATTTTCATTTTTATTTTAACCGTAGCTATGATTTCATTTTTATTTTTAAAATTTGCGTCAGTAAATTCGAATTTGAGTTTTTCTGTCTCTAAAAAAGCATGTGGATATCCATCGGCATCTAACATTCTTATAAAATCATAAACTTCATCCAAACTCTCAAGATCATTCATGTTACTCATTGAGGGTTTTCTTCTTTTAAATAGTGTAGGTTTTCCTTCCTGTTTAATTGGCACTGGTTTTGTTTTCACAATTTCGATAATCATATCTTTTACAACCTCGTTTGCTAGATCAAATATTTCTTGTGCTGACCCTTTTAAAAGTAAATCTTTTTTTAAATATATCGGTCCAGCATCAAGTTCTTTAACAACCTTAATCGCTGAGATTTTTGTATGCTTATGTCCTCTTATGATCAAATTTTGCAAAGGACTTCCTCCTCTACCGTAGGGTAAATCTGTCATATGAAATACAATACATTCAAAATTATTATAAATTTTTTCTGGGATGATATAGGACCAATGAGGAATGAAAATCTTATTTGGTTTGATTTTTAACAACGAATCATAATTAAAATCATTTTTTACGTCAATTTTAATCCATTCAATATTATCAGATTTTTTTTTTAATTTATTAACTAAATTATTATTCCATTTTTTTTCTGAGAGAATGATGCATGTTTTTTTATTCAATTTTAGTAATTTAAATATGATAGTAATTTACAAATCTTAGGTTTAATTTCTTTTAGCCATGTAGAATCAAAAAATCTTATATAATTAATATTATTATTTGAATTAATTGGTTGTGCACCAAAAAGATTATTTATTCGAACGGCACTTTTATTTGATTCCTTTACTTCTGAATTTATACATTTAAAAGCTAACTTTTCAAATGCCAAAAAATGCATAAGATAATTAATAACTATACCTTGTCCAGTACCTATAAGGTTGGGATTAATAAAATTACCTCCTACACATGAAGATTCTTTTAAATTTGTATTTGTTAAGTAAATACTACCAAAAATTTTATTATTTTTTTTCACTATCCAATAACCCACATTTTTAAATTTTAAGTTATGAACAAATTTAGTGTGTTCATCAAGAGAAATAATTATAGAATTATTCATTTGTTTTTTAATTAAAGGATGATTCCTCATTGATAAAATTGACAAAAAATCATTATTATCTAAACTCAAATAATTAATTAATTTATAGTTATCAATTTGAAAATTATTTTTTAGAGCTTTTGTTAGCATTTTTTATTTAATATTTTCATCTCCTATAAATTCAATAATATCAGAAACATATTTTATTGATTTAATTTGTTCTTGACTTATGGATGTTGAAAATTCTTCATCCAAAAAAGCAATAAGTAGCAAACTAGCCATTGAATCAACTTCAATTGCTGTTGTTTCATTAATGTTATCTAATAACATAATGTCTTGAATCTCAATTAAAAATTCTTTTTTATTCATAATATTAAAAATTATTGTTAGACTGTAATTATTGTACCTCCCCAAGACAACCCAACACCAAATCCGGCCAATAAAACATTATCACCAATTTTTATCTTATTATCGTCGAATGCCTGTTTTATTGCTATGGGTATAGTGGATGAGACAGTATTTGCTGTTTCAGTGAGATTTAAATGAAATTTTTCTTTTGGAATTTTTATTTTTTTCATTAAATATTTTAACATGAACTTATTCGCCTGATGAAAGATGAAATAATCAATTTCATCCATATTCATTTTATTTTTATCTAATACATCATTAATAAGTTTAGGTATATTTTTAATTGTAAAATTAAAAATATCGGGACCCTGCATGTAGAGACAATTATCGTTATAATAATTATTATCTCCGTACATTTTTAAAGCAGAATTTTCATCTAATGAATATTTGCTACCACCATTTTTAATTATCAACTTATCGTACCCTGACCCATCAGTATTTAGTTGAAATTCTTTAATATTATTTTTGTCGCAGTAGGATAAAATAGAGGCAGTAGATCCATCACCGAAAATTGATCTATTGCCTTTATCTTGTTTATGTATATACTTAGTGTATGTATCGGTAGTAACCAATAATATTCTCTTTGCAATTCCTGTGTCAATCAAACCTTTACATAAAGCTAAGCCATAAACATAACCTGAGCATCCTAAATTAAAATCTAGAGCACCTATATCTGTTTTTAAATTGAGTTTATCTTGAAGGATACATGCACTAGTAGGAAGGATATAGTCCGGGGTTTGAGTACAATATAATATGAAGTCGATATTTTTATATTTTGTCGACTTTAACACTTTTAATGAAGAATTATAGGCCAAATCAAGACTTGTTTCTTTATTAGCTATATGTCTAGATTTTATTCCAATTTTATTCTCAACTTTACTTAAATCAAAATCAACAAATTCTTTCTTTAAGTCTTCGTTTGTCAACTTATCAGAAGGAAGATAAAACTCAATTTTTTCAATTTTGACACCCATAGACTTAATTTTTAAACTTTTTTATTGATTTTTGAGTGAATAACAACACTTTTAAATTCATTTTCAACATAACAGTGATTTTTTAGTTCAGCTTCCCTTTCATAACCTGATTTTTCAAAAATAGGATAAATTTGTGGTCTAATATCGAAAGCGTATGTATAAATTTTTTTAAAATTTAATTCCTCAAAAGCCACATTTTCAATTAGTTTAAGAAAATTTCTCCAGTTATTTGTAAAATCCTTTTGTGTAATATTCGTTTTTAAGACAAAAGATATTTCAGCATTTTTGTCTATCCAATTAATATGAACCAGGCCTCCATAACCAACTAAATTATCATTCTCTAAAAAAGAAAATAAAATTTGATTTGGTTGATCTTGATCGAATAAATCTTTGATTATGGTATTAAAATAAATATTTTGATTCTCTATTGTAAGTAGCTTATCTTGACGTAAATGATGGATTTGCTCATTACGCCAATTCATTATGTCAATCCTGTTCTCGAATTGAATTGGAATAATTTTAAATTTACCTTTTGAAAAGATATTTTTATTTAAAACCTTATATTTTATCATTAATTTAACCTTTTAAATCCTGAGTGACATACCGGCCCCTCTAATAAATCATTAATATTTAAAACTTCAGATTCGCATTTTGCTATGGTACTATATACAACGTCTAAAGCTTCAAAATATGACTTTAAATGTTCATCTTTGTGCGCTGTACTTGCATAAAAATTTGTGCTTGCTAAATAGCCTTTTTTGAGCATTTCTTGTGTAATAAAGGTTTTATATTTAGCTCCATTTTGACTATTAAAACAATAAGTTGTCATAGCAGGTATTCCCAAAACAGTAATATCTAGTTTGTGTAAATTAGCTAAGTCCTTCCATCCTTTTTGCATTTTCTTTCCAGTCGATGTTATGGTTTCCCATGATTTTTCACGCTCCATTATTTTTAGAGTTGCAAGTGCTGCTGACGGACCAATACGTTCAGTCCAAAATGTACTACTAATGAATGTGGATTGTGCAGCCTGCATTACTGACTTCTTACCCACAACTGCAGTTAAGGCATAACCGTTACCTATGGTTTTTCCAAACATAGCCATATCAGGTATAACGTTGAATTTTTTAAATATTCCACCATAAGTTTCTCTAAAACCAGAAGAACATTCATCAAAAATAAGTACGATATTTTTTTGTGTTGCTAAATCTCTAACCTTTTCAAGAAAATTATCTTCAGGTCCAAAATTTCTCATCACTTCCATCTTTATGACCCCAATATCATTTTTTTCAACAATATCTACCAGCTCTTCATAATTATTATAGTGAAATGGAAATACTGAATTCTTTAAATTCCTAGGAACACCTTTAGGACTAAGTCCAGGTATCAAATGTGCTTTCAAGTCGTCTCCACCATTGTGATTTGCAGATAAATACCAATCGTGCCATCCATGATAACCACATATTGCTACATTATCTTTTCCAGAAGCTGCACGTGCAATTCTAATTGCAATAGAATTAGCTTCTCCACCACTTCTAGCAAATCTAACCATGTCTGCCCAAGGATTAATTTTAATAAGTTTTCCTGCAAGAAAGACTTCTTCTGGGCAGTTCAAAGTACTCATATTACCTTTTTTTACTGTTTCGATAACAGCAGCATCAACTTCTTCATTTCCATAACCAAGTGCGTTTGTACCTATCCCCATTATAGACATATCCAATAATTCTTTACCATCCAAATCCCAAACTTTACAACCTTTTGCTTTAGAAAAATAGGAAGGCCAATGATCTGGCAAAAACATTTCTGGTCGTTTTGAAAGTAACATAGTTCCTCCAGGAATTAATTTTTTTGCTTTTTTATATAAGTTTTGTCCCTTATCCATTTACATCATTTTTTAAGGATTTTATAAATCCTTCATTTCTAATAATTTTATCATTAATTTTTGTTAGATCATTTTGAATAATATAGTTTGTGTAATCTAACCAAGATTTATCTGTACCTAATTGATTAATTAAATATTGAATCAAATCAAAATCTATCGATTCATCAACTGTCATTCGAATATTGGAATAATTATCTTGACATGCATAATTCATCGAACTAAAAATATCATCACCCTTACCATCGGAGTTATTTCTAATATAGGGAGTTACATGCTCTAATTCTGATTTTAATTTTGCGTTTTTCCAAGCCTTCCTTAAGGCTGATAATTTAAAAACCTCTACATCTTGGCCATCAGGAAAATGCTCTACAATTCCGTTAGAGACATAGTCATACGAATTATTTTGAGCAAAATTCACAATGGCATCAACTAATTCCGGATCTAACAATGGACAATCGGAAGTAACTCGAACAACCCAATCAGGCTTTTTGCCTTTTAAAGATTGATAAAAGCGATCTAAAACATTTAACTCTGATCCCCTAAAAGCAGTAAAACCCCATTCTAAAGCTTTATTATAAATAATTTCGTCTTCAGAATTAACAGTTGTTGCAACGATAATTTCATCTACTTTCAAGCATTTATTTAATCGTTCTAAATGTATTTGAAGTAATGTTTGCCCGTCCACTTCTTTTAAAACTTTACCTGGCAGCCTAGTACTTCCTAACCTAGCTTGCGTAATTAATACAGTGTTTTGTTCCATAAGGAAGGGTTTAATAAATCTAAATTTTCAACAGCTATACTATTAATACAATTTAGAACTTCATCATCAAACTCATAAGAAGAAGCTTTTAAATTAGCATTTAATTGAGACATGGAATCAACACCGATTATAACGTTATCAATATTTTTTTGGTTTATGCAATAACTAAGCGCTAGTTCTTCCATTGAACAATTCTGTTTTTTTTTAATCTGATTCAAAATATTTAAAGGTTTTCTTAAGGCCTTAACAATAGGTAAATCATCAGTAGTTTTTTTAAAGAATAAACCTTGAAGAAAAGCAGATCTAGTATGAATTATTTTTCCTTTTTCTTTCAACTTATTTATTAAATCTCCTCTAACGCTAAAATTATCTAATAAATTAAATGGTAATTGTAATACTGAAACTAAATCTTCCTTTAACAAATTTTTTAGTTGAGTGTTTGTATAAACTGATACACCAATGTTTTTGATTAAACCTTCAGATTTTAATTCATTCAATGTTTTAAGTGAATTATAATTAGATTTAAAAGAATCAAATGAATGAAACATTATTACATCCAGAGTATTAACATTCATTATGTCAAGGTACTCAAGAACTTTAGTCTTTATTAAATTATGTTTAATCTGATGTGGAAATTTAGTGATAATTTTAAATTTAAAATTATTTTGTTCTTTGTGATAATTTCCAATTAACTGGTGAGCATTTCCATATGCCTCAGCTGTATCTAAAATTCTAATTCCCGAACTATAAGCTACTTTTAAAAGACTTAATACTTCCTCTTTTTTAGGTTTTCCAATAGTATTGTTAATTCCATATTTTAAACCAAATTGAACTGTACCAAGAATTAACTTACTATTCATCAAAAATAAATTTTAAAACTTGATCAATAACAAAATTTTGCTCTTCATTTGAAAGCGTTGGATACATTGGAAGACTAATACATTTAGAATAATAATTTTCTACATTAATTAAATCTGAACCTTCATAACCAATTTTTTTATAATATGGCATAGTATGTACTGGCACATAATGAATTTGTGCCAAGATGCCTTTAGAATGGAGGAAGTCATACAATTCTTTCCTGTTTTCAACCTCTATAATAAAAAGATGATGGGCATTATAAGACCCAGTGGGTAAGTCTTGAAATTTTATTTTCCCTTTGAAAGCTTTTTTATAATTAGATGAAATTCCATTTCTTCGCTCAACTCCTTTTTTATTTTTTGCTAATTGAGTAATTCCTAATGCAGATTGGAAATCTGTTAATCTATAATTAAAACCAAGCGCTATCATTTCGTAATACCAACCTCCATGGTTTTCTTCCATGTTCTCTTTGGTAATTCCATGAGTTCTTAGTAAAAGCAACTTTTCGTACAAATCTTTGGAATTGGTTGTAAGCATTCCTCCCTCCCCACAAGCAATGTGTTTTACAGGGTGAAAAGAAAAAACTCCAATGTCTGCATAATTTCCATTTCCACAAAAGTTTTTATTTTCTTTGCTATCAATAAAATATCCACCAGGTGCATGACAAGCATCTTCAATTATCCAAAGATCATGATTATCTGCAAAATCTCTAAAATCTTCCATATTTACAGGCAAACCAGCAAAATCAACCGGAATTATTCCTTTAAAAAACCCTTTTGGTTTAGATTCAACTAATTCTTTAACTGAATTAATGTCTAACAAATAAGTATTTGGATCAATATCAGCAAACCAAACTTCTCCCCCTGCATAACGAATACAGTTTGCCGAGGCAGCAAAAGTTATAGGAGTTGTAATTACTCTATCACCTTTTTTAAGACCTAAGGCTAGGACAGATAAGTGTAGCCCAGCAGTTGCATTATTAACAGCTAATGCATAGTTAGATCCTACATATTCTGCAAATTTTAATTCAAATTCTCTAACCTTAGGTCCTTGAGTAAGGTAATCAGATTGTAAAGTTGATACTACAGCATCAATATCTTTTTGATCTATACTTTGTCTACCGTAAGGTATTTTTTTCATTATGCTGTGAAATTAGGATCAACATGAATTTTTACTAATTCTCTTAAAGATTCTATAGTTTCCCATTCTTCATTATTTCCAGAATTGTAAGAAAAATTAGGATCAACTAATTTTGCTTTAAAATGTTCGATAAACTTCTCTCTATTAAAAATAGTATGTTGTGGTAAAATTGCGTAATATTTACCAATGTCATATGTATTTATTGCATCTGATACAGTTATCATTTCTTCGTGTAATTTTTCACCGGGCCTTATCCCTACTTCGTCTTGACGACAATTAGGTCCAATAGCAGTTGCAACGTCAACAATTTTATAGGATGGTATTTTTGGAACAAATAATTCACCTCCCCAAGCTTTTTCAATAGCATCAAATACCATCTGACAACCATCTTGAAGAGAAATGTTGAACCTTGTCATTTTTTTATCTGTTATTGGTAATACTCCATCATTTCTTTTCTTTAAGAAAAATGGCATAACTGAACCATTAGATCCCATAACATTTCCATAACGAACAACTGAAAATTTAATATCCCTAGAGCCTTTTATATTGTTTGCAGCAATAAATAACTTGTCAGATGTTAGCTTAGTTGCACCGTATAAATTAATAGGTGCACAGGCTTTATCTGTAGAAAGTGCTACAACATTTTTCACACCACATTTGAAAGCTGCTGCAATAACATTTTCTGCACCATTAATATTTGTTTTGATGCATTCGGAAGGGTTGTATTCAGCTAAATGAACATGTTTCATTGCAGCTGCATGAATTACAATATCTATACCTTCAAAAGCTCTCTCTAAACGATTTTTATCTCTTACATCTCCAATGAAAAATCTAATTGCAGGATATTTAGTTTCTGGATAATCCATAGCCATGTTAAAATGTTTTTGTTCATCTCTTGAAAAAATGACCAATCTTTTAACGTTAGGGTTTCTTTCGAAGATTAGTCGAGTAAACATTTTACCAAACGAACCTGTTCCTCCGGTTATTAAAATCGATTTTCCGTTTAAATTTAGCATTTGTTTATTTTATTTAAATGAATTAGAGTTTTGACAACACCCTCAGGTGTTGAAAAAATTTTATTTTGTTTACTAAAAAGTGAATACTTAATATCAATAATATTATTTGTATTAAGATTTTTGAATCTAAAAGTATTTAATGGAAATTTTTTTATAAAAATTCGAATATAATCTCCAATTAAACAAACAAAATAAAAAAATGGTTTAGGAACAAGAATGATTTTTCTTTTAGTTTTACCGCTTTTTAGTTTTATTAATTTTGCCCAATCAAAAATATTATAATTTCCATCAATAAAATATTGATGACTAAATTTATATTTCTCATAATCCTTTACTAATACAAGAATCTGCTGTATTAAATTTTCTATATAACAATAAGTTTTTACTATACTTTTATCGCTTACAAAAAATTTACCATCAATAACATATTCAAAAAAGTTTTTATACGGTTCTTTAAAACCAGGACCCCAAATCGAGGTTGGACGAACTAAAATATAGCTTTTACTTTTACTTTTTAATTTCTTTTCATACAAAACCTTGCTTTGTCCATATATAGTAGATGGATTATAAAAATTAAAATCAATTACATCATTTAGTGGTAATTCATTTACCAACATCGAACTAAATGCTATCAATTTAATTTGATGATTATTACAAATTTGAATCAACCTATCAATAATTACATAATTATCATTATAATCATTAATTGTTTTTCCATCTAAGTCAGTTTTGGCTGCACAGTCAATTACAAGATCTATTTTCTCCCAATTCAAAGTATCTTTTAAATTTTTAGATTTACAGTCAATTTGAATTTTTGTATTATTTCCCTCTAGCCTGTCTAATCCAATTACATGATGATTTAAATTAAGAAAAGCTACTAAGTTGTTTCCTATAAAGCCAGACGAACCTGTAACTACTATATTCATTTACTATAAATTTACAATTATAGTTTATCCCTTAGAATAACTTGAGAATTAATCCATTCATAGGTTTTTTTCATTCCCTCCAATAATGGTCTGTTTACTTCCCATCCTACTTTTTCTTTATATAATTTATTGTCAGAATTTCTACCTCTAACTCCAACTGGACAACTAAATCCGTATTTATCAACAAAATCTTGACCTTCTAAATTATTAATATGAATATTTTTATTTGAAATGTCAATTGCCATCTGAGCCAAACCGTTAATTGATATTTTTTCTTCAGACCCAATATTAACAGGTCCTACAAAATCAGACTTCATTAACCTTAAAACAGCCTCTACACATTCGTCAACATACAAGAAACTTCTTGTTTGTTTTCCATCTCCCCATACTTCAATTCCGTCACCTTCTTTAGTTTCAGAAGCTTTTCTTAACATAGCAGCAGGTGCTTTTTCTTTACCACCATCCCAAGTTCCTTGAGGTCCAAAAATATTATGAAATCTTGCGACTCTAACATCTAAATTGTAGTTCCTGTTAAATGCAAAATATAGACGTTCACTAAATAATTTTTCCCAACCATACTCTGAATCTGGATTAGCTGGATATGCGGAAGATTCAATACAATTTGGGTTTTCAGGATCTAATTGATTATGTTCAGGATACATACAGGCTGATGATGAATAAAATATTTTTTTAACATTCTTTTTCACACATTCATGAGCTACATTTAAATTAATAAGAGCAGAACTATGCATAACATTTGCATCATTTTCTCCTGTAAAAATATAACCTGCACCACCCATATCAGCAGCTAACTGATATACTTCATCTGCACTTTCTGAAATTACTAATTCAACTGCTTTAGGTTGAGTAAGATCACATTTAATAAACTCATGGCAAATTTCTTCATGCTTCCAAAATTCGTGGTTTTTAATATCTGCTATTCTCACATGACAACCTTCACTCTTTAATCTTTTTGCTAAGTGACCTCCAATAAAACCACCGCCACCTAAAATTATTACTGTTTTCATTTTAATATATATTTAATTATTAACAACTTGATTACTTAATCATAAGTACTATTAGTTTTGTATCCACCTGCTTTTAAATACTGATATTTATTCATCAACTTTAAATCTGATTCCATCATTTCATTTACTAATGATTTTAAATCATATTTAGGGAACCATCCTAATTTATTTTTAGCTTTTGAAGAATCTCCAATAAGAACATCAACCTCAGAAGGTCTAAAGTAAGCTGGATCTACTGATAAAACTTCTTGTCCTAATTTTAATTTATATTTTGGGTTATTACACTTAGACACAATTGCCTTTTCATTTATTCCTTTACCTATAAATTCTAACTCTATTCCAACATAAAGAAAACTTAATTTAACAAACTCCCTAACAGTTGTTGTTATTCCAGTGGCTATCACCCAGTCTTCTGCAACATCAGCTTGTAGTATCATCCACATCATATTCACATAATCTTTGGCATGACCCCAATCTCTTTTAGCATCTAAATTTCCTAAATAAAATTTGGTTTGTAATCCAAGAACAATTTTTGATGTTGCTCTAGTTATTTTTCTAGTTACAAATGTTTCTCCTCTTCGTGGACTTTCATGATTGAATAAAATACCATTACAAGCAAACATATCATATGCTTCACGATAATTTTTAATTATCCAAAAACCATAAATTTTAGCAACTCCGTAAGGAGATCTTGGGTGAAATGAAGAATTTTCATCATAAAAACCTTTGTCATTTTTATTTTTTAACATTCCACCATATAATTCTGATGTGGAGGCTTGATAAATTCTAGTTTTCTTTTCTAACCCCAATAAACGAACCGCCTCTAAAATCCTCAAAGTGCCTAAAGCATCAACATTTCCAACATATTCAGGAATATCAAATGAAACCTTAACATGTGACATAGCTGCTAAATTATATATTTCATCAGGTTGACAATCATTAATAATTTTTGTTAGGTTCATAGAATCTGTTAAATCTCCGTAGTGCAACTTAAGTCTTTGATTTTCTACATGAGGGTCCTCATAAATATGATCAATTCTTTTGGTATTAAATGATGAGGCTCTTCTTTTAACACCATGAACTACATAACCTTTTTCCAGTAATAAATCCGCTAAATAGGATCCATCCTGCCCTGTAATTCCTGTGATTAATGCTACTTTCATTTTTTTATAATTTAATTTCTTTAATTGTATCAATGTTTTCTAAAAACCATTGGTAGGTCTTTTTAATCCCATTATCTAATTCTGTTGAGTACTCCCAACCAATACTTTTCATTTTAGAAACATCCAATAGTTTTCTAGGTGTTCCATCTGGCTTGCTAGCATCCCAAAGAATGGTACCCTTGTGTCCTGTTACCTTCTGAATAGTTTCTGCCAATTCTTTAATAGAAATATCTTTTCCAGAGCCTACATTATATAAGTGTTCTGGCAATTCGTTTTCTAAAGCATAAACTACAGCTTCTGCCATATCATCTACAAACAAAAACTCCCTTTTAGGAGTTCCACTTCCCCAGAGCGTAACATCTGAATGCTTATTTATTTTAGCCTCATGAAATTTACGAAGCATTGCTGGCAATACATGCGAGGATTTGAGGTCAAAATTATCAAAAAAACCGTACAGGTTGGTAGGCATTAAACTCACATAGTCTTTATTATATTGATTTCGAATAGCCTGGCATGCTTTTACTCCTGTTATTTTTGCAATAGCATACCACTCATTAGTTGGCTCTAAAGAATCAGTTAGCAAGTATTCTTCTTTAAGCGGCTGTTGAGCAAACTTTGGATATATGCAAGAACTTCCTAAAAAGATAAATTTATCAATTCCAGCACTGTGAGCTCCATCTATTAAATTATTTTGAATTTGCATATTCTCCATCAAAAATTGATAAGGAAAATCATTATTGGCAAGAATTCCTCCGACTTTCGCAGCTGCATCGATGACAATCTTTGGTTGTTCTTTTGTATAAAAATCAATAACAGCTTGTTGGTTTCTTAAATCTAGTTCAGCGCTAGTTTTTCCAATCAAATTAGAATATCCTTTAGCGACTAAAATTCGCCAAACAGCGGAGCCCACCATTCCTTTATGGCCTGCAATGTATATTTTAGTTTTTTTAAAGTTCACTTAATTCTATTTTTCTCGACTACCAACGGTATTCAGGTTTATTTTGTTTTTTTAAAACTCACAGACCGGCCTTCCTTTTCTTCCCAATCTTTTTCTTGTCTTACTTTTAAGTTTGTGTTCCAACCCCCATTAATGGTGTTTAACTCAATATCATGCTTTTTAGAAAAAGACAAAAGAGCATTTACATCTTTTGGAAAACACGTCCCTCCATAACCAAGCTTTCCATCATGCCCAGGAACATTTAAATGACTGTCGCCAATTCTACCATCTGAAACAAAACCCTTTAATGCATCTTCCCAATTGGCTCCAATTTTATCGCATAACAGTTTAAACTCATTCATAATGCTAACTTTGGTTGCAAAAAAAGTATTATTCATGTATTTAGTGAGCTCTGCTGTTTTTGAATCTGTTTGAATAATGTTTTTAATTTTAAATCTTAGATTAAATAGGGTTTTAACATTTTCTGTTAATTTAAAATCACCACCTAAAATAATTCTAGATTGAGTGAGCATGTCTAACTTTGCCGTTCTTTCAGTGAGAAATTCAGGAGAAAAAATAATTTTAAAATTTGAATATTTTTCAGATAACTTCTCCGTAGTTCCTGGCAAAACAGTAGACTTTAATATATAAACTGGTTTACTTGTAGCCTTTTCAAAAGTGCTTTCAACGTATGATAAATCTTGAGATCCATCCACAAACATTGGAGTGGGTACACATACAAACACAAAATCACAGTTGTGCACAGACTGTAAATCGTCTAGGCTTTTTAATGGATCTGTATCATACACATATAAATCTGAAACTGAGGAAAAAGCAAACGAAATGGCTTCACCAACAAACCCGTTTCCAATGACACCTACTTTAAATTTTTTCATTAAAATTTTAATTTATTTTTTTAAACGAGTTTTAATTTCTGTACTTGAAAAACGATGTTCCCTTGAGTTATAATGAATTTCAATTCCATTTTCTATGCAATACTCTTTTCCTGTGAAATCAACATTTTCATATTCCTGTCCAATTATACGAACATCTATTTTAAATGATCGCAGTATATCCTCAACATCTTGCTCTAAAACATAGGGAATAATCTCATCTACATACTTAGATCCTTTTAATTGTATGTATCTCTCAATAATGGATTGCGAAGGCACATTTTTATTAGGTCTATCAAGTGATGGATCTAGTTGCAGACCTACAATTAAGTAATCACATTGTTTTTTTGCTTCTTTTAGCATCATCACGTGTCCTGCATGTAATAAGTCAAAAGAAGAAAAAGTAATTCCTACTCTCATAATTTTATTTTATATAAGGATCTAACTAGTATTATTTTATTTTAAAATCGTGTTAATACTCAAGTCCTTTATTTACTATTAAAAACGGCTTCGCCAAAAAAGTCACAATATTAATGTGCAAATTTAATGTATTTATTAATTAATATTAGGCTTCAAAAATAGTTAGCGACTTTTGTTTTAAAGACTTATTTGAAACAAAAAAACTAACTTTTCTTTTTATTTTTAACTCAATTTTTGGAGATATTTCATCCAAATAATCTTTGTTTATGTTCTCCCCAACAATTAAAATTTCTATAAGCCCACTATCTATTCCTTTAGCATAATCTCCAAGAATCATAATTTTTTTTACATCTCCAATCCTGTTATAAACCGTTTCTAGAATTTCTTCAATACCAAGGTGCTTATGGACTATTTTTTGAATAATTTTAAACAAAGGGTGGGAAGCGTTGGCCTTATAAATAACTTTATTGTTTTGGTTGTGCTTTTGTAAATAACCTGCAGAAGACAAGTTGTTTAATTCTTTTCTAACAGAATTAGTTGATTCTCCAAACTCATTAGCCAGACTGTTTAAATACCCCTTGTTGGCAATATTTAAAAAAAACTTGATAAGAAGTCTTAATCTAGTTTTAGATGTGATCAGTGATTCTAACATATAATAAGTAACAAAAGTACTTGATATTTTTGTAATATAAAAATCATATTTTTACCCTTATTTTATTGAAATGAAAAAAACTGTTTTAATCACTGGAGCCGCTGGATTCATAGGATCACATTTATGCGATTTTTTCCTGTCAAAAAATTACAAGGTAATAGGATTAGACAATCTAAAAACAGGTAATTTAAAGAACCTGTCTCACATTAATTCAAATATGGATTTTCAGTTCAAAAAAATTGACATCACCCATGATTTTAACATAGAAGATTCTGTTGATTATATACTGCATTTTGCCTCTCCAGCCAGTCCAATTGATTATTTAAAAATTCCACTGGAAACTCTTAGAGTAGGGTCTTTAGGAACTGAGAAAGTTTTAAAAATAGCTTTAAAAAATAATGCTCGTATTTTAATTGCTTCCACTTCAGAAGTTTATGGTGATCCTTTAGTACACCCGCAACCTGAAGAATATTTTGGTAATGTTGATCCTGTTGGACCAAGAGGCGTTTACGATGAGGCCAAGCGGTTTCAGGAAGCCTTAACCACCGCTTATCACACCTTTCACGGGCTTGATATAAGAATAGCAAGAATATTCAACACTTACGGCTCTAGAATGAGAGTTAATGACGGAAGAGCAATCCCAGCCTTTATGGGGCAAGTTCTAAGGGGGGAAAGCTTAACTGTGTTTGGAGACGGCTCTCAAACCAGGTCTTTTTGTTTTATAGATGACATGGTGGAGGGAATTTATAAGCTCTTACATTCAAACTACACCAAACCTATGAACTTAGGAAATCCTGAAGAAATAGCTTTGATTGACTTTGCAAAGGAAATTATAGCTATGGGCGGTACTGATAATAAAATAGTTTTTAAACCTCTCCCTGTAAACGATCCTGTTAAAAGAAAACCCGATATAACTAAAGCAATGAAAATTTTAAATTGGCAACCCCTTGTTTCAAGAAAAAAAGGACTAGAAAATGCTTTTAATTATTTTAAGAGCTTAACTTTGGAGGAGCTAAATAAAAAAGATAGTCAATTTGCATAAACACTTATTAAAAACACTTGTGAAAAAACACCGTCTAATTAATTTACTTAAAATCTTTATTCTCTTTTTTTTAATTGATTCTTGTTCATATCCTGAAATTTCAAGAGATGAGCTGATTTATGATAACGATTTTGAGACTGAAAACTTCTCTGAAATTGATGGTAAAGCTACTTCAACTTTTAATAACACCACTGTTTTAGGAGATTTTAATAATGATGGGTTTACCCTTCATCTAAAAGATACCGGTGACCATGACTATGTTTTTATTTCTTTTGATTTATATATTCACGGTACATGGGATGGCAATCTAAATGGGTTTCCAGAAAATGATAAGCCTGATAAATGGATTATGGAACTTGACCCAAATATGGATTTGATAAAAGACACTTCAAATGATAGATTTGTAACTACTTTTTCTAATAGCCCTTGCTTTTCAAATTATTGTTTAAGGCAATCTTATCCAGAGAATTATCCTTTTGAAAATAATCCTAAGACAGGAAATCATCAAACTAAATTGGCTAAAATTTGCAAAAATTCTTTTTTTGGAGGAGAAACTACATTATATAAAATAGAAAAAGGATTTCGACATTCCGGAAATGCTGTTGTTATTAGATTCTATGATGAATTATACCAGCCCAATGCAATAGATAAAGACGGAATAGTTCAATCAAAATGTGATGAAAGTTGGTCTTTAGATAATCTAAAAGTTAGAGTAATTTCTTATAAATAATGAGATTTAAATTTTTCTTTGTTTTCATATTTACATTTTTTCTGTCTAATTCTCAAACAATTAATCTAAACGAATCATATCTAACAGATTATTTAAGGACATCTCAATTATTAGGAAAATTTCAAAATGATATTTCTTTTACTTTAAAACCCTTTGATATTGGGAAAAATGGATTAAAAATAAACGATACCATTTTTAATATTGAAAACTATGCTCCAACAATAACAACCTTTTTAAAAGGTAAAGGAAAAGTTAAATTAATTCCTGTTGATTATAATATTGAATTTAGTAGTCATCACCCATATAATAGAAATAATGGAAGCATGATTCCAAATCGAGGCTATCAACATATTATAAGCGCAGGTATTTACGCAGAAATTGGTCCGCTTTCAATACAACTAAAACCTGAACATTTGTATTCTGAAAATAAAGATTTTGAGGGGTTTGGAGAAGGACCCAATGGCCATTATCCAATTATATGGGCAAAAAGATATCAACTTTGGAATCACATAGATATGCCAGAAAGATTTGGAGAAGAAAGTATAAGCAAAACATTAATAGGACAATCTAGTATCAGATTAAATTATAAAGGACTAAGTCTTGGTATATCCAATGAAAATATTTGGTGGGGACCCTCTATTAGAAACAGCATCATGATGAGTAATCATGCCAGAGGATTTAAACACATTACTTTCAATACAACCAAACCGCTAAAAACTAAAATAGGAAACTTTGATTGGCAAGTTATTTCAGGCAGATTAGAATCTTCAGGATATTTACCTGCAAATACTGATTTTCAATATGCGGGAACTAACATTTATGTTCCAAAAATTAATCAACAGGGACGAACAGATGATTGGAGGTATATACAGGGTTATTCTATTACTTATTCTCCAAAATGGGTGTCTGGACTATCGCTTGGTTTTATAAGATGGGTGCAAATGTATTCGGCTCTAGTTAGAGGGAAATACTGGTGGATGAAAGGAAGTCCAACTTGGTTTCCTGCATTTCAAAATCTTTTTAGAAAAAATGATAAGTATGAAAATTATGAGGCGCAAACTAATCAAGCCGCTGGAGTGTTTTTAAGGTGGTTATGGAAAGATTCTAAGGCGGAAATTTATGTAGACTACAATCACAACGATTCTAAACAGAACATTAGAGATTTATTATTGGATTCTGACCACAGTAGAGCCGTTACAGTTGGTTTACAAAAAGTTTTTAAAATCAATTCTGATAATTACTTGTTTTCATGGGAGTGGACACAAATGGAACAAACTGCCTCTAGGTTGTTAAGAAATGCAGGGTCATGGTATGAGCACAGTTGGACTTTTGACGGTTACACCAATGAAGGTGAAGTTTTAGGGGCTGGAATAGGCCCAGGAAGTAACTCTCATTACTTTGCACTTAACAGAATTAGAGATAAAGAAAAACTAGGAATAGCACTAGAAATTATAGATCAGGATAATGATTTTTACCACGAAGCTTTTTCATCAGCCCAAGATCCAAGGCGTTATTGGAAAGATTTTAATTTACATCTTAACTTCTCAAAAAAATTCAATAAGTTCTGGCTTTCTTCAAATCTTATATATTCAAGGAGTCTGAATTATCAGTGGGATTTAGAAAACTATGCAACCCCTTATTATCACCCTGGAAATGATGTAAATAATTTTCATGCTAATATTAAATTAACTTATCCAATAAAATTTTAAATTGAATTTTAAACAGATTTTTGATTTATCAGAGAATAAAAAATCTCTTGGAAATAGATTCCGAGCTAAAAGATTTGATTATTTTTTAAAAAAAATTCAAAAATTAGATAAACCTCTACATATTCTTGATTTAGGAGGAAAAATTAACTTTTGGGAAAATAGAGGACTAGCTGGAAATAACAATTACCATATTACCCTTTTAAATATTGAGATTGAAAAATCAGAATACTCAAATATTAAAAGTATTATAGGAACTGCTACTGACTTAAGTAAATTTAAAGACAACTCCGTAGATCTTGTTCATTCCAATTCAGTAATTGAACACCTACATAACTTTGAAAATCAAAAAAAGATGGCAAAAGAAGTCATTAGAGTAGGTAAAAAGCATATTATTCAGACTCCAAATAAATATTTTTTTATCGAACCACATTACTTATTGCCTTTCTTTGGATACTTGCCCAAATCTGTAAAATTCTGGATACTAACAAAAACAAAATTAAGTAGACTTAAAAAATGGGATGAAAAGTTTGCTAAGCAATACATCCAAGAAATAAGATTAATAAGTGAAAAAGAAATGAAAACATTGTTTCCAACTTCAAAAATTTACTTTGAAAAATTTTTTGGAATGAATAAATCCTTTACAACTCATAATTTTTAAGCGGAAATTTCTTTGAAAACTTTAATATAACTGTCTACAATGTTATCCCATTCGTATTTTTTATTAATTCCATTTACAGATTCTGACCTAAGCTTATCAATTATAAGTTTTTCTTTTTCACAATAATCAATCTTATTAATTATTGAAAAAAGTTCTTTTTTAAAAAACAACCCAAACTTTCCTTTTTGAAGCATTTCCTGATTAAACACTGTGTCTAAAGCTAGAATAGCACAACCATAGGCCATGGCCTTAATCATAGTTGGGTTAGTTCCGCCAAATTCATGACCGTGAACATAAGTATAACAGTTGTGATATAATTCCGCCAATATATCTTGATCCTTCACATAACCTGTGAAAATCAACCTTTTGTCCACAATATTTTTTAAATCAGAAGCATAAGAATCCTTATAAGGAACATCTCCAACAATAACTAATTTCTTATTTGAATTGGATTTTAAAAACCCCTTAATAATTAAATCGGCGTTGTTATCAGGTATTAACCTTCCTATAACTAAATAATATTCCCTTTGTTTAATATTCCATTTATTTATTAAATCAGCATTTTTTGATTTTCTAATATTAGCTCCATATGCTATTACTTTTGAATCTGTTTTAAATAAATTCAAGTATACTTTTCTCATCTCATCAGAATCATTAATAATCTGATCGTAAAAAAGAGTGGCCATTTTAGAAGCCCACTTAAAATAAATTGATCCCAAACCTTTCCATTTAGGTCTTAGCCATTCAAGCCCATCTACATTAATAACAGTTCGTTTTCTAAAAAGTTTAGTAATTAATCCAAATGGACCATTAGCTGGATTAACAACTAATATCACATCAGGATTTGAAAAGCAAGCATGAATAATTGATAAAAATGAATGAATAAACTGTGAGAGGTTCTTAGTTTCTATTGTTGGAATATAAACTAAATCTATGCCATTTATAGTTTTAGGCTTTTCATTAAAAAGAGCTCTATGGCAATAAACTGTTACATCACATCCTTTTTTCACTAAACGTTCACTCAACTCTTTTACAAAAGTTTCATAACCACTATAAACGTAGGGATAACCTCTTGTTCCAATAATAGATATTTTTATTTTTTTATTCATTTAAAAGCAACACATTTACTTCCTTTAATATATTCTTTTTAAATAACTCAGAACTAAAATTAATTTTAAAATTCTTTTTACTATTATCTAAATGATTTTTTTGCAGCTTATTATTGCTGCAATAATCACTAATTAAATTGGCTGCTTTCTTTGAATCATTGTAAGGGATCAACAATCCATTGTTTCCATTATCTAAGATTTCTACAGCTCCACCTAGATTTGTTGCAACTGTTGGCAAATTATTATATAAAGACTCAAACAAAACAGTTGGGAAAGGGTCTGGAGAAATAGCAGTGTGAATAAACAAATTTGATTGTTCTAAAACATTTGAGATATCATTTCTAAACCCTAAAAATTTAATTCTATTACTTAAGCCTAATTCTATCACTCTTTTTTTTAACCTCCTTTCATAATTTGAATAACTTTTTAAAGTATCACCAATAATCCAAAATTTAAACTTCTTTGATTTTTTTAAAAGCTCTTCCGCAATATCAATTAAATAATTATGACCTTTATATGGAATTAGCCTTGAAACACTAGTAATTACATAATCCATATCATCTTTTTCTATCCTTTTAAAAAGTTGATTTTTTTCAAAAACAATTCCATTATAAATTCTTTCAATTTTATTTTCATTAACATATTTTATCCAATGATTTCTTACACTATTTGAAACTGTTATAATTCGATTAGAATATTTATTTATCATTTGACCACTAAATAGTTCATAAAATTTATTTCCAACTGGTATTTCATGAATATGAAATAAACTTGGAATTTTATTTTTTTGTGCAGCTATCCCACCAGCTAAAATTGGAGATGTATTTGTATAAACTAAATTTATTTCGTTATTTTTTATATAACTAGATAAAAACTTAATTGCTTTTAAATTAGTTAGTATTCTATTTATTAATCCAAGAGGATTCAAATATTTTTTTCTAAGTACGCCTAAGCTATGATAATTTAAATTTATTTTATTCTCAAGCAAATCATCCATTGGACCTTTTGAAGGTAACAGGACATGAATTTCATATCCTTGATTACTTAATATCTGCACGATTTGTAAAAAAATTTTACTAGCACCATATAAATCATTGGAACTGTGTAATAAAAGTATTTTTTTCTTGATTCTATTCATTTAAAATAAACTCTTCAAAACCTTTAATAAAATTCTTTCTATTAAATTTTTTTATATGCTCTAAACCATTTTTTGCTAATTTTTTTCTAGTATCTTCATCATTAAGTAAAAATCTAATTTTACTTGCCAATGAATTAGGATCACCTGCTTTAAAAAATTCTACTGAATTATTTCCTATCTCTTTAAAAACTTTAATATCAGAACATATTGTTGGTATTGAAAAAGAAAGAGCTTCAAGAATTGGGATGCCAAAACCCTCATCTAGTGAAGGGAATACGTATATCGATGCATTTTTATAATAAACTTTGGATTCTTCTTTTGAAATAAAACCAGGAAGAATAACCTCTTCACATAAGTTATTTTCTAAAATATATTTTTTTACTTTTTTTATAATCTTTTTATTTCCATTTAAAACTTGAGCCCCAGCTAAAACTAATTTTAAATTATCCTTTTTTAAAAAATGAAATGCTTTTAAAAGAGTCATCAAATCTTTTCTTTTTTCAAAAGACCCAATATGAAGTATATAATTTTCTGGAATATTTAAAGGAATATTTTTTGTTTTAAAAAATCTAAAAGTCTGATATACATGATTTATTTTATTTGTTTTTTTTAAAATCTTAATTAAATTATTTTTTGAGTAATGACTTGTTGTAATTATCTGTGTTTTTCTATCAATTCCTAAATAAATCAATGAAATAAAATATCTACGCCATAATAAACTATAATTTTCTGGATAATCCCAAAAAAGTGAATCATGAACAACAGTAATTTTTTTTGTATTAAATGAAATAATGGGGGCAACATAATCTGAACAAATCAAATAATCTGGCTTAATAATTAATAGTTTTATTGGCAAAACTATTTGTTTATAAACCAAATAATTTAATTGAAAAACCCATCTAATAAATCTATTTCTTGAATTTAAATATGTTTTATTATAGGAGAGCTTTTTAATATCATGAGAGAAAAGATATTGGATTTGCTCAGAGCCATGATCCTCGCTAGATTCTTTCAGTTCACTTATATAACTTCTTATCCCAGAAATAGCAGCTTTATAATAATATAAATCAATTAAAACTTTAACCTTTTTCAATTTTTAACTTATTATTTAAATTAAAAGAATTATAAAGACTTTCAACTTGACCTACAAGATACCAAGAAAAAAGCGCTACAAAAAGATATAGTTCCGCATTTGCAGTAAATAAAGGAATAAGCAACCCGAATTTTGTTAATCCAGTAATAAATCCAATAGACTTTTTACTTAAACTGGAAGATTTTTTATAAACTCGAATAGAATTCCAAATTGATTTTAATAAAATTATTACATATAATAAAACAGAAATAACACCCATTTGAACTCCATAAATTAAAAATTGATTTTCCCCTCCAATTTTAATTGATTGGTCTACTCCACTAGCATTTCCGCTCATTGCTAGGCCAATTCCAAATGGATTTTCATATATAGACAATAAACCTTCAATCCATTCCACTAAATGACCTAAACTTGATGTATTTTGAAATGATAGAGTATCTTCTATTAAATACCTTGTTTCTTCAGAGAAAAAATATAAGTATATAAATATTAAAAGAATAAATACACTTCCTGATATAATTGTTTTATAATTTTTTGAAATATATAATGCTAATATCAAGACTAAAATGGCTGAAAATATTGAAGCTCTAGATAATGCCAATAAGAAAGAGCCTATAATAATTAATGACAATAACAAATAATAAAATTTATTCTCTCTAAATTTTGAGTGGAGAAGAAACCAAAGAGATACGGTAAAAAAAAGAATGAGTGAAGCTGAAAACTCAAGTGGGTCAGCAAAAAAAGCTGCATATCTAGGCCTTGTACTTTGACTTTCAAATGACCAGCTTAAACCATAATTCCCTTGAGAATCAATATCATTTACTATTAAATTATATTCTGAAAAGCCTAAAAAAGAATGTAGATGATTTCCTAATGTGTTCTCTGATAATGCTACTAGAAAAGAAAAAACAGCTAAACCAATTAAGATTTTTAAAATTGTATTCCAGTTATATATTTTAAAGTCTGTGTTTCTTCCAAAAAAATAAACAATCCCTATTAAAAAAATATTCTTAGAATATATAACTTTTGATATAAAAGTACCTTCGCCTAATGGAAGAAAAAGATAAACTAAAACAAGACATAAAAAGCTAACAATTAGTTTATCTAATATTGAAAATTTAAAACTTCTATTAAAAAAAGATTCTCGTGTTCCTATTATATACAGAATAAAACTTGATAATAGAACAAAATCTTTTGAGTATTTTATTAGGCTAACTATAAAAATATTTTCAAAAGCGTTAAAAACGATTACTTGAAAGATTGTGTAAAAGGGCAAGAAAGACACTATGTATAAAAGGAGATAAACTGGATTCCCTTTATAAATTTTATCAAGCATAATTAATGTGAAAGCCACATAAAAAAATAAAAGTAAACTTGCCAGAAAAATCATTTTTTTATTTGTTTATTGTTAATTCCATCATTAAATCCTTTATAAACCATTTTTAATTTACTAAATCTTAATCTCAGTATAAAATAGATTGAATAAAAAAGAATTTTTAAAAACTGATAAAATAAAACTCCAATAAAATTGAATTTATCACTATGTTTTTTTACTAGATAAATATGATTTCTAATATTTAAATAATGAACAAAAGAAGAAAGGTTTCCTTCAAAATTTGAATTTTTTGAAGATTTTGTTCCGTGATGAAATATCACACTTGATTCTATAATGCCTAATTTATAACCCAATTGCTTAATTCTTAAAGACCAATCTACATCCTCATAATAAGCAAAAAAATCTTCATCCATCAATCCCACTTTTTTAATTACTGTGGTCCTTAATATAATACAACAACCCGTAATCCAATCAATTTGTTGATTTTTATTATTTAGTTTTTTATTGGTGTATGGGAATCCAAAAAAGTTGTTTAGATATCCTCCTGCATTCCAAATCTTCGCTCTATTATAATAATTCATAATCAAGGGCTGAACAGCTCCTAATGAATTGTCGTTTTGAAAACTATTTAAAAGAGGCGAAAGGAATTCCTTATTAACCTCCGTATCATTATTAAGAAGCATTACATACTCAAATTTATTTTTAATTGCATATTTTATTCCAAGATTATTAGCTGATACAAAACCTAAATTTTCTTTACTTTCAATAACTTCTACCTTGTTAAAATCACTTTTAATTTTATTAATTTTTTTAAAATTAGATTCATTGTCAACTAAAATAACTTTCCAGTTTTTATATTCTAATTTTTTAAGAGACAATAAACAATTAATAGTAAGTTCATATTGTTTCCAATTGACAATTATAATTGCTATTTTCTTATTAAGATTCATTTGAATTAGACAATAAAATAGAGTGAACAATAAAGCTAATAAATTCTGAAATCAATAAAGCTATTGCTAATCCTAAACCTTTATAATAGTAGCTTAAAACCGTTGCAATACTTATCATAAACAATGCTGAAACCCAAGTCGCTTTATTTAAAATTCTTTTTTTCTCATTAACTAAGATTAATAAAATATTCTTAAAATTTAACATTGCTAAAAAAGGAATAAAAGAAAGCAAACTAAGTATTTGATTAGAGTATGTTATTTCCTCTCCTGAAAATAAGATAATAATCCATTTTGAAAATAAAGTAAAAAACAAGCCAATTATAAAGGTTACAAATAGTCCTCTTGAATAATAGTAATTCAAGTATTTATTTAAATCAGGATTATTATTTTTATTAATAACTGAAGCATTTTGTAAAACAGATTGAATTATAAAAACAGGAATCATTCTTAAAAGAAGAGCGACTCTATTTGCTAATGCAAACTTTCCTAATTCATTATTGTCTGTAAACAGTTTAAGAATAATTAGCCCACTATGAATTGAAATATGTCCAGCTATTGAAGAAAAGAAAAATTCAAAATTCTCTTTTAATCTATTTGCTATTTTTTTAAAACCAGAACAAACAAAGTATATTTTATTAGTGTGAAAAAACTTTATCCAGTATAACAAATACACAAATAATATAGCGGCTCCATAAAACAGATTTACTTTAAATGCATCATCGGGGTTTTTTATGCTAATTATAATTAATCCTAAATAAATAAGTTTAGAAAATGCATTTAAAATTGCTAAAACAGATAAATTATTTTTTCCTTGCAAATAAAAAATAGGATGAATAGCTTCACTAAATAATATGGGAATAGAACAGAGTATTATTAGCTCATAATTATTAAATAAGCTAGTTAGGAAAGTAATCAAAACTATTAATAGAGAAACTATTACAGCAATAAAAAATCTTAGAGAAATAAGTTCGCTAATTAGATCTCTTTCGTGGTCAATATTATTTATCAATGAAATCCGTTTTGGACCATTTAGGTGGTAGCCATAGCTTACAACAATTGAAATTAACATGAAAATTGAAAAAGCAAGATTCACTAAACCAAATTGACTAGAGCCAAGGTTTTGAAATAAAATTGGAGTTACAACAATTGCAATTAAAATATTTATTCCTTGATTAAGCGAAAGATTTGTGAAGTTTTTTATGAAAATATCTTTAATCTTTTTATTCATTTTAATGTTCAATGAGTATAAATGAATATAAGGATTAAATTTTACAAAGAATCTGTAGTTCTTCTTATAGATAGAAATAAAACTGAAATAAAAAAACCTAAAATTAGACCATAGAAAATAGTTTTGAGTAATTTCCATTTGGAACTTTCCAGTGGATAATCGGGTTTGTCTATAATTTGTATAAGTGGCATCTTATTTCTGTGAGTTACTTTTGCTAATTCAAGCTGCTTTAAAAGTTCTTGATAAATTGCTCCATTAGCTTGAACATCAATCATTGCCTTTTGATAAGGTACTAAGCTAACTTTTGTTAGTGGATTGGGATTAGGAATACTTTGGTCTGTCTCCGCAAGCATCATAATAGAAGTGTCTAAAACCATTTTAATACTATCTGCTTGTCTTTGTAAAATTTCCATATTTAAGCCTGTCTTAAGAGTTTTGGTCTTATTATAAAAATTATTTACAATGCTCACTAAGTTTTCATTGAAAGTTTTGGCTAAAACTTCATCTTTATGATCAAATCCAATTTCCAAAATAGTCGTTTTTCTACTAGGTTTGTCAACAATTAAATATTCTTTTTTTATAAGCTTAATCAAATCTTTTACTAGACTATCCTGGACACGGGATGACTTTTTAGATTTAAAATCTTTTATTTCAACGCCTAAACGTTTCCATTTTTTTTCTAATTTTTCAGACTTTACAAATCTTTCTATTATTAAAAAATTATCATTTTTATGAGATGCTGATGACAAAAGAGTTTCCTTAATCATTGAATTAGACCTGTATAGTTCTTGAATATTATCTATTTGAAATAAACTAGAGGCATCTATAAAACTAGAAGCATTTATTCCTGCTAGTGATGCTAAGGAACTCAAATCTGCCATGGATCCAGCAGAGTTTTCGTTATCTAAAACAAAAGTTGTTCTAGCATAATAAACAGGATTAATCAAATAGTTATATGAAATAGTAAAAAATAATATAGATACTGTCCCTAGAAGAATCAATTTTTTTTTGGAAATTAAAAATGAAATCCAATCTTTGAAACTTTGAAACAAAAAGCTCAAAGAAATTTTCTCTTCTTCAATATTTTCTCTTAGATTACTCACTTTAATTGATTTGAGTTATTGCCAAGATTAAGGCAGCCAAGCCTGTAGTAAAGTTTAATAATTGATTGGCTGCTATAGGATTCTTAATAGCTTTTTTTGGAACAATAACTTCAGAACCTGGTTCAGCTTTTGGATAAATATTAAAAAATAAGAATTTTTTTGTTCTAGCAACATCACCATTAGCATACACAATATATGTTCCAGTACGTTTTGCTTTAATGTCAAAACCTCCAGATGAATTAATATAATACTTTAAACTTTTTCCTTGTAGAAATCTAACAGTAGTTGGATATAATAACTCCCCTCTTAATCTTACCGTTTCTAATTTTTTTGGAACAATAATTACATCCCCCTCTTTTAAAAGTAAATCAGATTTTGAACCAGGAGACTCAATAATAGATTCTAAATCTATTCCAATTGCCTCAGATTTAGAAATTGGTATATCCCCACCAACAGAGTTTCTCTTAACTATCTCATTTATTCTCTCTGTTTTAGCATAACTTCCTAGGTTTTTATTATCATTTTTTTGATAATCAAGATTTTTTAAATCTTCATCAATTCTTTGGATTAATAATATTTCTGATTCTGTTAAAGTACCTTCCTTATTAGAAACTTTATTTTTTAAATCATTTAAGCTTTTAATCTTTTTATCAAAATCAGATTTAATTTCTGCAAACTCTGTTAATCTTATGAGTGTTGCACCTTTTTTGTAGGCAAAATTCTTTAAACCTCCTGCTCTTTTTAATAAATCTGAAATTCTTTCACTTTTTGAGGAAATTGCATATTTACCTGGATACATAATCTCACCTTCAACTCTTGCATATTGTTGAACATAAAAATTAGGGTTCTTTCTAATAATAATTTGATCAAATGGATTTATTTTAAAAGTATTATTGCTTAATCCTTTTAAATCTTTATTCAAATCAAATGTTAATATTTCCGATATTTTATCATCATTTGAATCTTGATTAGAAATCCTTCTGTTTATTTCTACTCTTTTACCAGTAGCATTATCACTAAATCCACCTGCCAATATAATCATATCAGATAAGGACAAGTTTTTTGAGTAAGGAAAAATACCAGGACTATTTACTTCTCCTGAAATTTCGACATAACTCTCTTCACTTAAATCATTAATTGATAAAACATTCACAATATCTTCCTCCTGTAATTGAAATTTTGGATTATTTAATTCGTCTTTTAAATTCACCGATATATTTGTAGTGGAATAATCTGAATTAGTTCTAGTTATATAAGCTTTATTTAAAAAAACATCACTTTTAGTTCCCTCTGCTTTCTCTATTAATTCCTTAATAGTCATCCCCGCTTCAGAAATAGAAAAGGTCCCTGGTCTATATACTGACCCTTTTATTATAACTCTATTATTATATTTTTCAATTACTCTATCAACAACATATTGGTCACCAGCTTTAGGCTGGAAAAATTCAAATTGATCAGAATTAACATCAACAATTTTATATTTGTCATCAATAATTCTTGTTAATTTGATTGATTTCTGAAAAGCATTTTCTGAAAGACCTCCTGCATATGAAATTAAATCTTTTAAACTTTCATTTTCTTTCATTTCAAATTTCCCAGGAGTTTTAACTGCTCCTTCAATAATAACTCTATTTGTATATGGTCCTACCACAATTAGATCATTATTTTCTAACCTAATATTGGAAGACCCATCGCCTTTAGTCAAAAATTTATATATATCTACAGTATTCACCAATTTATTGTTTCTAAATAGCTTGATTTCCCTAAGAGTAGCATTTTCTGTTATACCCCCTGCCACATAAATAGCATTATATACGGTATTAAATGCACTAAAATTATATGTGCCTGGAAGATTAACCTCACCAACTATATTTATTCTAACTGCTCTTGGAATGCCTACAGATATATTTACAAATGTTGTTTTATTATTTATTCCAGAGTAAATATTTTTTAACCTTAATAAAAGTCTTTTTTTGGCACTAGCTAGAGATAAGCCACTAAGATTAACAGGTCCAATATTTTCAAGTATTATATCTCCATCAGGACTTACTTCAGCCTGGTAATAATTTTCAGATTGACCATAAATATCTATAAACAATTTGTCCCCTGGTCCTATGATATAATCAAGTGGTGTTGGAATATTTAAATTTGACTGAAATGATAAAAATGTATTCCCCATAAACACATCATAACCAAAAATATCACTATCAGTTTCTCTAAAGACTTCCATTTCTTCTTCCCACCTTTTTCTTAGTCTGGTTTCTTCTAAAGGAGTACTAGCGTTTTCAGATACTCTAGCAATAGTTTCTGCAGATTTAAATCTTTTATCCAATTTTTCAAGATCTGCTTGTGTCATTCCTTGAGATTTAGCAATTTTTAATAAATCAAATTGATTATAACCCTGAGCAGTAGCTCTTCGTAATAATAAGTCTATCTGACTATTGTTCAACTCTGAAAAATTAACATTTGAAAGATTAGAAAAGTTCTGTGAATATGAGTTAATTGAAAAAATTAAACATATCGTTAAAAAAGCAATATTTCTTAAAATTTTAAACATTTTAAAATTATTGGGAAGACGAAGATACTGAAAAACTGTTTAATCAGACTTTTTTTACATTTACAGATTAAAAAAATGGAATTGATTTTTTATCTAATTTCATTATCAATAACTTGCAATAATGTTTAGAAATAAGGTGTTTTTATTGTTAATAATGGTATCTGGCTTATTAAATGCCCAAAATGATAGCTTATTTAATGCTAAAGTTGAAATTAAGCTTAATTTAACTTCTGCACTAGTTCTGGTTCCAAATATTGGAATTGAAGTTAAATTATCAGAAAAATTAAGCTATCAATTAGATACTAGCGCTTCCTTCTATGACAATATTGAAAGTTCCCCTTTTCATACCACCCAAATTTTTAATGAGCTAAGGTTTTATCCAAAATTACAAGAAGGCAAAAATCCTCGATCATTTTTTATTGGTCCCCATATAGGATATGGAATGTTTACATTAAGAATTCCTAAGTTTATTACCTCTATAGTTGATACAGAATTAAAAGAAGAGGGAAGTTATCAATCAGGAAGAAATGCATATTATGGAATTACTATTGGGAAGAAGATTCCATTAAAAAATGAAAAATTAAACTTAGAGTTATTCATTGGTGGAGGGACTTCACAATCAAATTATAAATACTATAATAAATTAGGAAATAGAATTTATGAAAATCCTGATATAGAAAAAGATTTCAATCAAAGCGGAGAAGAACTAATATATAGGGGAGGGTTAATGTTAACTTATAAACTATGAAAAAAGGAATTGAAATTTATTACAACAAAAGAGAACATCGATTTTTCTCATCAGCACTTAGAAAACGGGTCAGTAATTCTGAAAACTCTAAATAAAATTAAACTTTTGATTTTAGATTTAAATTAGTCAACATTTTTAAAATTGTCATTAAAACAATTTTAATATCCAACATAATATTCCAGTTTTTGAAATAGAAAATATCCATTTTAATTCTATCACTCATATCCCTTAATTCTGAAATATATCCTGAATAACCTCTAGCTTGAGCAAGTCCAGTGATTCCAGGTTTAAAACGGTGTCTTTTGTTAAACCCTATTAATTTGCTTTCGTATTCCTTATTTAAATTGATTGGGTGAGGTCGAGGACCAACAACAGACATATCTCCAAAAAAAACATTAATAAATTGTGGCATTTCATCCATTGCTGTTAATCTTAAAAACTTTCCTATTCTAGTTAACCTTTTATCATTATCATCTGCCCATTTTGAATCGGCTTCTGAGTTAATTACCATTGTTCTAAACTTAAAACATTTAAAATAGGTTCCTTTATAACCTTCTCTATCTTGAATAAAAAAAACAGGGCCTTTAGATGAAAGCTTAATTAATAGCCCAAAAATTGGAATCATCCACGAAAGAAAAAATATGTTTATTAATAATGAGAAAACTATATCAAAACTCCTCTTTAAAAATTGATTAAAAATACCATCTAAAGGAAGTTTATTTATATTAATATATGGAACACTTTCTATTTTTTTAATAAAGAAATTGTTAAAATCATGGTCTACCAATTCAGGTATAACATTGGCTTTTAAATTGTATTTTTCAGCTTTAGAAAGAAGAAAAGATTGAATATCAATAGGTAGTTTTTCAGAAAAAAATATTACATCATATCTTTTATAAATATCCTCAGAAAGATTCATAAGCATACCTAAAAAAGGAAAGTTTAAACTTTTCTTTGCAGGTCTCTTTTTAAAACCAAAAATTCCTTGAGCCCTGTAACCCAATTCAGGATATTTCAAAATTTCATTATATAAATCTAATCCATGAGAATTAACTCCAACAATCATACAATTTAAAATATTCCCTCCAAATGCTCTATATCTTCCTAAAACAAAATTTACAAAGAGCCTGTAAGTAAGCATTAAAAAATAAAAAAGAGCTACTGCAATTGCAATTGTTAAAAGCTGAAATTGCATATTAAAAAAAAGCATGTTTATAATAGCCATAGAGCCACTAAAGAAAAATAAACTTTGAAATGTTGATTTAACTAATTTTCTGTTTTTTATTCCTCTTCCTAATGAGTGTGATCTAAATAATATGGAAATTAAAAACCAAAAAGCAATAAAAAAATTATTATGATAAGACCAAGGAGTATAAGTCCAGTATAACATTATTTCAGTAGAAAATAATATCATAAAAAATTCCCCTGTGTAATAAAGAATTGGGAAATAACTCTGAAATCTTGATCTTTTTTTCATAATATTTTACAAATATAACTTAATCTTTTATACATTCCTTAATGAATGTAATTTTTACAATTGAAATATCTTTTAAAAAACATTCATAATAAATCTAATTAAAATTAAAATAATAAGTACATTAATAAAAAAAAATGCACTACGAATCAGAAATGATGTCTCTGGGATACAATCCTGAATGGAGCGAAGGATCTGTAAAACCTCCAATATTTTTAACCTCTACATTTGTTTTTAAAACTGCTGAAGAGGGTAAGCGTTTTTTTGAGATTGCCTATGAAAAAGCTAAGCTCAATTCAGAAGAAAAAATGGGATTAATTTATTCCAGAATTAATAATCCTAACATGGAAATTTTAGAGGAAAGACTAGCTTTTTTAGAAAAAAGTGAAGATGCTGCTGCCTTTGAAAGCGGAATGAGTGCAATTTCAACTACTATGTTGGCCTATCTTAAACCTGGAGATGTATTACTTTATGGTAATCCAATTTATGGCGGAACACACCATTTTATAACAAAATTTTTAAAAGAATTTGGTGTTGAAATCATGCCATTTTCTTCAAGCTCTAAAAATGATGAAATTCTTTCTAAATTAAAAAACAAATCGATAGGTAATAAGGTTAAAATGATTTATTTTGAGACTCCTGCAAATCCTACTAATACTTTATTTGATTTAGAATCTATAAAAGACTTAAAACAATCTCTTTTCAAACTATATAAAAAAGAAGTAATTTCAGTAATAGATAACACATATTTAGGGCCAATTTGGCAAAAACCTTTGCTTTTTAATGTTGATTTAGTCTGTTATTCTGCAACAAAATTTTTAAATGGGCATAGTGATGTTATTGCAGGATGTGTAATGGGATCAAAAAAAGCCGTTTCACCAGTTAAAACACTTAGAACCTTTCTTGGAGGGATGATTGCCCCTTATACAGCTTGGTTACTTACTAGAAGTCTAGAGACACTTTCTCTAAGAATGAAAAAACAAGAAGAAAATGCCAAAAAAGTAGTTTCATATTTATTAGAACATTCTTCAGTAAAAAAAGTACTATATCCTGGAATTAAATCAATGGGTAAATCACAAACTGAAATCTATAAAAGACAGTGTCTTGGTTCTGGTGCATTAATTAGTTTTGAAGTTGGGGGGGGCGAACAATCAGCCTTTAAAATATTAAATAATTTAAAAATGATCAAGTTGGCTGTTAGCTTAGGGAGTAATGAAAGTTTAGCTCAACATCCATTCTCAATGACACACTCTGATGTTCCTAATAAAATAAAAAAATCAATAGGAATTAACGAAGGTTTAATTAGGTTAAGTGTCGGAATAGAAAATTATGAAGACATTATTAATGATTTAAAACAAGCTTTTAATAAATAGAAAGAGTACTTCGGGTGGGGATCGAACCCACACTCTGTTGCCAGAACTGGATTTTGAATCCAGCGCGTCTACCAATTCCGCCACCGAAGCAAAAATGGGGGCTAAATTATAAAATTAATTGATTAATAAAATATTATCTTATTATAAATTATATATCCTAAAATAAATTACTAAATTTGCCTCCCCAAGGGAAAAAAATGTCATTAAAGAAAAAAGAAGCTAAAATTTTTGCATGTACTCAAAGCCAAGAAATTGGCAAAAATATTGCTAAGGCATATGGAGTCAAATTAGGAAAAATAAGTTTTCACAATTTTAGTGATGGTGAGTTTCAGCCTTCTTTTGAAGAAACTATTAGAGGAAGTAGAATTTTTTTAATTGGCTCAACTCATCCTAGCTCTGAAAATTTAATGGAACTTCTTTTGATGATAGATGCAGCAAAAAGGGCCTCTGCAAGGCATATAACAGCAGTAATGCCATATTTTGGATGGGCAAGACAAGATAGAAAGGATAAGCCTCGCGTTCCTATTGGAGCAAAATTAATTGCAAAATTATTAGAAAGTGCTGGTGCAACTAGAATAATTACTATGGATCTTCATGCTGATCAAATTCAAGGTTTTTTTGAAAAACCAGTTGACCACCTATATGCTTCAACAATTTTTATTCCTTATATAGAAAAATTAAAACTAAAAAACTTAACTATTGCATCTCCTGATATGGGAGGATCTAAAAGAGCTTATGCATATTCTAAGTTTTTAAAAAGTGATGTAGTTATCTGTTACAAACAAAGAAAAAAAGCTAATATAATTTCTCATATGGAACTAATTGGTAATGTTGAGGGGAAAAACGTAATTCTGGTAGATGATATGGTTGATACAGCAGGAACACTTACAAAAGCTGCAGATTTAATGATGGAAAGAGGGGCTAAATCTGTTAGAGCTGTTTGTACACATCCCCTTTTATCTGGCAAGGCCTATGAAAGAATAGAAAAATCTCAACTCAAAGAATTAATAGTAACCGATAGTATCCCTTCTAAAAGAAACTCAAAAAAAATAAAAGTTTTATCATCAGCCAAATTATTTGCTGAAGTAATGATAAACGTTCATAACAATAAATCAATCAACTCATTTTTTATAAAATAATACAATGAAATCAATTACAATCAACGGATCTAAAAGAGAACACGTAGGTAAAGCCGCTGCTAAAGCCTTACGTAATGCTGGAAAGGTGCCTTGCGTTATATACGGGGGAGAAAAGCCATTACATTTTTCGGCAGATGAATTATCCTTCTCCAAATTAGTATATACATCAGATGCTCATACTGTTGTTATTGCTTTTGAAGATGGAAATAAAATTGATGCTGTTTTACAAGATATTCAGTTTCATCCAGTTTCTGATAAAATTCTTCATATAGATTTCTTCCAATTACATGAAGGAAAAGAAATAAATATGATTATCCCTGTGAAAGTTCAAGGGGCAGCTCCAGGAGTTAGAGATTCTGGAGGATTATTATATAGAAATAAAAGAAAACTTACAATAAGGGCTTTGCCTAAAAACCTGCCTGATTTCTTATTAGCTGATATTTCAACTTTAAATCTTAATGATAGTATAACGGTTGCTGATCTATCCGAAGAAACTTTTAAAATTCTTCACCCAGATGATCAAGTTGTTTGTCAGGTTAAGATGTCTAGAGCATCTATGTCTATTGAAGAAGCTGTAGAAGATGAAGAACTAGAAGAAGGTGAAGAAGGAGCAGAAGGAGCTGAGGGTGCTAAACCAGGAACTGAAGGTAGTTCTGATGGGGAAAAACCTGAAGGGGATTCTGATGGCAAAAAGCCTGAAGGAGGCGGAGAAGCTAAATCAGAAGGATAAAAAACCTTCTATTTTAAATCTAAAGCATCCCTTTTATACTAAATTGGGATGCTTTTTTTATTTTTATTAAAATTAAAACGTAATTATTGAGCTGGTTAAAATATCTAAACTTCGGATTCAAAAAAACATTTGACATGAATAAATTTTTAATTGTTGGAATTGGAAATATTGGAAAAGAATATGATGAGACTAGGCATAATATTGGTTTTAAAGCTCTAGATTGGATTTGTAAAGAACTTGGAGGAAATTTTGAAACAAAAAAACTAGGGGATGTTTCTAGAACCAATTATAGAGGGAAAACTTTTATTTTATTAAAACCTAGTACTTATGTAAATTTAAGTGGTAAATCTGTCAGATATTGGCTGAATAAAGAAAAAATTAAAACCCAAAACCTTCTAGTTATTAGCGATGATTTAAATTTAGATTTTGGCACAATTAGAATAAGAACAAAAGGGTCTGATGGCGGACATAATGGATTAAAAAATATAAGTGAGCTTTTAAATACCAATCATTACAATAGGCTGAGGTTTGGTATAGGAGGAAATTTCAATAAGGAGAAGCAATCTGATTATGTTTTGTCTAAATGGTCAAAAGAAGAAAAATCTAAATTAATTACATTCGAATCTATTTTTTATCAGATTATATGCTCATATGCTATTTCTGGAATAGAATCTACAATGAATCAATTCAATAAATAATGAAAAAAATTAATGGAATTGATAATTTCTCAATTAATTCTGAATCGATTATAACTATTGGCACATTTGATGGAGTTCATAAAGGACATCAAAAAATTTTAAAAAAACTTATTACAGAATCAAAAAAACTAAATTTAGAATCTATTGTCCTAACCTTTTTTCCCCATCCAAGGACTGTTTTAAATCCAAATTATGCTTTAAAACTCATCAATACAATAGATGAAAGAAGTCGATTACTTGAAAAATCTGGTATAAATACATTAATCACTCACCCATTTGATAAAAATTTTTCTCAGTTAAGCCCAGAAGACTTTGTAAAAGATATTTTAGTAAATAAGTTAAATATTAAGAAAATATTAATTGGCTACGATCACCGATTTGGAAAAAACAGAACAGCTGGAATTAAAGATTTAAAAAAGTTAGGATTAAAATATAACTTCAAGGTAATTGAAATAAGTGCTCAGGAACAAAATAATGTTTCTATTAGTTCAACCAAAATTAGAAATTCAATAATCCAGGGTAAAATAAAAAAAGCTAAATCCTATTTGGGCTATGATTTTAGTTTAAAAGGGAAGGTTATAAAAGGTAATGAAATAGGAAGAACCATTGGATTTCCAACAGCTAATTTAGAAATCGAAGAGGATTATAAATTAATTCCTAAAAATGGAGTTTATTTAATTTATACCAAATTAGAAAAACAAGTTTTTTTTGGAATGATGAATATTGGGGTAAAACCAACCTTAGAATTAAAAAAGGAATCCATTGAAGTTAATTTATTTGATTGGAAAAAAGATATTTATGGAGAATTTCTTGAAGTATTTATCTTAGATTATATTAGAGATGAGAAGAAATTTGACTCATTAATTGATTTAACAGATCAAATAAAAATTGATAAGAAAACTTGCTTGAAGTTAATAGAAGGAAAATAATATTCCCTTACATTTGTATAAATTAAAATTCAATGTTATTAGTTTCTAAGATATTAGAAAATTTTGAAGAGGTCAACAATTCAATGTTAAAAAGAAATATTGATGTTAAAGCTCAGCTTAAAAAAATAATAGAATTAGACAAATCTAGAAGAGAAACGCAATCTAAACTGGATAATTTACTCGCTGAATCTAATAAACTAGCCAAAGAAATAGGAAATTTTTTCAAAAAAGGGGAATCTAAAAAAGTTAATTCTTCAAAAGAAAAAGCAGCCCTATTAAAATTAGATACAAAAAAATTATCTGATGTTTTAAATTCTTATATAAATGATTTGAATACTCTTTTGTTAGATATCCCTAATATTCCTAATGACTTAGTCCCTAAAGGAAATTCTGAAAATGATAATGAAGAAGTTTTAAAAGAAGGTAAAATTCCCGAATTACATGCAAATGCTTTAGCCCACTGGGAATTAGCATCAAAACATGATATAATTGACTTTGAATTAGGAAATAAAATTACTGGAGCGGGTTTCCCAGTTTACAAAGACAAAGGGGCAAAATTACAAAGAGCATTAATCAACTATTTTTTAGACAAGAATATTGAAGCTGGATATAAAGAAATTCAAGTACCAATTTTAGTTAATGAAGACTCAGGAACTAGTACAGGGCAATTGCCTGACAAAGAAGGTCAAATGTATATAATAAATGCCGATAATCTTTATCTAGCCCCTACGGCAGAAGTTCCAGTAACAAATATATATCGAAATTGTATTTTAAACTCAAATGAACTTCCAATCTGTTTAACTAGCTATACTCCATGTTTTAGAAGAGAAGCTGGAAGCTATGGTTCTCATGTTAGAGGATTAAATAGGCTTCACCAATTTGATAAGGTTGAGATAGTTAGAATAGAAAGTCCTGAAAAATCATATATAGCCCTTGAAGAGATGGTAAGCCATGTTAAGTCAATTTTATCAGAGCTTAATTTACCCTTTAGAATTGTTAGGCTTTGTGGAGGGGATTTAGGCTTTACCTCTTGCCTTACTTATGACTTTGAAGTATATTCTGCTGCTCAAAAAAAATGGTTAGAAGTAAGCTCCGTTTCAAATTTTGAAACATTTCAATCTAATCGTTTAAAGCTTAGAATAAATGATAATGGGGCAAAAGTTTTGGCCCATACATTAAACGGGAGCTCTTTAGCTCTTCCTAGAATTGTAGCATGTATTCTAGAAAATTTTCAAACTGAAAAATCAATTAAGATTCCAAAAGTTCTTATTCCATATACTGGTTTTGATAAAATTTAATTTCATTTGAAACAGGTTAAGCCAAAAAAATACCTAGGACAGCATTTTTTAAAAGACTCTAAAGTTTCAAAAAAAATAGTAGATAGTTTAAGCTCAAAAAAATTAAAAACTATTTTAGAAATAGGTCCTGGAATGGGAATCCTTAGTCAACATCTAAAAATTAATAAAACTCAAACTTTTTTTATTGAAATTGATAAAGAGTCTATTATTTATTTAAATGAAAAGTTTCCTGAAATTAAAAAATCAATAATAAATCAAGATTTTCTAAAATTAGATTTAAGAAAATTTGAACCTCCGCTTGGAATAATAGGCAACTTTCCATATAATATTTCTTCTCAAATATTATTCAAGTTGATTGAAAATCGCAATAAAATTGATGAATTAGTAGGAATGTTTCAATTAGAAGTTGCTAAAAGAGTATGTGCAGTGCCAGGATCAAAAACTTATGGCATATTATCAGTTCTTGTTCAAGCTTTTTATTCCGCTGAACTTTTATTTTCATTAAAGCCTCATTGCTTTAATCCTCCTCCAAAAGTAGATTCTGGTATAATTAGATTGTTTAAAAAAAATATCAATTCTTTAGATTGTAATGAAAAATTATTTTTTAAGATTGTTAAAACTTCATTTCAGCAAAGGCGAAAAATATTGAAGAATAGTCTAAAAACATTTAATTTGCCCAATAATATAAAAGAAGGTGTTATCTTTGAAAGACGTCCAGAGACACTAAGTGTAGACGATTTCATTCTTCTAACTAATATTATAGATGATGGAACAATTCCAGCTTACTGATGAATTAATAATAAAAATTGCTGATTTAATTTCAGCAAAAAATAATTCAACCCTAAAGAAATTAGTTAAGGATATTCACTTTGCCGATATGGCAGATATCATTAATCTATTAAATGAAGAACAAGGGATTTATCTTATTAAACTTTTTGATAGTGAAAAAACATCTGAAATTTTAACTGAGTTAGATGAAAATGTTAGAGAAAAAATTCTTAAAGCTCTTTCAGTTAAAGAAATTGCTGATGAAATTGAAGAGCTAGATAGTGATGATGCTGTTGATATTCTTTCTGAACTTTCAGAAGAAAGGAAAGAGAAAGTTATTTCTGAAATTAGTGATGATAACTTAGCAGATGATTTAATTGAGCTTTTATCCTATGAAGAAGATTCAGCAGGTGGATTAATGGCAAAAGAATTAGTTAAAGCAAATGAAAATTGGACTGTTTTAAAATGCTTAAGTGAAATCAAAAAACAAGGTGAAAATGTAACAAGAGTTCACTCTATTTATGTTGTAGATAATAAAGATAGGCTTATAGGAAGATTATCTTTAAAAGATTTAATAGCCTCTCCATCAAAAAATAAAATTAAAGATATTTATATTCCTAAAGTTGATTCTGTCAATGTTTTAGAAAATGGAGAAGACATTGCCAAGATAATGTCCAAATATAATCTTGAAGCAATTCCAGTAATAGATGATAAAAAACATTTAGTTGGAAGAATAACTATTGATGATATTGTAGATTTTATTAAAGAAGAAGCAGAAGAAGATTATTTAATTGCAGCCGGTATCCAAGGAGATGTAGAGGCTGATGATTCTATCTTTCAGCTTACAATAGCAAGGTTACCTTGGCTATTTTTAGGTTTAATTGGAGGGTTAGGAAGTGTTTTTATATTGGAAGGATTTGAAGAATTTATGAATGATCCAAGTTATAAAGCATTATTTTTCTTCACTCCTTTAATTGCTGCAATGGCAGGAAATGTTGGAGTTCAATCCTCAGCTATAATTGTTCAGGGTTTAGCTAATGATGTAATAAAAGGAAGTCTTATAAAAAGGTTATTCAAAGAGCTCGGATTAAGTTTAATTAATGGTATTATTTTAGGTTTATTAACAATATTATTTGGCATAGCTATAAATCAACCTATTGAACTCAGTCTTGTTATTTCACTTTCTATGTTATGCGTGATAGTAGTTGCAGCATTAATCGGAACTTCTATTCCAATAATTTTAGAAAAAAGAGGTATAGATCCTGCGATTGCTACAGGACCATTTATTACAACTAGCAATGATATTTTTGGAATTTTTCTATTCTTTTATATAGCAAAAATATTTTTACTATAACACAAATGAAAATTCTTCATTTAGACAGCACTCATTCTTATTTATCTGATGAATTAGAAAAATTAGGTTTTACTAATCATTTTGATTTTAAATCAACAAAGAAAAAAATTGAAAATTTAATTTTTCCTTACTACGGAATTATAATTAGAAGTAGAATTATAATTGATAAGTCTCTAATAGACAAAGCGATCAATTTAAAATTTATTGCAAGATTTGGTTCAGGACTTGAAAATATTGATTTAGATTATGCAAATAAAAAACATATTAAAATTATTTCAGCTCCTGAAGGAAATGCAAATGCAGTTGGAGAACATGCATTAGGAATGTTACTTTCATTAATGAATAATATTTCAAAAACTCACAAAGAAATAAGAAATGGAGTATGGGAGAGGGAATCTAATAGAGGGTTTGAACTTAAAAATAAAACTGTTGGATTAATAGGTTATGGAAATACAGGAAAAAGTTTTGCAAAAAAATTATCAGGATTAGATGTAAAAACTCTTTTTAATGACATAAAACCTAATCTGGAAGACAATTTTGCCAAAGAGGTTTCAATAGAAGAAATTCAAAAAAATTCAGATGTTATAAGTTTACATACTTCACTAACTAAACAAGCTAATCAGATTATAAATAAATCCTTTATTGACAAGTGCAAAAAACCATTCTGGCTTATAAATACTGCAAGAGGTCAATGTATAAATACTAAAGATTTAATAGCAGGAATAAAAAATAATAAAATTTTGGGTGCAGCCTTAGATGTTTTAGAATTTGAAAAACAATCATTTGAAAAACTTTCTGAAACATTAGACTCAAATTCTGATCTCTTATACTTAATTAAATCAAAAAATATTATAATCACTCCTCATATAGCGGGTTGGACACATGAAAGCAAAATTAATCTTGCAAAGATAATTTTAAAAAAAATTAAAAATTTTGTTTAGAAAAAAGTGAAAAATATTTTAATTCTTTGTACAGGAAATTCATGCAGAAGTCAGATTGCTCATGGTTATTTTTCTAATCTTTTAAAAGAAAAAGCAAATATATATAGTGCAGGTATAGAAACTCATGGATTAAATAAAAGTGCTGTCAAAACAATGAAAAAAGATGGTATAGATATTTCTAATTATAAATCAAATAATGTAACTGAATATAAAAATATTGCTTTCGATTTTGTTGTAACTGTTTGCGATAATGCAAATGAAAATTGTCCATATTTTCCTTCATTAAATTCTAAAAGAATTCATAAAAACTTTCTTGATCCTTCTAAGGAAAAGCAATCTAAAAATATTGATAAGGATTATAATAAATGTAGAGAAGAAATTAAAAAGTTTTCAATTGAATTTAAAAACGAGTTTTTTTAATTATTTAACTACTAATTGAATTACATCCTCTGTTCTCTGTTCAAGGATTAATTCATTATTCTTTAAAATTTCATCACATGATCTTTGATTAAAATGTCGAATTGTAAATAAATTTACATTTTCAATACACTCTACCTTAAAAACTGCCTTTAAATTTGATAATAATTCATCTAGCCTATTAAATTTATCATATACACAAACTGAAAAACTAATTGCAGAATTCTGAATTAAATCTACTTTCATTTTATTTTTATGTAAAACTTGAAATATTTCACTAATATTTTCTTCTACAATAAATGAAAAATCTAATGAGGAAAGTTTTAAAAGATGAAGATTCCTCTTAACAATAAAACAGGGTATTTCTGGTTTGATTTTAATTCCTCTTGACACTTTTGTTCCTTGTGCATCTGGATTTAAAAAAGATTTAACATACAAAGGAATTTCCTTTTTTTGAAGAGGCTGTAAAGTTTTAGGATGAATTACAGTTGCACCATAAAAAGCAAGTTCAATTGCCTCTTCATATGAAATACATTCTAAAAGAATAGGATTTTCAAAAACTTTAGGATCAGCATTCAAAAATCCTGACACATCTTTCCATATTGTTAATGAATCAGCATTTAAACAATATGCATAAATAGCCGCTGAGTAATCTGAACCTTCTCTACCTAATGTTGTGTTAAAATTATTTTCATCACTAGCTATAAATCCTTGTGTTATATTTAAAATTCTTTTATCAATTTGATTTGAAATATTTTTCTGAGTAATATTCCAAATTAAATCAGAATCCCTATAGTTAGAATCTGTTTTAATTAAATCTCTTGAATCAACCCAATTAGATGCAATCCCTTTATAATTTAAATAAGCATTAATTATTTTGGTAGAAAGCAGTTCTCCATTTGAAACTATTTGGTCATAAACGAATGAATAATCAGGGGATTTATTTCTGTTTAAAAATCCTTTTAAATTTTCAAAAATAGTTTTAACATCATTATATATCTCATGATTTTCATTAATGAAAAGTTTCAATAAAATTTCATTATGAAAAGACACAACTCTATTGATTGAATATTGTAATTCATTTTTGTTTTCAAAATAATTTCTAACAACTAACTCCAAAGCATTTGTTGTTTTCCCTATAGCAGAAACTACTACCAGTGCTTTTTCATAATCCCTTTTTTGAAGTATTTTAAAAAGATTTTCAATCGCATTAGCATCCTTAATAGAAGCTCCACCAAACTTGTAAATTTTCATTTATTTCCTAAAATAAAATTATGAATAGCTTTTTCATTCATCTGAGCAACTTGCCAATCATTGTAAATTGTTGCTCCATTCTCTTGATAAAATTTAATAGCATCCGAATTCCAGTTTAGTACTGCCCATTCAGCTCTTTTGACCCCTTTAGAATGGGAATATTTTATAAAACTTGAAAACAAAGCTTTACCAATTCCTTGATTTCTCATTTTTTTTGTTACAATTAAATCCTCTAAATGCATTGTAGGCCCTTTCCAAGTGGAATACCTTGGATAGCCTAAAAACATCCCTACTATTTTACCTTTATAAATAGCGACATAACATACAAATAAAGGAGGATTTGAAAATCCATGAGAAATTAAATCTTTTGATGTAAGAGTAACGGCATTAGGTTCCTTTTCAAAAATAGCTAATTCATTTATTAAAGATAAAACATCCTCCATTTCATTCTCTTTCGCAGGTCTAATTTCTACATTCATTTAATAAATTTTATCAAAGTTAGATCAACGAAATTAAAAAAAAATAATTCATAAAAAGTATAACAATTTTAATGATATTTGTGAGAATGATAAAAGTGGGTAATAATCCACATTCTTTACCTTTTTTTAAGTCTCTGAAAGTTCAGAAACTTAGGGATTTCTTTGTCCAAAATAAAAAAAAATCTTACGTAAATGGGCTATATGGATCTTCTAAATCTTTTTTTGTAAAAGAGCTTTTTAGAGATAATAAAAAAATCTTTTTATGGATTTTAAACGACAAAGAAACAGCTGCATATCATTTTAATGATTTAGAAAATTTTATGGATAAAAATAATTGTTATTTTTTCCCTAGCAGCTATAAAAAAAACAGCTTCGTAAATACAGATAGTCAAAATATATATTTAAGAACAGAGATTTTAAAAATTTTAAGCTTAAAATCTAATCCTAAAATTATTGTCACTTACCCTAAAGCTCTTTCTGAAAAAGTTCTTATTAAAAAAGAAATAAGGAAGAGAAAATTCAAAATTTCAATAGGACAAAAAATTAAACTTGAAGTATTGAATGAGAGATTATTTGAATATGATTTTAACAAGGAAGATTTTGTATCACAACCTGGAGATTTTTCAATTAGAGGTGGTATAGTAGATGTTTTTTCCTATTCAAATCAACTTCCTTTTAGAATTGAATTTTTTGGAGATGAAATTGAAAGCATTAGAACTTTTGAGCTTGAATCACAAATGTCAAACAATACTTTTAAATCAGTGGATATATTGGCTGATTTAGAAAACAAAAATTCTATACATTCCAGAGAGAGTCTAATGGATTTTTTAAATCCAGAAACTTTAATTCTAATTGAAAATTCATTATATGTTCAAGATGAGCTTATAAATTATTATAAATTATTAAAAGAGAAGGCTAATTCCAATGAAATTGAAAAAGAGAATGTAAATAATCTTTTTTATAATGGTAAAAACTTTAATCTAGATTTAAACAAATTTTCAACAATTGAATTCAAAAAAGAAATTAATACTCCAACTTTATTCCAAACAATTCCTCAGCCTGCATTCAATAAAAAATTTGATTTATTAATTAAAGAATTAATCCAATTTCATGAAAATAATTATAGCATTAAAATTTTCTGTAGTTCTAAAAACCAAATAAATAGATTTAATGAAATTTTTGAAAAAATAGAAAATGATCTTTCTCCAATTTTAATTGAAAAATCTATTTATAAAGGTTTTATAAATCATCAGGATAAAGAAGTTTGTTTTTCAGACCATGAAATTTTTGAAAGGTATCACAAGTTTAATATTCGAACAGGTTTTTCTATTAAAAAGAGAGTAAAGTTGAATGAATTAAATCAACTTGAAAAAGGAGATTATGTCACTCATATTGATCATGGAATTGGAATATTTGGAGGTCTTCAAAAAATAGTAGTAAACGGGAAAAAACAAGAGGCAGTTAAATTATCATATGGAGACAGAGATACTCTATATGTAAGCATTCATCTAATTCATAAAATTTGCAAATACAATGGTAAAGATGGAACCAAACCAAAAATATTTAAAATTGGCTCTAATGCTTGGAAAAAAATTAAACTCAAAGCTAAAAAAAGAGTTAAAGAGTTAGCCTTTAATTTAATTGAAGCATATGCAAAAAGAAAACTAAAAAAAGGTTTTCAATACGGTCCTGATTCTTCAATTCAACATCAATTAGAAGCTTCTTTTATTTATGAAGATACTCCAGACCAGAACAAATCTACATTAGATATAAAAAATGATATGGAAAGTCTTCAATCCATGGATAGACTAATTTGTGGAGATGTTGGTTTTGGGAAAACTGAAATTGCTATTCGCGCTGCGTTTAAGGCTATTGATAATGGGAAACAAGTTGCTGTGTTAGTCCCTACAACAGTACTTGCTTTTCAACATTTTAAAACATTTTCTAATAGGCTAAATGATTTTCCTGTTACCATTGACTATTTAAACAGGTTTAGAACTAATAAAGAAAAAAATATAATTAAAAGTGAAATAAAAAATGGAAAAATTGATTTAATAATCGGGACACATCAATTGGTTAATAAAAGCATTGATTTTAAAGATTTAGGTTTATTGATTGTAGATGAAGAACAAAAGTTTGGAGTAAATGTTAAAGAAAAAATAAGATCCCTAAAAGAAAATATAGATGTATTAACTCTTACGGCTACACCTATCCCAAGAACTTTACAGTATAGTTTAATGTCAGCTAGAGATTTATCAATTATTAATACTCCTCCTCAAAATAGATTTCCAATTGAAAGTAATGTTATATTATTTAAGGAAGAAATTATTAAGGAGGCTATAAATTTTGAAATACAAAGAGGGGGTCAAGTATTTTTTATCCATAATCGAATTGAAAATATTCAAGAAGTTAGTGCATTGATTGCGAGACTAGTTCCAAATGCAGAAATAGCAATTGTTCATGGAAAAGTTGAAGGGAAAAAACTTGAAAAAACTATGTTAGATTTTATAAATGGAAAATTTGATGTATTAATATCTACTACAATAGTTGAAAGCGGATTAGATGTCCCTAATGCAAATACTATTTTTATTAATAATTCTCAAAATTTTGGATTGAGTGATCTTCATCAGATGAGAGGAAGAGTTGGTAGAAGTAATAAAAAGGCCTTTTGTTATTTTATTTGTGCACCATTTTCTTCAATAACAAAAGAAGCAAGGAAAAGAATTGAAGCAATTGAACGACATACAGAATTAGGATCAGGATTTTATATAGCTATGAAAGATCTAGAAATTAGAGGAGCAGGTGATCTTTTAGGTGCAGAACAGAGTGGATTTATAAATGATATAGGCTTTGAAACTTATCAAAAAATATTAAAGGAAGCTGTAGATGATTTAAAATCTAAAAAATTTAAAGATTTATTTGATAAAGATATAGATGCTAAAAACATTATAAATAATTTTCAGATTGATACAGATTTAGAAATTCTTTTCCCAGATTCATATATTACTAATATTAAAGAAAGACTTATATCATATAAAAAATTATCCGAAATAAAAACAGTGAATGAACTCAAAGAGTTTAAAGAAAATTTAAAAGACAGATTTGGAAAAATTCCACAAGAATCTATTGATTTATTAAAAACTGTTGAATTGAAATGGGTAGCAGTTTCTGTTGGATTTGAGAAAATTATTTTAAAAAATAACAAATTGATATGCCAGTTTATTTCTGATAAAGAACACAATTATTATTCTTCAGGAAATTTTCAAAAAACCCTCAAAACTATACTTCAAAATAAAAAAATCTGTGAGGTTAAGGAAAAGAAAAATAAGGATGGAGAAATTTTGATAGTTGTTTTTAAAGGAGTTAATTCAGTAGATCAAGCAATAAAGAATTTAAAGGGCTTCTAAGCTTCTATAACAATTATCATAAATAACAAAACAAAATATTAATTGATTATTTTTACTTTATATTATAAAATTTGAAAAAAAGATATACAATTACCGCTGCACTCCCTTATGCAAATGGACCAATACATATTGGCCATCTTGCAGGAGCATATATTCCCGCTGATATTTATTCTAGATATTTAAGATCTATGGAAAAAGACATTGTATTCATTTGCGGTAGTGATGAACACGGAGCAGCAATTGCTATAAGAGCTAAAAAAGAAGGCGTTAGTCCTCAAAAAATAATTGATAAATATCATTTAATGATTAAAAACTCTTTTTCAGATTTTGGAATATCATTTGATAACTACTCTAGGACTTCTTCAAAAATTCATCATCAAACCGCATCATTGTTTTTTAAAGAATTATATGATAAAAACACCTTTATTGAAAAAGAAACTGAGCAATTGTATGACAGTAAAGAAAATCAATTTCTAGCTGATAGATATGTAGAGGGGGAATGCCCAAAATGCCATTTTAAAGAAGCTTATGGTGACCAATGTGAAAAATGTGGGTCTACATTAAATCCCATTGATCTTATAAACCCTAAGTCTAAACTAAGCGGCAATAAACCCTCTCTTAAAAAGACTAAGCATTGGTTTCTTCCTTTAAATAACTTTGAAGATTTTTTAAAAAAATGGTTTCTTAAAGAAAAAAAATCTGATTGGAAAACAAATGTTTTTGGACAAGTAAAATCATGGATAAACGAAGGATTAAAACCTAGAGCTATTACAAGAGATATAGATTGGGGGATTCCAGTACCATTAAAGGATGCTATTGGAAAAGTTTTATATGTTTGGTTTGATGCTCCAATTGGGTATATCTCTTCAACTATTGAATGGGCAGAAAAAGAAAAAGTAGACTGGAAACCATATTGGCAGGATCCCAATACAGAACTAGTCCATTTTATTGGAAAAGATAATATAGTTTTTCACTGCATTATTTTTCCTTCAATTTTAAAAGCTTCTGAAAAATATATATTGCCTTCAAATGTTCCTGCAAATGAATTTCTAAATCTAGAAGGAGAAAAAATTTCTACATCTAAAAATTGGGCAATATGGCTTGATGATTATATGAAAGATTTCCCAGAAATGCAGGATACTTTAAGGTATGTATTAACAGCCAATGCTCCTGAAACTAAAGACAATGACTTCACCTGGAAAGATTTTCAAGCTAAAAATAACAATGAATTAGTTGCAATTTTTGGAAATTTTATTAATAGAGTAGCTGTATTAACTGAAAAATATTATGATGGTTTAACTCCTCAAATAAGTGCTTTTAATAAAGAAGAAGAAAATCTGCTTAATGAAGTTTATTCTTATCCTGAAAAAATAGGAAAATCATTAGAAAAATTTGAATTTAGAAAGGCTGTAAATAAAATGATTGATTTAGCAAGAATAGGAAACAAATATTTAGCTGATAAGGAACCGTGGAAGATAATTAAAACCCCTAATGTTGAAAAGGTAAAAACAATAATGAATATTTCCATTCAAATATGTGGAATTCTTGCTTTAGTTTGTGAGCCATTTTTGCCTAATACATCTAAAAAATTAAAAGAGCAATTCAATATTAGCAACACCAATTGGAATTCTATCAATAAGGATAATCCTATAATCTCTACAAAAATTAAAAAAAGTAATTTAATTTTTAGAAAAATTGAAAATGAAGAAATAGATTTTCAATTAGAAAAACTTCAAAAATCTAAAAAATAAGTAGGATTAAACTATTGCTTTGCTTTACTTTACCTCAACTGCTTCTAAGCTATTAGTAGGTTCTAAACTTTCTTTAGCAATTTTATTCATCATACTTATTAAAGCATTATAAGAAATCGCTATTTTTTTAAGGTTTTTCTTAAACAACTGAATATTTTCTAAATCTATTTTATTTGAATTAATTTTTAAAACCTCCGTTTTATAAACTCTAAATCTTCCAATTACCTGAGGAACATTTAATTTTCCTGGTATTTGTTTGTCATTTATTTTAGCTACTTCTAATTTTAATGACTCTAAGAAAAATGACAATGTTCTTGAATCTGGAGATATAATTTTAGATGTACTTTCAATAGTTTTTATTTCTTGCCAAGAATTAAATATTTCATCAAAATTTTCATTTAAAATCAAAAGTGAAGGCAAAGAGTCTTGAACAAAGGAGTTTAATTTTTCATAATCAATTGATTTACTAATTAAGTTATTTTTTTTAGAATTTTTTGAACAAGAAATAAGCAAGAAAAAGAATAGTAAATAAATAAAAGCCTTATTCATAATTAAAAAAATAATATTTCTAAATTACAAAAATAATTACCACAAGAAAGCATATAAGAATGCTGTTATTATACAAATAACCATTGCTAAAATATTAAACTCTGAAGATGTTTCAAATAATTTTTTAGATAAAACTATTCCTTTAGGATTATCTTTATTTCCTTCCAAGTAACTTATTAAGTAAATTATAAATATAGTAGAGAGGCAAGTAATTCCCATTTGATTCATAAAAGGTGTCCCAGCTAAAATCCAATTAGATGGTGCAATTTTAAAATACATAGCAACAGGAATAGAAGAAATTACGCCCAAAATAGCAGCATTGTTTGTTGCTTTTTTATAAAATAGCCCCATTAAAAATACAGCTAAAATTCCTGGACTAACAACCCCCGTATATTCTTGTATAAATTGAAATACTTCACCAAGGCTTCCAAGCTGAGGAGCAATGAGCATAGCTATTATTAAAGCAACTAAAGCAGTAATTCTTCCAACTCTAACAGTTGATTTATCAGATGCTTCTTTATTTATAAATGACTTATAAATATCCATTGTAAAAATTGTTGAAGTTGAATTCAACATGGAGGCTAATGAAGAAACTATTGCTGCAGCAAGAGCAGCTAAAATAAGTCCTAAAAATCCAGCAGGGATAAAGTTTTTAATTAACCATGGAGCTGCATTATCATTAGCTATAATCCCATTTGCTCCAATAAAACTCTGATCAATTGTTTCAGGATTAAAAACTCCTGAATCCATATTCATTACATAAGCAACTATTCCAGGAACCACAACAATTACCGGCATCAATAGCTTAAGAAAAGCAGCAAAAGCAATTCCTTTTTGTCCTTCTCTTAAATTTTTCGCTGCGAGAGTTCTTTGAATAATGTATTGGTTGAATCCCCAATAATAAAGATTAGCAACCCACATGCCTCCAACTAATACTGCTATACCTGGAAGATTTTCCCAGGTATCTTGTCCATTAGTATTTATAATTTCTCCTTTAGAGACTATCATAGTAAATCTTTCTGGAACTATATTATAAACATGAACTATCCCATCAATAAAACTTCCTGATTCTGTGACGTTAGATAATGCAAAATACGTCATCATTAAACCTCCAAATATTAAAAGTATAACTTGAATAACATCAGTCCATGCAACTGCTGCAAGGCCACCCCATAAAGAATATGCTGCTGCAAATAATCCAAGACCAATAATACTTCCAAAAAGCAAACTTCCATCTCCGGTTCCAATAACAATATCTAAAGCTTTTGCTCCTAAAAACAATACAGTGGTTAGATTTACAAAAACAAAAAGTGCGATCCAAAAAACCGCTAGAATTGTTTTTAAATTAGTGCTGAATCTTTTTTCTATAAATTCTGGGATTGTATAAAGTCCTTTTTCAATAAATATTGGCAAAAAATATTTTCCAACTACAAGAAGTGTTATTGCTGCCATCCATTCATAAGATGCTATAGCAAGTCCCGCTGCAAACCCAGATCCATTCATTGCAACGAATTGTTCAGCTGAAATATTTGCTGCAATTAACGAAGCTCCAATAGCCCACCATGGCAAAGACTTCCCAGCTAGAAAATAATCTTCTGCACTTTTAGCTTTTCCTTCTTTTTCTCTAGAAACATATAGTCCCATAAAAAGTATAATTAAACAGTAAAGAACAAAAACTACAATATCTAAAGTGGAAAGGTTCATAATTATTTTATTAGTTAAAAGTATTAAGAAATGTAAAACTAAACATTTAGAATTATTCTAAAAGTTTATTATCTTAGTTTTATTACCATGAAGAATAAAAGAAGAGAATTTCTTATGAATGTATGCCCGTCAGTTGCTATGGCTTTTATGGGCGTAACTCTTTTAGAAAGTTGTTCTTCTGGAGGTGATGATGAAGCGGATAATGGCGGTGGAGGTAATTCAAATAATCAGGGTTATACTGTAAACGGGAATACAGTTGTTATTACTTTAAGTCATTCAACATTTGCTACACTTAATAGTAATGGTTGGATGAATTTTACTGCTCAAAAAATGCTGATTTTAAAAATAGATGCTTCCACTTACAGAGCTTTTACCAATAGTTGTCCGCATCAAGGAGTTAGAACAAAATGGTCATACAATTCCTCGCAAGATAAATTTAAATGTGGTGAACATAATAATTCATACCCTACAGACTGTACAACAAATGGTGATGCTGGAGGGAAATTAAACTGTTATACATCTTCTTATTCAGCAGGAAAATTAACTGTGATTAAATCATAATTTAAATTATATAGTAGCCCTGCTAGGAATCGAACCTAGATCTAAAGTTTAGGAAACTCTTATTCTATCCGTTGAACTACAGGGCTAAAATGTTTATTAATCCGAAAAACAAAAACTGAACAATCAATAAATGGAAAGAAAAAGTAGTTTCTTTTTTATCTATTCCATAATGAAAAATTACTTGTGCAGGAAGAGCAATGATTAACCAACCAATATAATTTTGTATAGGAGCATCAATTGTTGAAAATACCCAAAATCCTAATTCAGGAGCAACAGGTTCAATCAAAAGATCTAATATTATCATTAGGAAAATCCCCAATAGAATTGATTTATTTTTACTTTTTATAAAAAAATATGAAGAAAATGATCCTGTAATAAATGTAAGTATAATCCATTGCATTCCTATCAAAATTGGAACCCCTAAAATTTTAACCCCAAGATTTTCCAAATAGATATATTCTCCAAAAATAACTCCATAATTAACACCAATAATTTCTGCAGTCATTCCAATAAAGAAAATGCCACAAACTGTAATTAGGGTTTTCTTTTCTATCTCTATTTGATTAACAAAAAGGAGTGCAAAAGATATAAATAAGTTTATTGGAGTAAAAGCAATAAATAATTCTTTATTTCCATAAGCAATTCCAAAAACTCCACAAATATGAAACAGCCAAATTATAAATATTGAAATAGAGGAAGTCCTCGTTCCAGGAAATAAAACTTTCATTTATTATTTAATTAAAATTGAAATTATTTTATTTTTTACCTTTTGTGAAGCAAATGAAGCATTTATTGCATTTAAATTACAATTTAAAAAATGCTTATTATCCCAACTATAATATTTTGACAATAAAGAATACTCTTTATTTAAGTCAGTATTAGATATTGCCCTTCCATCAGAATTAATGCTAATTGAAATATCATTATTGTAAAGCTTATCTATTGGATGTTCCTTATAATTATTATAAACCTTAGTTACAATATTACTTGTTAAACAAAGCTCTAAATGAACATTATTTTCTTTTATTCTCTCTAATAATTTAGGGTCTTCAATACTTCTAACTCCATGTCCAATTCTTTGTGGGCTTAACTTATCAAGAGTCTCTATAACACTTTCTGCCCCTAAAGCTTCTCCAGCATGAGCAGTACATGGAATATTCTTATTTTTTGCAAATTTAAATGCCTCAATATGATTATTTAGAGGATGACCCGCTTCATCTGCTGCTATATCAAATGCTATAACATTATTTCCCTTAAAATCATTTACTAAACGAACTGTTTTATCGCTCATTTCCTTACTAAAATGCCTTAATGTGCATAAAATCAATCCAGCTTCTATACCTGTTCTTTTAGATTCTTTATTGGTTATTTCACTAATAATTTTAACAACTTGATTAGGACTTAATCCTTTTTTAATATGAAGTAATGGAGCAAACCTTATTTCAACATAAACTACATTATCTTTTTTTAATTGATTAAAAAGGTCAATAGTAACTAACTTCAATTCTTCTTCAGATTGCATTATTTCAACTGCATGATCCGCACATTTTATATAGTCATTTAAACAACTACAACTTGAGCCAACAAATTCATTTAAATATCTTGATTTAGTGATTTTTGGATTAATTTTTTTTACTACTTCATAACTTAATGAACAATCTAAATGAACATGTAATTCAACTTTACAATTTTTATTATAATTCATTTTCAGTTAATATAAAAAAGCACATGATTTGGCTTATTATTATCACATTTCTGTATATAATATAAATTACCATTATTATCATCATCTATGTCTATATAAAAATTCTTTTCAATTAAAGAATTCACAAAATCTGGAGTAGTATTACTATGGCCTACAACCAAAATTGTTTTTCCCTTATTTGATTCATAAAAATTATTATAATAATCTTTGGAGGGTGAATAAGTTTGAATATCTAGTTGGTTATATTTGGAAATAGGATTAGCTGTTTCTAAGGTTCTATATAAATTCGTTGAGTAAACCACATCAAACTTAATATGCTTAAGCACATCTCTCCATTTATTAGCCCTTAGTATTCCATCGGGGTTTAAATGAGGATTTTTATCTCCAGAATTGTCTCTAACTTTTTCTGCATGTCTAATTAAATATATCGATGTACAAGTTTCATTATTATTCTGAGAATATGATAATAAACTAATACAAAGAAATAGTATATAAAAAGTATTTCTAATCATTAATTAAAATAATTCGTTTTGAGAATTAATTTTTTTTTTACCTAAGTGATCGTATGCTAATTTCGTAACTTCTCTCCCTCTAGGAGTTCTAACAATAAAACCTTGCTGAATTAAAAATGGCTCATAAACTTCTTCCAATGTTTCAGAACTTTCAGAAACAGCTGTAGATAAAGTATTTATTCCAACAGGTCCTCCCTTAAATTTATCAATAAGTGTATTTAAAATTTTATTGTCCATTTCATCTAAACCATGCTTGTCTACATTTAAAGATTTTAAAGCAAACTTTGTAATTTTTAAATCAATATTACCAGTTCCTTTAATCTGAGCAAAATCTCTAATTCTTCTTAGTAAAGAATTAGAAATTCTAGGAGTACCTCTACTTCTTCCTGCAATCTCAATAGCTGCATCGTTATCAATTTTAATTTCTAAAATATCTGAACTTCTCTCTACAATATTTGATAATAATTCTGTTTTGTAATATTGTAATCTATTATTTATGCCAAATCTAGCTCGCATTGGTGCTGTTAATAGTCCTGATCTAGTTGTGGCTCCAATTAAGGTAAATGGATTTAAATTAATTTGAACTGTTCTAGCATTTGGACCAGATTCAATCATTATATCAATTTTAAAATCCTCCATAGCTGAATACAAATATTCTTCAACTACTGGGCTTAACCTATGAATTTCATCAATAAAAAGAACATCTCTTGGTTCTAAGTTAGTTAGTAATCCTGCTAAATCACCTGGCTTATCTAGAACCGGACCAGATGAAACTTTAAGGCTAACTCCTAGCTCATTTGCAACAATGTGAGCTAAAGTCGTTTTTCCTAAACCCGGCGGACCATGGAACAAAGTGTGATCAAGGGCATCGGATCTTTGATTGCTTGCTTCAACAAAAATTCGTAGGTTATTTAATATTTGATCTTGTCCAGCAAAATCATCAAAGCTTAATGGTCTTAATGCCTTATCTAATTCTAAGTCCTCATTATTAAAATTGGCATCCGTTGGATCTAAATTTTCATTCATTAAATCAAAGATAAGCAAAAAGCAAATCCTTATTTAATTTAAAAATCATTCTATTTAATGTTCTGTAATTTCTTCATTTTCTCCAATTGGAACAGTTTGTGGAACAAAATCTTCCTTCTGACCTGGTTTACTATAATCATAAGCCCATCTATGTACGTGAGGAATTTCTCCTTTCCAATTTCCATGCATATGTTTGATTGGCGCCGTCCATTCCAATGTATTAGACCTCCATGGATTTTGAACTGTTTTTTTGCCATAAAACATACTATATATGAAATTATATAAAAATATTAATTGAGCGAATCCTGCTAATAATGCAAAAACTGTAATAATTACGTTAATATCTGCTAAATCATCAAAATATGGAAAGGCAGTATTAGTATAATATCTCCTTGGGAGACCAGCCATCCCAACAAAATGCATTGGAAAAAATACACCATATGCTGAAATTGCAGTTATCCAAAAATGTATATATCCCAAATTCTTATTCATCATTCTTCTAAATAATTTAGGAAACCAATGGTATACTCCAGCGAATAAACCATAAAGTGCAGATATTCCCATTACCAAATGAAAATGTGCTACTACAAAATAAGTGTCATGAACATTAATATCTAATGTACTATCTCCCAAAATAATTCCTGTTAAACCTCCAGTAATAAAAGTAGAAACTAGACCAATAGAAAAAAGCATTCCAGGATTAAACTGAAGATTTCCTTTCCAAAGAGTTGCAATATAATTAAAGGCCTTAACCGCTGATGGAATTGCAATTAAGAGAGTTGTGAATGTAAATACTGATCCTAAAAATGGATTCATTCCTGAAACAAACATATGGTGAGCCCATACAATTGTAGATAAAAATGCTATTGCTAAAATAGAAGCAATCATCGCTCTATATCCAAAAATTGGTTTTCTTGAATTTGTGGCTATTATTTCAGAAGTAATTCCTAAAGCAGGCAAAATAACAATGTACACTTCAGGATGGCCTAAAAACCAAAATAAATGTTCAAACAAAACTGGAGATCCCCCTTGATAATGTAAAACCTCTCCTTGAACAAATATATCTGAAAGGAAGAAAGAAGTTCCAAAACTTCTATCCATTATTAAAAGTAAAGCAGCAGACAATAATACTGGAAATGAGATCACGCCAATTATAGCTGTAACTAAAAATGCCCAAATAGTCAATGGTAGTCTAAACAAAGACATTCCTTTAGTTCTTAAATTAATAACTGTAACTATATAATTTAATGAACCTAATAATGAAGATGCAACAAAAACTGCCATAGAAATTAACCAAAGGGTCATTCCTAATCCTGACCCTTGCTGAGCTTGTGGAAGAGCACTTAAGGGAGGATATATTGTCCATCCAGCAGCAGCAGGCCCTGCTTCAACAAACAAAGAAGCAAGCATAATAACACTAGAAAGAAAAAATAGCCAAAAAGAAAGCATATTTAAAAATCCGGATGCCATATCTCTAGCGCCAATCTGTAAAGGAATTAATAAATTACTAAAAGTTCCACTAAGCCCTGCTGTTAGAACAAAAAATACCATAATAGTACCATGAATAGTAATTAAAGCTAAATATATGTTTGGATCCATAACGCCTTCAGGTGCCCACTTTCCTAAAAAAATCTCATACACAGCAAAAGATTCTTCAGGCCATGCAATTTGTAACCTAAATAGTAAAGACATTGCAATTCCTATAAAACCCATAAACAATACTCCAGTTAATAAATATTGTTTGGCAATCATTTTGTGATCTTGACTAAAAATATATTTAGTTATAAAAGTTTCTTTATGATGATGGTCTTGATGAAAGTCTGAGCTTTGATTTTTATCATCAAGTAAATCGCCAAATTCTTTTGATTCCATTTTTACTCTAATTCTAAGATTTTTATTTTCTTTTCCTTTCATTATTTAATATCTAATTATTGCATAATTGATGAAAATGCCGACTGGCTTGAAATCCATTTATTATAATCTTTTTCGGTATCTACTACAATTTTCATTTGCATATTATAATGCGAAGTTCCACAAATTTTCGCACAAAGTAATAAATAATCAAATTGATATGGATCCAAGCCTTCTTCCCCTTTAGCAAGTAATTTTTGATTATTATCATATCTTATTTTATTGATCCTTTCCACCTTAGCAGCTATATCAGAATTCATTCTCATTTCAGCAGTAGTTTTTGTAGGTGTAAATGAGAACTCTGTTATCATCCCAGGAACACAATTCATTTGAGCTCTAAAATGAGGCATATAAGCAGAATGTAGAACATCTTGAGATCTCATTTTAAAAATAATCTTTCTATTTACTGGAATATGAAATTCTTGCGTAACTACAATATCATCCCATCCATTAGGGTCAGAAGAATCAATCCCTACAGAATTTCTGCCATCAAAATCATTTAAAAATCTAACATTAGCATCTCCAAGTACGTTGTCTTGACCAGCATATCTTGCTTTCCAATTCCATTGCTGAGCATATAGCTCGATTATCAACGCATCTTCGTCTTGATCATTAAAATTCATAATAGATGACCAGGTTACCATTCCATAAATAATCAAGCAGAAAAATACTATAGCAGGTATTATAGTCCATATAAGCTCTAAGTTATTATCATGAGTTAAAAAGAAAGCTTTTCTGTTTTTTATTCCACGATACTTATAAGCAAAATAATGCAATATCGCTTGGGTAATCGTCTGAGCAAACAATATTATAGCAAAGGAGATCCACAAAAGACGGTCATATGTAACCCCATGTTCTGAAGCAGATTCTGGAAGAAGAACCTTTGTATAATTCCAAAAACAGTATATAGTTACAAGATAAATAAATACCAAAAAAGCAAACATTAACTTTCCTTGTAAATCATTATCTCTTTGTGTAGCTATTTGGGAATCATCTTTTTTAATTCCCATATTATTTTGAATTAATTGGTGAATTTTACTAATCTGCCAAATAGCTATTCCCATTAAAAGTAGTACCGTGCCTGTTAATAATCCTATCATCTTAAATATTTAATAAACAAATTTCTCACTTTCTTTAAATAATGGATCGCCGCTAGGTTCCAAAGGAACTTTTGATAACGTGTTAAAAACAACGTAGATAAACAATCCTCCAAAAAACATTATTCCTCCAATTTCAGGAATTCCAATATACCACTGATCTCCAACAGTAGATGGCATAATCATATTATAAAAGTCTATATAATGTCCCATTAAGATAACTACTCCGGCAGTTACAATGAACCAATTTATTCTTTTATAATCACTATTCATAAGAAGTAAAAATGGAAAAATTAAATTTGTTACTAGCATTCCCCAAAATGGCAAAGCATAATCTTCCATTCTTGTAATAAAATATGTTACTTCTTCTGGAATATTTGCATACCATATAAGCATAAACTGAGAAAACCACAAATAAGCCCAAAAAATACTTACTCCAAACATATATTTAGCTAAATCATGTAAATGATTATGATTTGCTCCACTTAAATATCCTTGAGATTTAAGGTATATAGTTATCATAGCAATCATTGTAATTCCTGAAACAAACATACTAGCAAAAACATACCAACCGAAAAGAGTACTAAACCAATGTGGATCTACTGACATGATCCAATCCCATGACATCATGGATTCCGTAACAATAAAAAACGCTAAAAATCCAGCCGAGATTTTAAAATTCTTTTTATGATTAGAAACGTCATTGGATTGATCTTGAGCTATTGAGAATTTTCTAGAAAAAAACCTGTATAAATTCCATCCTAATATATAAAAGATAGCTCTTCCAATAAAAAATTGTGAATCTAAATATCCTGATTTTGCTTTAATAATTTCATCATGATTAACCACTTCAGGATCCATCCAGATAAATAAATGGTTTAAATGCATTGTAGAAAGTATTAAAAAAATTAAAATGATTATTGATCCAGGTAATAAATATCCTGTAATTCCTTCCATGACTCTAAAAAGTATTGGAGACCATCCTGCTTGTGATGCTCTTTGAATAGCATAAAACGCTAAGGTCCCTAATGAAATTAAAAAGAAAAAAAGTGCTGCTACATAAAGTGCTGACCATGGCCTATTGCTTAATTGATGATAGACATGTTCATCATGAGACACTGAATGCTCATCAGATTGATGGTCTAATTTATTGTATTCTTCTGAATGGTCTGAAGCTATAGCATTATCTGAATTGTGACTGTCATCTTTATGTCCAGAATCCAAATCATGATCTGAACCGTGATCACCATGGGAATACGATGCAACTATTGCTTTTGATTCTTCAATAGAATGGGGGGCAGTATAAAAACCATAAGCTAGGCCAACTAACCCAAGTATCATCAAAGAAAAGGACAATATTTTTATATTTTTTGTAAGCTTATACATCAATTTAAAACAGTTATTAAAATCATTTATTTTTTAATTAAATTTTCTCTTAAACTCATAACATGTTGTGTTATTTGCCACCTTTCCTTTGCATCTACTTGACCTGAATGGGAGCCCATAAGATTCCTGCCATGCATTAAAACATGATAAACACTACCTTCAGTTATATCCCTATCTGCATAACTAGGTATTCCTAAAAATTTTTCCCTTTTTGTTAATATTCCTTGGCCATCTCCTTTTGAACCATGACAGACAGCACAATAAATTGCATAGAGCTCTTTTCCTTTAGAAAGATTCTTTTCATCCTTTTTTAATGGAGAAAACAGATTTGTTTTAGCTAAATCATAACCCTCATTTGTGTCCTCGAATTCGTAAGGAACCCAACCTCTTGGAATAGTTCCTTCAACAGGAAGTTGTGCTTCAAATCCATTAGAAAATGCATTAGATTCCTCATATGTCTCATAACCAACAGATTCATACATATTTGGAAAATACTGATAGTTAGGTTTTGACGAATCAAAACAAGAAACCATGAGAAGACATGTAAAAATTACAAAACCAAAATTAAAATTTCTATTCATGGCTTGATTTTTTATTAATGTGTACTTTAACTTCCAAAACATCTGTTTTATTAATTAATTTTTTCAGTTCTTTTTCACTACCATCAAATTTAATTTCAATTAGAAACTTATCATCAGTGGTTTCAGGTATTGGATTTTCAGCTTTTTTAAAGGGCCATAATTTACTTCTTAAATAAAATGTAATTACCATTAAATGAGCTGCAAAGAATACCGTTAATTCAAACATAATCGGGACAAAAGCTGGCATGTTTTCTAGATAAGAAAAACTCGGTTTTCCTCCAATGTTTTGTGGCCAATCTAATATCATTATATAATTCATCATCCAAATTGAAAAACAGAAACCAATACAGCCATAAATAAATGATGTAATAGCAATTCTAGTATCACTTAAACCCATAGCCTTTTCTAACCCATGTACAGGAAATGGAGTATATACTTCTTCAATCTCATATTTAGCTGCTTTAATTTTCTTAACAGCGTCTAAGAGCTTATCATCGTCATCATATACAGCATGTAGTGTTTTCTCAGCCATTTTTGTCTCTTAATTTTTTATAATTATCCCCTGATGTTTTTAAAATTGTTTTTACTTCAGCCTGAGAGATTACTGGAAATGTTCTAGAATAAAGTAAAAACAAGGCAAAAAAGAAGCCTATTGTTCCTAAAAAAATTCCAATATCTACAAAAGTAGGTGTAAACATTGTCCAAGATGATGGCAAATAATCTCTATGAAGAGAAGTTACAATAATAACAAACCTCTCAAACCACATTCCAATATTTACAACAATTGAAATAATAAAAGAAAAAACAATGCTAGTTCTTAGTTTTTTAAACCACATCAATTGAGGAGAGAACACATTACAAGTCATCATAGACCAATAAGCCCACCAATAAGGACCTGTAGCTCTATTTAAAAAAGCATATTGTTCATACTCAACCCCAGAATACCATGCCATAAACAGTTCAGTAATATAAGCGGTTCCCACAATAGACCCAGTTATCATTATAACAATATTCATCAATTCTATATGTTGAATTGTTATGTAATTTTCCAAATTGGAAACTTTTCTCATTACTATTAATAAAGTATTTACCATAGCAAACCCCGAAAAAATGGCTCCTGCAACAAAATAAGGAGGAAAAATAGTGGTATGCCAACCGGGAATCACAGATGTTGCAAAATCAAATGATACAATTGTATGTACAGATAGAACTAAAGGAGTTGCTAGGCCTGCTAAAACTAAAGAAACTTCTTCAAACCTTTGCCAGTCTTTTGCTCTTCCGCTCCAGCCAAAACTCACTAAACTATAAATCTTTTTTTGAAAAGGCTTAACGGCTCTATCTCTAATCATTGCAAAATCTGGAAGTAATCCTGTCCACCAGAAAACCAGTGAAACTGATAAGTAAGTAGAGATCGCAAACACATCCCATAGCAATGGAGAATTAAAATTAACCCATAAATTGCCATAAACATTAGGAATTGGTAACATATAAAATCCTAACCATGGTCTGCCCATGTGAATTATAGGAAACAAGCCTGCTTGAATAACAGAAAAAATAGTCATTGCTTCTGCAGATCTATTAATTGCAAATCTCCATTTTTGTCTAAAAAGGAGTAACACAGCAGAAATTAGAGTACCTGCGTGTCCAATTCCAATCCACCAAACAAAATTGGTGATATCCCAAGCCCATCCTACAGTTTTATTTAATCCCCAAACACCAATTCCTGTTGATATAGTATAAATAATACAGCCAACTCCCCATAAAAAAAGAGTCATAGATATAGAAAAGACTATCCACCACTGTTTATTTGCTTTTCCCTCAACAGCATTAGAAATATCAACCGAAACGTCATGATATGACTTGTTCCCTGTAACAAGAGGTTTTCTAATCGGTGCTTCGTAGTGAGATGCCATATCTAAAATTCTATTTTAATTATATAATTATGTTTCATCTGTATTTCTAACTTTTACATGATAAAAAACATTAGGTTTTGTGCCTACACTTTCTAATAAATGATAAACCCTATCACTCTCTTTTAAAACTGAAACTTGACTTTCTTTGTCATTAATATCTCCAAATTTCATGGCTCCAGTAGAACATGCAGCAGAACATGCACATGTATCATTAAATTCCCCTTTTTTAACAGTTCTTTCTTCTCTTTTAGCTTTAAGAATAACTGCTTGAGTTGATTGAATACAGAAAGAACATTTTTCCATAACACCTCTGGATCTTACAACAACATCTGGATTTAATACCATTTTACCTAGGTCATCATTCATGTTAAAATCAAACTCATCATTATTATTATATAAGAACCAATTAAACCTTCTTACTTTATAAGGGCAGTTATTAGCGCAATACCTTGTTCCCACACATCTATTATATGCCATATGATTTTGTCCTTGCCTTCCATGAGAAGTTGCTGCAACCGGACAAACTGTTTCACAAGGCGCATGATTACAATGCTGACACATCACTGGCTGAAAAACAACTTGAGGATTATTTGATGGTTCTTCCATCTGTCCAAAAACAGATAAAGAATCAGATAAACCACTAATTCCATCCTTTCTATTATTATCTTTATTAAAAGTTTCTTCAGAGGAGTAATATCTGTCTATCCTAAGCCAATGCATGTCTCTTGATCTTCTTACTTCTGTCTTGCCGACAACAGGAACATTATTTTCTGCATGGCAAGCAATTACACAAGCACCACAGCCTGTACAGGCATTTAAATCAATTGATAAATTAAAATGATGACCAATTGATCTGTCAAATTCATCCCATATATCTACATCTGGAGAATTAACAGAAGTTTCTATATGATTTAAAGAAACTTTTGTTACTGAATTCCATTGTTCAACATCTTTTGTATTGAAAATTTCAAGGTTTGTCTCTTTAATAATGTCTCCTCTTCCCATTAAAGTATTATGTAATTGAACACAAGCAAATTCATGATTATCATCAACAGGTTCGATTTCAACATTTTGAAATGAATTAAAATTGTGATATAATTTATATGCATTAACTCCAACTTGCATCTCCCTCTTCATTGCATTGGTTTTGCCGTAACCAAAAGCAAGCCCTACTGAGCCTTTAGCTTGACCTGGCTGAATAATAACTGGCACCTTTAAATTAATTCCATTTGCCTTAATATTTGCATAATTACTATCTAATGCCCCGTTAGAAACATTATAATTTTTTAATCCTAATTCTTTAGCATCAGCCTTAGAAACAGTTAAATAGTTGTCCCAAGAAACTCTAGTAATTGGATCAGGGAATTCCTGAAGCCATGGATTATTTGCTTGTTGACCATCTCCTAATCCAGTTTTAGAATATAGGACAAGCTCTAAACCTGAAGATTTAGAACTTGAAAGGTTATTAGCAGAAACATTATAATTATATGAAATATTTTTTATTTGATTTTTCTCTTTAGACTTAAAAACCCCATCATGTAAAGCTTGATTCCAGCCTGTATTAATAAGAATATTATTTTCCCAATTATCTTTAATAAAATCATAAAAATTCATATTAGAACCCATCCATTTTAGTAAACAATCCTGAAATTGCATTGTATCAAAAAGAGGTCTAATTGTTGGTTGTGTTAGACTATAATTGCTGCTTACCATTTCATTATCTCCCCATGATTCAAAATAATGCGGAGTTGCCGCTACCCATTTAGATTCTACGGCAGTTTCATCATTTTTCATTGAAAAACAAACTGAGAAATTAGCTTTTTTAATTCCGGAAATAAAATCATCAGAATTAGCTAATGTATATACAGGGTTAACCCCACACATTATTATTCCTTTAACTTCTCCATTATTTAAATCCTTAATTAGTTTTAATACTTCTTTATCATTTCCTTTTCTAATTAATGATAATTCTTCCTTTTTATAAGATACACTTCCTAACAAATCATTAATAGCATAGGTTAATAAATGTGCATCAACATCATCTATGCCTGTTATTATTATTCCTTTTTCACCTGATTTAATTAAAGATTCAGCTATTTTTTTAATAGATAAATCTATTTTTTCTGGCAATTCTCCACCAATATTAATACCAGAGATATATCCAAAAATCTTAGCTAATGCTATTTTTTGTTGAGTTGGGGTTAACATAATCCTTTTATCAGCATTTGCTCCTGAAATACTCATATTAGATTCCAGTTGAAAATGTTTAGACATTTTTGCCTTGTTCTTTTTATCCTTTACAGGGATCCTTCCTTTAACATAACTTAAATCATGTCCTCCTCCTTGCCAATCCCCTAAAAAATCTGCTCCTATTGAAACAATAACATCTGCATAAGAAAAATCATAAGAAGGCAAAGCTCTTTGACCATAAGCAATTTCAAAAGCATCTAAAGCAGTTGATTCAGAAATGGCATCATATTGTATATGTTTTATATTTGGATACTTTTTTCTAAAATCTTTTATAATTTTTGATGTAGAAGGGCTAGCAAAAGTTTGGGTTAAAAGGGCAACAGGAGAATTATTCTCCTTCATTGATTCTAATTCTTGAATAATATTTTTATTTAATTCCTCCCAATTTATCTCATTTCCCTGATGCATCGGACCTTTTAGTCTTAAACTATCATACATGGAAAGCACAGAAGCCTGAACCCTTGCGTTTGCTGAAGACTTAACTTCTGCCTTTGTGTTATTTTCAATTTTAATAGGCCTTCCTTCTCTAGTTTTAACTAACACGTTAGCAAAATCATACCCATCAGCAATAGAAGTTGCATAATAATTTGCAATTCCTGGAGTAATTCTTTCTGGTTGAACAACATAAGGAATAGAACGATTAACGGGGCCTTCGCAGCTTGCTAGTGTAGCAGCGGCAGTACTAAAACCAAGATATTTTAAAAAGTCTCTTCTATTTGTATTTGTGTTTTCAAGATGTTTTTGGTCTGATAAAAATAAATCTGATGGCAATTTATCAGCAAATTCCTTGTTTTTTATATCATCCATCATCTGATTATCAGATGATAACTCGATTTCGTTTTTCCAATATTTTTTATGGTTTCCCATCTAATAAATATAATTCATTAATAGTGACATTTCCCACATTCTAAACCTCCCATTTGAGCGACCGTAAGCTCTTCAACACCATACTTTTTTGATAATTCTTCATGAATTTTAGTATAATATTCATTGTCTTTTACCTTAACATTGGTTTCTTTATGACAATTTAAACACCAACCCATTGTTAATGGTGAGTGTTGATATAAAACTTCCATTTCTTCAACTGGGCCATGACATTTTTGACAATCTACACCAGCTACTGATACGTGTTGAGCATGACTGAAATACACAAAATCAGGAAGGTTATGAATTCTGACCCATTTTACAGGTTCAGTTTCCCCAGTATAACTCTGAGAATTTTCATCCCATCCTACAGCTTTATAAAGTTTTTTAATTTCATTTGTATAGAAGTCCCGAGTGTAACCTTTCTCTAAATCCTCGTCTCCATTATATTCAGCAATATTTTCGTGACAATTCATACAGACATTCAATGATGGTATTCCAGAATGTTTAGATTTGTTCGCTGAAGAATGACAATATTGACATTCTATTTGGTTATCACCAGCATGAATCTTATGTGAATAATGGATAGGCTGTATCGGCATATAACCTTGATCTACTCCAATTTGAAGCATATATTGAAAAGCAAAATAGGTGCTCGACAATAACAATATTACAACGGAGACTATTACTAAAAATTGATTTTGAATAAAAGCTTTTCCTATTGGAATTCCTTTTTTATTATTTTTTTCATCAATTACTAAGCCGTTTTGTAAAAGAAGATTTTTTAAGGTTTTATTTATTAGAACTAAAAGAATTATAAGAACAATTAAAACAAAAGATAGCAGAATTAAAATGATATCATTAGAAGAGTTTGAACTCGTAACCTCAGTATTAGAAGATAAAGTAGAAACTGCAGCTGGTTTAGGAGGAATATAATCAGAGTATGCTAAAATATTGTCAATATCTTCATTTGAAAGTTGAGGAAAAGAATTCATTGCAACCTTATTATATTCCTCGTAAACAGCTATTGCATCAGGATCTCCAGACTTAATCATTGCTGCACTATTTCTAATCCAAGAATAAAGCCACTCTTTTTCATGCTCAGCTGAAACCCCCCTAATAGCTGGACCAATTAATTTTTTATTAACCTTATGACAAGCTGCACAATTGGCATTGAATAAAGATTTTCCTTTAGCAATGTCAGGTTCTTGAGCAGAAATATTAAAAGAGAAAAGAAATAAAACACAAGCGAAAACTGTCATCAACCGAGTCCTTGGAAAGAGGGTAAAAAAACTTTTCAAAAATGTGCTGTTTTCTTTCACTAACAATTAAAAAAATTGTTTCAAAATTTTGGGGTCAAAAATACAACACAAAAACCTTTTTAGAAACCTCTGTTGTCATCTTATTTTTAATTTATAATGATTCTAAATAAAGACATATTTCAATCTAATAGATTTTAAAAAAAATAGAACATATATTTGTATTATGATCAAGCTCGTAAAACCCTTATTTATTTTTTTCATTAGCTTAAATTTAACTAATTCTTTTAGCCAAGAAGGTAATATTAAATTGAATCAAGATCCCAAGCTAATTAAATTAATGGAGTTAAAAAAAGAGGTAAATACAGAAACATTTACTTCTGGTCAGTATACAATTCAAGTATTTAATGGAAAATATGATGAAGGTTCAGAATTAATGGATAAATTAATGTTCGAAAAAAAATTTGAGGATGTTTTTTTTAGTTTTGAAACTCCATATTACAAAATTAGAATTGGAAAATATGTATCAAAATTGGAAGCAATAAAAAAGCTTAAAATTATAAGGAGGAATTTCCCATCAGCTTTTATATTGAAACCTAATTAATTATTTGATTTTCTTTTTAATTTCAACCTCAGAAAATGCTTCAATCACATCGCCAATAATTATATCATTATAATTATTTATTTGAATTCCACAATCATATCCTTTTGCAACTTCTTTAACATCATCTTTAAATCTCTTTAAAGAAGTTAAGGTTCCTGACATCAAAACGACTCCTTCTCTAATCAATCTTATACTAGAATTTCTAAAAATTTTTCCATCTATAACCATGCAGCCGGCAATTGTGCCAACCTTGGAAATTTTAAAAGTCTCCCTTATTTCAGCATTACCAGTAACCTCTTCTTTAAATTCAGGAGAAAGCATTCCTTCCATAGCATCTTTTAGATCATTTATTGCATCGTAAATAATAGAATAATTCCTAATGTCTATTTCTTCCTTATCTGCGATTTGCCTCGCATTTCCTGTAGGTCGAACATTAAATCCTATTATAATTGCATCAGATGCTGAAGCTAATAATACATCTGACTCCGTAATAGCTCCTACAGCTTTATGAATAATATTGATATATATCTCTTCAGTGGAAAGTTTTTGAAAAGAATCAGTCAATGCCTCAACCGAACCATCAACATCTCCTTTAAGAATAATATTTAATTCTTTAAAATCTCCAAGCGCAATTCTTCTACCAATCTCATCAAGAGTTATATGTTTCTGAGTCCTAACTGTCTGCTCTCTCACAAGCTGCATTCTTTTTACAGCTATTTGTTTAGCTTCTTTTTCGTTTTCAAAAACATTAAATTTATCTCCAGCTTGTGGAGCTCCAGCAAGGCCAAGAATAGAAACAGGAATTGAAGGCCCAGCTTCATTAACTGAATTCCCCCTTTCATCTTGCATTGCTTTAATCTTACCACTGTGTTGTCCAGCCAAAAGATAATCTCCAATTTTTAAAGTTCCTGATTGAATTAAAATAGTAGATATATAGCCTTTCCCTTTATCTAAAAATGCTTCTACAACTGTTCCAATAGCTGCCTTATTTGGATTAGCTTTTAGTTCTAAAAACTCTGCTTCTAAAAGCACTTTTTCTAACAGCTCATTGACCCCAGTCCCTTTTAAAGCAGAAACATCTTGCGATTGAATCTTTCCTCCCCATTCTTCAACAAGAAGATTCATCTTAGAAAGGCTTTCCTTTATTTTATCTGGATTAGAGTTTTCTCTATCTATTTTATTAATTGCAAAAATTATTGGAACCCCCGCAGCTTGAGCATGACTAATTGCCTCTTTAGTTTGAGGCATCACATCATCATCTGCTGCAATTACAATTATTACTAAGTCTGTTACTTGAGTCCCTCTTGCTCTCATAGCAGTAAATGCTTCATGTCCAGGTGTATCTAAAAAAGTGATTTTTTGTCCATCTTTCAATTCTACATTATAAGCTCCAATATGTTGCGTAATTCCTCCTGATTCACCAGCTATAACATTCTCTTCTCTTATGAAATCTAGTAATGAAGTTTTTCCATGATCAACATGTCCCATAACCGTTACAATTGGAGCTCTTGGAAGTAAATCTTCAGGTGCATCAACAAGTTCCTGAATTGACTCTTCAATATCTGCTGTTACAAATTCAACTTCATAGCCAAACTCATCTGCAACAATAGTCAAAGTTTCGGCATCTAGTCTTTGATTCATGGTAACCATAATTCCAAGTGACATACATGCAGAAATAATTTTTGTTGAAGTAATTTCCATCATTGTTGCAACTTCTCCAACTGTAATAAACTCTGTAACTTTAATTATTTTTTTATCCGCTTCAGTTATTGCTAAATCCTCTTCTGATTTTAATTTATGTGAATCTCTTTTTTCTTTTCTGTATTTAGCTCCTTTTGATGTTGTTGATTTTCCTTGAAGTTTTTCTAAAGTTTCTCTAATTTGTTTCTGAACATCTTCATCAGAAGTTTCAACAGAAACATTTTTTGTTTTGTTTTGTTTAGTAACTTTTTTGTTAGTTTTTGGGACATCTTTGTTAATTCTAATTCTTTTCCTTTTTTGGGGAGGAGCTGATGTTTTTTTATCAGATTGTGGAGTGTCAATCTTATCCAAATCTATTTTATCTCCAACAGTTTTTAGTCCGCTTAATTTTTTATATTGAGTTTTTATATTTGAGTCTGCCTCTTTATTTTCTACAACCTCATTAAGTTCATTATCAATTTTTGATTTTTTTTCTTTTGAGATTTCTTTTTCAGTTTCTTTTACAGGAACTTTAGGATTAAGGGTTTCTAAATCAATTTTTCCAATTTTAACAGGTTTATTGATTTCTGCTCTTCCTTGAATTACAGCTCTTTTTATCTTTAATTTTTCTTCCTCCTCTTTTTCTAATTTTAATCTTAATTCTTCTTTTTCTTTTCTCTTTACTTCACTTAAATCATGAGATTCAACTTTACTAGATTTATCTGAACGAAATTCTTCTAATAAAAAGTTATATTCATCTGAGGAGATTTTAGTAGTTGGCCTAGCCTCTATCTCATGTCCCTTAGAAGCTAGAAATTCAACTGCTCTATCTAATGAGATGTTAAACTCTCTTAAAACTTTATTTAACCTTATTAATTTAACCTCACTCATAAAATTTATTATTTATTCTGAGAATTCTGCACTTAAAACTTTTCTTATTTCTAAAATAGTTTCCTCTTCTAAATCTGTTCTTTTAATTAAATCTTCAACATCTTGTTCCAAAACACTTTTAGCAGTGTCTAATCCCGCTTTCTTAAGCTCTTCTAAAACCCAATCTTCAATTTCATCTGAGAACTCTGTTAATTCAACATCTTCTTCAGCGCCCTCTCTATATACATCAATTTCATATCCTGTTAGCTGACCTGCTAACCTAATATTAAATCCTCCTCTTCCAATTGCTTTTGAAACCTGTTCTGGGTCCATAAAAACTTCAACTGTTTTATTTTCTTCATTAATTTTTAATGAAGAAATTTTAGCAGGACTTAACGCTCTAGTAATCAATAATTGGATATTATTTGTATAATTAATAACATCTATATTTTCATTCCCCAACTCTCTAACAATACCGTGTATTCTAGACCCTTTCATTCCTACACAAGCTCCTACAGGATCTATCCTGTCATCATAGGAATCTACTGCTACTTTTGCTTTCTCGCCAGGGATTCTAACAACTTTCTTGACTGAAATCAATCCATCAAAAACTTCTGGAATATCTTGTTCAAACAACTTCTCTAAAAACTTTGGAGAAGTTCGAGACATTACTATAGATGGTTTGTTCCCTTTTAATTCTACAGATTCTATAATTCCCCTTATAGAGTCTCCCTTTCTATAAAAATCGGAGGGGATCTGTCTGTCTTTTGGCATAATTAATTCATTTCCTTCGTCATCTAAAAGTATAACAACATTATGTCTTATATGATGAACTTCTGCGGTATATATTTCTCCAATCAAATCAATAAATTGTTTATATATAATCCCATTATCATGTTCATTTATTCTTGAAACCAAGTTTTGTCTGAGAGCCAATACAGTTCTTCTTCCTAAATCAATTAGTTTAACTTCTTCCGAAACATCTTCACCAACCTCAAAGTCTGGTTCAATTTTTCTAGCTTCAGAAAGAGAAATTTCTTGATTTTCATCCTCCACTGAATCATCTTCTACTACAATTCTATTTCTCCAAATTTCTAAATCTCCTTTATCGGGATTTATAATTATATCGAAATTGTCATCATCTCCATATTTTCTTTTTAAGGTATTTCTAAAAACCTCTTCTAGAATTGACATAAGAGTAACTCTGTCAATAAACTTTTCATCTTTAAATTCTGAAAATGATTCGATTAAGGCTAAATTTTCCATTTACTATAATTTTATTATAATTAAATTCTAATTAATAAAGAGGGGGACAATGTCCCCCTTCTTTTTTTCAATAATGCTGTGCGAATATACAAAATTCCTACATAAATTATAATTTACAACATTCTTAATAATTAAATAGTTGGCCTACTAGGGCTCGAACCTAGACTCTTCTGGACCAAAACCAGACGTGTTACCAGTTACACCATAGGCCAATACAATGCTCGGCAAATTTAATATAAAGTTTTTGCTGAGCAAATTAATTATATTTAAAAATATCTTTAAAAATTTAATAATTAATATTGTTTAAATTCGCTTTCAAAACAAATGTAGAATGAATGCAAATAAGTTTAAGAAATGGAATAAAATTATTGCTTCTATTACATTTCTTATTGCTTTAACAACATATTCTCTCACTGTTGAACCAACCGCCAGTTATTGGGATTGTGCAGAATATATCTCTACATCTGCAAAACTTCAAATCGGCCATCCTCCAGGGGCTCCATTATTTCAAATGTTAGGGGCATTTTTTTCGTCTTTTTCTACTGATTTAGATAAAATAGCTCTAACAGTAAATATGATGTCTGTTATTGCGAGCGCTTTAACTATCCTTTTTTTATTTCTAACTATCACAATAATTGGAAAAAAAATATTAATCAAAGATTCTAAATTTACTAATTCTAATACGGCTTTAATCCTTGGCTCTTCATTACTAGGGTCGTTATGTTTTACGTTTTCTGACAGTTTTTGGTTTAATGCAGTAGAAGCCGAAGTTTATGCTATGGCTACAATGATTATGGCATTACTTTTTTGGCTTGGATTTAAATGGGAAGAAAATATGGATAAGGAGGGTGGGGATAAATGGCTAATTCTAATTTCTTTTGTTGTTGGTTTATCTTTTGGAGTTCATTTTATGGGATTACTAGCAATTCCTGCAATTGGGATGATTTATTTCTTTAAAAAAAATCCTTCTCCAACAATTCAAAGTTTTATAGCTGCAAATATTATTTCCATTGCAATTTTATTATTTATTTTTAAATTATTATTACCCTCAACTTTAGGCCTTTTTGGAAACTTAGAAGTCTTTTTTGTAAACACTTTAGGGCTGCCTTTCAATTCAGGAACTATTTTTTCTGGATTGTTAATTATAGTTTTATTTTATCTTGGGATTAAAACTTCAAGAAAAAAAAATTGGGTTAGAGCAAACACTTTTTTACTATGTATAATGTTTGTTTTCATTGGTTTTTCTTCATGGCTAATGATTCCAATAAGATCCAATGCTAATACCGTTATTAATGAAAATGCGCCTTCAGATGCAAGAGCATTACTTGCTTACTATAACTTGGAACAATATCCTGACACACATATTTTTTATGGTCCCATGTACTCTGATGCATATGCTGGACAAGATACTGAAGAGCCCTATAAAGATGATAAGCCTAAATATGAAAAAGATATAAAATCAAATAAATATATAATTGTAAATGATTGGGAGAATGGAAAAATAAATTCTAATACTAACCATGTAGGATTTCTTCCAAGAATGTGGAGCTCAGATCATTCATCAAACTATATGAAATATTTTGGACATCTTCCATTTGAAATAAAAACTGAATATAAATCTGAAGAAAGTTTAGCTCAACTGGTAAATCAATTTCAATCAAGCTTTAATAAAGGAGACATTGATTCAGATGGATATCACGAATTTTTAAGCCAATATGGAGGATATCTTGATATTAATAAACCAACCTTGTTTTCAAATATAAAATACCTTTTCCAATATCAAATGGGATCAATGTATTGGAGATATTTTATGTGGAATTTTTCTGGGAAACAAAACGACAATCAATGGAAATATGACCTTCTAAATGGCAACTGGATTAGTGGGATAAATTTTTTAGATGGATTAAGGCTTGGCCCTCAAGAAAATCTTTCAGAAGATGTTTTAAATAATAAAGGAAGAAATAAATATTATTTTCTACCCTTAATTCTAGGAATTATTGGACTTTTATTCCTTTTTAATAAAGATAAAAATCTATTTTGGATCGTTATAGTATTATTCCTGTTTACTGGTCTAGCGCTCAAAGTATATGTAAATGAGAGAATTTTTGAACCTAGAGAAAGAGACTATGCCCTTGTTGGTTCCTTTTATGTGTTTTGTATTTTCATTGGTTTGAGTTTAATGTCTGTTCAACTTAAAATCAAATCTTTAATAAAAAATAAAATTTTCATTCCTCTAACAGCTATATTATTAATGTTTGTTCCTCTTTTAATGGCCTTTGAAAATTGGGACGATCATGACAGATCTAATAGATATACCGCGCAATCTTTAGCTAAGGCCTATTTGGATTCTATTGATGAAGGCGTAGATTCTATGATATTTACAATAGGAGATAACGACACGTTTGCTCTATGGTATGCTCAAGAAATAGAAAGCTATAGAACAGATGTTAGAACAATAAATACTAGTTTGATAGCTACTGATTGGTATATAGATCAAATGAAAAGAAGAACTTATAATAGCTCCCCTATTCCCTCTCAATTAATTCACAAACAATATGCATATGGTATAAGAGACTATGTAAAGCATGAATCTATTATTGATTCTGTCAGGTGGGATATAAAAGATTTCATGAACTGGATAAGTAGTGACCATCCCAGAACCAAATACAGTAATCTATTAAAACAATATGGAGCAGATTTAGATAATGTTCCAAAATTTACTCAAAACATGATTTTTTATCCAACAAACAAAATCAGAATTTCTGTAAATAAAAAAAATGTGATAAATAGCGGATTAGTTAAAGTAAAGGATTCTGCACTAATATTAGATTATATTGATATAGACTTGCCAACAAGTGGCCTATATAAAAATCAACTTTTAATGTTAGATATTTTAGCTAACAATGATTGGGAAAGGCCAATATATTTTACTGGTGGAAGCTATAACGATTCTGAATACTTATGGATGAAAGATTACTTACAACTAGATGGATTAGTTTACAAACTAGTCCCAATTAAAACTCCCATTGATAAAAAAAATCCATATGAATTAGGCAGAATAGATTCTGAATTAATGTATAAAATAGTTAAAGGATGGGAATGGGGAAATTCCAATAGTGAAAAAATATATCACGACCCTGAAACAAGGAAAAACAGTATTTCATTTAGAGGAAATCTTCATAGGTTAGCTCTGGAATTAATCAAGGATAATAAAAAAGAAGAAGCTGAAGAAATTTTAGATTTATCATTGGAAAAAATGCCTATAAAATATTTTGGATTTTATAGTCTACTACAGCCTTATATTTCTACTTATTACATGCTAAATAAATATAAAAAGGGAAATAAGCTTTTTAAAAATCTGTCTCATAAATATCAACAAAATTTAAATTACTACTCTAAATTATCTAAATCAAAAGCTTCTAATTTTTCTATTTATAGCTATGCTGAAAATATAATAACTGACACTGAAAGATATCGAAGTCTGCTTGAATCCGTTTTAAATACAAACGATATAAATTTTATTGGTGAAGCAATTGAAAATTTTGTCAAAAGCACTGACTTTGTTAAAGAAATTTATGGTGATTATGAATATTTTACTTTATTAACTCCATTTTTAGAATATTTATATAAATCCGGAAACATAAATTTATCTAAAGACCTTTATTTAAACATTTCTAATCAGTTAAAAGATCGATTAAATCTTTTTATTGAAATGCCTCAAGAAAACAAATCTGAATATGTAGAAAATATTGCTAATAATCTATTTGAGTATAGTAAAATTTTAAATGTACTTAAAGATTATGAAGAGGATAGATCATTAATAACATCTGAGATTAAATCATTTATGAAGATCAAGGAAAAGTTAACTAATTAAATAAAATCCTTAATTAAATTGATTAGAGTATTGGCATCTTGTTCTCCGCTCTGTCTCCATACCATTTCTCCACCTTTATAAATCATTAGTGTTGGTAATAATTTTACCCTAAGTGCCTCAGCTAATTCATTATTCTTATCTACATTAATTTTAATTACTTTCCCTTTATCACCAATGGCTGCAGCTACATCTCTTAAAACAGGATGCATAGCAGATGAAGAGTCATTATCATCTGTATAAAAATCTAATAAAATTGGAACCTCTAAACCAATAAGCTCACCAAATTTTGACATAAATCTAGATTTATATTAATACAAAAGTAACATTTTTTAAAAAATTAGAGTTTATTAAATAATTACATAAATTCTCACTTTACATTTGTTACCTCATGTAAATACAAAAACGCTAATTCCTTTATTTATGTTTATATGTTGATTTTTTAAAAAAATAGGCTATCTCATAGCTATATTTTTTAAATTTAGAGACCTATTGATAATTATAAAATGTCTCCAAGAAAGAAATTATTTTTGATTGATGCCTATGCTCTTATTTTCAGAGGATATTATGCATTTATTAAAAATCCCAGGATTAATTCAAAAGGCATGGATACAAGTGCTGTAATGGGATTTATGAATTCACTCTTAGATCTAATTAAAAGGGAATCGCCAGATAATTTAGCCGTTGCATTTGATAAAGGAGGTTCAAGTGATAGATTAAAAATATTTAATGAATATAAAGCTAATAGGAGTGAAACTCCTGATGCAATTCAAATTGCGGTTCCATATATACAAGATATTTTAAAAGCTATGCAGATACCTGTTTTAGTAAAAAGCGGTTATGAGGCTGATGATATCATAGGAACTGTTGCAAAAAATGCTGAAAAAAACAATTATGAAGTTTTTATGGTAACTCCAGATAAAGATTTTGCGCAATTGGTTTCAAAAAACATATTTATGTATCGACCAGCTAGAATGGGAAATGGAATAGAAATATGGGGGGTTGAAGAGGTGCAGAAAAAATTTGAAATATCAGATCCTTTACAAGTAATCGATTTTTTAGGTATGATGGGAGATTCTGTAGATAATATTCCTGGATTGCCTGGAGTTGGAGAAAAAACCGCTAAAAAATTTCTTGCTAAATATGGTTCTATGGAAAATCTTTTAGCAAACACTCATGAAATAACTGGAAAATTAAAAGAAAAAATTGAACAGAATAAAGAAAAAGGACTCCTATCAAAAAAACTAGCTACAATAATTTTAAATGTACCTATAGAATATAATCTTAAAAATTTTAAAGTAAAAGATCCTGATATAAAAAAAATTAAGGAAATATTTAATGATCTTGAGTTTAAAAGAATGACTGAAAATTTTATGAAGATTTTTTCTCATAAAGAAAATTCAATTGAATTCCCAGATTCTCCAAAAGAAACTCAATATGATTTATTTAATAGCCCAGGATTATTGTCTTCTCAATTGAAAAGCAATTCTACTAGTTCTATAGACAATAAACACTTTTATCAAAAAATCTATACTAATCTGGGGAAAAGTCTACTGTTTGAAAAAATTTTCAGACAAAAAAAAATAGGCATTAGTCTTGTAAATTCTATTAATGAACCCATTTTTGGGATTTCATTTACTTGGGACAAAAACAAAAGTTACTACCTAGAATTAAATAAAAATTCGACTTTCATTGACTCATTAAAAACACTTTTTGAAAAGGAGGATGTCACAATAATTGGATATGACATTAAAGAATCCTTGAAACTTCTCGATCAAATTGGGGTAGCTATAAATTGCAAATGTTTTGATACAAAAATTGCTCATTATTTAATTAATCCCGATTTAGGCCATGATTTTGATATAATTTGTGAAACATATTTAAGCCATAAAACATCCTTTACAAAAGAGAAGAAATTAGACAATCCTATAGAATTTTCTATGGAGAAAAGTGATTTAAATTTCCAATTAACGGATTTATTATTAAAAGACTTGGAAAAAGGGGAAATGGTTGATATATTTCAAAACTTAGAGATGCCATTATTAAAAGTCTTAGCATCAATGGAATCAAATGGGATTAGAATAGACTCTAATTTTTTAAACATATTATCTTCAAAATATAATGCAGATCTTAATAAAATTGAGAAAAATATTTTTAATCAATCAAAAGAAAATTTTAATCTCGCTTCTCCAAAACAATTAGGTAAAGTTTTATTTGAAAAACTTAAAATAATAGAAAAACCCAAAAAAACTAAAACAGGACAATACTCTACGTCTGAAGAGGTTCTTTCTGTTCTTGCAAAAGATCATAAAATAGTTGCAGAAGTTTTAAATTGGAGATCATTACAAAAATTAATAAATACTTATGTTGATGCACTTCCAAAACAAATAAATAAGGATAGTTTAAGAATTCATACGGTTTTTAATCAGGCAGTAGCCTCAACTGGAAGATTAAGTAGTAACAACCCTAATCTTCAAAACATTCCAATTAGAACAAAAAAAGGAAGAGAAATAAGAAAAGCATTTATATGTGAAAATAATGATTATGTAATGCTATCTGCAGATTACTCTCAAATTGAATTAAGAGTTATTGCCTCCTTAAGTAATGACTCAAATATGATCTCTGCCTTTAATAACAATGAAGATATTCACTCTTCTACTGCTGCAAAAGTCTTTAATATTAACATAAAAAATGTTTCCCAAGAACAGAGAAGTAATGCCAAAACAGTAAATTTTGGAATAATTTATGGAGTTTCTGCTTTTGGACTAAGTAACCAAACTAGTTTGAGTAGATCTGAATCTAAAAATTTGATAGAATCCTATTTTACTGCTTATCCTAAATTAAAAAAATATATTTCAAATCAAATAAATTTTGCAAGAGAAAATGGATATGTAGAAACAATTTTAGGAAGAAAAAGATATTTAATGGATATTAATTCAAGAAATCACATTGTTAAAGGAGGGGCTGAAAGAAATGCAATCAATGCCCCAATTCAGGGTAGTGCTGCAGATATTATAAAACTTGCAATGGTTAAGATCTATAATAGAATGAAAAATAATAACTATAAATCTAAGATGTTGGTTCAGGTTCATGATGAATTAATTTTTGAAATTTTTAAACCAGAATTGCAAGAAATGAAAAACTTAATTAAAGTGGAAATGGAATCTGCTTATAGTTTAAATGTTCCTTTAGTTGTTGATATTGGTACTGGAAATAACTGGTATGAGGCTCATTGATTTTTTTATTAATTCTGCATTTGTAGATTTCATTTATTATTGTAGATTTGCAGGCCAATAAAAGAGGGAGAAAAATTCTCTTAATAGAAAAAAATATTTTGGATTCATTAACATACAAGACAATATCAGCTAACCAGGGCACTGTTGACAAAAAATGGGTTCTAGTTGATGCCTCTGAACAAACTTTAGGGAGAATGTCCTCTAAGATTGCTAAAATTTTAAGGGGGAAATATAAACCTAGCTTTACTCCTCATGTTGATTGTGGTGACAATGTCATAGTTATAAATGCTGAAAAAATAAATTTGTCTGGAAATAAGTGGGAAAACAAGGAATACATAAGGTATACTGGATATCCCGGTGGTCAAAAATCTTTAACTGCTAAGGAATTATTTGATAAAGATCCGACAAGATTAATTGAAAAATCTGTCAAAGGGATGTTGCCAAAGAATAAATTGGGCGCTCAACTTTTTAGAAACCTAAAAGTTTATGTTGGGGAAAATCATAAACAAGAAGGTCAAAATCCTATATCTATTAATTTAAAAGAATTAAAATAATTTATGGAAGTAATTCACAAAATAGGAAGAAGAAAAACTTCAGTTGCGAGAATATACATGTCAAAAGGTGATCAAAATCATACAATAAATGGCAAAAGTTTAGAAGAATATTTTCCAACTGCAATATTACAATCCAAAATAAAAAAACCTCTTGAATTAACAGATAATTTATCAACATTTAATGTCAAAGTAAATGTTTATGGAGGGGGAATAAATGGCCAAGCAGAATCCATAAGACTGGCTATTTCTAGAGCCCTATGTGAAGTTGATGAAGAATATCGTCCTGTGTTAAAAAAAGAAGGATTATTAACGCGTGACCCAAGGATGGTTGAAAGGAAAAAATTTGGGCAAAAGAAAGCAAGAAAGAAATTCCAATTCTCGAAAAGGTAATTATACTTTTCTTTTTGAAGGAATTTAAGTTCATATAAATATTGAAAACCTGTTGTCGTATTTCGCAATGCGAAAATTAGTTTAGCATCTAAATAAATAAGATTTTACAATCATAAGTTTATTGCTAATCGTACGGAACGTAAACTAAAAAAAATGACAAAAATTGAAATTAAGCCTCTATTAGAGGCAGGTGTTCATTTCGGACATCTTACTAGAAAGTGGAATCCTAATATGGCTCCTTATATATTATTGGAGAAAAATGGAATTCACATTATTAACCTTTACAAAACTGTATCTAAGCTTGAAGAATGTGCTCAGGCTTTAAATAAGATTGCTTCTTCTGGAAGAAAAATTCTATTTGTTGCTACTAAAAAACAAGCCAAAGAAATAGTATCCAATTCAGCTAAAGAAGTAAAAATGCCATATATTACTGAAAGATGGCCTGGAGGTATGTTAACTAATTTTGTTACTATTAGAAAAGCGGTTAAAAAAATGTCTGCTATAGATAGATCTAAAGAAGACGGTACATTTGAATCCCTTTCTAAAAAAGAAAAACTTCAAATAGATAGGTTAAGGGAAAAATTAGAAAAAAACTTAGGCTCTATTACTGATATGACTCGTCTTCCAGGAGCATTATTTGTAGTAGATATAAGAAGAGAAAATATTGCAATAAGAGAAGCTCAAAAATTAAACATTCCAATTTTTGCTATGGTTGATACGAATTGTGACCCAAGAGAAGTAGATTATGCAATTCCATCAAATGATGATGCATCTAAATCAATTAATTTAATTTTAAGTCATATTACTCTAGCTATTAAAGATGGTTTATCTGAAAGGCAAAAGGAAAAAGAAATAAAGCAAATAATTGAAGAAAAAGAGGAAAAAAAGACAAAAGAAGAAAAGGAAAAGAAAGATGATAAAGATTCAAGTTCTGATAATGCATCTAAAAATGACTCTAGCAATGTAGCCGTAGAAAAATCTGTTGAAAAAAAGAAAAGAGTTAGAAAAAAAACTACAACTAAAAAAGAGAAATAAAAAGATGGGAAAAATAACTGCATCTGAAGTAAATAATCTAAGGAAAATGTCTGGAGCAGGCATTATGGATTGTAAAAATGCATTAGTTGAATCCAATGGTGATTTTGATATTGCAATTGAAATTTTAAGAAAAAAAGGTCAAAAAGTAGCAGCTAAAAGAGCGGACAGAGATTCTTCTGAGGGTGCAGTGATTGCTAAAGTAGATTCTAATTGTTTAAATGGAGTTATCATTTCTTTGAATTGTGAAACAGATTTTGTTGCCAAAAATGAAAGTTTTGTTGCATTGGCAAATCAGTTAGCTGAGCTAGGTTTAAACTATAACTCATTAGAAGAATTTTTAAAATCTCCCATTGATTCAATGACTATAGGTGAAAAACTTATTGAACAGACAGGGGTTATAGGAGAAAAATTGATTATAGGAAGTTTTGAAAAATTATCTGCTGCATATGTTGGGAAATACATACATGCTGGCAATAAAATAGCCACCCTATCTGGATTTTCCTCATCAATTGATGGAATTGAAGAAATCTCAAAAAACATTGCAATGCAAGCAGCTGCCATGAATCCTATCGCTTTAGATGAAAGCGGTATAGACCAGCAAACAATTGATAAAGAAATAGAAATTGCTAAAGATCAGCTAAGGCAAGAAGGTAAACCCGAAGCTATGCTTGATAATATAGCTAAAGGAAAGCTCAAAAGATTTTTTAAAGATAATACATTAGTAAATCAAGATTTTATAAAGGATAATAAGCTAAGCGTATCTGCATATGTTAAGTCAATACATTCAGATTTAAAAATTACTGGATTTAAAAGAGTTGCTTTAGTTTAACACGATACTAAACTATTTTATTCATAATAATTATTATAAAATCATTGATTATATTTACTTTAATAATTAATGATGTCCTATAAAAGAATATTATTAAAACTAAGCGGAGAAGCATTACTGGGAGATCGTCAATATGGTATAGATCCTAATAGAATTTCTCAATATGCGAAAGAAATCCAATCAATAACTAATCTAGATATAGAAGTAGCTATAGTAATTGGAGGAGGAAATATTTTTAGGGGTGTTTCTGCTGCAAGTAATGGAATGGACAGGGTTCAAGCAGATTACATGGGGATGCTAGCAACCGTAATTAATGGATTAGCATTACAAAGTGCACTTGAAGAAAATGATATTCAAACAAGATTGCAAACTGCTATTAAAATTGAGGCAGTTGCAGAAGCTTATATCAAAAGAAAAGCTGTTAGACATTTAGAAAAAGGAAGAGTAGTAATATTTGGAGGAGGAACAGGAAATCCATTTTTCACAACTGATTCTGCTGCTGTTTTAAGAGCCATTGAAATTAATGCAGATGTAATTATAAAAGGGACCCGAGTAGATGGAATTTATGATTCTGATCCAGAAAAAAATCTTGATGCAACCAAATTTGATTCTATATCTTTTCAAAATGTTCTTGATAAAAATCTTAAAATAATGGACTCTACTGCTTTTACTTTAAGCAAAGAAAATAACTTGCCAATAATTGTTTTCAATATGAATAAACCTGGGAACCTACTAAAGCTTGTTAAAGGAGAACAAATTGGGACAACAGTTAATTAAACAAACGTGGAAGAAATGGAATTCATTATTGAAGCTTGTAAAGAATCGATGTTAAATTCTATTAATCATTTAGAAAAAGAGTTAATAAATATAAGAGCTGGGAAAGCAAATCCTTCAATGCTCTCAAGTATTAGGTTAGATTACTATGGATCAATGACTCCTTTATCTCAAATTGCTAATGTCAATACTCCAGATGCTCAAACCATATCCATACAGCCTTGGGAAAAAGATAAATTGCCAGATATAGAAAAAGCAATAATGATCGCAAATTTAGGATTTAATCCTATGAATAATGGAGAATCTGTTATAATCACAATCCCTCCATTAACTGAAGAAAGAAGAAAAGAATTGGTTAAAATAGCCAAGTCAGAAATTGAAAAAGCTAAAATAAGTATCAGAAATTCAAGAAAAGAAGCTAATAATGATATAAAGAAAATTGATATATCTACTGATCAAAAGGCAATTTCTGAGGATGACATTCAAAATTTAACTAATGAATTTATTAAACAAGTAGATAAAATTTATTCTGTTAAAGAAAAGGAAATTCTCTCTGTTTAATTTTAGATCATAAAATGAATAATTTTACAGTTAACAGCTTACTAAAAACAAATCCAAAATCTCAAAAGGTTGTAATAGAAGGATGGGTAAAAACCTTTAGAGCAAATAGGTTTATTTCTTTAAATGACGGATCCTCCTATGAAAACATTCAATGTGTAGTTGATTTTAAAAATACAAGCTCCGAAACTCTTTCAAAAATAAATACTGGAACTTCAATGAAAATTGAAGGTTTATTAGTTGAAAGTAAAGGTAAAGGTCAAAAATCAGAAATTAAAGTAGAAAAGATTACTATTCTTGGTGAATGTGACATGAATTCTTATCCAATTCAACCAAAAAAACATTCGTTAGAATTTTTAAGAGAAAATGCTCACCTTAGGGTAAGAACTAATACGTTTAGTTCTGTAATGAGAGTACGTTCTAACTTGTCCTTTGCAATTCATAAGTATTTTAAAGAAAAAGGGTTTTTTTATGTTAATACCCCTATTATTACTGGAAGTGATGCAGAAGGCGCTGGTGAAATGTTTAAAGTAACCACATTGGATTTAAATAAAAAAAATGAAGTTAATTTTAACGAAGATTTTTTTGGGAAAGAAACTAACTTAACAGTATCAGGCCAACTTGAAGCAGAAAGTTTAGCGATGGGACTTGGTAAAGTATATACTTTTGGCCCAACGTTTAGAGCAGAAAATTCCAATACTTCAAGGCATTTAGCAGAATTTTGGATGATTGAACCGGAAATGGCATTCTATGATCTTAAAGATAATATGGATCTAGCAGAGGATTTTATAAAGTTTATTATAAAAGATCTAATAAATGAGTGTAAAAAAGATCTTGATTTTTTAAATCAAAGACTAATAGATGAAGATAAAACTAAGCCAATGAATGAAAGAAATGAACTTAATTTATTGGACAGATTAAATATTGTTATAAAAAATAATTTTAAAAGGATAACCTATTCTGAAGCATTTAAAATATTAAAAAATTCTAAACCAAATAAAAAGAAAAAGTTTAAATTCCCAATTTTAGAATGGGGAGTTGATCTGCAAAGCGAACATGAACGCTTCTTAGTTGAAAAGCACTTTAAAAAACCTGTAATCATATATGATTATCCTGCAAAAATTAAGGCTTTTTATATGAGAATGAATGAAGATAAAAAAACAGTCAAAGCTATGGATATACTTTTCCCAGGGATAGGAGAAATAGTTGGTGGTTCTCAAAGGGAGGAAAGGCTTGATGTTTTAAAATCTCGTATAAAAGAATTAAAAATTGAAGAGAAGGAATTATGGTGGTATCTAGATTTAAGAAAATATGGGACTGTAAAACATAGTGGGTTTGGTCTTGGTTTAGAAAGGTTAATCCTATTTGCGACAGGAATGTCAAACATTAGAGACGTAATTCCATTTCCAAGAACGCCTAAAAGTGCTGAGTTTTAAAATATCTCTTCCTTTCAAAGTGTTTTCGTATTTTTATTTGAATTAAATTTCAATGCTTAATCAACGTTTACAATTAAAATTATCTCAAAAATTATCTCCTCAGCAAATTCAATTGATGAAATTAATTCAATTGCCTTTGCAAGAACTTGAACAGCGATTATCAAGAGAGATAGAAGAAAATCCTGCCTTAGAAGCAGGCAAAGAAAGTGATGAAAATTCATTTGATGAATCTAACGATTATAATGAAAATGATGAGAATTCAAATGATGATGAAATTAATGTTGAGGATTATCTAAGTGATGATGATATTCCTGATTATAAGTTGAAATCCAATAACCATAGTGCTGATGATGATGAAAAAAATATGCCTTTTGTTTCCGGTGTTAGCTTTAATCAATTTTTAAAAAATCAAATCCAAACTTTTTCATTTGAAAAAACTGATTCTGAAATTGCAAATTTTTTAGTTGGGAGTATTGATCAAACTGGATATTTAAGAAGAGATTTGCTAGATATTATTGATGATTTGGTCTTTACAATGGGTATTTATACTGATCTTGATTCAGTTAAAAAAATACTTAAAACTATTCATTTACTAGACCCCCCGGGCGTAGGGTCTAAAAACCTAAAAGAATGCTTGACTATCCAACTAAAAAGAAAGAATTCATCAGCTAATATTAATACTGCTATTAAAATTATTGAGGATAATTTTGATATGTTTACTAAAAAACATTATAAAAAAATTATTCTAAAACTTGGGATTTCTGAAAATGAATTAAAAAATGCAATTAAAGAAATTGAAAAACTAAACCCTAAACCTGGGTCCGCATTTTCAGAATCAACAAAGATAAATTCAACAATAATTCCTGATTTTACTATTGAAATAATTGACAATAAATTAAATCTAACTTTAAATTCAAGAAATGCTCCAGACTTGTATGTTTCCAATGAATATAAAAACATGTTGTCAGGATACCAGGAATCAAAAAAAGTATCTAAATCACAGAAAGAAGCTGTAGTCTTTATTAAACAAAAATTGGATGCTGCTAAATGGTTTATAGATGCAATTAATCAAAGAAATCAAACTCTATTATTAACAATGAAAGCCATTATGGATTTTCAAAAAAATTACTTTTTATCAGGTGATGAAAGTAATTTAAAGCCTATGATTTTAAAAGATATCGCTGAAAAGATTGGAATGGATATTTCAACTGTTTCAAGGGTAGCTAACAGTAAATATGTAGACTCTCCATATGGAATAAAATTAATTAAATCATTTTTTTCAGAAGGCATCACAAATGATCAAGGAAAAGAAGTTTCAACAATAGAAATCAAAAAAGAATTGAAAGAAATTATTGAAAAAGAAGACAAGGCTAAACCTTTAACTGATGATCAGCTTACCAAAATAATAAATCAAAAAGGCTATCCTATTGCAAGAAGAACAGTCGCAAAATATAGAGAAATGACAGGGTTTCCTGTAGCAAGGCTTAGAAAAAAATTATAATGGACTGTCTATCCATAGTTATAGTTAATTATAAAACGTGGGATAATTTAAGTTTATGTCTTGACAGTATTTTAAAACAATCTGAGATTAAGATTAAAGTAATTGTTGTAGACAATAATTCTAGGGATAATCAAATTTCATTTTTTAGGAAAAAGTATAACTGGGTTCATTGGGTTGAAAATTCTAAAAATTATGGATTTGCAAAAGCATGTAATATTGGGGCCTCTTTAATATCATCTAAATGGTTTTTATTTTTAAATCCGGATACAATTTTAGAATCTAATTCAATTTCTTCCTTAATCAAATATTGTAATACTCATTCTGATCATAGAATAATTGGCATAAAACAATATGATCAAAAACAGAATCACACAAATTCATTTGGAATTTTTTTAAATTTTTGGACATTATCAGGTATAATAAGATTTTTAATTAGAATTAAAAAAGGATCTTACAGATCTATGCATTTAAAAGAAATTGCTAATCCTGATTGGATCTCTGGATCATTTGTATTGATAAGAAAAAAAGATTTTGAAATCTTAAATGGATGGGATGAAAATTACTGGATGTATTATGAAGACATGGATTTATGTAAAAGAGCTAAAAAATTTAATTTAAAGGTTTCTTTGCTAAATAATTGGAGCTGTACTCATTTTCATGGAGGTTCATCTAGGAAAAATAATGAAATAAAAATTATCACAAAATCTGAAGTAATTGTTTCTTCACATATCTTTCTTGAAAAACATTCCAAAAAATCAATAAAATTCTTAAATCATTTACTATTGATTACTCTCCAATTTATAGAGTTACTAATTTCAGGGTTATTTTCTAAATCTAAAAGAAAAATACTTCTAAAGAGTATTAATTTTTGGGTTAAAGGAATATTTAAAAATATCTGGGAAAGTGAAAGAAATTAGACTTAATCATTATTAACTTCTGTATAATATAAATTTAATCTCATTCTTTTACTATAGTTTTCTGCACTTGGACTTGGCCCAATAAGAACAGTACCTAATGGATTTATAGCAGTTGAAGAGGGTATGAAAGTCATAAGATCAGATGTATCAACTTCAATATTCATAGAACTGCTGATATCAGAAGACACTACTAGTCCTAGTCTAACATTTGTAGAGTCTTTCCTTATTACATTTTTTATATGCTCACTTATCCTTATTTTATACATTAAGCCTTTATCATCTTCATCCAATTCAATTAATCCTCCATGAATCACTTTATTCTGATATTCTTTTGGTCCGCTAGTGTTATCAATGAAATAGTCAATAACTGGTGCTTTACTTTTTATATCATATAAATATAGTCTTGAAGGCTCAATAATACCTCCATTTGATGACAACATATCCTTATCTATATACATTGACAAATTAGCTTCATTAACTAACCATTGTTTTGCCCTTATTTCTTCCAAAATATCTATTCCGTCATCATTCTTGAATAATTCTATTTCTGCCATCACTCCTTCCCCCCCCCTTAAGATATACAGATTTAGGGTTATTAATTGTATCGTAAACTTCAGTAAATATAGAGGCTGGATATGGATCATTTTTAAATGAATTTATTTTATATCCTGACATGTTTAACTTATACGTCTCTTCAGATTCTTCAACTACATCATCTGAGGTGTCATCAGGAGTATCCTTTTTATCATATTTTTGATACCCATATACTAGTCTTACTTCAGCTTCATCAAAATTTAAAATCATAAGCAATGGATCTGAAAAATCATATGCTTTAATCACTAAACCTTTTATAAATAATTTAAAATTTTCATTATTAGCTAAATCTTGTGATCCTTCATTATCAATAATTTTTTTTTGAAAGAAATCTTTATCTAAAGAAACTCTTATTCTTGGAGTTAACCTCTCCTTTATGGCTTCTGACTCGTCCTCATCAGGAGTTTCTGGATCATCTTCATTCCAAAATACTAATTCTTTGGAATTAATTTCTATCTCATCATCAAACAAAACAGTTCCTGTAAAATTTGAAGCGATTTCATTATTTGAATAATACTTTTGATATCTTTCAAAATTAGATTCTGGATCATAGGCCCTTAAGTAATAATCAAGTTCATTTACCTTAAGTTTAAATTTTGCTGTAGAATTCCCCATTAAAGAATCTATTTCATAAACTGTTGCATTACCATCAGGATTTTTTGATTCTGTATCTTCTCCATCTAAAATACCATCTCCATCCGTATCTGGATTTAATGGATTCTGTCCTGTTTGTTTTTCAGCTATATCTGATAAACCATCCCCATCACTGTCACTTTCAGGATCAGTACTATCAACATCATATAAGTTTATTACTCCATCATTATCATCATCGTCAACATTTGTAAAGAAAGGTATGTCTAAAAAAACATCCTTTAATGTTTCTTCTTCAGGGATACATGCAATATTGTCTTCCATCCCATTTATTTCATCATTTTGTTTAAAAATTCCAAAGATAGGAGATACATCCTCCAATGTTAATTGTGACATAAATGTAACTTCGCTTTTGCCATAAACATTGTCTTTGTATGTGCCTAATTGAAACGTTTGTATCTGGTTCACAACATATGGAGGAATTTTTTTCATTTTAACAAAGACCGGGACCTCCTCTACACTAGTATTGAAAGCCTTATTGTTGATTAAGTTTATCCCAATAGTATTGTAATCTTTATTACAAGATGTTATAAATATTACAATTAAAAAAAAATACTTTATATAATTCATCAAAGTTTAATTAAGAATTTTTGTTTTATAAAAATTCAAATATTCTTCCTTAAAACCTTCACTAAAACCATATTTTAAAACTGGTTTTTTAGAAGAATTTACTAGCTTTAAAATGGTTTCATCTAACTTTTCCCCTGCCAAAATAATTCCATCAGAATTCAATACAGCATTTTTAAACAAATTTAAATATGTGGCATCATTTAAAACATCTAATGTCTTACTTTGAATCTCGTCAAATTTAATTTTCTTTACAATTTTTGAATCTAATTTTCCCTTAATTTCGTCCGCATATATAGATACAACCACTTTAGATCTATTAAATAGCGGTTCATCTTTATAATATTCTTTTAAATACAATGGTAATAAAGATGCTATCCATCCGTGAACATGAATTATATCAGGAGACCAATTTAATTTCTTTATTGTTTCTACAACACCCTTAGCAAAAAAGATTGCTCTTTCATCGTTGTCCTTATATAGTTTTTTGTTTTTATTATTAAAATGTAATCCTCTATTTTTAAAATACTCATCATTATCAATAAAATAAACCTGCATTCTTTCCTTTGGAATAGATGCCACCTTGATAATTAAAGGCATATCTATATCATCAATAATTAAATTCATCCCTGAGAGTCTTATAACCTCATGCAACTGATGTCTTCTTTCATTTATTATGCCATATTTAGGTATAAAAATTCGTGTTTGTCCTCCATTTTCATTAACCATTTTAGGCAAATTATATGATAAAGATGAAATATCATTGTTTGGAAGGTATGGAATAACTTCAGAAGATACATAAAGTACTTTTTTTCCATTCATAAAATCCTCTCTTTTATTCTATATAATTAGAGAATGCAAAATTACAAAAATTATGTTAGATTTAGTCTAAAATAATATCTACACACAGTGTTAAAGTTATATTAAATGCTAATAGTTTATAGAAAAGAAAAAGTTACAGGACTAATTAATCAAGCTATTTTATCAAAAAAATCCATTGGATTAGTTCCTACAATGGGTTCATTACATAAAGGGCATTTATCACTTATAGAAAAAGCGAATAAAAATAATGACACCGTCTGGGTAAGCATTTTTATAAACCCTACTCAATTTAATAGCCCAAAAGATTTCAAGAAATATCCAAAAAATTTAGAAAAAGATATTGATTTAATTGAATCTATCTCAGATAAAATAAATGTTTTTATCCCAAATGAAAAAGAAATGTATGATGGAATGCCCAAATTAAAAATTTATGATTTTAAGAGTCTTGATATTGAGCTAGAGGGGAAATATAGAAAAAACCATTTTAATGGAGTTGCCACAATTGTTTCTAAACTTTTGAATCTTTTTAAACCAAATAATATTTATTTTGGTGAAAAAGACTATCAGCAAACTCTAATTATAAGAGAACTTGTAAGAATAGAAAAAATAAATGTTAATATAATTATTTGTCCTACGGTAAGAGAAAAAGACGGACTGGCATTAAGTTCAAGAAATAATTTATTATCTGATTCCGAAAGAGAAAAGTCTTCTATAATATTTGTAAGCTTAAATTATTTAAAGAAAAATTTTAACAGTCTAAAATTAGAATCAATTAAAAAATCTATTATTAAGTCCATTCAAAAAAATAAAAATTTTAAAGTGGAATATCTTGAAATTGCTGATTCTACAACTTTACAAATTCAGAAAAAAATTAATTCAAAAAAATCTTATAGAGCATTTATTTGTGTGAATATTAACGATGTAAGATTGATCGATAATCTTTTATTGAATTAGTATATATTTGCGCAATGCAAATTGATATTTTAAAATCAAAGATCCACAGAGTAAAGGTTACCGGCTGTAATCTTAATTATATTGGAAGCATTACTATTGATGAAGCGCTTATTAGTGCGGCTAATATGGTCGTAGGCGAAAAAGTTCAAGTTCTTAATATAAATAATGGCGAAAGACTAGAAACATATATAATTAAAGGGAGAAAAAATAGTGGAGAAGTTAGCCTAAATGGCCCTGCAGCTAGAAAAGTTCATAAAGGTGATGATATAATTATTATTAGTTATGCCAAAATGTGTATAGACGAAGCAAAAAAATATACTCCAACTATCATTTTTCCTGATGCAGATAATTATCTTACATAAAAAATGAATAAAGATTTATTGGTTAAAATAAAAACCTTTTTACCGCTTTCTTTTGGTATTTTTCTTGTTTACTATTCTTTTCAAAATACTTCTGCTGAAGACAAAACAACTATTTTAAACTCTATTACAAATGCAAATTATACATTTGTTTTTTTGTCAATTTGTATTGGAATTTTAAGTCATCTATCAAGAGCAATACGTTGGAAATATTTAATCCTTCCTTTAGGCTATAAACTAAATATATTAAATTCTATTATGTCAATTTTTGCAGGCTTCTTGTCAAATTTTGGCATACCAAGATCTGGTGAAATTTTGAGAGCAAGCTTAATATATTATTATGAAAAAATTCCATTTGAAAAAAGTTTTGGGACAATAGTTTCGGAAAGAATTATTGATTTTCTTATTTTATTAAGTTGCATTTTTCTTGGGATTAATATTTCATCCCAGATTAAACTACCTGATTCTTTTTTAAACTCTAATTTTATTCTTTATCTAATTTTATTTGTTGCAATTGCCTGCTTAATTTTTATATTAATTTCAACCAAAAATTTAAGAATTAAGGTTTTTATTTTTTTTGATGGCTTAAAACAGGGACTTCTATCTATTGTAAAAATGAAAAATAAGAAATCATTTTTTTTTCATACTATTTTTATTTGGTCATCATATTTTTTCATGTTGTACATAGTTAAATTCAGTATGCCTGAGACCTTTTCTCTTGGATTTGAACCAATTTTTATTGCATTTGTTGGTGGTGCTATTGCTATGATAATTACTAACGGAGGAATTGGGACATATCCATTAGCAATTGCTTCCATCATAAGTCAGTTCGAAGTTTCTTATGAAACTGCTTTAGCATTTGGATGGATCGTGTGGACCTCTCAAACTATAATGATAGTAGTCTTAGGTTCTTTATCTTTTGTTTTTTTGCCTATATTAAACAAAAAATAAACCTTAAGGGATGACTAAATTAAAAACTGCCTTTTTTTGTCAAAATTGCGGGAATCATTATCCAAAATGGATGGGGCAATGCAGTGCATGCAAAGAATGGAACACTTTAATAGAGGAAGTAATTCAAAATCCTAAAAAAACACCTATTGGGCTTTCAAAAACACAAGCTTCATCTAAACCAACTAAAATTCAAGATATTGACAACTCTGATAATCCTAGATTAAATTCAAAAGATGAAGAACTTAATAGAGTATTAGGTGGGGGCATTGTTCCAGGGTCTTTAATTTTAATTGGGGGGGAACCAGGTATTGGAAAATCTACTTTACTCCTTCAAATTTCTTTGTTTTTAAATATAAAAGTCCTTTATGTTTCTGGAGAAGAAAGTAAGCAACAAATAAAGCGTAGAGCAAACAGAATAAATTCTAATTCTAAATCATGCTATATATTAAATGAAACCAATGTTGAAACCATTATCCAACAAATTAATTCAATTGAGCCAGAACTTATCATTATTGATTCTATACAAACTTTACAAACTGATACAATTGAAAGTAGTCCCGGAAGCGTATCTCAAATAAAGGAATCTGCATCTCATTTTTTAAAATATTCGAAAAAAACAAATCTTCCTGTTGTAATGGTTGGGCATATTACTAAAGATGGCGGAATTGCAGGTCCTAAAATTTTAGAACATATGGTTGATGTAGTCCTCAATTTTGAAGGTGACAGAAATCATATATACAGAATTTTAAGATCTAAAAAGAATAGATACGGCTCTACAGCTGAAATAGGAATATACGAAATGCTTAATGATGGATTACGTCAAGTCAGCAACCCTAGTGAATTACTTATTTCAAATAATAAATCTCCTTTAAGCGGTAATGCAATAGCTGCAACAATTGAGGGAATTAGACCCATCATGATTGAAATCCAAGCACTAGTGAGTTCTGCGGTTTACGGCACTCCTCAAAGGAGCACAACAGGATTTAATTCAAAAAGGCTAAATATGTTATTAGCTGTTTTAGAAAAAAAAGCTGGATTTAATCTTGGAACAAAAGATGTGTTTTTAAATATTACTGGAGGAATAAAAATTGAAGATCCAGCAATTGATTTAGCCGTAATTGCTGCGATACTTTCTAGCAATATAAATATACCTATTCCTCATGGTATCTGTTTCGCTGCAGAAATTGGACTTTCTGGTGAACTTAGAAATATTTCTAAAATTGATCAAAGAATAAACGAAGCCGAAAAGCTTGGCTTTAAATTTTTGATATTATCTGATGCTGCCAAAATTTCTAAAATTCCTAAAAAAATTAAAATATTACAGTACTCTAGAATTGAAGACCTAATTAAAAATTTATTTAAGGAGCGGGATTAGGGATTAAACTTTGAATATTTTCAATTTCTTTTAAAATTTCTGGACTTAACTCAACATTAATGCTGTCAATGTTCTCCTTTAATTGTTTTAATTTTGAGGCGCCTATAATATTACTTGTAACAAAAGGTCGACTATTAACAAAAGCCAATGAAATATGAGTAAGCGAAATCCCATATTTTACAGCTATTTCCATATACATTTTGGTTGCTTTAGTTGATTGTCTACTTCCATACCTATTTAAATTTGGGTAAAGCTTAAGCCTACTCCCTTCAGGCATATTTCCATTAATATATTTTCCACTTAAAACACCAAAACCTAAAGGTGAATAAGCAAGTAATCCTGTGTTTTCTCTAATACATATTTCAGCATTCCCAATTTCAAAAAGACGATTTAATAGTGAATATGGATTCTGAATCGTTATCATTTTAGGTAAATTTTTTTTTGATAATTCCAAAAATTTCATAAATCCCCATGGATTTTCATTAGAAAGCCCAATTTGTCTAATTTTACCTGAATCAATTAATTTTTTTAGGGTTTGTAAAACTCTTTCAAAATTATCTTCCCATTTATCTTGTTCAATATGTTTATAGCCCCTTTGTCCAAATGTATTGGTTGTTCTTTCTGGCCAATGAAGTTGATACAAATCAATATATTCTGTATTAAGCCTTTTTAAACTTCCTTCAACAGCCTCAAATAAAGCCTTATCACTAAACCCACTTGTTCTAATATGTTTAGTGTAATCTCCAGGGCCTGCAATTTTAGTTGCTAAAACAATCTTATCTCTATTTGAATTTTTTTTTATCCATCCGCCAATAATCTTTTCTGTAGCAGCATACGTTTCAGCTGTAGCTGGTACTGGATAGAGCTCTGCAGTATCAAAAAAATTTACTCCATTGTCTAGAGCATAATTCATTTGTTCTTCAGATTCCTCTATAGTATTTTGATTGCCAAAATTCATTGTCCCAAGACAGATTTTACTAACTTTTATATCAGTATTTGGAAGAAATGTATATTTCATTAATTATAAATTTAATTCTACTACAATAGGGCAATGATCTGAATGATAAATTTGATCTAAAATATATGAAGATTCAATTAGTGGTTTTAATGTTTCACTAACCATATTATAGTCAATTCTCCAACCTTTATTATTAGCTCTAGAGTTTGCTCGATAACTCCACCAACTGTAGCAATGGGGCTGGGGATTAAGATGCCTAAAAGAGTCTATAAAGCCTAAATTCATAAAACTACTAATCCAAAGCCTTTCTTCAGGCAAGAATCCTGATACCTTTGCATTTCTAATAGGGTCATGAATATCTATTGCTTCATGACAAATATTATAGTCCCCACAAACTATAATATTAGGGATTGTTTTTTTTAAATTCAAGATATAATCATAAAACTCTTTCATATACTTAAATTTATATTCTAATCTATTCAAATTAGTCCCTGAGGGTAAATATAGGCTCATAACTGAAAAATTATTAAAGTCTATCCTTAAGTTTCTTCCCTCAAAATCCATATGATCAATTCCCGTTCCATATTGTACCGACAAAGGTTTGTCTTTTGATAATATAGCTACACCACTATATCCTTTTTTTTGAGCAGAAAACCAATAGTTGTTATAGCCTATCTTATTAAAAAGCTCTAAATCTAGTTGATCTGTATTAGCTTTTATTTCTTGAAGGCATATGATATCTGGATTATATTCTTTAAGCCAATCTATAAAACCTTTTCTAATAGCTGCTCTTATTCCATTAACATTGTAAGAAAATATTTTCATAATAATCTACAGCCAAGAGCTAATACTTAAAGTAGATTCTATTTTTTCTAATATCTCATCAATGCCTAATCTCTCTTGTATCATAGAATCTCTATCTCTTAAAGTAAATGTATTATCCTCTTTTGATTGATGGTCTACAGTAATACAATAGGGTGTGCCAAGGGCATCTTGTCTTCTGTATCTTCTTCCTATAGCGTCTTTTTCATCATAGTTTACTCTATATTCCTTTTTTAGTTTTTCTAGAATATCTTTTGCAATTTCGGGCAAGCCATCTTTTTTTATTAATGGTAAAACAGCAACTTTAGTTGGAGCTAAAACAGCAGGAAATTTAAGTACAATTCTCGATGTTCCATCAGCAATTTTTTCTTCACAGAAAGAATTAGAAAATATTGCAAGAAACATTCTATCAAGTCCAATAGAAGTCTCCACTACATAAGGCACATAACTCTCATTACTCTGTGAATCAAAATATTTTAATTTTTTATTAGAAAATTTTTCATGATTTGATAAATCAAAATCATTTCTAGAATGAATTCCCTCTAATTCTTTAAATCCAAAGGGAAAGTTAAATTCAATATCACAAGCTGCATCAGCATAATGAGCTAATTTATCGTGATCATGGAACCTATAATTTTCTTTCTCTAAACCTAAAGACAAATGCCATTTCATTCTTTGTTCTTTCCATTTTTCATACCATTTTTTTTGTGTGCCTGGTTTTATAAAAAATTGCATTTCCATTTGTTCAAATTCTCTCATACGGAAAATAAATTGTCTTGCAACGATTTCATTACGAAACGCTTTTCCTATTTGAGCAATTCCAAATGGAATTTTTAATCTACTTGTTTTTTGAATATTTAAAAAGTTTACAAAAATCCCTTGCGCTGTTTCAGGTCTTAAATATAAATCCATAGCACTATCAGATGATGCTCCTAACTTTGTGCCAAACATCAAATTAAACTGTTTAACTTCCGTCCAATTATTAGAACCAGAAACTGGGCAAACAATTTCTAAATCTTCTATGATTTTTTTTAAAGCAACTAAATCATCTTTTTCAATAGCAGATGAAAATTCAGAATTAATAGCTTTTATTTTTTCATAATTTTTAAGAACCCTAGGATTAGTTTTTATGAATTGATCTTTTTTAAATTTGTCTCCATATCTTTTTTCTCCTTTTAAAATTTCTTTTTCAATTTTAGATTCTAGTTTAGAAATATAGTCTTCTATCAAAACATCTGCTCTATATCTTTTTTTTGAGTCTTTATTATCAATTAACGGGTCATTAAATGCATCTACATGACCAGAGGCTTTCCAAATTGTTGGATGCATCAAAATAGAACTATCTATTCCGACAATGTTATCATTTAATTGAACCATAGATCTCCACCAATAATCTTTTATATTATTTTTAAGTTCAGTCCCATTATGTCCATAATCATAAACTGCACTTAATCCATCATAAATTTCACTTGACTTAAAAACAAAGCCATATTCCTTGGCATGAGATATTATTTTTTTAAATTTTTCTTCAGATGACATATTAACAAAAATAGTAGATATATTTTAATAAATTCTATTTATATTATTTTAATGGAATTCGAAAAAAATAATTGTTAATTTGTGGTGAAGTCTAAATTTAATATGAAGAACTTTAAATTCTTATTTATTCTTATTAGTTTACTTTTTTTCAGTCAATGTGCTAAAAGAGGAATGCCTGAGGGAGGTCCTAAAGATGAAGATCCTCCAATTCTTATAAATGCTATTCCAGAAGAAAATTCTGTTAATTTCAAAGAAAAAAGAATTCGTTTATTTTTTGATGAATATATTCGTTTAAAAGATTTTAGAAAACAATTAGTTGTATCTCCTCCTATTGAAAAAAGTTTATATACAATTTCTCCCCAATCTGGTGCCTCTAAATATATTCAAATAGACATAAATGAAACTCTACCAAAAAACACTACCTACGTATTTAACTTTGGACAAAGTGTAGTTGACAATAATGAAGGGAATATTTTACCATATTTTAAATATGTTTTCTCTACAGGAGATTACATAGATTCACTAAAAATTTCTGGAAATATAAAAAATGCTTTTAAAAGAGAGCCTGACAATTTTATAACTACTTTGCTGTACCCTGTGAATAAAAGCTATACCGATTCTATAGTATACAATGATCTGCCAACTTATGTTGGAAGCACTCTTGATAGCACATATTTTGAAATAAGTAATTTAAAAAAAGGGAAATACCTTTTAATAGCCTTAAATGATTTTAATAAAAATTATAAATTCGATCCTGATACTGAAGAAATAGGATTTATAAAAGATTTTATAGAAGTCCCTTCATCTGGGGAAATCAATATTAAACTATTTAAAGAAGAAGTAATTTTTAAAAGTTTTAAACCTTTTATAGAAACTAATAATAAAATAAGTTTTGGTTTCAAAGGAAATTACAAAAACGTAGATATAGAATTGCTTGACAGTTTACCTAATAATTTTAAATCAACAATTACAAAAAATAAGGAAACAGATACATTAAACTACTGGTTTAAAAATATTAAATACGATTCATTAAATTTTGTTGTAAAAAACAATAATACTAAAGACTTTTTTACTGTTAAGTATAAAGAAAAAGAAAAAGATTCATTGATCCTTATTCCATCAGAAAATGATATATTAAATTTAAATGACAAATTTAAATTATATAGTAATAGCCCTATAGTAAAAATCAATAATGATTTTATTTCATTGATGAATAATGATTCTATTTCTATTCCATTTGATTCTAAAATTGACAATAATAAATTAGATGTTGTTTTTGATTTTGAAATTCTTCCTAATGACAATTATATTTTATCTTTGCTTCCTAATGCAATTAATGATTTCCTAGGATCAACAAACGACACCATTAGCTATGAATTTTCTACTAAAAGTCGATCAGATTATGGTACGATAAAACTTAAAGTTCAAAATGAAAAAAGCTACCCTATAATCGTTCAATTAGCTGACACAGAAGAAAAAGTTTTGAGAGAGAAGATATTATACTCAATAAGTGATCCATGTGTTTTTACAAATTTAACGCCTTCAAAATATTTCATTCGGGCAATAATCGATGAAAATAAAAATAAAAAGTGGGACACCGGATCTTTTCTAAAAAAAATAGAACCAGAAAAAACCTTTCATTTTAATGAAGAACTTGATGTTAGAGCTAATTGGATTTTAGAAGAAAAATTAATTATTAAATAAAATTAATTAGGAATGAAAATAATCTTAAATAAAAGAATTCTACTATTAATTTTAGTTTTACTTGTTTTATTTATTATTAATATTTTTTGGAGTACCGGGTTTTTTAGGGCTATAGAAAATAAGTTTGAAGGGAAAATATTAAAAAAAGTAAATTTAACAGGAGCAGAAGATATTACTATTAACAAGATAGACAGTTTTGCCATTATATCTTCTACAGCTAGAAAAAGTTTTCCAAAGACTGAACAAGAAACTGGAGGATTATATTTTTTAGATTTGAAAAACAAAAATTACGAGCCCATCCATCTTACAGGAAATTTTAAAAAACCATTTGCACCCCACGGAATTTCAATTTTTAAAAAAGATAGTATAAGTATAATCGCTGCTATAAATCATACTATAGAAGGAGAGTTTATAGAACTTTTTGAATTATTTGGAACAAAATTAACTCATAAAAAAACATTAGAACATGAGCTTATATATAGCCCAAATGATATTGTTTTATTAGATGACAATCGATTTTATTTTACGAATGACCATAAATATAAAGATGGCATAAAGCGTTTAGCTGAAGATTACTTGGGGTTGGCAATGTCTAATGTTGTTTATTTTGACGGAATAAATTTTATTGAAGTTGCAAATAAAATTGCCTATGCAAATGGGATTAATTTTGACACTAAAAGAAATTTAGTGTTTGTAGCCTCAATAAGAGAATTCTTAGTCAAAGTGTATCAAAAAAATGACGACCATTCCTTAACATTTATTGAAAATATTTATTGCAATACCGGAGTGGATAATATTGAATTTGATTCAGAAAATAACCTTTGGATAGGCGCACACCCTAGTTTATTACATTTCAATTTTTATGCAAATGGTGATCAAAAAATCGCTCCATCAGAAATTATAAAAATCAATTATATAGAAAAAGAAAATTATTTGATAGAACAAGTTTATATTGAAATGGGGGATACTATGTCAGGATCAACTGTTGCAGCTCCTTTTGGGAATCTTATTTTTACAGGAAATGTAATGGATGAACATTTCTTAATTCTTGAAACAGAAAATTAGCTAACTAATTAAAATTTTTCATTAATTACAATGTTTATTGTAAAGATGACTTTATCAAAAAATCCCGAGATAAAATTTAATCAGTAACTTTTTTTTTCTTGCCAAAAAGCTTATTAAAAAGCATCATAACAGGGTCATAATATCTGTCAACAACCCTTTCTTTAAGTGGAATTATAGCATCGTCAGTAATTTGAATTTCTTCAGGACATACCTCAGTACAACATCTAGTTATATTGCACATGCCTGATCCATGTTCTTCTTTTATTTCTTTAATTCTATCGGCTCTATCCATTGGATGCATTTCTAAACTCGCAAGTCTAACCATAAATCTTGGACCAGCAAATTTCCCCTTTCCTTCATTATCTCTTATTACATGGCACATATTTTGACACAGGTAACACTCTATACACTTTCTAAAATGCTGAACTCTGTCTACATCCTTTTGCATCATAACAAAGTCTTTCTCTTTGTCTTTTTTGGAAGGAGAGAAAGGCAATATTTTTTGATTTTGTTTATAATTCCATGAGACATCCGTGACAATATCTCTCATAACTGGAAAAGATTTCAAAGGGGTAATTATAATAGTTTTGTCTTCTTCAAACTCGTTCATTCTTGTCATACAAGCAAGTCTTGGTTTGCCATTAATTTCAACACTGCATGAACCACATTTTCCTGCTTTACAATTCCATCTGCATGCAAGATCATTGGCTTGATCTGCCTGAATTCTATGAATCACATCCAAAACGACCATTCCCTCTGAGACATTACACTTATAGCCAACTAATTCGCCCTTTTCATCATCTCCTCTATATATTTTAAAATCTCTTTCCTTCATATTGTAGATTATACTTTATTGTGATCAATTTTAACCTCTTTCTCTAAGTCCTCTATAGAGGAGTTTGCAATTCTTTTTAGTTCGTTGTCCGGCTCAGATCTTTTAACTTTAATTGTTTGCATTTCTCCATTAACCCCTTTTTTACTGATGATATTATAATGTAACCATTCATCCTCCTCAGAAGGAAAATCTTCTCTTGTATGTGCGCCTCTACTCTCTTCTCTTAATAGAGCAGATCTTGCAACAGATTCTGAAGAAATAAGTAAATTTCTAAGCGCTAGAGCTTCGTGCCATCCTGGATTAAACTGACTTGATCCTGGAGCTTTAACATCTTGAAATTGTAATTTCATTTCTTCAATTTTATTAATTCCATCTTGAATGTCCTTCTTAGTTCTAATAATACCAACGTTGTCTTGCATGTTCTTTTGAAGATCCTCATGTATTAAATAAGGATTATTCCCCTTCTCTCTATTTAAAATAGATGTTGCATTTTTAATAATTCTTTTAATATCATCATCATCTGCTTTAGGCATAGATTTTAATTTATTTGAATATTTTGCAGATTGAATTCCAGATAAGTTTCCAAAGACAAGAAGGTCTGATAAAGAATTTCCGCCAAGCCTGTTAGCACCATGCATTCCGCCAGCAGCCTCACCACAAGCAAATAGTCCATCTACTGTCGTCATAGATGTCTCAGCATCTACTTTAATACCTCCCATAAAGTAGTGACATGTTGGCCCAACTTCCATAGGTTGTTTAGTAATATCTAGTTCAGCCAATATCTTGAATTGATGGTACATAGATGGAAGCTTTTTCTTTATATCTTCAGATGATCTTTGTGTGGCTATATCCAAATAAGCACCTCCATGCTTTGATCCCCTACCTGCCTTAACCTCAGCATTGATTGCTCTAGCAACAACATCTCTAGTTAATAATTCAGGTGGTCTTCTGGCATCTTTATCTCCCGCAAGCCATCTAGCAGCCTCTTCTACAGAATCAGCAGTTTCATTAGCAAATTTTTCTGGTATATAGTCAAACATGAATCTTTCACCTTTATTGTTTTTAAGTATTCCTCCTTCACCACGAACTCCTTCAGTAACCAAAATACCTTTTACTGATGGAGGCCAAACCATTCCTGTTGGATGAAATTGATTAAATTCCATATCTATCAACTCAGCACCTGCTTCAAATGCCATTCCAAAACCATCTCCAGTATATTCCCAACTATTAGATGTTACCTCCCAAGATTTTCCAGCACCACCAGTAGCAAATATTAAAGATTTAGTCTCGAATATTATAAATTCACCTGTTTCTCTATACATACATACAATTCCCGCTACTTTACCAGATTTGTCTTTTAAAATATCTAATGCAGTACATTCCATATGAATGTCTATACCTTGATGAATTCCATGATCTTGCAGAGTTCTAATCATCTCTAGTCCAGTTCTATCTCCTACGTGAGCTAATCTAGGATATCTATGTCCTCCAAAATTTCTTTGATTAATAAGACCATCTCTGGTCCTGTCAAAGACTGCTCCCCAATGCTCTAATTCCCTTACTCTCTTAGGAGAATCTTTTGCATGTATTTCAGCCATCTTCCAATTATTAAGCATTTTTCCTCCCCGCATAGTATCTCTGAAATGTATTTTCCAATCATCTCGATTATCTACATTTCCTAATGCTGCAGCCATTCCTCCTTCAGCCATTACAGTATGTGCTTTTCCTAAAAGCGATTTACAAACAAGTCCTACTCTTATTTTTTTATCTTGAGATGCTGATATTGCAGCAGATAAGCCTGCCCCTCCAGCGCCTATTATTAGCACATCAAATTGTAATCTTCTAATTCCTGATATATCAAGCATAATTATATTCCCCAAGTATTTATATCATCAATTACTCCCATTGACACAAGTCTAACATATACATCAGAAAGCCCTACCCATACTAGACTTAACCAAGCAAATAATTGATGTCTTCTATTTAAAATTGTAACTATCTTCCAACTGCTATGATTCACTTTATCTTTATATAGACTGCAAGAGTAACAATCTAGATTTCCTCCCACGAGATGTCTTAGAGAATGACATCCAAAAGTGTAACAACCTAGAAGAATTGGATTTATAGTTAATACTATAGTTCCAACACCTATCCCAAATTTTCCATCATTAAAGAATGAAAGAAATGCATCATAACTTAATATAAAGATAAATATTACAGCAAAATACATAGCATACCTATGAATATTCTGAAAAAGTAATAATCCTCTTTCTCCATCATAACTCTTTCCGGAACTAAAAGCATTAATATTTCCATTAGTAAGTGCAGAAATTTTTGAAGGGATTCCTTTAATAGGCTGAACAGCACAAGCTGGTGGATTTAAAGAAAATGCTCTATAGTATGCCTTTCTATAGTAATAGCATGTAAATCTGAAAGACAAAGGAAATATAAGAATCAGCCATGCCGGGGATTGTCCAGGAAGCCAACTCAGCCATTCAGGCCAAGAACCTAATAAGGAATGATCCATTGGTGGGATTCCAGGCTTTGAAGCATCGATATAGACGGTAGGAGAATAGAATGGAGAAAGATATCCCCCAAACCCATCATTACCACCGCTCCACCAAAAATATTCTCCTTGCCATGCAGCCCATGTAGAATAAACCATAAAAATAAGTAATCCAAAAAGCACTAAAAGAGGAGATATCCACCATTTATCATCTACCAATTCATTTGTTATTAAGTTCTTTTTTAACATTTCCACTAACTGTTAAACAAATATACATCTCAAATTTCTTATACAAAAAATTATTCCAAACTAAATGAAAAAAAATGATTATAGTTAAATGTATCAAAGAAATAAGTAATCCTTATAGCGAAATATTGGGTTAAAAAAATTATTTAATTTGAAATGATTCCGAATAATCTCCAATCTTTAAAAGAAATTTTCCCTTTTTAAAATAATATTTTCCATTATCTGACTTTTCAAGTTCCTTTTTTTTATTTTTCTTATATACTGACTTAATGGTTTTCTCTGAATAATACGAATCTAATTCAAAATTTTGAAAACCTTTTATTAAATCAAGTTCCTTATCTAAGATTACAATCCCATTCTCATACAATTTAAGCTCAACGCTTTGTTGGCTTTTAGAAAATAAAGTGAATTTTATTTTAGTATCTAAATAATCTCCCCAATTGTATCTTTTAGATCCACAAGAGCCACAATGTTTTTGATCTTTAACTTCAAAGACTATTCCTCTTTTGCTTTTATTAATATTTTCAAGATAATTGTAAATAACTGACAAGTCTGTTTTATATATTGATCTACCATGCGTCCCCAGAAGAAGATGATTTTCTTTTGTTTGAATGACTATATCATGTACTGCAACCTTATTTAAGCCATTAACAAATGGCGACCAATTATCTCCATTATCTAAACTAATATAGGAACCATTGTCAGTGCCCACATATAAAATTTTTTCAAAATTTGGATCTTCTTTAATCACGTTAACAGGAGAAAGAGGGAGGTTTTCAGTAAGTGATTTCCAGTTCTCTCCATTATCATCGCTAACATAAACATATCCCATAAAATCATCATACCTATAACCATTTAGAGAAACATAAATCTTGTTTTCATTATGTTTTGAAAACCCAACTCTGCTGACCCAAAGATTTTTAGGCAATTTATTTGAAATCACCTTCCAGGTATTTCCTCCATCAGTCGTAAGGCTTACCAAGCCATCATCAGATCCAACAATAATTTTGCCAAATTTAAAAATGGATTCATCTATAGTGGTTAATGTTCCATAAGGAACATTTCCAATTTTTATACCCTTAGTTAAGTCTTTTGATTTAAAAGACCATTCGTCTCCTTTGTTAAGTGAAATATGTAATTTATTACTCCCCAAATAAAGTATATCTTGATTGTGATGGGAAAGTAATATGGGAGTTTGCCAATTAAATCTTAATTTTTTTTCTCCCAGATCATGCTTAGGTTTAATAAATTGCCTTGTTCCTAAATTATTATTAATTCTATAATAAAATCCAAATTGAGATCCTGTATATATAATATTTGAATCTCTTCGGTCAATTTGAATTTGCATTCCATCTCCACCCATAATAGATTTCCAATTATTATGTCCTGTTTGGTGCCACCTTAAATTTTCTTTTGAAGTGTTTTTTGCCATCCATACACCATTATCTTGAAGCCCACCATATACATTATAAGGGTCACTATAATCAACATTAATAGCATAAAACTGTCCAACACTAGGCTGATTAAGTTTTGTCCAATTTTTCCCGCCATCATAACTCATATTTACTCCTCCATCATTTCCATTTATTAAATGATCTGAGTCTTCTGGATTTATCCATAAATCATGATGATCTACATGTACGTTCTCAAAGTCGATTGATTCATAATTAACACCTCCATCATTAGACTTTAAGAAAGGAACACCATAAATATATATCTGATTTTTATTGGTTGGAGAAACATGAATCCTTCCAAAATAATACCCATATGTATTATATAAATTATCTAAATAATATGAGTTTTGTTTTTTCCATGTAACTCCTCCGTTATCACTTCTATAAACTTCAGCTCCTATTATAGGAGTTTCAAACATAACAGAATTTGCATCTTCTAAGAAAAGTTTAAGATCAATTGGCAAAATTTCCTTTGATTTAACCAATTCCTTAACATTAATAGCATCATATTTTTTGGGGAATCCATTCGCTTTTAAAAAATCATTTAATTCTTTATCATTTATTTTCAAAAATTCACCTGCTGACATTTTTTCAAATGAATTTTTATTTAATTTTTTTTCCTCCTTTTCTTTTTCATGCGGTCTTCTTGATTGATTATCCACTATTGCATATATCGTATTAATATCATAAACAGAAATTCCTATTCTTCCAGTCCCTTCACCATTTGGAAATCCACTTTTTGAATTTGAAATTAATGTCCATGTTTCTCCTGCATCAATAGATTTATAAATGGCAGATTTTTTTCCATTACCCTTAAAATTCCATGGTGATCTATCTCTTTCCCAAGAACTAGCAAATTGAACATTAAAATTCATTGGGTCAACATCAAGATCAATAATTCCAGTATTATCATCAATATAGAGTGTTTTCTCCCATGTTTTGCCTCCATTTATTGTCTTAAAAACTCCTCTTTCAGAATTTTTAGAATATAAATGCCCTAACACTCCTACTACAATTTCATTTGGATTCTTAGGGTTCATTTTTATTTTACCTATATGGTGCGAGTCCCTTAATCCAATATTTTCCCAGCTTTCCCCATTATCAGATGATTTTAATATCCCTATCCCTGCATAAGATGATCTTGAAGAGTTATTTTCTCCTGTTCCTACTATAATTATATTATTTTTCCAATCCACTGCAAAATCACCTATGTTTTGAGTATTTGCATTATCAAAAACAGGATCGAATGTGTTTCCGTTATTGTTGGTATGCCATAATCCTCCCGAAGCATAAGCAACATAAAATTCCTTAGGGTTTTTAGGATTTACTTCTAAATCTGAAACTCTTCCACTCATAATGCTTGGGCCGATATTTTCAAATCTTAAATTTCTTACAATAGATTCTTCAATGGCTTGATTTTGAAAATTTATTCCTTGCATCACTTGATCTGCATTGGTACTAACCTGAGCAGAAATCAAAATAGAAAATGTTAATAAAAAAAAGCTATAAAAATTTTTCATAAGTTTAATATTTAGCATTGATAATGAAGTATAAAAGTTTTAGGTATATTAAATATACTATTTTTGAATTTTAATTATAAAAATGAAATATTTTCCAATTGACAACTCATTATTTATTAAAAACAGGGAAAAGTTTAAAAATAAAATGAGTCCAAAAAGCATTGCTTTTTTTAGTTCTAATGATCAATACCCCGTTAGTGCTGATACAACCCTTCCATTTGAGCAACATAGGGATATTTTTTATTTATCAGGGATTAACCAAGAAGAAAGTGTTTTAGCTATAATTAATAGTGACCTAGAAAAATCTAAACAAGAAATTCTTTTTGTAACGAAGCCAAATGAGACACTTACCCACTGGGAAGGTGAAAGATTAAGCAAAACTAAAGCGTATGAAATTTCTGGAATTAAAAATGTTTACTGGATAGAAGATTTAGAAAAAATTGTTGACGAATTGATGAGTTTAGTGGATATACTTTATATAAATACCAATGAACATTACAGGGCAAAAGTTGAAACTGAGACTAGAGAAGCTCGTTTTAATAAATGGATTAAAAAAAATTATCCTAAAAAAGCCAATAAAAGAAGTAATCCTATATTACAACAGCTAAGAGCTGTAAAAGAGCCTATTGAAATAGAGTTAATTCAAAAGGCATGTAATATCACCGAAAAGGGGTTTAGAAGAATATTAAATTTTGTTAAACCAGGAGTTTGGGAATATGAAATTGAGGCAGAATTCTCTCATGAATTCTTAAAAAACAGGTCAAGAAAATTTGCCTATACTCCAATAATAGCATCAGGAAAGAACTCAAACATCCTTCATTACATTGAGAACAATAATCAATGTAAGGATGGCGAAGTAATATTATTAGATGTTGGTGCTGAATATGCAAATTATTCTAGTGATATGACAAGAACAATTCCTGTTTCTGGAAAATTTAGCAAGCGTCAAAGAGACGTATATAACTCTGTTTTATACGTAAAGAATGAAGCAGCCAAGTTATTAAGTCCAGGAATTTTATGGAAAGATCATCATTCAGAAGTTGGAAAAATCATGACTTCTGAGCTTATAAAATTAGGCCTTCTTGATAAAGCTGATATACAAAATGAAACAAAAGAAAATCCTGCTTTTAAAAAATATTTTACACATGGAACTTCACATCATTTAGGGTTAGACACACATGATTATGGAGATATTAATAAGCCTATTGAAGCTAGCAATGTTTTTACAGTTGAGCCTGGCATATATATTCCGAAAGAAGGTTTTGGCATTAGACTTGAAGATGATGTGGTAGTTCAAGAAAAAGGAAATCCAATAAATCTAATGGAGAATATTCCTATAGAGATTGAAGAAATAGAATCTCTAATGAACTCAAAATGATTTCCAGCCTTGTGATGTTATTGGAATTTTTTGATTTGCTTTAGTGATTAGATTCATTCCTTTTTTTAAATCAGTAATATGACCAATTACAGTTAAATCTAAACTTTTTTTAACCTTTTCATAATCTTTTTGATCAATAGTAAATAATAACTCATAATCTTCACCACCGCTTAATGCAATTGTAGTTGAATTTAATTTAAACTCTTCGCAAGATGACATCAACTCTTCGCTAACGGGAATTTTATCTTCATATATATCACATCCCACTTCTGAATTGCTGCATATGTGTATTATTTCAGAGGATAGGCCATCACTAATATCAATCATGGATGTAGGAATTAAGTTTATATCTTCAAAATAATTAATAACATCTTTTCTAGCTTCTGGCTTTAATTGTCTTTGAATTATATAGGCATATTGTGATAAATCAGGTTGATTTTGTGGATTTACCTTAAAAACTTCATTCTCTCTTTCTAGAACTTGAAGCCCCATATAAGCACTGCCTATATCGCCCGAGACTACAATTAAATCATTTAATTTTGCTCCTGATCTTTTTACAATAGAATTCGAATCTTGGGCACCAATAGCAGTAATGCTAATTATTAAACCCTTGTTAGAGCTTGCTGTATCCCCGCCAACCAAATCAACTCCATATTTTTTACAAGCTGCATTAATCCCAAAATACAATTCTTCTATTGATTCTAATTTAAATCTATTAGAAACAGCAATATTCACTGTAATTTGAGAACAAATTGCATTCATTGAATATATATCTGATATATTGGCAACAACAGACTTGTATCCTAGATGTTTCAATGGCATATAAGTCAAATTGAAATGAATGCCCTCTACCAATATATCACTTGAAACAACAACATTTTTATCAGAATATTTTAAAATAGCTGCATCATCTCCAATTCCAGTAATTGTAGAATTATTTTTATTAGAAAAGTTCTTAGTAATTCTATTGATAACTTCAAATTCACCAAGCTCTGAAAGCTTTGTAAGCTTTAATTTATTGTCTTTCTTTTTCAATTATTGTTTTTTTCAAATATATATCAATTGATTTTATTAGCAGCACTAAAAATAAGGATGGTTTTCAAATAAAATTATTTAATTCTTCAATATGGTAAAAATTGACAAATGAGTTATATTTGTTAATTATTTTATTATTTTTTGACTATGATAAAAGTTACAGAACAAGCAAAAGCTGAAGTTCAAAAATTGATGAAAGCTGATGGCTATAATAGTCTCTCTGATTATATAAGAGTTGGTGTTAAAAGTGGCGGATGCTCTGGACTTTCATATAATTTAAAATTTGATAAAATAGCAAGCCCTAATGACAAGGTTTTCCAAGACAATGGAGTAAAAATCATTGTTGATAACAAAAGTTTTTTATACCTCATTGGAACTACACTTGAATTTTCAGGAGGTTTAAATGGTAAAGGATTTGTTTTTAACAATCCTAACGCAAATAGAACATGTGGATGTGGTGAAAGTTTTTCGCTTTAATAAATAACAAATGGCTTATACTGAAGAAGAATTAAAAAAGGAACTAGAGACGCAAGAATATGAGTATGGATTTGTAACTAAGATCGATGCAGACACCTTTTCACAAGGATTAAATGAAAATGTTATACGTGCTATTTCAAAAAGAAAAGAAGAGCCTAATTGGATGACTGAATGGAGACTCAAAGCATTTGATTCTTGGAAGAAAATGGAAGAGCCTAATTGGTCAAATGTAAAATATAAAAAACCTGATTTTCAAAAAATATCTTATTATTCTGCCCCTAAATCAAAAGACAAATATGAAAGTTTAGATGAAGTAGACCCAGAGTTATTGAAAACTTTTGATAAACTTGGAATTTCAGTTAGTGAGCAAAAAAAACTAGCTGGTGTAGCGGTTGATGTAGTTGTTGACTCTGTTTCAGTCGCAACAACCTTTCGAGACACTCTTTCAAAAAAAGGGATAATTTTTTGCTCTATTTCAGAAGCAATTAAAAAACATCCTGAACTTGTTAAAAAATATATTGGAACTGTTGTGCCTCAAAGAGATAATTTTTATAGTGCTTTAAATTCAGCTGTTTTTTCAGACGGATCTTTTTGTTACATTCCCAAAGGAGTTAAATGTCCTATGGAACTGTCTACTTACTTTAGAATTAACCAGGCTGGGACAGGTCAATTTGAAAGAACGCTTTTGATTGCAGATGAAGGAAGTTATGTGAGTTATTTAGAAGGATGTACTGCACCATCTAGAGATGAGAACCAATTACATGCTGCTGTAGTTGAACTAATAGCATTAGACAATGCAGAAATAAAATACTCTACTGTTCAGAACTGGTATCCTGGAAATAAAGCGGGGAAAGGTGGAGTATATAATTTCGTTACAAAAAGAGGAATTTGCCATAAAAACTCTAAAATATCTTGGACTCAGGTTGAAACAGGTTCTGCTGTTACATGGAAATATCCATCATGTATTTTAAAGGGCGATAATAGTACTGGAGAATTCTATTCCATTGCTGTAACAAATAATTACCAACAAGCTGATACTGGAACCAAAATGATTCACATTGGGAAAAACAGTAAGAGTACAATAATCTCAAAAGGGATTTCTGCAGGGAAATCTCAAAATAGCTATAGAGGACTTGTTCAAATAAATCGCAATGCAGATAATGCTAGAAATTTTTCTCAATGCGATTCATTGCTAATGGGAAATAAATGTGGGGCTCATACTTTCCCATATATTGAAGGGAAAAATAAAACAGCAAAAATTGAGCATGAAGCTTCTACAAGCAAAATTGGGGAGGATCAAATTTTCTATTGTAATCAAAGAGGTATTGATACTGAAAAAGCCATTGCATTAATTGTTAATGGTTTTAGCAAGGAGGTATTAAATAAACTTCCAATGGAATTTGCGGTAGAGGCTCAAAAATTACTTGAAATCTCATTAGAAGGATCAGTAGGATAATTAAAAAATATTATATGTTAACAATAGATAATTTACATGTTAGTGTTGAAGGTAAGGCAATTTTAAATGGAATAAACCTGGATGTTAAGGCGGGTGAAGTTCATGCTATTATGGGGCCTAATGGATCAGGCAAAAGCACTCTAGCTGCAGCTGTAGCCGGAAACGAGTCCTATGAAATAGTTAAAGGAGACATTTTATTTAAAGAGGAGAACATTATTGAACTATCTCCTGAAGAAAGAGCGCATAGGGGAATTTTTATGTCATTTCAGTATCCTGTTGAAATACCTGGGGTTACTGTTACTAACTTTATAAAAACATCTATTAACTCTAATTTAAAAGCCAGGGGTGAAAACGAAATGCCTGCCAATAAAATGCTTAAAAAAATTAGAGAAAAAGCTGAGCTTCTTGAAATCGACTCTAAATTTCTTTCCAGATCAATTAATGAAGGATTTTCGGGTGGAGAGAAAAAAAGGAATGAAATCTTTCAAATGGCAATGCTAGAGCCAAGCATCTCTATCTTAGATGAGACAGATTCTGGATTAGATATTGATGCTCTAAAAATTGTTGCAAATGGCGTAAATAAATTAAAGAATAAAGATAATGCAGTGATTATTATAACTCATTATCAAAGACTTCTTGATTATATTATCCCTGATTATGTTCACGTATTAAATAAAGGGAAAATAGCAAAATCTGGAGACAAAGGCCTTGCTCATCATCTTGAAGAAAGGGGTTATGACTGGATAAAATAAAAAAAAATTAATGCAATTAACTGAGAAACTATTATCATCATTTTTGGCTTTTGAATTAGATATTGACATTAATTCTTCTATACATAATTTAAGAACAAATGCAATTAAAAACTTTGAAAAGCTAGGATTCCCTAATAGGAAAATGGAAAACTGGAAATACACTTCTTTGAATCAAATTATTAAAGAAGACTATACTGTATTTTCAAAGAAGAAAAACGTAATTGATTTTAAAAGAGTTAAAGACTATTTTATTGACAATATCGAATCTTATAAAATCGTTTTTGTTGATGGATTTTATGATCCTTTTTTATCTCAAACTAGTCATGATGGTTTAGATATATGCATAATGTCTGCAGCATTAAATAAGCCTAAGTATTCCAATCTTATTAATAAATATTTTAACAAATCTGCTTCCTCAGAAGATTCTTTAACTTCACTAAATACTGCATTTTCTAAAGAAGGAGTATATATTCATCTTCCTAAGAAGACTGTCCTTGAAAAGCCAATTGAAATAATTCATTTTGCAACTGGGAATGAAGCTGCATTAATGTTGCAGCCTAGAAACCTAATTATTGTAGAAGAAAGTTCAGAAGTTGAAATAATTGAAACTCATCAAAGTTTAACTGTTAATTCAGTTTTCAGTAATTCCGTTACTGAGATATTTGCTCAGAAAAATTCTAAAGTAGATTATTATAAAATTCAAAATGACGTTATAAGCTCTAGTTTAATTGATAATACGTACATCACTCAAAAAAGAGATAGCGATGTTAAAGTACATACTTTTTCTTTTGGTGGAAGATTAACTCGAAATAACTTGAATTTTTATCAAAAAACTCCATTTATAAACTCTACAATGAAAGGGCTTACAATAATTGATTATGATCAATTAGTAGATCACCATACTTTGGTCCACCATTCTAATCCAAATTGCGAAAGTCATCAAGACTATAAAGGTATTTTCTCAGGAAAATCTACTGGCGTATTTAATGGTAAGATAATAGTAGATAAAATAGCTCAAAAGACTAATGCATTTCAACAAAATAATAATATACTATTAGACGATAAGTCCACAATTAATTCTAAGCCTCAGTTAGAAATTTTTGCTGATGATGTGAAATGTTCACATGGCTGTACAATAGGACAGCTGGATCGAGATGCTTTATTTTATTTAAGAGCTAGAGGTATTCCTAAAAAAGAAGCCAAAGCATTACTTACTTATGGTTTTGCAAATAATATTTTAGAAAGCGTTAAAATTCCCGAACTAAAAATTAAAATAAAAAAAATAATTGCCAAAAAGCTTGGAGTAAGTTTGGGCTTTGATTTATAAAATGAGCTTTGATATAAACAAAATAAGGTCTGATTTCCCAATTTTAAAAAGAAAAATCAATGGTTCTAGTTTTATTTATTTTGATAATGCCGCAACATCACAAAAACCAAATATAGTAATAGACTCTATATCTGATTACTACAAAAATTATAACTCTAATATTCATAGAGGCGTACATACTATAAGTCAAGAAGCTACAGATGCATATGAAAACGCTAGGGCTAAAGTTCAAAAACATTTTAATGTCCTGAATTCTCACGAAATTATTTTTACTTCTGGGACTACACACTCAATTAATTTAGTTGCTAATGGATTTCAAGATTTACTTTGTGATAAAGATGAAATTATTATCTCCGGTTTAGAACATCATTCTAATATAGTTCCATGGCAAATGATGTCAGAAAAAAATGGTGCAAAAATTAAGATAATCCCAATTAATGAGAATGGAGAGCTAGACATGAAAATTTATGATAATATTCTAAATAGTAGAACAAAACTAGTTTTTGTTAATCATGTTTCAAATGCCCTTGGAATAATAAACCCAATTAAAACAATTATCGAAAAAGCTCATAAAGTAAATGCAGCTGTGTTAATTGATGGTGCTCAAGCTTGCGCTCATTTTAAAACTGATTTACAAGAACTTAATGCAGATTTCTATACAACTTCTGCACATAAATTGTGTGGGCCAACAGGTATTGGGATGCTTTATGGAAAAGAAAAATGGCTAAAGAAATTGCCTCCATATCAAGGTGGTGGAGAAATGATTTCAGATGTGACTTTTGAAAAAACTACGTATGCCGAACTTCCTCACAAGTTTGAAGCAGGCACTCCTAATGTTTCAGGTGCAATTGCTTTTGGCGTAGCATTAGATTATTTAAATGGTATAGGCTTTGAAAATATTTGTGAATATGAATCTTCTCTTCTAAAATATGCTACAGAAAAACTAAAACTAGTGCCCAATCTTAAAATATATGGTGAGTCTATAAACAAAACAAGTGTAATTTCTTTTAATATAGAAGGAATACATGCATATGATATAGGGGCTTTATTAGACAAATTTGGAATAGCAGTAAGAACTGGTCAACATTGTGCTCAGCCAATTATGGATCATTTTGGAATTTCAGGGACAGTTAGAGTTTCGCTATCATTTTATAATACAAAAAAAGAAATTGATAGTCTTTACAACTCTTTGAAACAAACAATTTCTATGTTGAGCTAATTTGTATCTTTGACTTATACTCTGATTTATGAAGATAAAAGAAATTCAAGATGAAATTGTTGAAGAATTTTCTCATTTTGAAGATTGGAAAGAAAAGTATGAATATCTAATTGAGCTTGGTAATTCAATTGAATTAATTGATAAACAAAATAAAATAGATTCTAATTTAATAAAAGGATGTCAAAGTAAATTATGGCTTTATGCAGAATTACAAAATGATAAAATAATTTATACTGCTGATAGTGAAGCTATAATTACAAAAGGGATTGCAGCTATATTATTAAGAGTTTTTTCTAATCAAACAGCTAAGGATATTTTAAATTCTGATATTAAATATATTGAGGCGATTGGACTAAAAGAACACCTTTCTCCAACTAGAGCGAATGGACTAGTTTCTATGATTAGGCAGATCAAATATTACGCATTGGCATTAAACACTAATTAATAAAAAATAACGACATGAACCCTGAAGAATTAGGAGAGAAAATCGTCAAAGTAATCAAAACCATCTATGATCCAGAAATTCCAGTTGACATATATGAGCTTGGATTAATATATGATGTGTTTGTAAATGAAGATAATAATGTTAAAGTAATTATGACATTAACTACACCTAATTGTCCAGTAGCAGATTCTCTTCCTCTTGAAGTTGAAAATAAAATAAAGACACTGCCTGAGGTAACAGATGCTAAGGTTGAGCTAACATTTGACCCTCCATGGAACAGAGCCCTAATGAGTGAAGAAGCAAAATTAGAACTTGGATTTTTATAAATGAATAAAGAAATCAAAAATAAAGTAGCTAATAGCAACTTGAAAAGTATTGATCTTGATAGTCTAATTCCAGGCAATGAAAGAGTTGTTTTTGATTTAAAAAACTGGTTAAAGGATGAATTGATCCTAATTGAAAAAGACTTTAGAGATGCTGTAAAAAATCATGATTGGCAACAGTATAAAGGTAAATTTGTTTCAATTCAATGTTCAAATAATGCTATTGTTCCAGATTGGGCATTTATGTTGATTTCAAGCTCATTGAAAGAGAACCAAGTTGAAAATTTTATTGGTCCTTTGGAATTAATGGAAAATATAATTGTCCGTAATATAATTTACAGTTTAAACTTAAAAGAATATGAAAAAAAAATAGTAATAATTAAAGGTTGTTCTAAAAACTCTATTCCTAAATCATCTTACTCTTTTTTAATTGAAAGGCTTCAGCCAATTGCTAAAAAAATAATGTTTGGCGAAGCATGTTCCTCTGTTCCAATTTTTAAAACCTCTATGAATTGATTTTTAAATTAAAACATTTTTATAGCCTATTATTATTAAGCTTTTCTTCTTTTTTAATCTCCCAAGAAATGGCAGATAGTTTAAATTTTGAATACCCTTGGAAAAAAAATGGGAAAGCAATATTTCTTGTTAACCAATCTAGTTTTAGTAATTGGTCCTCTGGAGGGCAAAGCAGTATATCTGGAACTATTAAATTTGATTATACATTAAATTACTCTGAATATGGCTGGGACTGGGACACGAAAATTATTGGTGCTTTTGGTTTGAATAAAATCAGCGGAAGTGATTTTTTAAAAAAAACAGATGACAGAATCGAAATTAATTCTGTAGTAGGTAAAAAATTTAGCAATAATCTAATTGGGAAATGGAGCTATTCGAGTTTTGTAAATTTTAAAACTCAGTTTGCCAAAGGTTATCGTTTTAGCAAAGACTCAAATGGGAACAATACACGTACAGAAAAATCTCGATTTTTTTCGCCAGCTACAACACAACTTGGTGTTGGTTTATATTGGAAAAGAGATGATGATTTTTGGGTAAACTTTGCCCCAATTACAGGAAAATTAATATTAGTTGATAGATTTTTTACAAAAGATTTAAAGCCAAATCAATCCTTTTTTGGTGTTAAAAAGAATGGCAATAGTAGATTTGAGCTTGGAGCTTCTATTAGATCTTTTTATAAAACAGAAATTTATGAAAATATAATTTTAGAGAATAGATTAAGTCTATACTCTGATTACTTGGACAAACCTAAAAACATTGATTTTGATTATACTCTAAATGTAACAATGCAAGTGAATAAATTTGTATCTGCTAACCTTATCTTTCAATTTGTTTATGATGATAATGAAATTCAAAGAATACAAATTAGAGAAGTATTAGGGATAGGGCTCAATATTGATCTTCAATTTATATCCAAATCTGGATATAAAAAAGCATTATAGGGAAACCTTGTGATATGTATTTCTCGAACTTTATTATATAGTTGCTTTTTCCAATTATTAATGTCTGATTTGCTTAATGCAGATATAAAATAAATCCTGTTTTTATATCTCTTTATTAAATTAGATTTTAATTTTTTTAAACTATTATCTTCATATCCAATATCAAATACATCATTTATTTCCTCCTTTTTATCTAGATATTTATCCGTTTTATTAAATACCAATAAAACAGGCTTCTCATGAGCATCTATTTCACTTAAAATAAAATTTACAGAATTTATGTGATCATCATAGTTTGGATGTGAAATGTCAATAACATGAACTAATAAGTCTGCCTCTGTAATTTCTGTTAAAGTACTTTTAAAAGAGTCTACTAATTGTGTTGGCAATTTTCTAATAAATCCAACTGTGTCAGTAAGTAAAAAAGGCAAATTTCCAATTACTACTTTTCTTACTGTCGTATCTAAAGTGGCAAATAATTTATCTTCTGCAAAAACATTTGCCTTAGACACTGAATTCATAAGGGTAGATTTCCCAACATTTGTATATCCCACCAAAGAAACCCTAACTAATGATCCTCTATTCCCTCTTTGAGTAGCCATTTGTTTATCAATAGTTACTAGTTTCTTTTTTAATAAGCTTATTTTATTTCTTACTATTCTTCTATCTGTCTCAATTTCAGTTTCACCAGGACCACGCATTCCTATTCCTCCCTTTTGCCTTTCTAAATGAGTCCAAAGTCCTTTAAGTCTAGGAAGAATATATTGATATTGTGCAAGTTCAACCTGATTTTTAGCATAGCTTGTTTTTGCTCTTTGGGCAAAAATATCCAATATAAGACCTGTCCTGTCTATTATTTTACTTTTTAAAAATTTTTCAATATTTAGCTGTTGAGCTGGAGATAATTCATCATCAAAAATCACAGAATTTATATCTTGTCTTTTAATATATGAAGCTAAATCTTCTATTTTCCCTTTTCCTAAAAAAAACCTAGGATCAGGCGAATTCATTCTTTGAGTAAATCTTTTTACAACATTTCCTCCTGCTGTAAATGTTAAAAAACTCAATTCATCTAAATATTCATCTAGCTTTTTTTTTGATTGATCGGAGGTAATTATGCCAACTAGAACTGTCCTTTCTAAATCTGAAGTTGATTTTTCTATCATATAGACCTATCCCTTCTCCTTATAATATTTTAACTCTAGATTTTGACCATCATAGATAGCGTAAGAAAAATATGAAATCCAATCTCCTAAATTAATATAGTTAGAAGATTCTGAAATTTTGATATTTAAGGGAAGATGTCTATGTCCAAAAATAAAATAATCAAAATTTTCTTTTAAAAGAACCTTCTTACAATATTGAACTAGCCATTCATTATCTTCTCCTTTGTATTGAATATCTTCGATTCCAGATAATAATTTATTGTTAGTTGATAAATATTGCGCTATTCTTACACCAATATCTGGATGTGTTATTCTAAATAAAAATTTTGCAATAGCACTTCTAAAAACTTTTTTCATTCTTTTAAAGCCCTTATCTCCAGGACCTAACCCATCCCCATGTCCAATAAAAAACTTTTTATTATTAATTATAAATTTTTTTGGATTATGATATACGTTAATATTTAATTCTTCTTCAAAATATCCATTCATCCACATGTCATGATTGCCAACAAAAAAATATATGGGTATTCCCGAATCCCTAATCTCTGCTAACTTGCCCAATACTCTTATAAATCCTTTAGGCACTACTTTTTTATATTCAAACCAAAAATCAAATAAATCTCCTAATAAAAAAATAGCAGAAGCATTTTCCTTTATAGAATCCAACCATCTTATGAATCTTTGTTCTCTCTTTAAACTCTCTTTATGATTTGGAGCTCCAAGATGATTGTCAGAAGCAAAATATATATTTTTACTTTCTTCTAATTCAATATTTATAAAACTACTGACTTTTTTCATTCAAAATTCTAAAAAAAACTATTTCCTAATTTTTTATATAATACAAAAATACATGATTAAATCATAAAATCTTTTCATAACAATGAAATGGTATATCACTTTGTTTACGATAAAAGATTTTTTCCAGCTTTGTATATCCCTGTAGTTTATAAAATTTATTGTTCTTATCGTTACCGCTAAAAGTATCTAGCCTGATAGATTTATAACCTTTTTTTAATGTTAGTTGTTCTGCAAAACCCATTAATTTCAAAGCCAAACCTTGGCCTTGAAAATATGGATGTACAGCTAGTCTATGTAAATAAATATTTTTATTAGTTAATGTAAGCCATTTAACTTTTTTATACACATCATCTATTAAAGTTGAAATACAAATACATCCCACAACCTTAGAGCCAACCTCAATTACAAAAAGAGTTTCATTTTTTACATCCTCTTGAAATATTTCTTTATTGGGGTAATGCTCATTCCATTGAAAAATGTTTTGTGAAATCATATGCTTGGCGCAAGCTTTTGTAATCTCAACTATTCTTTCTAAATCTTTTGAATTTGCCCTTCTAATCATTTTTAATAATTTGTCCTTTAAAATTAACTTCAAACATAGAAAATGGATTTAAATATTTATCTATTAATATAGCGAACTCCCCTCTTTTAATAATCCTGTTTAAATCATATTCTTTTAATCCAAAATCCTTCCAGTTTTTTTCAAAATCTTTAAGTTTTAATTTTCTATTTTCACCAACTTTTATAATCCAATTACTAATATTATTAATAGTTAATAGATTTGGAATTGGATGATGATTTAGGTTATAATAATCTTTTAACCCTTCCAGTAAATCAGTTCTAGTTAGTTCATTTTCAGGATAAAATAATGTTTTATTTTCCCAACCAATATTCATTCCCTCGCCCTTTAAAATCCCACATGCACCTATTTTTTGATAACTAATAAAGTTTGGATTTTCGTGGCTTACATCAATAAATGGCTGAATATAGCCTTTGTTATTTAAAATTTCTAACTGGACATCTCTAATCGATACTTTATCAACTAGTTTATTTTGAGAAACTGCCAAAGAAGCTAATATTCCAGCTGCCTGACCAATCTGCATTACAACTGGTTGAAGTCTTGTAGTCCCATTAACAAGATTTGAAACTGAAATTGATTTTTCAATAACAAGAAAATTTTTAATGTTGTCTGGTATTAAGCTTCCTAATGGAATGGAATATGAAGGAATAGGATAAAAATCTAGTTTGGGTAATTCGTTATAATTTGGATGTGCATTATGATGATGATCAACTGGATAATCACCAACTGCTACTCCTGTTCTATATAAAGAATTGTTTTGAAAATATGGGGCTTTTATATAATTTAAGTCTAACGTTACTTTCCCTTTAATTCTTCTAGATTCTCTATGATAAGGTATTTTTGGAAAGCCATCTGTTGTTAAAAATTCTTCTTTGTCTATGTATAAATTATTATAACCCATTTCCGTTTGGATGAAATATAAAAATCTAATAGATTTCTGCTTTGCTTTTTCATAATGATACATTCTATCTTCATTACTCATCTCAATTGAATTCACATAATAATCATTTCCATTAATTGGCCAATTAATCATATACTTATCATTTGGAAGTTTCCCATAAGAGATAAAAGATTCTTTTGGCCATAGTTTTAATTCTGTATCATAGCATTCATTAGAATCGTAGGAGCAAATAAATTCATCTCTATTATAATTAATTGGAATAGGAATAGTAACATCCTTTCCATAATCTTTTAAAATCATTACTTGCGTTAAATCTTGAATTATATCATTCGAATTTTTAGGGGCTATTTTTTCATTGTACATACTACTTGAATCCATTCCAACATGATAAGGAATATTTAAAATTGGTATTAGGTCTCCCAATTCTGTAGCATCAATTAAAACTGCTGTCTCTATTTCATCTAATTTATTTTCAGATTTTACATTTAGATGCCACTTGTCTTTTTCTTTTTTTATTTGATCAATTTTTGAATTAAAAAGAATTTTCAAGTTTTTTTCTGAGCTAGCTATTTTATTTAAAATTTCATTTCCAACTGATGGTTCAAACATCACATTACTAACCCAGCCTGTTTTCAAACTATCAAGACTTCCATAATAGGAAACCAAACTATCTCGAAATTCTTTTAAAAACCCACTTGGCATTTTGTAATTTCCATCTAATGCGCTCACACCAGCCGATGTCATCATTCCTCCTAACCAATCCGATTTTTCAATTAAAAGGGTTTTTGATCCAAGTCTGGAAGATTGAATAGCTGCTGTTATTCCACTCACTCCTCCGCCTACTACTACAATATCGTAATTAGTTTTTGTACAACTAGAAAGAAAAATTGTTATAAAAAAATATATATATTTTAAATTCATCATCTAAAAACAATTAGGACTTAGGCTTAATCACTTTAAAATATTGTAGCAAGTCATTATTATTGCCTACTAAAATTCCGTTTTCATTTTTAATTTTTAGTGGAACAATTTTTTTTGCATCACTCGGAGCATAAAAGCCTGAGTCTTTTCTTAATTTAGAGTAAAAACTTCCATCGCCTTTGCCAATTAATAATATTCCATTACTAGCATCATTTCTTGGTGTTTCTATCTCAGAAGTAAATAAGTTTCCAATAGCTAAAATATCTTTTACTCCATCTCCATTATAATCATCAATAACAAAATCATTAATAGAAGAAAATTGTGCTTCATAAGGCAAATCAATATTAGTAAAATTTCCATTAGAATTTAAGAGAACCCTACTTTTAAAAGAGTTTGCTTGTAGCCTTAATGCATCTTCTAAATTTTCTTCTCCATAAGCACTTTTAACATCAAGAGAAGCAAATAAATCATATTTTTCAAATTTATTTTTCAATTCTGGAACTTGTTGTGCAGAACAAGAAAATCCTCTAAGGGGAAATTGTATTCCATAATTATAATAAGCAAGTACAATATCTTTAACTCCATTATCATCAAAATCATCATAAAAAACCTCAAAAGGTTCTTCTTTGCTTGCTTTATATTTATAATTTTCACCCAAATTCCCCATTACTAAATCTTCTAATCCATCATTGTTAAAATCTCCCGCTTCAATAGAATACCACCAGCCATAAACCTCATCACATTCATTATTTAATTTTTGTTTTTTTAATATCCCTTTTTCATTCTTTATTAATGTTAAAGGCATCCATTCGCCAACAACAAAAAGATCTTTATATCCATCGCTATCGAAATCTGACCAAACGCCATCAGTTACAAGCCCTAAATCTCCAAAACTATTATTAACATCATTATATAGAGAAAATTTTCCATTATGATTCAGTAATAAGTAGCTTGATGCTGCTTCTGGATAGTTCCATGGAATCATTCTAGATCCTATAAAAAGATCTAGATCTCCATCATTATCAAAATCCTCAGGTTTTACAACAGAACCTGATTTGTACATGTTAGGCAATAATTCCCTTTTAAATTCAAAGGCTCCATTTCCATCATTGATATATAATCTGTCTAAGTAAGTGCTAGAATTAGGAGCAAATTCATTTCCCCCACTTACTACATATAAATCATCATCTCCATCATTATCAGAATCAAAAAAAATAGCATCTACATCTTCTAAAGCTCTATGTAAAACCCACGGTTGATTTTTAGATAAAGTAAATTCTCCATCTGATGTTTGTAAAAATAGCTGTGATGATTTTCCTGAAGCACTTCCAATATAGACATCCTCTAAATTGTCCCCATTCACATCAGAAACTGCAATTGCAGGGCCAAATTGAGAAAGCTTGTGAGGCAATAGAATTTGTTTATTATAATCATCAAAAACATTCTCAATATGAATATAATTTATTTTTGTAGGGTCCTCCTTAAAAAACATTTCTTGATTTATATCTATTAAATTAGAATAGTCTTCCCCAGAAGAAGAAGACAATGATAAACTTTGATTAGTGTCTAATTCAAAAAATTTAGATTTCAAACCATTTGGCCAAGTAATAATTAGGCTATCTATTTTCTTAGTATCTCCTAATCCAAAATGTATAATATCTTCGCTTGTTGAATAAATACCTCTTACGTTCGTTGTTTCAAAGAACTGATGGCTATCCTTACTATAGACATCTGCTTTAGTTCCAAAAAGACTTTGATTGTTTTCATCTTTTAAAGAAATTCTTAAAAAGGAATTTTTAATTGATTCATTAGTATTGTTTTTATATAAAAATGCCTTTTCATTAACATTATTTACCAGTATTTCCAAGTCTCCATCATTATCTAAATCAGCATAGGCAGCTCCGTTTGAAAAGGAAGGCTGATCAAGCCCCCATTGTTTGGCTTCATTAACAAGTTTTAAATCCCCATAATTCTTATAAAAATAATTTTTAAGTTTTACGCTAGGCAATAATTCTAAAGCTTTTTCTAGGGGGAGAATATCCCATAAATTATATTCAAAAGTTTTATTTTTTTTTACATAATCATCTGCAATTTTTAATACAAACTCTCCGACTTTTTTGTCTGCATCTGTATTTCTGATATCTCTTAGAAGACCATTAGTAACATAAATATCCTTTAAGCCATCATTGTCAAAATCTGCAATTAAATTTGCCCAACTCCAATCAGTAGAAGAAGTATTTGTATACTGCGCAACATCACTAAAAGTTTTGTCTCCATTATTTATTTGTAATGTATTAAACATATACTGAAAATACCCTCCCTGTTTAACAACCTTCCAAAAAGCAGATGGATTCATACCACTCATATTAGATTTTAATCTATAATTATCTTCAGCTGTCATATCAACTACCATTAAATCTAATAATCCATCATTATTAATATCTGATGCATCCACTCCCATACTATAAAAAGAAATATGTTTTAAAGATTTTTCCGTGTTATATGTAAAAGTTCCATCTCCATTATTATAATAAAGAAAATCAGGAGCATCAAAATCGTTAGCAACATATAAATCTGTAAAACCATCTTTATTTAAATCAGAAGCCACAACTGCATTGGGGAAGCCAGATCGATAAAGTCCCGCTTTTTTGGTAACATCAATAAAATTGTTTTCCCCAGTATTTTCAAAAAGTTGAAGAGAATATTCTGGTAATGTTAAATCTGTTCCAAAAAATTTAGAATAACTCCCTGGATTAGGAGGTTGATTTAAAAGGTATAAATCTAGTAATCCATCATTATTATAATCAAAAAAAACTGCATGACGGGTTCTAGCGGAAACATCTACCCCCCATGCATTTGCCACTTCCTGAAATCTAAAATTTCCTTTATTAATATAAAGCTTGTTTTTTCTTAATTCAGAATTATCATCATATAGTTCTTTACTAATATAAATATCTAAGAGGCCATCCTGGTTTATATCAGCTATAGAAACTCCAGAAGACCAAGAGCCATCATCCAATACTCCAGATTTTTCAGTAACATCTAAGAATTTAAGTTCTCCTTGATTTTGATATATTTTATCTCCAACAAGATTCCCAGCTAAATAAACATCCTGTAATCCATCATTGTTAAAATCTGCTATTCCAACCCCCGCACCACCATAATAATTAGCATAGAGAAGAATGTTATGTTCCTTTTTATCCTCAATAAAATTGTTGAAATGAATCCCTGAATAATCAGAATCAATCAATTGAAATACTTTGTCTTGAGCATCACTTAATTGAAAAGCAAGTAAAAGAAGAATAGAGAATATTTCTTTCATAAATAGAAATAAAAAAGGGGGAATTAAATTCCCCCTTAAATATAATAAAAACTAAATTCTATTCTTATTGTTTATCCCACCAAACTCTAGTTGTAAAGTCGTTAGGACCTTGTGCTGCAACTGCTGCTTTATAATTATCAGCATTTGTAGACTCTTCACCCATAGGCCAAATTAGTCTTCTTGGAATAGTTCCGCCTGTAACATTACCTGGGTCATTTGTAGGAGTTAATACTGGGAAGCCTGTTCTTCTCCAATTAGAGAAAGCTTCGTACTCATTTAATAAAGTAGCAGCCCAATATTGCTCACCTATCATTTGAAGACCTTTAGTAGCGTCATAAGGTTTAAGAGCTAAATAAGCTGTAACCTCAGCATCTGTAATAGCAGCTGCGTTTGGATAAAGCTGACTTAACATCTGCATAGCCGCCTTCACTCCATTATTATAGTGAGTAGCAGCAGATCCAGATATCCAACCTCTTTGAGCAGCTTCAGCTTTCATAAACTCTACTTCAGCATAAGTTTGAAGAACCATAGGCACATCTTTATGTGTAATTACAGCTCTATTTGGCTCTGCATAAATAGAAGTATCAGGAACTGTTGCAGAAGTACTACCATTTGGCATTCCAATTAGGTCTGCGATAGCGGTACTTTTATCTGATCTTCTAGCCGCCAAAATCGGTAATCTTGGATCGTCCTTTAACCAGTCTACAAAAGTCTTACTCATTCTTGGGTTTCCATCAGCATCAAAAACTTCACCATGTCCGTTTTTGTTAATTCCTTCAGGACCATCTGTATGAGCAATCATAGCTATATGAGCATTAGAAGTCATCGTTCCATTTCCAATAGCTTTTACTGCCCAAGCTTTAGAAGTGGCAGCATCTACTTTGCTCATTCTCAATGCAAGTCTAAGCATCATAGAGTTACCCCAAGCTTTCCACTTAGTAGTATTCCCTTGGAAAATTAAATCTGATTTCCCCATAGTAGTAGAAGAACCAATTTGAGCAACTGCTTCTTCAAGCTCTTTAAGGAAATCTGCATAGATGTCCTTTTGAGCATCATACTTAGGTTTTAAGATACCATTTATGTATCCTTGACCTGCTTCACTATAAGGGCAATCTCCATGAAGATCCGTAATTCTTGAATAAATATATACTCTTAAAATACGTGTCATCCCCATTTCAGATCCAGTATTACCAGCAGCAGTCAATTGAGCTCTAATGTCTTCAATTTCTTTAACTGCAGATGGGTAATAACGGTCCCAAAGTGAAGTAGCATATCCATCATTTCTAAAGTATCTATCTCCGGACCAATATCCAGCAGTAGCAGAGAAATGTTGAATCATTACCGATTGGTAGATCAAACTGGCTCTCCAGTTTTCATATCTACCACCTGAAGTTCGCAAAACAACTGAAGCAAACTTGTTTGCCACATCGATTTGTGCGGCTTTGCCAGGGTTTACGTTCATTTCCTCAAATCCTTTGTCAAACTCACATGAGGAAAAAACTAAACTTAAAGCAAAAATTGTTAATACTATTTTTTTCATAATTATATAAGTTTAAAATTTAAGGTTTACGTTAAGTCCAATAGTTCTTGGTACAGGAAGGCCGAACCATTCTAAACCAGCAGAGTTTGAATTATTATATGCAGACTCTGGGTCTATATTGTCAACGCTATTGCTTAAGAAAAATAAGTTTCTTCCAATAAGCGTTATAGTAGCCTTGTCAATAAAAGTTCCGTCTAATTTATCAGATGGAACATTATATCCAATACTTAACGAACGAAGTCTCATATAGTCTGAGTCAAAAATAGCTTCCTCAGCAATACTATATGTTCGTCTGTAATAGTCTTCTTGTTGGTTAGCAGGAATTGAAGTAGTAACTGTACTTCCATCTTCCATAACTCCAGTTGGAACCCAACCGGCTTCACGTCCTCCCGCAGGCACAGTTTTCTTATGATGTCCATTTCTAATTAAGAATGCATTAGATCCTGAGTATATTTGTCCTCCACTTTTTCCTTCAAATAAAACAGAAGCATTGAAGTCTTTATATCTCATAGAAGTCCCTATACCAAGTTGTGTTGGAGCCACACCAAATCCTAAGATTTTTCTTGGTCCAATTTTTGGGATAGGAATACCATTAACCATTTGGTGAACAATTGCACCACTAGCGTCTCTTACATAAGAAGAACCATATAATGCGCCATATTTTTCGCCAACAATATGTGTTACTCTTAAGTTTCTAGATCTTGGTTCCTGCATAGAAATATTTCCGCCTGTATCATTAGTTGCTACTACTTTACTAGTATTGTTAGTATAGTTAACAGAAGCATTCCAAGCAAAATCATCAGATTGCATAAGCGTTCCTTTTATAAGTAACTCAATCCCTTTGTTAGAAATATTACCAAGGTTTGCAAGTGCACTACCATAACCTGAAGTTGCAGAAGCACTTACACCTACAATGTCTCCAAGAGTTTCATTGTCGTAGTATGTAGCATCAATAGAAAGTTTATTATCAAACATTCTTAAATCAATACCAAACTCTGTTTCATTCTTCTCAAATGGAGTAATTTCAGAGTTAGGAATAGTTCCACCACTGATAGCCCCTAATGAAGCACCTAAGTGACCTTGACCATAAATACCATAGGCTAAACTTAAAGCGTATGGGCTATCCGCTCCACCAGCTACCTGAGAATATCCTCCTCTTAATTTCATGAAAGAAACTGAGCTTCCTAAATCTAAAGCATCTGAAACAACAAAAGATAAACTCGCAGAAGTATATAAATCATTATTAGGAGCCTTTTTATCCTTTAAAGATAAAGTTGAAAACCAGTCATTTCTAGCAGTTACAGTAAGATAAGCATAGTCCATAAATCCTATTTCAGCAGAACCATAAGCAGAGTTTATTTGCTTTTTCCAGTAACTCCAACTACTTCCTTGATTTTTAGTATTCTTAACATCTATTAATCCAGGAACAATAAAGTGAGATCCACTTACTCCAGTAGCACTATATTCTTGAGAGTTTTGTCCAACTCCTACAAAAGCAGTCAAAGAAACATCATCATCTAATTTTAAATTATCCGTTCCTATAAAGAGATCTGCATCATACTGTTGAAATGCTCTTTTGGTTTCATTCATAGATCCATTAGGCTGATAAGCAGTTCCCCATGGAGTTGAATTAGTTCTGTGGTGATCATAACGATCCCCTCCAACACGTCCTCTAACATATAGGTAATCTTTTATATCCCATCTTGCATTTATTGCTCCGATAAACCTTTCTTTTTCAGAGCTGTTAATATAGTTATAAGCAGCAAACCAAGGGTTTTGAGAATAACTATTATCACTAATTCTAAATTCTGTTAGATCAGCATTTCTCCCTAATCCTCCTTCTCCTAACATGTCGTTAACATTTACTGTTGGAGCAAATAGGTTAACCGCAAAGTTTCCATTACCTGGTGAGTCAGATAATTGTGGATTACCTACTTGATCTTCAAGAATATATTTCATGTTTACATCAACAGTAATTTTGTCTCCTAATTTTTGGGAGGAGTTCAATCCAAAAGAATTTCTCTTAAGAGATGAGTTTGGAACAATGTCTATATTGTCCATATTGGTCATAGAAAATCTAGTATTCGAACTCTCATTAGAAGAAGATACAGCAATAGTATTGGTATATGTTTCTCCTGTTCGGTAGAACTTCTCTAGGTTACTACCTTGATTTGAATACTTTCTTGCAACGCCATCCCATTGAGCAACCATAGATCCGTCCATTTTTGGACCCCATGCTTGATAAGTATCTATAGGATCAACAATTTTTGAAGAGTCTCTCCCTTGACCATAAATTGTCTGAGTATCTCTAAGGCCTGTATTTAGCATATCAAACTGAGTAGAGCTATTAAATTCTATACCTATACCTTCTTGGCCTGCTCCATTTTTAGTAGTAATAAGAATTACACCATTAGAAGCTCTAGACCCATAAAGTGCAGCAGCAGCTCCACCTTTCAAAACACTTACTGATGCTATTTCATCAGGGTTAATACTAGAAATACCATCTCCGTAGTCTGCACCTCCCCATACACCTGCAGAACCTAAATTACTATTGTTAATAGTAATTCCATCTACAACATATAAAGGTTGGTTATTTCCTGTTAGGGAACTTGTACCACGAATTACAACCCTACTAGAACCCTTAGCGCCCGCAGCTGATCCAGTTACCATAACTCCGGCAACCTTTCCTTGAAGGGCATTAATCGCATTACTAGTTTTGTTGCCGCTAAGTTCTGAACCATCTACTACTGTAAGTGAGTACCCTAACGCCTTAACATTTCTTTTTATACCTAAAGAAGTAACTACTACTTCCTCTAAAGCAGTGTCAGGTGTTAGTACTGCATTCACAGTTGCAGAAGATCCTACAACTATTGATTGAGATGCATATCCTACAAAACTAAAAACAAGGGTATCCCCGCTAGAAGCTTCGATCGAATAATTTCCATCAAAATCAGTTGAAACTCCATTTGAAGTTCCTTCAACCAAAACAGTCGCACCTGGAAGAGGCACACCATTTTCGTCAGTTACTGTACCGCTAATTGATTGGGCATGCACACTAAAACCGAATGCAAAAACCAATAAAAAAGAAGTCAGAATTCTTAAGAATTTTGTTTTCATAGAATATTATTTTTTGTTTAAACTGGTGCTAATTTACTAAATATATTAACACTTCTTTAACAGAAACACCATTTTAAGTCTATTTTTTATTAAAAAAGTGATTGTTTATAATGATTTTTAATAAAAATCAATTCAAAAATGACATATAATCCCTTGTTTTTGAATTAATTATATAGATGTATTGAAAAAAAGCTGATTTTTTAAAAAATTTTAACCAATTACAAAAGAAAAATTATCTCACTTACAAAAAGCCAAGCAGGCTCACCCTCAGCAGGATGACCCTTAGGAAGTTTTTTATTACTAGTGATAACGAGTTTAACTTTATCTAAATTCTTCTTATTTAATGGCATTTTATACATCTTCATTTCTGGGATTTCATTCGCAACAGGTTTCGACATTACTTTAGATGAAAGTAGCACTTCCTTTCCTGAACTAATATCAAATAATTCTATTTTTTTAGGAAAAGTAATATAGGCTGGTATAGAGGTTAAAGCATGGATTCCTATATAATTAGGCTGATTTTTCTTTGGAATATTGATTTCAACTATCAAATCTCCTGAACTTGAAGTTTTATCTACAGAACCCTCATTATTTTTAAGAAACCCATTCCAATGTCCACTTCTAAAATCTAAGGTCCCTAATGTTCCGTCAAATAATCTATTTACATTTTTATATCTTACATCAGGAGCTGTTTTTAATTGATGTTCTGTTATTAATCCCCCAGTTTTTACATAATCCACTTTGAGGGTTTTACTATTCTTCCATCCTTTTTTAAAAGCTTTGACTTTAAAGGTTAATGTGTTATTAATTTTTATGGGCTCCGTATATAGTGTAGATAGCGAGTCCGGTTCCTCACCATTTGTAGTGTATCTAAATTTAGGATTTCCCAATGACTTATAAATTTCAATTGATAAAGAGTCTTTAAAAAGGGTTTGCTCAGAAATTATTACAGGTAAAGATAATGGCATGCCCTTAGCAAAATTCTTAGCTCCAAAATTAAACTCCACTGTATAACTTTCATTGAGTTCTTTTTGCTTATCAAGACTAATATTAGTATTCCATAAATAAACTTTTTTCAAATTTGAATTTTCTAAAAAAGAAACTAACCCTTCATATGTAACAGAAGAATTATTTAGGTTTAAACTTTCTACTGATTTATTAATTGAAGCAAGGCCTTTATCAGAGATTTCTGTATCGTTTAACTTTAAGTATTTTAAATTTTCTAAGCTCTTTAATTTAGCCATTAACTTATCATCCAGATTTGTATTGCTTAAATCTAATTTGATCAATTGATTTTTTATTTTCAATAAAGCTTTTAAATGTTTTGATTGAAGTTCCTTGCCTAAAAACTTAGCTTCAATAAAATTATTTTCATTACTATTTCTTTCTAATCTAAAATTTAAGTTTTGTAATTTTTCTAAATCACTCTTATTTGGAAGAGGAGCTATTGCCTTAGGTTTTGGGAAAAATGAAGCTAAATTTCTAGCTAAATTTAAATCTACATCTATAGTTTGCTCAAATTTTTCGAAACTGGCTCCAGAATCTATCCAATACTTAATCAATTCTATTTCATATGCTTTCAACTGTGAATTACCTTTAGGAGGCATATGAAGATCTTCTTCTAAGGGTAAAACAAGATAGTTATATAAGTGACTTTTAAGTGAGTTATTGGCAAGTAATATACTCCCAGATTTTCCCCCTTTTAAAATGTCTTGTTGTGAAGTTAATAACAACTCTCCTTTTCTTTTTGATTGACTGTGGCACTTTATGCATTTATTATCTAATATAGGTCTAACTACCTCTGCATACAGATCTAAACTATCTTTTTCATAAAATACAATTTCGTCTTTAAATTCTGGTAATTTTAAAAACCCTTCACCATGGGTCATGCTTCCTCCATAATGACCAGTAACAGTTAATAAAACTATCGTAAATCCAAAAAAAGTGATAAAGTATTTTTTATAAATCTCCTTTTTATGTATCCATAAAAGTCCACCATTAAAAACTGCTGTAGATATCCCAAGCCACATATGAATATTTAAAGTTTCTTCTCCGTAATCTCCACTTAATGAAAGAAAATATCCTAGGAAACAAGAAATCACAGCAAAAACAAAAGAAAATCCAAGCCCAATTCTTATAGAATTTAAGAAGTTTTCTTTAAAAATCTTTTCAGAAATAGATAAGAAAAATGTAAAATATAGAGCTCCTATAGGTAAATGAAGAATTACCGGATGAAATTTTCCTAAATATTGTAAAAACTCTAACATCTCTTTTAAATAGAATAATTAGCCTTTAATAATCTGTTCTGGTTTTCATTATCACAAACTGCATAATCAAAGCCTTTTCTCAAACTATATCCAGCGTATTCTCCTTTTTTATTTATTGCTATAAATCCCACTTGTAAATAATCCCAATCTGGTCCCGATCTATGTATCTTAGAAATTCTATCGACTACCAATTTACAAGCATCTAATGGTGAATGCCCTTGCCTCATTAGTTCTACAACCATAGCGCTTCCAGAAGTTCTAATAACAGCTTCTCCTAGTCCAGTTGCTGCTGCTGCTCCAACTTCATTGTCCAGAAACAGTCCTGCTCCAATAATGGGAGAATCTCCAACTCTACCATGCATTTTCCATGCGGCTCCACTTGTAGTACACGCTCCAAATAAATCTCCATTATTATCAATCAATAACATACTTATAGTATCGTGATTTTCAATATTGATTACAGGTTTATATTTTGATTCCTTCTTCCATTTTATCCAATCCTTTTTTGATTCTTCAGTTAATAAATCTTCTTGTTTGAAACCTTTAGAAATTGCAAACTCTAAAGCTCCTTTTCCTGAAAGCATAACATGAGGCGTTTCTTCCATAACCAATCTTGCTACAGAAATAGGGTGTTTAATATTTTGCAAAAAACTAACAGCGCCACAATTACTATTTTTATCCATAATGCAAGCATCTAAGGTCACTATCCCTTCTCTGTCTGGGAAACCACCATACCCAACAGATCTAATTTTAGGATCCGCTTCTGATATTTTCACTCCTGCCTCAATCGCAGAAATTCCATTTTTGCCATCCATTAAGTTTTCCCATGCTTCATTGTTTGCCGGAAGGCCATGATTCCAAGTGGAGATTATTCGTGGATAAGTAGCTGGAATATCTGAATTTGATTTTGTTGGTACATCACATTTTATTAAAGAAGATGCCCCTACAGATCCTAAAATAGATTTTTTAATAAAATTTCTTCTTTTATTCATAAATTAATTAATCAATCCAACTGGTCTATTTTCTGATCCTATTGAATTTGTTAAAATATCACCTATTTCACTTCTTTTAATTTCAGCTAAAATCTCAATTTTTTTTACAATATCTGGATATTGATCATAAACATTTTTTGTTTCTGAGGGATCGTCTATTAAATTATAGAGCTCTTTTGCTTCTAAATTAATATATTCATATTTAATAGGGATTCCATCATTTGTCCCCATTCTACCATTTAATGTTCTGTATCTATGAGGGAAATACATTTTCCAATCTCCATACCTAATTCCATGAAGACTATTAACATGATAGTAGAAGAATAGGGCTTCATGTGGATCTTTTTCCTCCTCCATAGTTAACGTTTTCCAAATGTTTTTACCATCTATTTTATTTTTAGAAAGACTTGCATTTGTAACACTTGCAAAGGTTGGAAGCCAATCTATCCCCATAAGAGGAGTGGAAATCACAGTGTTTGGCTTAATCTCTTTTGGATACCAAACAATACAAGGCACTCTTTGTCCACCCTCCCATGTAGTTCCCTTCCCTTCTCTATAAATTCCTGTGGACCCAGCATGTCCACCATAAGAAAGCCATGGTCCATTATCAGAAGTAAAAACTACTATTGTGTTTTTTTCTAAACCATTTTCTTTTAATGCCTCTATTATTAATCCGATTGAATTATCTATTTCTTCTATTACATCTGTGTATAGCCCATTTTTAGATCTTCCATTAAAATCCGAAGATGCAAAAAGAGGAACATGTGGTTGTGGATGTGCTAAATAAAGGAAAAAAGGATTGTCTTTGTTTTTACTAATAAAATCTACGCTCTTTTGAGTCAATTCTTTAGTTAAATTCGACTGATCATTCAGAACTTGAATTGGCGTTTCATTTTCATATAACATTAAATCTGGGTAACTATTGGGTCGTTCAGGATGATATGGCCACATGTCATTAGAATATAGTATCCCATAAAAATCATCAAAGCCATGTCTGGTAGGAAGAAATTTTTCATTGTCACCTAGATGCCACTTTCCATATATAGCTGTTTGATAACCTTGCTCTTTTAACATTTCCGAGATTAACAATTCATCGGGATGGATTCCCTTTTTGGAATTTGGTCCTAAAGCTCCGCTAAACCCAATTCTATTTGGATAAGTTCCTGTTAATATAGATGCTCTAGAAGCAGAACATACGGCTTGAGACGAATAGTATGAATTAAGTAAAGCTCCTTGCTTTGCTAGCAAATCTAGATTTGGTGTTTTTATCATGGGAGATCCATAAGAGCTTAGATCCTGAAATCCTAGATCATCTGTTAAAACAAAAATGACATTTGGTGTTTCTACAGAGGGCTTTTGATCGCATGAATTCAAAAAAATTAAAACTAATGCTGTAAAAAAAATTGTACTATTAAATATTCTCATGGTCTTATTTTTTTTAATTATTAATCCATTAATTTGAGGGCTTCCTTTATGTTTGTAACAGGAAATTTGCATGTATTATCGACGCAAACATATATATAGGTTACCTCTTTAACAAACCTATCTTTAAGCAAATACAAATCAGAAGGTTCATCATATGCGGCTATTATTGCATTAGGAAGATATTCTAATGATAATTCCTTCCCTTTTCGTTTTGCATCTGGACCACTAATAGCAAGTTCAAAAAAGCTGTCAGAATAATTTAGTGATGCCCAAAACCAAAACATATGATCCGTAACTCTGCTTTCTAAATTGGTAATAATATTATTAATCATTTTTTCTGCATGGATTGAAAAATCTTTATCTCCCAAATAATGTGAAAGTCTAAATAAATTATAATTCATAACAGAATTAGCCGATGGTGTTACTCCGTCTTCAAGATGGATTAAAATATCTGAATACAGCAATTCTTGATTTGAAGAAAATTTATAAAAAGAATTGTCTTGTTGAAATTCCAAATTACTAAATTTTGTAAAAGCGACTGCCTTTTTAATCCAATCTATTTCATATGTAGCTTCATATAATCCAATTAATGCATCTATATAATAACTGTAATCTTCAAAAAATAAAACTTGATTGTCAAAACTTTGACCATTAGTATGTGCAATCTTATTCCCTTGTATCATTTTCTCTTCTAAACCTTTATTGATTGCTATTGCTTTGTTTAAAAACTTATTGTCTCCTGTTGCTTTATAAGCATCAATGAATCCTCGGATTGCTAATGCATTCCAAGAAAAAACAATTTTGGTGTCAATTATAGGTTGCACTCTTTTTTCTCTATAATTGAAAAGCTTTTTATTAATTGATTCTAATTTCTTCTTAAATTGATTGATTTCCAGTCCCATATCCGAAGCAAACTGGTTGTCAGAAATGGTCTGATAAAAAACATAGCTTTCTCGTTCCCAATATCCCGTTTCATTTATATTATAATATTTGCTTACCCAATTATAATCTTCTTTTAAAATCTCTTTTAATTCCTCTTTTTTCCATATATAGAAATCTCCTTCTTCTTTAGTGCCATCCTGATAATTCGTGTCTGCCGAAATACTGGAAAAAATTAAATTATTCTTGCTTGTCATCTTTAATTCTAAAAACTCATAGATATTATAAATTTCTTCCCTAAATCTCGGTTCATTAAAGGCCATATAAGCTTTTGAGAAAACACTTAATAATTGAGAATTATCATACAACATCTTCTCAAAATGAGGAATATGCCATTTGTTATCAACTGTATATCTGTGAAATCCTCCTTCGACTCTATCATTTATTCCGCCCCGGGAAATTTTCATCAATGTATTTTTAACAAAAGATTTCATTTCCTTATTCTCAGTTAATTTGGAATATCTTAAAAAGAAATTGATAAAAGATGGTAGTGGGAACTTCTGGCCTAGGCCAATTCCCCCATTTATTTTGTCAGTAAAATTAAATGCTTTGTTGGCAAGATTATTTTGAAGATCCGATGTATAGTTGGTTTCTTTAGTAATTGGCTTAATTAAAGATTCTTTTTTTAACTCCATCTCTAACATTTTTTGCATATTCCAAAACATCGTCCTTTCTGGTTTTATAAAACTCATTCACTTGATTCAAAACTTGTATCCACTGATCTTTGGGCACATATGTCCCTCCCCAAATTGGCGTTCCATCAGGTAATGCTATAATATTCATTGGCCAACCTCCACTTCCTGTCATTAATACCAAGGCTTTCATGTATATTTCATCAATATCTGGCCTTTCCTCCCTGTCTACCTTAATATTTATAAATTTTGAATTCATCACTTTTGCAACATCATCATTTTCAAAACTTTCTTCTTCCATAACATGACACCAATGACAAGATGAATAGCCTACACTTATTAATAAAAGTTTGTCATTGTTTTTGGCTTCATTTAACGCCTCATTTCCCCAAGGAAACCAATTTACGGGGTTAGTAGCATGCTGCTTTAGGT